>NZ_JALHKQ010000004.1:0-352454 GCF_022832475.1 Bacillus sp. B19-2
CTGATCTTTAGAGTGCTTAGACAACATGGAAAAACCTCCAAAAACTAGATTTCACTCACATTTTAACAAAAAAAGCTTGTCGATCAAGCCACTTTTTATGGCTTTGTCGACAAGCTGAGACCATTCCTGATTGGAATGGTCTTTCTTCATCATATTCAGCTTTTCAGCGGCCCGTAGCCCGCCGCTCTCAGCTTTTCCGCCATCGCTTCATACCCTCTGCTGTTTGGATGCACGCGGTCAATTGACAAATATTCTTTTTCGCGTCCTTTAAAGACAGCATAAGTATCGATCACCTTGATTTGCGGAGCGGATTCGAGCTGCTTTAAATGCCTGTTAAAGCCGGAGATCCATCTGTCCGCTAATTCGATCGACGGAAAAGGGTTGTATAGATTGAGAAGACGGACGAGGTAACGCGTATCTTTATCTCCCTTTATGTCTCCGATTTTCTCAAGCATGCCTGAGTAGTTTTTCTGACAGTGTGAGGAAGCTTCCAAAAAGACGTGTTCATCCTTTTCTTTTTCATATATCTCCAGCGATTGCAAAAGGTCATTGCCGCAGCCCGTTATCGTGATGACGTCCGCTTTTTTGACCTGCTCCATGATGAACGGCTCGTTCAGCATCGCCAGAATATCCGACGTCTCAAGACCCGATTTCGCAAATACAAGCAAAGAAACGTCTTCGTTCAAATCCTCTTCCATTTTCCTTTTATAGCGCTGGACAAACCCCGGCTCAAACAAACCTGCACCGACCCCGACGGTTAGAGAATCGCCGAGAGCCGTATATTGAAGCGTCATATCCTTTCCCCCTCCGGTATGCCGTTTTTTCGCGGCAGCTACCATATATGTACTCGGCAGAGGCTCGAAAGGATACTTTTCTTTTTTCCTAAAAACCTAACTTTCTCGAAATGTCAAGCGCTGCCTTTTTCACTCTTTCGGTCAAGTAAGGAAGACGGTCTTTCTGAAAGCGGGCTTCAAACCCGGCGATGCTGATCCCCGCCACGACTTCGCGCTTATGATTAAAAATCGGCGCGGCGATCGCGGAGGTGTAGTCTTCGAGCTCCGAATGACTGACCGTGCATCCGCTCCGGTACGACTCATTCAAAATGCGGATCAGCTCGGTCTTATCCCGGATCGTACCGGAAGCGATCGGCACCAGCTCTGTTCTCTTGATATAGGCATCCCGCTCCTCTTCAGGCAAAAACGTCAGAATGCTTCTTGCGCAGGCTCCGGCATATAAAGGGGACCGCCTCCCGATCGCTGTATAGAGTCGAACGGTCTGCGTGCCCTCCATTTTTTCGATATACATCGCTTCATTTCCCTGCCTCACGATCAAATGGACGGCTTCATCCACGTCATCGCGGAGTTCTTCCATGATAGGCAGAGCGATTTTTCGAATATCAAGCCTTTCTGAAACAAGGTGGCCGTATTGCAAAAACAGCAGTCCTAAAGCATACATCCCGTTCTCGTCACGGTCGAGAAAACCCATTTCTTCGAGAGAACAAACCATGCGGTAGACAGATGTTTTCGGCATGCCTGTCAACTCAATCATATCGCCCAGTGAAAGCCTTTCTCTCGTCAGGAACAGATTGAGCAGGGTCATAGCTTTGACAACTGTTTTGTTTTTATGTTCCATGCCTTCCCCCTCCTGATACACATCACACCTATCATAACATGTATTCAAGCTTCAACCGGGCGGAAAGTTCGCTGATTTTTGTCTCCCGTTCGATGTACATGCGCTCTGCTTCCTGAAGGCTGACAAGCTGAAACTGCACCTGCTCGCCCGGCATCATCTGCGTCACCTGCGAAAAATCGGCGGATACGATATGGGCGATTCTCGGATATCCGCCCGCTGTCTGTCTGTCTGCGAGAAGAACGATCGGATTGCCGTCAGGCGGCACCTGAATCGTTCCGAACGATACAGCTTCAGAGATCATTTCCAGCGGCTGAGTGAGTTCGAGCGCTTCTCCTTGAAGTCGGTACCCCATCCGGTCGGATTTGGCCGTCACCCGGAATGTGTCCGCGAAAAAGCGTTCTTGCGATGATGAGGTGAAGCAAGCGAACTGATCGCCTTTAATGACACGAATGACCGGGTTCTTTTTTAACGGGAGAAAATATTTGCGGTCGACAGCCCACTTCGGAGCCGCAAAGCCCAAGCCATTGCCATGGTCTGCAAGCTTTTTGCACATCGCTTCCGACAACGGCGCCGGGCTGCCTGGCGATAACACGTCTCCCTTTTGAAGCGCCCTTCCTTGAAAGCCGCCGAGCCCTGCTCTGACATATGTGCTTTTGCTTTCCATCACAGGCGGCACATCAATCCCCCCGGCTACCGCCATATATGCACGGCTGCCGCGCTTGCACATGCCGAATGTCAACACGCTGCCTTCTTTGATGAAAACCGGACGCCAAAGCGGGACTTCTTCATCATTTACCATCAGTGAAAAGTCAGCGCCCGTCACCGCTATAAGAGCCGGTTTTTGAAAGCGGAGAGACGGCCCCGGTCCCATTAGCGTCACTTCAAGCGCAGCTTCGTTCTGGCTGTTTCCCGCGAGGAGATTGGCAATCCGTAAAGAATCGGCATCCATGGCCCCGCTGACAAGCACGCCATATTTTTGAAAACCTGCACGGCCCAAGTCTTGAACCGTCGTCATCAGACCCGGCTTTAACACTTCTATGCTCAAGATTTTCCCTCCTTCAGCGCGTGATACTCCTCTTCTGTCACGCTGACAAATTTCACGATATCCCCTGCTCTCAGAAGGCTCGGAGGCTGTTCATAAGGCTTGAATAATTCAAGCGGCGTATTGCCGATCAGCTGCCAGCCGCCCGGCGTTGAAAGGGGATAGACGCCTGTTTGCATGCCGGCGATTCCCACTGAGCCGGCGGGAATCGAAGTCCGCGGAGAGGACCGCCGCGGCGCGGCTATCTTTTCAGACATTCCGCCTAAGTAAGGGAAGCCCGGCGCAAAGCCGATCATATAAACGAGGTACTCACCCGAGGTGTGAATATCGATGACTTCCTGAGCAGTCAGTCCGTTGATGTCGGCCACTTCCTCCAAATCAGGGCCGAAACGGCCGCCGTAACAAACCGGAATTTCCACCGTACGCTGATTTGTTTCTTCTTCCATTGTGAGCTCTTGGAGATGATGTTCGATGAGGGCTTTTACCTTTTCATACGGAGAATCAACAGCCTTGCCGCTCTCCATCTTGCGGTATACTTCAAATGGCTGATAGAAAACGGTCACACTCGTGAAAGCCGGCACACACTCAATAAAACCGGGAAACGGATCGTTTTCAATCCGCTTTGTCAGCGTGCTGACGACACGATGCGTCTGTTCGCTTATCCCCTCTCCGAGCTGAATGATAACCGCGGAGTCGCCGAGCGGAGACATTGTCACATTCGATAGATTTTTCAATTCTGTTTCACCTTGCCTTTCATCCCCTTAAATCAAAAATCAATACAGATAAACTCCTCTGTATTGATTTTGAGATCCTATAAAACGCCAAATTGTTCGTCCCGAACATCGGTAACCAGCATATGGCCGGGCGAATGCGTGATCATCAGCTCAGGCTTTACGTGCATTGCGACGGCCTGAGGGGTGACGCCGCAAGCCCAAAATACCGGAACTTCCCCTTTTTTTATCGTGACCGCATCGCCGAAATCGGGTTTTGCGATGTCTGTTATACCGATGGCTTCAGGACTGCCGATATGGACAGGCCCTCCGTGAACGGCGGGAAACCTTGATGTAACCTGAACGGCACGCACCGCCTGCTCTTCCGGAACCGGCCTCATACTGACGACCATCGGCCCTTGAAAACGGCCTGCCGGGACACAAGGAATATTCGTTTGATACATCGGAACATTTCGCTTTTCTTCAATGTGTCTGACAGGGATTCCGTTATTGATTAACGCTTGTTCAAACGTAAAGCTGCAGCCGATTAAAAAACCGACCATGTCGTTTTCCCATAAAGAATGGATATCGGTCACTTCATCCGTCAATTCGCCACGCCTGTATACGCAGTATTTCGGAAAATCGGTGCGGATATCGGCGTCCGGCGCCGTGATGGACGGAACCGGAGATCCGGGATCTGTGACATCGATAATCGGACACGGCTTTTGATTGCGCTGGCAAAACAGCAAAAACTCAAAAGCGAGCTCTTTTTTCAAAATCACCTGGTTTGCCTGGGTAAAACCTCCGGCCATGCCGGCTGTCGGACCCGTTATTTCCCCTTTTCGAATCAGGGCCCTGACTTCGTCAGGGCGCATTTCATTTACATGACGCAACGATATCATCCCCATAACTTAGGAATTTCATTGATTAACGTATAGCCTCCCATGACCGCCATGACAATAACGACCAGAATACCCGGAATTGTAAGCCAGATCGGGTGCCTGTAGTCGCCGACGACATTCTTCTTGTACGCGCCGATCAAAAGAGAGCCGAGTGCGATCGGCAAGATTAAGCCGTTTAATGCGCCGGCAAGAACGAGAAGGTTGACCGGCTTTCCAATTGTTACAAAGCAAATCGTTGATACGATAATAAAGACAATGATAATGCCGCGCGAATTCTTTTCAATTTTCGGAGAAAACGTTTTAAAGAAAGATACGGACGTATAAGCAGCACCGATTACAGATGTAACGGCAGCTCCCCACATGACGAGGCCGAAGATTTTGTAGCCGATATTTCCCGCAGCAAGCTGGAAGACAGAAGCCGGCGGGTTATCCGGATTAATGTGCAGGCCTTTTGAGACGACTCCAAGTACGGCAAGGAAAAGCGCAATTCTCATGACAGATGTGATCAAAATGCCGGAAACAGAGCTTTTCGTTACTTCAGGTATCGCAGCCCTTCCTTTAACACCCGCATCAAGCAAACGGTGTCCGCCGGCAAATGTAATGTATCCGCCGACCGTACCGCCGACAAGCGTCACAATCGCAAGAATGTCGATATTATCAGGCTTGATCGTCTTTGTTACCGCTTCTCCAACAGGAGGCCCGGTAGTAATCGCAACGTACACCACCAACAAAATCATGACAAAGCCCGCGATCAGCGTAAACCGGTCCATCGCTTTTCCCGCTTCTTTAATGACAAAGATCAAAACCGCAATCACGGCGCTGATGATCGCACCCGTCTGCGGTGTAATGCCGAATAAAACCTGGAGGCCGAGACCGGCGCCTCCGATATTGCCGATGTTGAAAGCAAGCCCGCCCAGAACGACGAGAAAGGCGATGACATAGCCGAGTCCCGGAAAGACGAGGTTGGCGATTTCCTGCCCTCTTTTTTCAGAAACCGCAATGATTCTCCATACATTGGTTTGGACGAAGATATCTAAAATGATGGAAACGAGGATGACAAAGCCGAAGCTTGCAGCCAAGCTCTGTGTAAATACTGTGGTTTGTGTTAAAAATCCCGGCCCGATTGAGGATGTGGCCATTAAAAAAGCGGCGCCCAAAAGCAACGTCCAGTTGCTTGATGACGCTTTTGTTTTCTTATTTTGTTTCAAATGGTATTCCTCCTTTTGTCAACATCATGTAGTAAAAGCTTTTATTTTAATATCTGCTGCCCTGAGTTCACGGCGGATTTTTTTCGCAAACTGAAGCGCGTGTACACCATCTCCGTGAATGCACACCGTATCTGCTTTAAGGCTGACATCCGTTCCTTGCAGACTGCGGACTTTGCCTTCTTTGACCATGCGGATCACCTGAACGACGGCTTCATCATCATCATGAATCAGCGCATCATTCTGGCGGCGGGAAGTCAGCGTTCCGTCTTCCTGATATGTACGGTCGGCGAACACTTCGTGAGCCGTTTTCAAACCGGCTCTTTCACCGGCAAGCACAAGTTCGCTTCCCGCCAAACCGAATAAAATCAGCTCCGGGTCTGTTTGATAAACTGCACGCGCGATCGCATCCGACAGTTCCCGGCTTTGCGCCGCCATATTATACAGTGCGCCGTGGGGTTTCACATGCTGCATGGTCACGCCTTCGGCTTTTAAAAATCCTGAAAGCGCACCGATTTGATACACGACAAGATCGTATGCTTCTTCAGGTGTAATCGCCATATTGCGGCGCCCGAATCCCGCTAAATCGGGAAGTCCCGGATGCGCGCCGATTTTCACGCCTTTTTTCGCCGCCATTTTGACGGTTTTCCGCATGACACCAGGGTCTCCGGCATGAAATCCGCAAGCGATGTTGGCTGATGTAACAAATTCGAGAATCTCCTCATCGAGCCCTATTTTATAAGCGCCGAAGCTTTCTCCAAGATCGCAGTTTAAATCAACTTGATTCATCAAATCCCCCCTATATATTGATGCACATTCGGTCGAATTTTAGTATATCCCTCATTTTGTTCCGATTTTCGGAACCTTAATTCCGAATAATCAAACTTGAATAGATTATATCAAGGATTTGCCCGCTTGGCATCATATTGTTAGAAAACCTCACATAAAATAAATCATTTTTCCTAAAAAGTTTTAACTGAAAAACCTGATTTCACAAGGTTTTTTCAGCTTACTTCAGTCCATGAATATTTTTTATTTTGCACAAAAAAAAGAGCCGTAAATCGGCTCTTTTGGCTCTTTTTTCGGCTAGGACAATACCCAATGCCTGATCGCTTTTGCGACTCCGTGTTCGATATTGGAATCCGTGATCCAGTCGGCGGTTTCTTTGACGATTTCCTGGGCGTTCCCCATGGCAACACCTAAACCCGCTTCTTTGATCATAGCGATATCATTTAAACTGTCTCCGACCGCCATCACATGTTCCATCGTAAAGCCGAGGCGCTCACATACTTTTGCCAAAGCGGCCGCTTTATTGATCCCGATGGCGTTGACTTCAATATTGGTCGGGCTTGAATTGCTGACTTCCAATTCTTTGTTCTTTTTCAGCTCTTCCAGGACCCGGTTTCTGACGTCGTCATCCGGAATATCAAAGCCGAATTTCAGCCATTCATACGCCTGAATATCCTCAGGAAACTCGCCTCTCCACACTTTATCGACGCTGGCGGCCCAGAAATCGGTGTTGTGCAGATTGCGCAAATCCCACATCATTTGGACATGATCGGGATGAAGCAGCTGGCGCTCGACCAGGTTGAAAGACGAATCCCAGATTTCACTGCCGTTTGCCGTGATCAAAAAAGAAGACAGTTCGAGCGACTCCGCCAACTCCCGGCACGTCATTAGCGTCCGGCCGGTGCTGAGCACGACATAAATCCCTTTTTCCTCGGCTTCTTTAATCGCATTTCTGTTTTCATCAGAAATGGTCTGTTCTTCATTTAAAAGTGTTCCATCCATATCCAGAGCTACTAGCTTCACATCGATTCGATCTCTTTGACTGACTGACACGATATTTAAGATACCTCACTTTTTTTAGGCTTTTATCTATTCTAATATAAAAATCGGCCAGGACAAAGAAATCTTAAACGAGCTGTTCCGCCGCCCGTGCGATATGTTCTGCGGTCAAACGGTAATATTTTTTCAAATAATCGATCGTCCCGACTTGTCCGAAGGCTTCATGAACCCCGATTCTCTTGAGCGGCGCGGGATGATGTTCACTCAGCACTTCCGCGACTGCGCTTCCCAATCCGCCTATGACATTATGGTTTTCTGCCGTGACAATCGCATTCGTTTTTTGGGCGTAACGAATCACGGTTTCTTGATCGATCGGCTTGATGCAATACATATCGATGACCGCTGCATCGATCCCTTTTTCTTTTAGCAGTTCCGCCGCCTGCAAAGCTTCGGCGACCATGATGCCGCTGGCAAACAGCGCCGCATCGCTGCCGTCTTTGAGAACTTTTGCTTTTCCGTCTGCAAATGTTTCATGTTCATCATAAAGTCTGACCGCCTTTTTTCTGATTGTCCTGATATAGTGAATCCCGTACTCTGCCGCAGCCTTTTTGATCAAAAATTGGAGCATTGCCGCATCGCTCGCTTCATAAACAAAGGCATTCGGGATTAGCCGGGCGAGCCCCAAATCTTCAAAAGCCATGTGGGTTCCGCCGTTATGTTCAGCCGTAATTCCCGAATCTGAACCGAGAATCTTGATGTTTGTTTTGGCATAGGCACCTGAAACAAACAGCTGATCAAAGCAGCGTCTTGTCGCAAACTGGGCGAACGTGTGAACAAACGGGATTCTTCCGGTTAACGAAAGCCCGGCCGCAATCCCTATCATATTGGCTTCCATGACCCCGCAATTGATCACTTGCTCGGGAATGCGCCGTTTAATTTTGTCCATGGAAATCGAGCTCATCAAATCCGCTTCCAACGCCACGATGTCCGCGTTTTCCTGAGCCAGTTCATAAACGGCCGAGCTGTATGCCTGCCTCATTTCGACAGCATCCAGCTTTACATTTGCTGCCGCCTCATTCATGCCCTCACTTCCTTTTCTTCAAGCGTCATGATGATCTTTTCGATTAAGCGGGTTTGTTCATCATTCGCTCTAATGTGGTGGCTGTTCTCCATATTTTCAAAATAAGGGATGCCCTTTCCCTTCACCGTATCAAGGATGACGGCAACCGGCCTTTCCCGCTGGGCTTCTCCTCTTTTGACCGCTTGATAAATCGCATCCGGTTCATGTCCGTTTACCCTTTCGGAATAAAACCCGAAGGCTGAGAATTTGCTGACAAAATCCAGCGGATCGATAATATCTTTAGTCGGACCGTCCAGCTGTTGTTTATTATCATCCACAAACACATAAAGATTGTGGAGCTTATGGTGTGCCGCGAATTGGATCGCTTCCCAACATTGACCTTCATTCAGCTCCCCGTCGCCGACAATAACAAAGGTCCGGTTAGAGCGTCCTGAAAGCTTGTGCGACAGTGCGACTCCTGCCGCAGCCGAGATCCCCTGGCCAAGCGACCCGGTCGTCATATCGACTCCCGGTGTTAAATTCCGGTCAGGATGCGACGGAAGAGCCGTGCCGTTTTGGTTTAGCGTATAGAGCACATCTTCTTCAAAATAGCCGGTAAGATGAAGCGCTGCATACAAGGCGGGGCCGCCGTGCCCTTTTGAAAGGATCAAGAAGTCCCGATTTTCCCACGACGGATTGGCGGGATCTATTTTCATCACCTTTCCATACAAAACGGCCAACACATCGGCGATTGACAAGCTGCCTCCATAATGCCCAAAACCGAGGTGATGAAGCTGTTTCAGTGTCAGCAGCCTGATTTGGTCACGAAAACGTTCCATATTGATTTCCTTCACTGACATCATTGCCCACTCCTTTATGCTTCAGCTTTATGATCGGACTTCCCCGTCTTTCCGCGTTTAAAGCCCAGTAAGACCGCACCGGCCACTACCGCTGCAATTCCAATTACAACTCCTTCTGCCCCCAGCAGTTTCAACGCATGCCCAAGCACGATTCCTGTCGCGGCAAAGTCGGTATCGGAAAATGTCGTATTGGCAAAGCCTAAATCACCCATGACCGGCAGCAGAAACACAGGGAAAAACGTAATGATCAGACCGTTGACAAAAGACCCCAAGACCGCTCCCCGTATCCCCCCTGCAGCGTTTCCGAAGACGCCGGCCGAGGCCCCTGTGAAAAAGTGGGGAACCACTCCGGGAAGAACGATGACGGCTCCGGCTGCACCGAGAATCAACATACCGGTGATGCCGCCAATGAAGCTGCAAAAAAAGCCGATTAATACGGCGTTTGGCGCGTACGGAAAAATGATCGGACAATCCAGTGCCGGCTTGGAATCCGGCACAAGCTTGTCAGATATGCCTTTAAAAGCCGGAACGATCTCTGCGAGCACGAGTCTGACTCCCGAAAGAATAATAAACACCCCTGCCGCAAATGTGACCGCTTGAATAACGGAGAAAACAAGGTAATGTGTACCGCCGCTCAACTCGCGCTCCACATAGCCCGCCCCTGCAAATAAGGCTATCAAAACGTACAAGATGGTCATGGTGAGCGCAATGCTGACAGAACTGTCCCTTAAAAATCCGAGGCCCTTCGGAAACCGGATTTTTTCAGTCGAGCGCGAGCCCTTGCCTGCTGCTTTGCCGATTAACCCGGACACAGCGTAACCGATTGAAGAAAAGTGGCCGAACGCGACCTTATCATTGCCGGTTATCTTTTTCATAAAAGGCTGAACCATCGCCGGAAACACACTCATTGTCAAGCCGAGCGAAACCGCTCCGACGCCGATCAAAAATGGACCCTTCAAACCCGCCACCGCCAGTATGACGGCGATTAAACAAGCCATATACAATGTGTGATGGCCCGTCAAAAAAATGTATTTTAATCTGGTAAAACGGGCGATTAAGATGTTGGACAGCATCCCGAAAAACATAATCAGCGCTGTCGCCGTCCCGTATTCGTTGAGCGCCATCGCGACAATCGCTTCATTGTTCGGAACGACGCCGTTCACATGAAAGGCCGCTTGAAACATCTTTCCGAACGGCTCAAGCGAACCAACAAGAATACCCGCCCCGGCTGAAATCACGATAAAACCTAAAAATGATTTCGTCGTCCCTTTCACGATTTCATTGGCCGGCTTTTTTTGAAGCAGAAGACCGATAAGAGAAATGGCTGCAATTAATACAGCTGGCTGGCTTAACACATCCATCATCAGCTTTAGCGCTCTTTCACCCATTTGCAGTTCCTCCTTTTCTGTGATTAAAGCACTCCTTTTTCCTGCAATGTTTTAACCAGTTTTGTTTTCAGTTCATCCATGTCTATAATGCTTTCAAGCACGACGATATCCCGCAGGTGGGCTGCTCCTTCTGCGATATCTTTGGCAACGACAAACAAATCCGCTTGATCAGGAGACGCTGAGCTCAAATCCGAATGATCCACCTCGATCTCCATTAACCCCATTTCCTGCAAAATATCTTTAATATTCATTTCCAGCATAAAGCTGCTTCCGAGTCCTGATCCGCAAACTGCCAATATCTTCATGTTATCCCTCCTGTTTTTAATTGGATGAATAGGCTTCGATTAAACGTTTGATATGCTCCAACGACTCGGTTTCCTTTAAGGACTCCTGATTTTCCTTATTGCTGAGAAGCCGGGTCAGTTGGGAAAGTGCTTTCAGATGTGTCGTATGGTCAACCGCCGCAATGCAAAACAAAAGCCTGACCGGATACTGTTCATCATCCAAAAAATAGACCGGTTCCTTCAGTTTCAGGAGACTCATTCCCACCTTTCGGACGCCCTTTTCAGGTCTTGCATGAGGGACGGCAATCTCGGGGCCGATGATCATATAAGGTCCCATCGTTTTGACATTATCGATCATCGCATCTGTGTATTCCTTCAAGATCACCTCCTTATCAAGCAAAGGCTTTGCCGCTGTTTGAATCGCTTCTTCCCAGCTTTTGATTTGGTCAGCCATTTGAATGGTTTCGTCTGTCAGCAGATCTTTCAGCACTGGTCGTTTCCCCCTTGTTTCCGTCACTTTTTGAATAAATACAATATTTTTCAATGATTCTCTTAGGCCTTTTTCGTCTATGATTTTGGCGTGCTTCTTGAGGATGTGAAGAAATTCGTCTGTCAAAAGCTCCTTTTGCTTCACGCCGAACAGTCCATGATACACTTCATTGACAAGCCTGCTTTTTTCAGCGGGCGTCATCAGCGGTCCGACCATGTAGTATCGCTTTTTGGTTTTAAGCTCAACGGTGGAAAACACGGCATCATAACGGTCAAAGAGGTCAGGTGTGAATTCCTGCAAAGACATCGCCTTCTCAACGACAATCTCTGAAAATAGCGATTCAAGCTGGCGCCTGACCATCAAGGATGAGCTGACGCCGCTCGGGCAAATGACGACAGCCGTCTTTTTCGATGATCCCGACTGTACCGGCTGCTCAAGCAATGCACCAAAGTGAATCGTGATAAAGCCGATTTCTTCTTCTGGAACCGGTTTGTTCAGCAGCGCTTCAAGGTGCCGCATCAGCTTTTGAACGATGGTAAATAGTTCTTTGTGCTCTTTCTTAATTTTGCTGAGCAGGGGATTGTGAATCGGGATGCGGTATTTCATTCTGAAATATGCCGGCTTCAAGTGACGGTAAAGAGATTCCGCCACCTCGCGCCTCCTTGGAAATGTGATGCAAGCTCTTGATTCAAATTCAAACACAAGCTTTTCACACAGCTGATAAAGCGGATCATGCGCCGGCTGTTGTCCGAATGAAAGCCCGAGCAGCTGGATCAAAATGTAGCAAAGTTCGGTTTCATGGACGGGAATCCGAAGTTCATTCACAAGCCTTGCGGCTGCGTTTTTCAGCGGACTTTGCTTTAAAAGCTCCCCCTCCTCCTGGTGAAAACGGACAATTTTTCCTTCGGCCACTCTGATCGAATACATCATCAGAAAGTAAACAAATTCTTTGAGCCTTTCTTCAACGAGTTGAATCCTGTATTCTTTCGAGACAAGTTCAACCGCTCTTTTCGTTTCTTGTTGTGTGTGACCGCACGAGCCGGAAACTTTTAAAATATAATGAAGGATTTCTTTGCCGTAAGGCTTTTGTAAAAAGTAAGAAAGGTGGTGCATGACCGGAACTCTTTTATCAAACTCGCTTCCTATTAAATGATAGCCGCGCTGTCTTGTATATCTGATCGCCACCAAAAACGGAGTCAGCGCTTCATTCGCTTTTTTCACATCATTCATGACCGTATTTTTGCTGACCTGCAATAACTGTGTCAGATGAGCGGATGAAATCGGCTCCCTGCGGACAAACAGGAACATGTACAAGGCTTTGATCCGCTCTTCCTGTGTAAAAATAAACGAGCGGCCGATGTCTGAACAGGCTTCGGAGAACCGTAATTCAAGCAATTTTTCCGGAACGGCCAGCCGGTTCTTTCTTTTATATTCGATTTCAGGCAGCTGCTTGCCGGTCAGCCAATGATTGATTTTGTCCAGGTCATAGCAGATTTGTCGTTTGGATAATTGAAAATGCTCAAGCAGCTGATGCATTGTCGCTTCTCTGACACGCAGCAAATATTGGAGCAATTGAGCCGGACGTTTCTCGTTGATCATTTTTGCGCCCCCCTTATTGCCATCATATAATAAAGCGTTTTCATTTTGTTTGCCGATTGGGTACAATTCATGGGACTTCCGATCTTCAAGATTGGTCTGATATCCTTCTTTTTTATCGTACAAGCATGAAAAAACCTCTCAAAAGATGTTGAGAGGTTTTTTTCTATCAATCAGCTGTCATGCCAATATGCTTTCATCAAATCTTCCGACCACTTCGGCTGTATGATTTGCCCTTTCGGAAGAAACTCTTTCATCACCGGTTTGATATCGATTACAGGTGTTCCGTCAATCGCATCCAACCCTTTCACTACAAGCTTGCTCTCCGATTTTTCAAGAAGGGTGACAACAGTCGCGCCGAGCCTGTTCGGCCTGTTTTTTCCGCGCTGGGCGAAAATTCCTGTCTCAGGATAGTTTTGATTGTTTCTCGGGCGCCTCGCCTGATATTGTATTTGATCCTCTTTTACTTGATGAAAGTAAAAGATAATGTCCAAATGGGAAAATGCTTCGATCCCTTTTAAAGCGTCCGGATGGATATCTTCAGCCAATTCAATTTCAGAAATCACATCGCCCCAATGATCATCCTTCGGCACAGTCCGCAAGTTTTTCACAAACGCGACAGGCTTTATTTCTATCAAGTTTATCCCCCGCTTTCACTTCGCTTCCATAAAAATCCCGATCTCCGCTTTCGCTGCCGGTTTTCCGTTTACTGAAGCGGTTCCGTTGCCGAATAAAAACCCTCTTTTAAAGCGGGAAACTTCAAAATAAAGATCAAGTTTGTCTCCCACAACGACCTTGCCGGTGTATTCAGCTTTTTTCACCGAAGACAGAAAGCCGATCTCAGCTGAGTCTTTGAGCGCAGTAAATGCAGCGGTCTGAGCCAGCGCTTCAATGATGATGGAAAATGGCATTTCCTTTTGGTTTTCCGTCATAAACCAGTCGTTTTCCGTTATGAATTTATATCCTTTCACCCATTTTCCCGGCTCGCTTTCTACTACACGGTCAATGAATAGAAACGGGTATCGATGCGGCAGTACAGAATTGTTCACGCTGATCATCCTTTTTTACATGATTATACCGCAGTTTCATTTTTTTCTCTTTTATTTAGCGGATGACACCGAATGAAGCTGCTGAACGCTCAAAAATTCCACCATGACAAAAAGCCGGGGCCTAAGCCCCCCGGCTTTGCTTCATCAATTCGATTTCAGATTGTCTGGGAAGACGGTCAGATCCACTCCCCATAAATTCGGCAGAATGTAGAACACAGCTCCGACGATTAAAATCAGTGTGAAAATATTAATAACAAAGCCGGTTCGAACCATCTCGCTGATCTTCAATTTGCCCGAGGCGAAAATAATTGCATTCGGCGGCGTGCCGACCGGCAGCATGAAGGCGCAGTTTGCCGCCATTGCAGCAGGCACCATTAATGCGTACGGGTGGACATTCAGCGCTAACGCGAGCGAGGCCAGTACAGGCAGAATCATAGTCGCCGTAGCCGTATTCGACGTAATCTCTGTCAAAAACAGCACCAATGCCGCTGAGATAACGACAATGACCACAAAGTTAAATCCATCCAATACCGTGAGCCTTCCGCCGATCCACTCGGCCAGACCCGTTTCTTTAAAACCGGTCGCGAGCGCCAAGCCTCCTCCGAATAAAAGGAGAATCCCCCACGGCAAGTCCTTCGATACCGACCAGTCCAATACCCTGCCCCCTTTATTAAGCGAAGGGATCAAGAAGAGCAATGAAGCTGCGAATATCGCAATCATTGTATCGTCAATACCGGGTATTATTTCATCCCATAAAAACGTCCTCGTCACCCACATAAACGCGGCAAACCCGAAGACGAGCAGAACCATTGCTTCTTCAAAGCTCATCTTTCCGAGCTTTCTTTTTTCTTCGAGAATCAATTCTTTTCCGCCCGGCAGCTCCTTCATCTTGATCGGATGCGCCACTTTCGTCAAGTACAGCCATACCGCTACAAGCAAAATGACAACGACCGGAACGGCAAATGCCATCCATCCGCCGAAAGACACTTCAACTCCGTACAGCTTCTTAATATTGGCCGCCAAAATAATGTTCGGCGGTGTGCCGATCAGCGTACCGAGTCCGCCGATCGTTCCCGCATATCCGATGCTGAAGATCAGCGCTTTTGAAAATTTCGCTTCTTCTCCGGCTAAATCTTTTCTTTCAGATTTCATGACGGCTGATACCTGATGAATAATAGCGGTTCCAATCGGAAGCATCATCATCACCGCGGCCGTATTTGAGACCCACATCGACAAAAACCCTGTGGCCGCCATAAAACCGAGGACGATCCTTGACGTGCTCGTACCCACTACAGAAATGATATTGAGCGCGATCCGTTTATGAAGATTCCAGCGCTCCATCGCAAGTGCAATTAAGAAGCCTCCTAAAAATAAAAAGACGATCGGATCACCGTAGCTTGACGTGACAGCTGCCCCTTCCAGCGCCCCGGTCAGCGGAAGCAGCACGATCGGCAGCAATGATGCAGCCGGAATCGGAACAGCTTCTGTAATCCACCATACCGCAACCCACAACGTGGTCGCCAATACCATTCTTCCTTCATAGCTCAGCCCCTCGGGAAAAAAGAACAAAAGGACGGCGAAAAACAATGCAGGACCAAGCAGCAGCCCGATTTTCTGAGGCGTTTTATAGCTCGGCGGTTTTTCTTCCTTCATGGTTTGCTCAGACTTGATCTTTAAATCGGCATCTTTTCCCGCCCTGACAGGCATGGCGAATAAAAGCAGCCTCTTTGCTTCCCGGTGTGATCTCCAAAGCATATCCCATGCTGATACAACGCTTGATTTCATCAAAAATCCCCCTTCCCCTCTATCGATAAAGCGCTTACAATAGTAAATAAAAAGTAAGCTGCCGACTGTCGACAGTTATAACTTCATTATAACGGACAGCTAATGGCAGTCAACACTTTTTTGTCACAAAATACTCAATATTATGGTAATTTTAGGTTGATAGTATTTCTCTCTTTTTGCTAGACTATTAGTGATTTCCGCAGTGAAAAATAAACGAGGTGAACAGCGTGAAGTTTTCGATCCAACGTGCAGTCTCTTATCATGATCAAGTCCATCATTATTTAAAAGATATGATTATTAAAGGAGGATATCGGCCCGGCGAACGGATCTACGAATCCAAAATCGCCAAGGAGCTGCAAGTGAGCCGCAGCCCCGTCAGGGAGGCGATTCGGACACTTGAACAAGAAGGCCTGTTATCGATAGATGATAAATCAAAAATTACAGTTTATGAACCGACAATCAAAGACCTTGAAGAAATATACCAATGCCGCCAGGCACTCGAATCCCTGGCCGTTTCATTGGCAACCCGCCTTGCTTCAAATACAACACTGGAGCACATTTCCGAAACGCTCTCCGAAGCGCGTAAGCACCAAGAAAGCCAAAGTCCGGAGTCTGCCAATGCGCTGCTCCTCCTAAATACGCGATTTCATGATCTCATCATCGAAACGAGCGAAAACGAACGCCTGCAAAAACAGCTGCTTGATTTGCGGTCGCTGACCTTTTTCTACCGGAGCAAAAACCTCGAAAAACCGGTGCGCACCCTTGACATCATCAATCAGCACGAGGAGATTCTGCGTCACATGCAGGACAGAAATGACGCCAAGGCTGCCGAATCAATGTGGAAGCATATAGAGGCAGACCTTTGCTATTTAAAAGAAGTGCTGTTCGGAAGCAGTTCCGCACGCTAAAAAAGCAGGGTTACCCCTGCTTTTTTCAGCTCTGGCAGACAAATTCGGCTGTGCGGTTGATCCCTTTGATGATATCCGGAAGGCGGTCGCATTCATTCACAACATGAACGCGCTGAAACCCGGCGGCTGCAGCCTTCTTCCCCGCTTCTTCCGTGAGGCAGACCGCCTTCAGGCGGGCAGCCGTTTTTTCCGGATGGAGGCCGATTGTCTCCGCCTCGTTTACGAACAGCTCGACGCATGTTCGATTCGCAAACATCACGATATCAACAGGAAACTCCTCGATCTCCCGTTTAATGATCGATGTAAAACGGCTGTCGATCATCCTGTCATGTGTAATCAATATCTCACATCCGGAGTGCGGTTGATGTTGCACGCCTTCCCGGCTGCCGATCAGCAAACAGCTGCCCGAAACCGGCATTTCCGCCTGCAGAAAAGCGGAAAATCCCCGTTCTTCAAGAGCTGCTTTTACATGCTGATCTGAAGCGTAGAGCCGTCCGCGCATTTCCCTGACATCGATCTTCAAAGCGGCTAGCCGGCTGAAAAATCTGCGCAGTGACGCACTTGACGTAAACAGCAGGCTGTCAAAAGAAGCAATTCGATCTAAAACTGTATCGTCAGGCACCGTTTCGGCTGATTTCCATTTCGGCCATTCAACAACTTCAGCGCCTTGTTCACGAAGCGTCTCCACCGGGACTCGTTCTTCTTCACAGTTTTTGACCGCCATGATGTTCAGCCCGATCAAAGGCTTTTCTTCAAACCAGCTGTTCTGCCTGAATGATACGATGTCGCCGATGACGATGATCGCGGGATTTTTGATTTGATGCTCGGTTATTTTTTCCCTGATATTCTGCAATGTCCCTTTCACGCTCCGCTGCCGGCCCCATGTGCCCCATTGGATGACCATCGCGGGAACAAGGGGAGACTTGCCGTGTTTCATCAGCTGCTCGCATATATAACCAAGGTTTTTGATCCCCATGTAAAAGACGAGGGTTTGGACGCCTTTGGCCAGCCCTTCCCAATTCATCTCCGGTTTGCCCGATTTATCATGGGCGGTGACAACGGCAAAGGATGAAGCGAAATCGCGGTGGGTCACAGGCAGTCCGGCATAAAGAGGCGCGGCGATTCCCGATGTAATGCCGGGCACCATTTCGTACGGGATACCGTGTTCGCTGACGGCTGCCGCTTCTTCTCCGACTCTGCCGAACACGCTCGGGTCTCCTCCTTTCAGCCGGACCACTTTGAGGCCTTTCAGCCCCTTTTCAATGAGCAGTGCATTGATTTCACTTTGTTTCATATAATGGCGGTCCGGGAGCTTGCCGCAGTAGACAAATTCACATGATGCTTTTGCATGCTCAAGCAGCCGGGAATTGACGAGCCTGTCATACAATATGACATCCGCCGCCTCGATCAGTGTTCTTCCTTTTAATGTGATCAATCCTGAATCGCCCGGTCCGGCCCCGACAAAATATACTTTCCCATTCCCCATCAACTGTCATCCTTCCATCTGCCGATTCTGTGAACGCGTTTGTTTTTTTAAATAAAGAGGGATCACATTGAGCGACCCTGTTGACAAAAATCGCGACACGTTCGATATCGCTTGTTCAGCCGTTTAATAAACGATATACAAATCTTCGCCTTCAACGATCGTTTCGTATGTCTGAACACACCCTGTGTCAGGCTCTTGGACTTTGCCGTCTTCAAGGCTGATCTTCCAGTCGTGCATCGGACAGAAGACGAATTTGCCGCTTACCATTCCTTCGGCAAGCACGCCCCCTTTGTGGGGGCAGCGGTTTTCAATCGCGCGGACATTGCCGTTAGAAAGCTTGAATACCGCGATTTCCTTGTCCTCGATAAGCACTGTCTTCCCAAGCTGATTCGGCAAATCCCCGATCTTCGAAACAAACACCTTTGTTAAGTTCTTGTTCACCATGTGAATTCCTCCTCAAGTTGATTTCTCATTTTAAGAAGTGACAACATTCTCGAATAGCTGTTTTGTTGTCTTTTCGTCTTCCAAAAAGTCTTTCCACGGGTCTTTATGGACAGACAGGGCTTGATTGATGCGGTCATTCAGCTCTTTGCGTTTTTCTTTATCATTCAATACGGATTGGACGTGGGACAAGCCGACACGTTCAACCCATGCAGATGTCCGCTCTAAATAGTTGGCTGTTTCACGATAGTATTGAAGATATGCGCCTGTAATTTCGATGACTTCTTCAGCCGTTTTGACTTTCATTAACAGATCGCCTGCGCGCAAATGCGTGCCTCCGTTTCCGCCGACGTAAATTTCCCAGCCGCCGTCGATGCCGACGACGCCGATATCTTTAATGCCGGATTCGGCGCAGTTTCTCGGACAAGCGGAAACCGCCATTTTAATTTTGTGAGGCGTGTAGAGCCCTTCAAATTTTTTCTCAAGGTCAATTCCGAGGGCCATTGAGTCTTGCGTGCCGAAGCGGCAGAACTGTTCGCCTACACACGTTTTTACGGTTCTGAGCGTTTTTCCGTAAGCAAATCCTGAAGGCATATCAAGATCAGCCCATACTTTCGGAAGATCTTCTTTTTTGACGCCGATCAGGTCGATCCGCTGGCCGCCGGTCATTTTCACAAGCGGAATTTCATATTTGTCGACGACATCAGCGATGCGCCGCAAATCATTCGAATTGGTAACCCCGCCGTACATCCGCGGTACGACTGAATATGTGCCGTCTTTTTGAATGTTGGCGTGCATCCGTTCATTGACGAAGCGGGACTCTCTTTCATCTTCATATTCCTTCGGATTGATCATGCCGAGGTAGTAGTTAAGCGCAGGGCGGCATTTGGAACAGCCTTCCGCCGTTTTCCAGCCGAGCACGTTCATGACTTCTTTCGTATGGGTCAGCCCTTTTTCTTTGATTTCAGCCACGAGTTCGTCTCTTGAAAGGTCCGTACATCCGCAAATCGCTTCTTTTTGTGCTGAAGCATCGAACTCTGAGCCGAGCGTATGCTGCAGAATCTCTGCAACAAGCGGCTTACATCCTCCACAAGAGCGTGATGCGCCTGTGCAGGCCTTAATTTCATCCGTCGACGTGCAGCCCTGCTCTTTGATCGCCTGAATGATCATCCCTTTCGAAACGCCGTTGCAGCCGCATACGATCTCATCGTCGCTCATCGCAGCGGTCAAGCTCATGCCTTCTTCCTGATTCAAAGGCTGTAAGATTGAAATTTTAGAAGTATCTGAAATATCTGCTCCTTTTTGAATCATGGAAAACAACCTGTTGCCTTCGCTGCTGTCTCCGAACAGTACGGCTCCGATCACCTGATTGCCGCGCAGAACGATTTTCTTGTAGATTCCGTCCTGTTCGTCAAACACTTTGAGCGCTTTTTTGTCTTCTCCATCATCCTCATTAAAGTCACCGGCGGAAAAGACCTCAACACCGGAAACCTTCAGCTGGGTTGATAAAACAGATCCTTCATACGGAGCCGTTTCAACGCCGCAGATTTTTTTGGCAAGCACTTTTGCCTGTTCATAAAGAGGCGCGACAAGTCCGTAGGCAATGCCTCTATGTTCCGCACATTCTCCGACAGCGTAAATGTTGGGAACTTCGGTTTCCATGTAATCATTGACGACGATTCCTCTGTTTACCGGAAGGCCGCAGTCTTTGCCGAGCTGAACGTTCGGCTTGATTCCGACCGCCATGACGACCAAATCGGCTTCAAGCATTGAGCCGTCTTTGAATTTTAAGCCTTCGACACGTGTTTCTCCGTAAATTTCTTCTGTCTGCTTTTCAAGCAAAAATTTCATGCCCTGCTTTTCAAGCTCTTTTTGCAAAAGCCGTCCCGCGGTTGCATCAAGCTGACGCTCCATCAAATATGGCGCGAGGTGGATAACGGTAACATCCATGCCAAGGTTAAGAAGTCCGCGCGCTGCTTCCAGTCCCAGCAATCCGCCGCCGATAACGGCTGCTTTTTTGTACGTTTTGGAAGCTTCGAGCATGATATCCGTATCCTTGATATCACGGAATGCTGTGACACCTTCTTTATCCGCTCCGGGCAATGGCAGAATAAAAGGGAGAGAACCTGTCGCCAAAATCAGTTCATCATACGGCTGGACTCTTCCCGCATCCGTGATGACGGTTTTGGACTCCGGATCAACTTTAACGACTTCTTCATCTGTATACAGCTGAATCCCGTTTTCTTCATACCAATCCCAATCATTCAGTGTAATGTCCTTAACATCCGTATCTCCTTGAAGCACTTTGGAAAGAAGAATCCGGTTATAGTTTGGGTGCGGTTCGTTTCCGAAAATCGTGATCTGAAACTCTTCGTTTGAAATTTTAAGAATTTCTTCAACGGCCCTGACCCCGGCCATACCGTTCCCTACAAGGACTAGCTGCTTTTTTTCCACTATGATCCTCCCCTTTTTCAAAACAATTCACTATACGCTCTAAACAAGTATTCTGTTTACATCTTTAAAACTATCACAAATTATAGTTAATTTTGTAAACTTTTTATGACTTTTTATGACAATTCATTCACAAAATTGTCAACCTGCGGACGAATTTTCACGGAGCAAACCTTAAATCCCGGCATTCTGCAAGATGGATCGAGCGTTTCCGCTATCAAATCATTCACATTTTGCGAATCTGCCCAATGCATCGGCACAAAAACAGTATCCGGCCTGATGGCTTCCGATAATTTGCTCCTGACAATGATGCTGCCTCTTTTTGACTCCACCCTGACCAGCATCCTGTCGCCAATGTTGTACTTTTCCGCCGTTTTCGGATGGATTTCCATAAATGATTCAAAGTGTCTGGCCTTGAGTGCAGCGCTCCTTCTCGTCTGTACGCCGGTTAAATAGTGAGACATCACCCTTCCGGTCGTCAGATAAAGGGGATACTCTTCAGTCGGTTCATCTTTTTTGATCTTTGGTTCGTTCGGGACGACGCACATTTTCGCTTTTTTGTCCGGGTGGGCAAAGGATGATTCAAACAGGCGCTGTGTCCCGGGGTGCCCCTGTTCGGAACAAGGCCATAAAATGCCGCCTTCCTTTCTCAGACGTTCATAAGTGATGCCCGAATAGTCGGCAATTCCGCCGCGGCTCGCTTTTCTTAATTCATTAAAAACATCCTCTGCCGATCGATATGAAAAATAACGGCCTTTTCCAAGAGCTGCGGCGATATCGCAAATAATTTGCCAGTCATGCCTCGCTTCACCGGGGCACGGTTTTGAGGCTTCCCTTAATGTCACTCTGCCTTCCAGATTGGTCATCGTTCCTTCGTCCTCGAGATAGGATGATGCGGGGAGAATGACGTCCGCGAGTCTTGCCGTTTCAGAAAGAAACAAATCAATGGCAGCAAAAAACTTTAATGTTCCTAAAGCGGATTTGACAAAGCTGGCGTTCGGACTGGATACAACAGGGTTTGAACACATTAAAAACATCCCTGTAATTTCGCCTTTATGAACTTTCTCCATCATTTCATAAGCGGATACACCTTTTCCCGGAAGGTCTTCAGCTTTTATACCCCAAACATCCGCAATATAGGCGCGGTCGGCTTCGTTTTCAATCGACCGGTACCCGGGCAGCTGATCTGCTTTCTGCCCGTGCTCCCGCGCCCCCTGCCCGTTCCCTTGTCCGGTGACGGCGCCGTAGCCGCAAGCAAATTTGCCGATTTTCCCAGTAGATATTAGAATATTCAGTAAATTTCTGACAGCAGCCGTTCCGTCCGTTTGCTGTTCAACCCCTCTTGCCGTGAATAGCATTCCCGTCTCCTCGCGGGCGAATTTTACTGCAGCTTTTTTGATCTGCTCGATTTGTATCCCGGTTTTGGCTGCAATGTCTTCAAGTGATAAAGACGCCACATGGCGCTTGACCTCTTCAAAACCTTCAGCTCTCTCTCTGAGAAAAGCTCCGTCTGTCAGCTGTTCTTCAATGATGACTTTCAGCATACCGTTTGCGAGCGCGGCGTCTGTCCCAGGCTTGATTTTCAAATGCAGATCGGCGATCTTGGCCGTTGCCGTTTCGCGGGGATCGATGACAATGATGTAGGCCCCGTTTTTCTTTGCTTCTTCAAAATACGGCATGATCGTCGGCTGGCACTCTGCGATATTCGTACCTGCGAGGATGATGACCCTGGCATGGGGGATCTCGGAAAGGGCATTTGTCAGCCCCCGGTCCATTCCAAAGGTTTGATTTGCAGCTGTGGCGGCCGCCGACATGCAAAGCCTGCCGTTGTAGTCAATATGCTTCGTCTTCAAGGCGACGCGGGCGAACTTCCCGAGCAAATACGCTTCTTCATTTGTAATAGACGCGCTGCCATATACGCTCAAAGCATCACGGCCATCTTCATGCTGGATCGCTGTTACTTGCTCTTTGATGTACTGAAGCGCTTCTTCCCATGTCACACGGACGAATTCGCCGTTTTTTTTGATCAGCGGATGGGTGATCCTCTCTGAATGAAACGCGTGCTGGTGGGCGTTCATCCCTTTCATGCACAGCCGTCCTTTTGTCGTCGGATTGTCTTTTCCGACCGCCGTGTATTTTTTTCTTGTCACAATCGTCTGTTCAATGAGCTGCATTTTGCACTGCATGCTGCAAAATGGACATTGGGTGTCATACGTTTTTTCGGATTGCACTTCTTTTTGCTTTGTGCGAAAGTACTTTAGCAATCGTTCTGTCAATTCACATCAGCCCTTTTATCGTTTCTTGCTGAGCCAGCCGCTTCTCTTTTTCAAGCCGTTCGATCAGCTGGCCGCGAAGCCCGTTGTCAAATAAAACTTCCCGGATATGAATGATGCCGGCGCGTTCAATCCAATGCCCGACCTTCTCGAGATAATTTGCTGTTTCGCGGTAATATTGAAGCAGGCCTTTCATGAATTCCCCCGCTTCCTCCGCCGCGTCGGCTACTGAAAGCAGCTCTCCCGGAGAAGCATGCTGTCCTCCTTGGCCGCCCGCATAAATCTCCCAGCCCCCGTTTACTTTGAGAAGTCCGATGTCATGAACTGAAGCGTACACGCAATCGTCCAAACAGCCCGACACCCCGATCGAGACCTTGGCCGGAATGAGGAGGGATTCTGCCGCTTTTTCCAAGTCTGCTGCCAATGTTTGAATCTGCGGTGATCCGCACGTGCACGTTTTAACCGCGGCGATCCGCTGGTGCGGCGGCGGGCAATACGGCATGCCGAGTTCTTCTTTCACGCGTTCTATATACTCCGGCTTAATACCAGCAAGCTTTAATCTCTGATGGTGTGTCATGTACACCTCTTGAATTTGATATTTTTCAATCACTCCGGCAATGTGCTTCAGCTCTTCGGCATTCGTTCGGCCTCCGTACATTTGCGGAATGATTGTATCCGTCTCCTCTTCGTGCTCCTCATAGATAATGTCCGGACGGATCATTTTTAAATAGTAGCGAATCGCGGGTACGCAAATCCGGCAGCCGCTGCTGTTTTTCCAGCCGAGCGCCGAGATGACTTCGTGAACGGAAGAAAGATTTCTTATCTGTATTTCGTTCACGACTTCATCTTCCGTGAATGAAGTGCAGGCGCACATCGGCTGTTCCGCCGCAGATACGTAATCATCCTGTTCAGCGGTATGGAGCAGCAGTTCTTCAAGCAACGGCCTGCAGCCGCCGCATGATCCGGAAGCATTTGTACAGCCTTTGACCTCCTCAGCCGTCTTTAAACCGTGCGTCTGTATAGCTTCCATGATCGCGCCTTTTGAAACCGCATTGCATTGGCAGATCGTTTCACTAAGCGCCATAGAAGTGACTGCACTGTCTTCTTCCGATTGAAACAACTCTTTTTTGACAACGGTAATATCCCTTTGTTTGATGATGCTTTCCAACAGCCGTTGGCTGCCGCAGGTGTCTCCGTATAAAATCACGCCGGCCATTTTATCCCCTTGAAAGACGGCTTTTTTATAGACTCCTGACGCTTCGTCTAAAAGTTTAATAGCCGTTGTCGAGTCGTCCTCTGTGATTTTCCCTGCCGAAAAGACGTCGATGCCGGAAATTTTTAGAGCTGCGGACGGAACGGAGCCCTGATAACCGGCACATTCGAGCCCGCAAATATGTCTGGCCAGCACTTTCCCCTGTTCATACAATGGCTTGACTAGACCATAGACCGTTCCGTTATGCTCCGCACATTCACCGACGGCGTAGACATTTGGAATATTTGTCTCCATATAGTCGCTGACGATAATCGCCCGGTTTGTTGCAATACCGCTCGCCTTGGCCAGTTCGATATTCGGTCTGACACCGGCAGCCATGACGATGAGATCGGCGCTGATCTCCGTCCCGTCTTTAAACCGCACACCCTCGGCGCGGGATCTTCCTAAAATCGCCTCTGTATCTTTATCCAAAAGAAAATGGATCCCTTGACGCTCCAGCTCTTTCTGGAGCATGGCAGATGCCGGCGGATCAAGCTGGTTCTGCATGATGCAGGAAGAGTGGTGAATCACATCAACCTTCATCCCGAGGTTTGCCAATCCTCGCGCCGCCTCAAGGCCCAAAATTCCCGCGCCGATGACGGCCGCTTTTTCAAACCGCTTTGATGCCTTTATCAATGCCCGGCAATCGTCTATTGTTCTAAAACCATATACCCCTTCTTTGTCCGCACCATGAACCGGGAGGATAAACGGGGAAGAGCCCGTCGCAATGATCAGTTTGTCATAAGCGATTTCTCGGTTTTGATCTGTCGCCACCGTCTGTTTCTCCGTATCGATTGCGAAAGCCGTTTCCCCTGTATAAAGTGTAATCCCGTTATCTTCATACCAGCTCCGGCTTTTTGTCATCACATCGTTCCAATCCGTTTCCCCCTGAAGCACAGAAGACAGCAGAATCCGATTATAGCTGAGGTGTGGTTCGCTGCCGATGATGACGATCTCAAACCGGCTCCCGCCGTGTTGTAAAATTTCTTCCGCCGTGCGAACTCCGGCCATGCCGTTTCCTATTAAAACCAGCCTTTGTTTCCCCATTTTCTCCCCTCCCCTCTGCAGCTTTGCTCTGGATTATTATTTCACATTGCATCGCTAAAGCGTTCAAACCTGTTACATTTCCTGACAAAAAATTTTAGAAACAGGACGGTTTGACCAGTACTCATTGATGACGCTTTAACGGCTTTTGCTGCCGATGTTAAAGTTCAACATTTTATCACATTTTTTATCAGGTTCCGCTTGTTTCTTTTTCTGCAATCTACTAGGCTTATATGTAAAGAACATAAGGAATGGAGGAGGAGAATGCTACCGATTAAAAGAAGACAGCAGATATTGGCGTGGGTCAAAGAAGAAGAATCTCTGCGCATTTCGGACATTTCGAAAAGGCTGAACGTCTCTGAAATGACCGTTTACCGCGACATTAAACCGCTTGTTGAAAACGGACAGATCATCAAGACGGCCGGCGGAATTACGCTAAACAAGCCGAAGCAGCAACTTGGGCAGCTTTGCGTCGTTTGCGGAAAAGGGACAGGCTCGAGGCTTTCCGTGCAAATTGTAAAAAACGACAGCCAGATTGAACAATTTTGCTGTGCCCATTGCGCAATGCTCCGCTATGAGAAAGTAAAAGATGACGTGTCACAGATCATCTGCAGGGATTTTTTGCTGGATACGACGATCAGCGCCAAAGCCGCCGTCTTTTTGCTGGATACGGACCTTCATTTGAACTGCTGCGAGCCGCAGGCGATCCCTTTCGCTTCTGAAGCAGATGCGCGGAAATTTAAAAAAGGCTTTGGCGGACAGCTGTTATCGTTTGACGATGCCGCGCTTCTCGTCCAAAAAACGATGAAGAACAGTTGCTGCAGCCTGAAGACGTGAAATTTTGTTAAGAGATTGGATGAATGTGATGAAGAGAGCAACACTCTGGACAGTTCTTGCTGTTCTTTGTATCATTTTGCTGCCAAAAGCCGCTTTTGCTCACGCATATATCGTAAAATCAACTCCAGCTGAAAATCAGGAGCTGAAAAAAGCGCCTGCAGAAATCAAGATTGAATTCAATGAAGCGATTCAGAACGGGTTTCATTCGATAACGGTCAGAAATTCGTCAGGTGAGCGCGTCGATGCCGGCAAAACGGAAATCGACCCGCAAAACGCCAAGATTATGACCGTCAAGCTGAAACCAAAGTTAAAGGATGATATCTACTCGGCCGAATGGAGAGCCGTATCCGCAGATGGGCATCCCGTATCAGGCACGATCCCTTTCAGCATCGGAAACATTCAAGGCGGGCTGCCGAAAGATCAGCAAAATCAAGCATCAGGCCTGCCGGCAGCCGATACCGTAATGGAACGCGTCCTTTTGTATACCGGTTTCTCCCTGTTCATGGGGGCCGCTCTCTTTCAGCTCGTATGGCACCGCCCTGAAAACGGCTGGCCGGGTGACAAACGGCGCCGGCTGAAGCGGATCAAGAATGCGTCGCTCATATTGACAGGGGCCGCCATCATCATTCAGCTGCCCCTGCAAACAAAAGCAAACGCGGGCGTTTCCTGGAGCGGGGCTTTCCAGCCTTCGCTTTTGCAAGAAACGCTTCTGAATACGACGGGCGGAATGCTGTGGCTGATCAACATCGCCATCATCGCCGTGCTTGTATTTTGTTCGAACAGAAAAGGTCTGAAGAGCGCGATCTTGAGTCTGTTCCTTTTTGCTGGGTTTTTGTTCGTCAAATCGCTCGACGGCCATGCCGCTTCGACGAGCGCCGGCTATATGACGATCGCGATGAACTTCATCCATCTGAATGCCGCTTCCATTTGGACGGGCGGACTCGCGATGTTTGTGCTGTTTTTCGGAAAAGACTGGCTGAAGCCTGACAAAAGTTTGATATGGGAAACCATTCGGCGCTTCTCGCCATGGGCGCTCGTTTCAGCAGGGCTTCTCATATTCTCGGGCCTTTTCAACAGCTTTTTCATTGTTCATACACTGGATAACCTGTTCGGGACGGCTTACGGGAAAGCGCTCCTTGTAAAATCGGCGCTCGTTCTTCTCATGATCGGACTCGGAGCATTTCACTATTTCCGTTTTAGAAAAGCGCCGAAACAGCAGGGCGGCCGTTCGCTGAAAGCTGAGTGGGCAGTCGGGCTTCTCATTCTGCTGACCACGGCGGTTTTCACCAATCTTCCAAGTCCGCCCGCGCCGCTGCCGCAGCCTTTCAGTGAGACGAAGCAGCTGCCGGAAGGAAACACGCTGTCGCTCCGAATCAGCCCGAACATGCCGGGCTCAAATGCGTTTGAAGTCACAGTCAGAAACAGAAAAGGAGACGTCGTCAAAGATATTCAAAAAATCGAATTAACCGTTGAGAAAACCGGGCTTTTCGGGGATGACAAGGAGAGCACGTTCAGCCTCAGCAAAAATAAAGACGGCGTTTTCCAAACGAAAAATTTAAATTTAAGCGAAGACGGCATCTGGAAGATCCGCGTTCACGGATTAACGGCGTCATTTGAGGAAATCAGAACGGTTTTCAATGCGAAAATTAATAAAAAGGAGTTTTGATTATGTTTAAAAAAACATTATGGCTGGGTGCAATCCTAGCATCATTTTTGCTTTTCTCTGTTCCAGTCAGCGCACATGTCACGGTAAAACCGGCTGAATCAGCAGCAGGCTCATGGGAAACATACACCGTCAAAGTACCGGTTGAAAAAGACAACGCCACAACCAAGGTCGTTCTCAGCATGCCGGACGGTGTTGAATTTCAGCAGTATGAACCGGTGCCGGGCTGGAAAACGAGCACTGAAACCGGCAAAAACGAAAAAGTGACAAGGGTGACGTGGGAAGCCGAAAACGGCGGCATTCAGCCTGGTGAATTCCAGCAGTTTACCTTCACCGCCAAAAACCCTGACAAAGAACAAAAGGCCGCCTGGAACGCTTACCAATATTATAAAGACGGCACGATTGTCGAGTGGACCGGCGATGAAAACGCCGATACCCCGCATGCGATCACAAGCATTGTCGACGCTGCAAAGCTTGGTCACGAAACGGTTGACGCACACGGCGCTTCAACGAAAGAAAACACTGCCGCAGAAAATGAAGACGGTCAAGCAGGACAAGGGATTCAAACCGCTTCCCTGATCCTGTCGATCCTCGCCGTGCTTCTTGGGGGTGCTGCGCTGCTCTTGACAGTGCGCAAAAAGAAATCGTAAAAATGAAAGGCAGTCGGGAATATCCCGACTGCCTTTTTGTGCCCATTTCAGTCCGAATCCCGCACGATCTGATAATACATACCCGTTTTATGATCGACCACCGGCTCTAAATAAAGCCCGTCATCAGTCTCAAATGTTCCATTCAGGCGAGCGGCATCCCCTGTATATAACGTGTACTTTCTTCCCTTTGGCGTTGTGAACGGTGAAGAAGCTTCCGCATTCTCCGTTTCCGGGTGATCCGATTTTACAATTGCATAATTCAAGTCGCGGTACCATTGATATTTGCCGTTTTCCCGTTTGATGTGAGCGAGGCAAATTCCCTCTCCCTCCGAATCGCCGAATCGAAAGACGACGACTTGTTCGCCGTTTAAATCGATTTTGTCTATAATATCGTCTTTTGTGATGTTCTCGTAACGAATACCGTCCTCAATCGCTTCCTGTTCGCTGTTCACCCTTTTGGTTTGTTCCTCAGCTTCTTGAGCGCTCGCACATCCGGCGAGCCAGGTCACCAAGAAAAATAAAACTGTTCGCTTTTTCATCCGCTTCCTCCGACTTTAATTGTTTTAGGCCATTATATGTATTCGGCCAGCGTTGAATATTTCCTCTTTGCGGGGAAAGTTCCGAAGCAGCGATTCAAAAATCAGCCAATTTATCTTACAATAGAAAAAGTTCTGAATGATTGAGTGGGGAGAGATCGGAGTATGAAAGTATCGATTCTGTTTGTCTTGCTTGCGGCCATTTTATGGGGAACGACGGGAACAACTCAGGCATTCGCGCCTGAAGAGGCTGCGCCTCTTGTGTTCGGCGCTGTCAGAATGGCGGTCGGCGGCATCACCCTGCTCTTGTTTGCGGCTTTGCGCGGTCAATTAAAACGAAGCGGCTGGCCCGTTAAAACGCTGATCATCGCAGCATTGAGCATGGCATTTTATCAGCCTTTCTTTTTTTCAGCCGTCAGCCTGTCAGGGATCGCCGTCGGAACGGTCGTCGCTATCGGCAGCGCTCCGATTATCGCCGGCTGCCTCGAATGGCTCGTGTTCAAAAAGGTGCCGCAGGCGAAATGGTGGATCGCAACAGCTGCAGCGATAGCAGGCGTATCTTTTTTATTCATTCCGTCCGCATCAGCGGGAGGGAGCTTTCTCGGCATACTGCTCGCACTAGGCGCCGGTCTTTCCTTTGCCGTCTACACGCTGACAAGCAAAAAGCTCCTGCAAAAGCAGAAGCCGGAGGCTGTCACAGGCACCGTGTTCTTTTTAAGCGCTGTATTGCTTGCCCCGTTATTGTTTCTGTACGATCTGAGCTGGATTTTATCGGTTCAGGGAATGGCTGTCAGCCTCTATATCGGCGTCATTGCAACAGGGGCCGCGTACCTGTTATTTACGACAGGATTGGCAAAAGTGCCCGCCTCAACGGCGGTGACCCTGTCGCTGGCTGAACCGCTCACAGCGTCGCTTTTGGGAACCGTGCTTGTCAGAGAATCGCTGCCTCTTGTTTCCTGGGCCGGGATCGCACTGCTTCTTCTAGGCATTTTTTATATTTCCTATCAGCCCAAAAAGGATAAAATAAACGCTGAACAGGTGAAAGCGTAAAAAAACCCGCCCGTGGTATGCGGGCGGGTTTTCATGTTGACTTATGATTCATCCAAACCGATGGACAAATATTTCGTTTCCAAATACGGCTCGATGCCTTCCTGTCCGCCTTCGCGTCCGATGCCGCTTTCCTTCATGCCGCCGAAAGGCGCCTGAACGGTTGACGGTCCGCCGTCATTCCAGCCGAGTATGCCATAATCAAGGTTTTCGGACAAATAGATGCCGCGGCGGTAGTTTTCCGTAAAGAAGTATGCCGCTAAACCGTAAGGCGTATCATTGGCGAGCTTGACTGCTTCGTCCAGCGTTTTAAAAGTCGTAATCGGCGCAACGGGACCGAATGTTTCCTCATGCATGATCGTCATTGAAGGATCAACATCTGTCAGCACTGTCGGGTGGACAAAGTAGCATGATTTCTCATCATCGCTTTCGTATTCGGCGCCGATGAGAACTTTTGCCCCTTTATTCACCGCGTCATTGATTTGGTCGACGATTTTTTGGAAACCGTTTTTATTGATGACCGGTCCGATTGATACACCTTCTACAAGTCCGTTCCCGACTTTCAGCTTGGTAACTTCGGCGCGGAGTTTTTCTGCAAATTCATCCTTAACCGATTCATGAACGATCAGACGGTTTGCACAGACGCACGTTTGTCCGGCATTCCTGTATTTCGACAGCATCGTCTGTTTAACGGCGAGGTCGATGTTGGCATCTTCATCAACGATCAGCGGGGCATGGCCGCCGAGCTCCATTGACACATGCTTCACCGTCTCGGCGCTGTTTTTCATTAAATGTTTGCCGACAGGCGTAGATCCGGTGAACGTAATTTTGCGGATCAGCGGATGACTTGTAAAAATAGAACCGATCTCTTGACCGTCGCCGATCACACACTGAAGGACGTCTTTCGGAATGCCCGCTTCATGGCCGAGGCGGACGAGCTCAAGCGCCGTTAAAGGCGTGTCAGGCGCCGGCTTGATGATAAAGGTACAGCCCGCCGCCAAAGCCGGCGCCGCTTTTCTCGTGATCATCGCCGCCGGAAAGTTCCACGGGGTAATCGCCGCTACAGGACCGACCCCCTGGCGCGTGACGATGATGCGCTTGTTCGTCACAGATGCGGGAACCGTTCTTCCATAGATGCGTTTCGCTTCCTCCGCATACCATTCGATATAGCCGGCGCTATATATGACTTCGCCTTGTGCCTCAGCATAAGGCTTGCCGTTTTCAAGCGTAATCAATTTTGCCAGCTCGTCCTTCTGCTCCACAATCAAATCGAACCATTTTTTCAGCAAGCCCGCTCGTTCTGTAGCCGATGTTTTCGACCATTTTTGAAATGCTTCATGCGAGCGTACGACTGCCTCTTCGACTTCTTTTGCGGATTGCTGGGGAACCGATTTGATTTTTTCTCCAGTCGCAGGATTATATACTTCTAGCATGCTGGTCATGTTGAATCTCCTCCCCTTTACGTTTTGAACTGCTGTTGAATAAAAGAAAACCGATCAATGTCCATCCCGCCAAGATCAGCCATTCATACGGCCATGTGAGCGCGGCCGGCATGCCTGGCAAATAAAAGGCGAGAAAGATAACACTTAAGAGAATAGCAGATATACCAGTCGTTTTCCACTTATTGATTTTATACGGTCTGTTTAAATCCGGCTCTGTCTTTCTCAGCTTCATGAATGCAATCGACACGATCAAATATCCGACTATAATACCTGTTCCCCCTGCATTGACGATCCAAACAAGGGCAGGGCGCCCGAGCAGCGGCGCAAAAAACGCCAGCGCTCCCAGAAACAAAATCGCGTTCGTCGGTGTTTTATACTTCGGATGGATGAAACCGAACCATTTCGGCACCATGCCTTTTTCCGACATGGCAAACAGAATGCGGCTCGCGCCGATGATAAATGCATTCCAGCTCGTAATGATGCCGGCGACTCCGCCGAGGACAAGCACCGTGCCGAACAGCTGGTTCCCGAGCAGATTGACCATGGCATCCGCGGTCGCCAAAGAAGTCGTTGCAAGCTCGCTTTCTGACAGCCCCATCGTCACCCCGAATACAATCAGCAAATAAAACAAGACCGCACTGACGATCGAAATAATCAAAATTTTGCCGATGATTTTTTTCGGGGCATTAATTTCAGCCGCAACCTGAGGGATGACGTCAAATCCGACAAACAGAAACGGAATCATGACGAGGACGGACATCATCCCGGAAAATCCGTCTTTAAAAAGGGGCTGCATATGTTCAACATTACCGTTTACCAAGGCGCCGCCCAAAAGGAGAAAGCCCGTGGCGATAATCGCGATTGTAAAAACCGACTGAAAAATCGCGGCCGGCTTGACGCCGAAGTAATTGAGCGCGGTCAGGACGACCGCACCCCCTGAACCGATCAACACCCAAGTGACATACACGTCCCAGCCGCTAAGCGACCAGAGAAACCCCTGATGTTCGACAGGCAGGACGTAATCAATGACGGTCGGCAATGCGACCGCCTCAAATGTAATTACCGAAACATAGCCGAAAAGCACACCCCAAGCCGCGACAAAAGCCGTTTTTCGGCCGAACGCCCGGTAGACGAATATCAAGCCGCCTCCCGTTTCAGGGATGGCAGAAGACAGCTCCGCGTACGTTAACCCGATTAAGATGACGAGAATGCCGCCGATGATAAACGCGACGGTGCTGCCCATAAAGCCGGCTGTCGAAATCCAGTCGCCGGAAAGGACGACCCAGCCCCAGCCGAGCATCGCCCCGATCGCTAAAAATAGCACATCCGTCTGCGACATCGTTTTTTTCATTTGCTGTTTACCCATCAAAATCCGCCCCTTCTTTTAGAAGATGTCAAACTAGAGCTGTTCCAGCGCTTCTTCGATGATGCCGAGTCCTTCCTCAAGCAATTGATCAGTAATGACGAGCGGAGACAGAAAACGGATAATGTTGCCATTGATTCCTGCCGTCAACAAGAGCAGGCCGTGTTCATTGGCGTACTTAGCAATCTTGGCTGCAGCTGCTTTGTCCGGCTCCCGCGTCTTTTCGTCCCGGACAATTTCAAGCGCCGCCATCGCGCCAAGTCTGCGGACTTCCCCAATCTGCGGATATTTCATCTTCCATTCAAGCGCCCGCTCTTCGATGGCTTTACCGATTTCTTCAGAGCGCTTGTTGAGCTGTTCTGATTCGATAATATCGAGCACTGCCAAAGCGGCTGCGCATCCAAGCGGACTTCCGGCATATGTGCCCCCGAGTTCCCCCGGGTCCGCCGCATCAAGCATTTCCGCCCGGCCTATGACACCGCTGAGCGGAACGCCGGCAGCCAGCGATTTTGACACCGTCACAAGATCAGGAACGACATCAAAATGCTCAATCGCAAAATATTTGCCCGTTCTGGCAAAGCCTGTTTGGATCTCATCGGCGACAAAAACGATACCGTGTTTTTGACAGAAGGCTGCGACATGCTGCACAAACCGTTTTGAAGGAATAATAAATCCTCCTTCTCCCTGTACAGGCTCCATAACAACGCACGCAACCGTCTCCGGAGCAACAGACGAGACGAAGAAATCGTCAAACGCCTGAATCACCATGTCATCGTAGCTTTCATCAGTCATCCCTTCAGGCTTTCTATAGTAGTAAGGAAACGGCGCCTGATATACTTCAGGTGCAAAAGGACCGAATCCGAATTTGTATGGTTTCACCTTGCTCGTCATGCTCATCGTCATGTTTGTGCGCCCGTGGAATCCGCGGGTAAAAGAAACGACGGCTTGACGCTTCGTATATTTTCTGGATATTTTCACGGCGTTTTCGACAGCTTCCGCCCCCGAGTTCAGGAAAATCGCTTTTTTCTCATGGGCGCCCGGCGCAAGCCGGCATAGCTTTTCCGCCAATTCGATATAGGCCTGATACATCATCACGTTAAAACCCGGATGAATGAGCTGTTCGGCCTGCTGCTTGACAGCTTCTACAACTTTCGGATGTGAATGCCCGACATTTAATGTACCGATCGCCCCGGCAAAATCGATAAAACGGCACCCGTCAATATCGTATAAAACGGCACCTTCCCCTTTAGCGGCCAGATGACGGTTTCCGTTGGAGACACCCCTTGCCACGAATTGATCCCGTTTGGCTTGCCAATCTTCCGTTGTGAATGCTTTTGTGTCCAGACTCATAAAAAATCTCTCCCCCACTCTTATTTCTTATAATTCTGAATATTTTTTGGTATGATGAAAAGTACCAATCATTAATTTTCGATGGTACCAGAGGGAGGCGCTATGATTACGATACCGATTGACCGCTCCAAGGATGCGGATTATATTTATCACCAAATCTATCAGCGAATTAAAGAAGAAATTTTCAGCCGCAATCTTTTACCGGGAAAAAAACTCCCTTCCAAGCGCGAGCTCGCCGAAGCATTGAACGTCAGCATCAATTCGGTCAACGCCGCCTACCAGCAGCTTCTGGCAGAAGGTTATCTTTATTCACGTGAAAGAAAAGGCTTTTTTGTAGAGCAGATCGAAACGTTCCACGCCAGCCGCCATCCCGGCCCCCTTCAATTGGAAAAAAAACTGGTTGAAAAGCCGGAATGCAAAGACGGCTGGATATCGTTTTCCCATATGAGCGTCGATACGACGCATTTTCCGTTTAAAACATGGCTTCGCTGTGAACAGAAAGCGGTTTCCTCTCATATAAACGAACTCGGAGAAATGACGCATCCGCAAGGTATCTACGAAGTGCGCCAAACGATCGCACGCTTTATCGCTTTAACGAGAGGCGTCAAGTGTCACCCCGAACAAATCGTGATCAGCGCAGGCACGCAGTCCTTAATTCACACGCTTCAAGATCTTCTCCCCGCCTCAGCCGTCTATGCGATGGAGGAGCCGGGATACAGCCGCATTTATCGACTGCTGAAAAATGAAGGGAAAGAAGTGGCCACGATTCAGCTCGACCATAAAGGAATGCGGATCAGCGAGATTCACCGTCTGAATCCGGACGTTTTATTTGTCACGCCTTCACACCAGTTTCCAACAGGGATCATTATGCCGGTATCGAGGAGGATTCAGCTTTTAAACTGGGTTTCCGACGGGGAAAACCGCTACATTGTGGAAGACGATTATGACAGCGAATTTAAATACGGGAGCGATACAATCCCCGCCCTGCAAAGCCTTGACCGCTCTGAAAAAGTCATCTATATCGGCACGTTTTCAAAATCGCTTCTTCCGGGCCTGAGAATCAGCTATATGGTACTGCCGCAAAAGCTGCTGAAGCGATACAGAAAAAGGCACCATTTCTCGATTCAATCGAGCAGCGTTTTAACGCAGCTCGCCCTGCAGGAATTGATCGAATCGGGGGAATACCAAAAGCACATCAAGAAAATGAACCAGATTTACGAAGAAAAGCGGACAAGGCTGATCGGAAGCCTTGTCAAAACCTTTAACGGCCGGGTCAAAATTAAAGGCGAAAGCGCAGGCCTTCACTTTGTAGCCGATTTTGAAACAGATAGAAGTGAAGAAGAGGTTTTATCAAGAGCAAAGGAAAGACGGGTCGAGGTTTACGGCATGAACCGGTTTACGTTAAAGAAAGAGCAGACAAAACATGAAGGAACGGTATCGCTCGTGCTTGGATTTGCCAAAATCGCTGCCGATCAGATCGACAAAGGGACTGCCAAGCTTTATGAAGCGGTATGCGGTGATGAGAAGCTTTAAAAAATACCGGCAGGTTCGCTCCTGCCGGTATCTGCTTGGCTTTAGAAAGCCGACGTCTGCCCGTTTACCACCGTTCCTTTTCTACCTGGAGAATCGCCTCGATCAGTCCCGGAAACTGCTCCTCCAATTCCCGTTTGCAGAGGGAATAATAATGATGCTTCCCTTCGATGCGGACTTTGAGCAGCCCCGCTTCTCTCAGCACCTTGAAATGGTGGGACAGCGTAGACTTTGCGATATTGAGATTTGTGCATGTACCGCACGTTTTCTCGGCTGTGTCAGCCAGCGCTTTGACAATCTCAAGCCTGTATGGATCACTCAAGGCCTGGAGAACGGATATTAACTTCATTTCATTTGTTTTCATGGGTTAAATGTATCATAATCCTAACTTCAAGACAATTCGTCAAGGAGGCAAATGAGTTGCCGGCAATGCAAAGACATGTTACGATGCAATTGTTCGATGATTTTCGAACAATAAATTCACTGTGTATACAACGAATACGCAAAGGAATTCTAAATGACATGACGGAGGTTTGAACCGATGATCGTATTGCAAGCCTATATGAAAGTAAAACCAGAAAAACGCGACGCCTTTCTCGAAAGCGTACAACCGCTGCTTAAACATTCAAGAGCTGAAGCCGGCAATGCCCAATACCAGCTGTTTGAAGATACCGAACATGCCAATACATTTGTCATGCTTGAGCAATGGAAAGATCAAAACGCAATTGACGCCCATAATCAGACAGAGCATTTTCAAGCTTTTGTTCAAGCCGCGGGCGACCTTTTATCAGAACCTCTAAATGTGGTTAAAACGCAGACACTTGATTAAAGAAAGGATGATGTTTACATGAATGAAATATTGAAAACATTGACAGACCATAGATCGATTCGCAGCTATACAGATGAGCCCGTGAACCCTGAACAGCTGGACAAGATCATTCAAGCCGTTCAAGCCGCTCCGACTTCAATCAACGGCCAGCAGGTCACCGTGATTACGGTTCAGGATGAGGAACGGAAAAAGAAAATCGCCGAATTGGCCGGCGGACAGGTCTGGATCGAGCAGGCCCCCGTATTCCTTTTGTTCTGCGCGGACTTCAACCGTGCGAAAATCGCTCTTGAGAAAAACGGCGAAACGCTTGCGATCACAGACGGAATGGAATCTGTGCTTGTCGGAGCTGTCGATGCAGGCATCGCCCTCGGCACGGCCACAGCGGCCGCTGAATCGATGGGGCTTGGCACTGTGCCGATCGGCGCTGTCCGCGGCCGTGCAGAAGAGCTGATCGAACTGCTCAATATTCCTGAATACGTCTTCCCTGTCGCAGGACTCGTCGTCGGCCATCCGGCGGACCGCTCCGCGAAAAAGCCGCGTCTCCCTGAACAAGCGGTAAGGCACAGCGAAACCTATCAACCTGACTTAAAACCGCTGATCGACGCGTACGATGAAGAAATATCCGAATATATGACAAAACGGACAAACGGACAGGAAACAAGAAACTGGTCTCAGGGCATATCCGCTTATTACAATAAAGTGTATTATCCTCACATCCGTGAAATGCTTGACAAACAAGGATTTAAACTCGAATAGATACTTAAGGCTATCGCTGATCGATAGCCTTAGATTGTTGACAAAATCCCAAAACGGCTCTTCGTTTTGGGATTTTGTCATCCTTTCAGCGTGATTGAAAACCCTTGCAGTCTAGGAAGGCCGAGCATCGGAGCGCAGCGAATGTTGGAATTCGTGAGCACCGACGCGCAGGCCTGACAACGAATGCGAGGGTTTGTCAACACGCTGAGGCTATCGTTGATCGATAGCCTTTTTTCATGCGTTCCATTCTACATTTCGATGAGCATCGAAGGTCTTTACCTTTACACGATGTAAAAAGGAGTGGAACACATGAAACCATTTGCAAAATATAAATTTCTGGACCTCCATTATCAGTCAGGCCCATTCGTTCTGCCGAATGCCTGGGATGCGGCCTGCGCCAAAGCGTTTCAAAACTGCGGTTTTAAAGCAGTCGGCGCAACCAGCGCCGGAATTGCCATGTCCCTCGGCTATCCCGACGGCGAACATCTCCCCTTTGAAACATTGCTTTCCGTACTGAAAACCATCACGGATGCCGTCGATATTCCCGTCAGCGCAGATCTTGAAGCGGGTTACGGCCAATCACCGGAAACAGTTGCTGAAAACGTGAAAAAGGCCGCAACGGCGGGCGTTGTCGGTATTAATATTGAAGACGGAACGAAAGACCCCTGCCGGCCGCTTTGTGATGCAACATTAATGGAAGAAAAAATTGCGGCTGTCAAAAAACTGAACTTGATCAATGCCCGTACGGATGTGTACTGGCTCAATGCAGCCACTCCCGGCTTCAAACAGCCGTCCGGCGGGCAAATCGGTACAGACAAGCAGGCGCGGACTGCATTTTTATCCCCGGAGCGGGTGATACAGGCACCATTGCCGGGCTGAGAAAAGGTATATCCGGGCCGCTCAGGCGTGCTGGCCTGATCACACACTCCCTCTTTACAGACTCTTTCCGAACTCGGAATCGAAAGAATCAGCTGCGGATCCGCCCCGTTCAGAGCCGCACTGTCGCTGGTGAAAAAGATCGGTGAAGACATCATCAGCCGCGGCACCTTCAGTCATATGACGGACGGCGTGCTTTTATACGGCGAAGCTGCTGATTGGTTCAGCCTTCATCGTGACCCAAAACAAAATCGTTGACCGAAACAGTTCTGTCTGTTAATATTTCATTTATGAAAACTCATGGGTTTTTTCGTAACCCATGAGTTTTATCATTGCGAAAGAAGGAGCCGGAATGAACGAAAAAAGAGCAGCAGTCTTAAGGGCCGCCAAAAAGCTGTTTGCCCAAAAAGGCTATCATAACGTTGCAATGCAAGCGATCGCTGAAGAATGCAAAATGTCAAAAGCATCTATTTATAAACTGTTTCAATCTAAAGAAGATCTTCTGCTGGCATTGATCAAATTCAGAAAGCATGAAATGCTGAACAAAAGCGCCATCATCAATACGGAAACCTCGCTGACGCCAAAAGAAAGACTCGCTAAAAAAATCGCTTTGGAGATTACGGAATTCAGGGAAAACCGCCAATTTATCAATTTCCTCTCCAATGAGGGATCATCTCCGGATACCGCGGTATTTAAAAAGCATCTGAAAGAAACAAAATCGCTGATCATCAGCTGGCATAAAGACTCTATCATTCAAGCGTACGGCGAAGAGGTGGAGCCGTTTATATGGGATATCGTCATCATTTTCCACGGTTTGATGAGAGAATTCCTGTTTTTAGTCGGCACTGGAAAAGCTCAGCCTGACGTTACAACGATTCCGCCATTCATTATGTCGGTTCTGGATCTCTTCATAGAGAAAAAGCTAAACGAAGATCAGAAAAGTTCATTAAATGAAGACATTATTGCCTCCTATACGAATGTCTCATCATGCTGGGCACCGCCCAAAAAAGAGGACTTGCTTGAAGACCTTTTGCAAAAACTGAAAAACAAGATTTCCTCACTGCCACAAGACGACTTTTCCGTGACAGAACTGCTGTCTGCCGCAGATTTGCTGAGCGAGGAGCTTTTCGGCAAAGAGCCGCGCACGTATTTAATTAAGGCTCTCCTTGATTACCTTGGAAAAATCGAGGCACTCCAATGCGATGTTTCACAAATACAAACAATTAGTATCAAAGAATAAGAGGGATTGATATGAATACAGAAACCGAACAACAGACATACAACAGAAATATCATCGTAGGTTTGCTCATTGCAGGGGCGTTTATCGCAATCTTGAACCAAACGCTCCTGGTTACGGCACTGCCGCATATTATGGCAGACTTGAACATAGACGCTACAAAAGCTCAATGGCTGACAACGGCGTTCATGCTGACAAACGGGATTCTCATTCCGATTACCGCCTTTTTGATCGAAAAATTTTCAAGCCGCGCGCTCGTCATCGCTGCAATGAGCATCTTTGTGGCGGGAACGGTCGTCGGCGCGGTTGCGCCTAACTTCCCGGTGCTCCTTGCGGCGCGAATCATCCAGGCCGCGGGTGCGGGAATTATGATGCCGCTCATGCAGACGATCTTTTTAACGATTTTCCCGGTTGAAAAACGCGGGGCTGCAATGGGTATGGTCGGTTTGGTCATCGCATTTGCACCGGCCATCGGACCGACATTGTCAGGCTGGATCGTCGACAGCTTTACATGGAGATACTTATTTTATATTATTCTGCCAATTGCACTGATCGATCTTGTGCTTGTCATCTTGCTGATGAAAAACGTCACGAAATTGAGAGAAACATCAGTCGACATCTTATCTATTATCCTGTCCAGCCTGGGTTTCGGCGGTTTATTGTACGGCTTCAGCAACGCCGGATCAGAAGGCTGGGGAAGCAATACCGTTTTAATTTCCTTTGCAGTCGGTGCGGTCGCTCTGTTCTTCTTTATCTCTAGACAATTAAGAATCAAAAGGCCGATACTCGAGTTTCGCGTTTTCCAATCGTGGACCTTTACGATAACAACGCTCCTCGGCATGATCGTTTTTGCATTAATGATCGGTACTGAAACCATTTTGCCGCTGTATACGCAAAACGTCAGAGACGTGACAGCTTTCGATTCCGGTCTGATGCTTCTGCCGGGCGCGATAGCAATGGGCATCATGTCGCCGATCATCGGCCGGATTTTTGACAAGATCGGTGGAAAAGGTCTTGCGATTATCGGGTTTGCCGTCTTGCTGCTGACGTCGATCCCGTTTGCGGATCTGCAAATGGATACTTCGCTGACATTTATTATCGTTATTTATACGCTGCGGATGATGGGAACTTCCATGATTATGATGCCTCTCACAACCGCTGGCATCAATGCACTTCCGATGCATCTCATCCCGCACGGAACAGCGATGAACAATACGATGCGCCAGATCGGCGGTTCAATCGGCACGGCCGTTTTGATTTCCGTCATGAGCAATTCAGCCAAAAACGCTGCCGCATCTAACCCGTTAAATGCGCTCATTCACGGCATGAATTCCGCCTTTATCGTGGCCGCTGTCTTGGCGCTGATCGGATTTATCCTTTCGTTCACATTGAAAAAGAAGCCGCAGGCCGACAAACAAGGCCAGCCGGCGCGCTAATCATGACACGCCAGTTCAATCGAACTGGCGTGTTTTTTGATGGTTTGATATCTAACTGAGTCTTGGTCCCTTGCGGCTGCGTCTCCTTTCATATGATTTGAATATCGATCGGCTTCTTCTCCTTGAACAGACAAAAAGGCTGCCGGATATACATCGGCAGCCTCGCTCTTTTATTTTAATCCATTTTCGACTTCTGTCACCATTTCAGATACGGACTCAAGGCCTCCGCCTGACAGGTACCAGTAGCCTGGATCAAGATATGTGATATGGCTGTTTTTATAAGCTTTTGTTGATTTTACAATTTCATTTTCAATAACTTCTTTTGCTGTTCCTTTTTCGCCGATGGCAGCGCTTCGGTCGATGACAAACAGGTAATCAGGGTTCTTTTCAGAAATATATTCGGAAGAGACGCTTTGACCGTGAAGGGAAGCCTCGATGTTTTTGTCGGCAGGTTCAACGCCGAGCACATCGTGGATCAAACCGAATCTTGAGCCGCTTCCATATGCGCTGATTTGTTTATCGCTCGTTAGGACGACCAATCCTTTGCCGCCTTTTTCTTTCGCAATCTTGTTGGCTTTCTCTACTTTATCATCGATTTTCGCAAGAGCTTCTTTGACGGCATCTTCTTTATCAAAGATTTTCCCGATCTTTTCGGTGTTCTCTTTAAAGCTTTCCATGTAGTTCTTCTGGTCAAGCTGGATGTCGATCGTCGGTGCGATCTTTTTAAACTCGTCATACTGTTCAGACTGTCTGCCTTCGATGATGATCAAATCGGGATCAAGCTCTGCAATTTTTTCAAAATCAGGCTCTTTTAGTCCGCCGACGCTTTCATATTTACTGTCTTTATATTGTTTCAAGTAAGACGGAAGGGTTTGTTTCGGAAGGCCGACAACGCGGTCGCTCAAGCCAAGCTCGTCAAGCGTGTCAAGCATTCCGAAGTTGAAGACAACGACTTTTTTCGGATTTTTCGGTACATCTGTTGTATCGCTGTTATGTTTAATTGTGACGGTTTCTTTTTTAGAGGAAGATTTTGCATCTGTATCAGCAGCTTTGTTTCCGCAGGCGGCTACGACAAGAACGGTTATCAATGCCATAATCAATAAAGATAGTTTTTTCAATTCAAGTCACCTCATCATTTAAAATATACACAGATTTTTTGGTCTCCGATTTGTTGGATCGGAATGTCCATCTCATAGATGTCTTTCAGCACCGGCGTTTGGATAATGTCTTCGGCCGGCCCTTCTTTTACAATGCGCCCGTTTTTCAGGGCTGCGATTCTGTCTGAATAAACCGAGGCAAAATTAATGTCATGAATGACAATGACGATCGTTTTACCGCGATTTTCGACAAGGTCTTTCAAGAGCTTCATAATCTCTACTGAATGTTTCATATCGAGATTATTCAATGGTTCATCAAGCAATATATAGTCGGTATCCTGAGCGATAACCATTGCGATAAAAGCGCGCTGGCACTGGCCGCCGCTCAACTGATCGAGGTGTTTATGCTCAATCTCTCTCAGCTTCATATAATCAATCGCTTCGTCGACATATGCCCAGTCCTCTTTCGAGAGCCTTCCCTGTGAATAAGGAAACCTGCCGAAGCTGACGAGCTCCCTGACAGTCAGCCTGATGTTGATCTGGTTGGACTGCTTTAAAATGCTGATTTTTTTGGCTAAATCATTGCTTTTGTAAGCGCTGATTTCCTTGCCGTCAATCAGTACATTTCCGGCGTCCATGCCGATCAGCCTGCTGATGATGGACAAAAGCGTGCTTTTCCCCGCTCCGTTCGGTCCGATGAAGGACGTGATCATTCCTTTTTGTATCGTTAAAGTCGTGGGATGAACAACGGTCTGCTCTCCGAATTGTTTCATGATATCTCGTACTTCTATCATCATTTACGCTCCTTCAGCAACAGGTAAATAAAATAAATCCCGCCGATAAAATCAATGATCACAACAAGCGTCACCGTTAAACCAAACAGTTTTTCAACAATGAACTGGCCCCCGACAAGCGCAATGATGCTGAACAAAACCGCTCCGGGAATCAGGACGCTGTGCTTATACGTTTTAAATACCTCCCGCGCCACATTGACGACGAGCAGCCCCAAAAATGTGATCGGCCCCACAAGTGCAGTAGACACGGAGACGAGAACGGCGACGACAATCAGCATTTTCTTCACCGTCCGGTCGTAATCGATTCCGAGGTTGACGGCTTGATCCCTGCCGAGCGAGATGACATCAAAGTACGGATTATACCGCCAAGCGTAAACGAGAATCGCCAGAATGACCAGCGAAGCAATCATTAAAATATCCGTGTTCAAATTGTTGAAGCTGGCAAACATCTTGTTTTGAACAACTTGGAACTCGTTCGGATCGATCAGCATCTGCATAAAGGATGACAGGCTTCTGAACAATGTGCCGCATACGATTCCCACTAGCAGCAGCAAGAAGATGTGCCTTCCCCCGCGGCGAAACATCAGAAAAAACAGCACAAATGAAAAACAGACCATCAAACCGGTTGACAATAAAAAATTGCCGTTTTTACCGAGATCGGCAATTTTGGCTGCACCGAAAAAGTAAATAATCCCGGTTTGCAGCAGAACATAGAGAGAATCGAGTCCGAGGATGCTCGGCGTCAAAATTCTGTTGTTTGTGATCGTTTGGAAAATCATCGACGAATACGCAATCGCTGTCCCGACAACGATGATCGCAAAAACTTTGGCAAACCTCCGCGGAAGCGCATATTCCCATACAGACGGCAAACCGTAGAACAGAAACAAGCCGATGCAGACTGCAGCTATCACGATGAGTATAAGCATTTTCTGTTTATGACGCATAGGCTTTTCTCCTTAAAAGCAAGTAAAGAAAAACGCCGCTCCCGATGATGCCGACCATCAAACCAACCGAAATTTCGTACGGGTAAATGACGAGACGTCCCGCTATATCGCAAAACAAGACGAAAACGGCTCCGAGAACCGCCGTGTGAGGCAGGCTGTTTTTCAAATGATCTCCCCTGTAGATGGACACGATGTTCGGGATGATCAATCCCAAAAAGGGAAGCGTGCCGACCGTCAGGATGACGACGGACGAAATAATAGATACGATGATCAGCCCGATATTGACCACCCGCTTATAATTCAATCCAAGATTGATAGAAAAAGACTCCCCCATCCCGGCCAACGTAAATTTATTGGCAAACAGATAGGCAATGATAACGAGCGGTATACTCAGAAATAAGAGCTCATACCTCCCCTTCATGACAAGCGAAAAATTCCCTTCAAACCATGCATTGACGTTTTGAATGATATTGTACTGATAAGCCATGAAAGTAGAGATGGCGCTGACAACACTTCCGAGCATCATACCGACGAGAGGGATGAAGATCGCATCTTTGAACTTGATTCTGTCCAAAATTTTGACGAACAAAAAGCTGCCAAACAGTGCAAAAACAAAGGCAAACAGTATTTTTACCACAATTCCTGCAGACGAAAAAAGCACGATCGCAATGATCACGCCGAGCCTCGCCCAATCCATCGTTCCAGCTGTCGTCGGTGAAACAAATTTATTGCGCGTCAGCTGCTGCATGATCAGCCCGCAGATGCTCAAGCTCATTCCCGCAAGCACGATGCTGATCAAGCGCGGGATTCTGCTTATGTAAAGCGTTTGGATTTCGTCCTCGTTCAAGCGGAACAGGTCAAGAGGCGAAAGCTCCTTAACGCCGATGAATATCGAGCTGAACGAAAGAATGATGAGCATTAGCAATAAGTATCGTAATTTCATGCTGCAGTAGCCTCCTTGCACAACAAAGCAAACCCCTCCGCCATCGTTAATGATTATCATTATCAATAAGGGTCTTCATATATCTTACCATTTTTTCTGACATAGTCAATAAGATGAATAGATACAAAGGTTGAAACCATGCAATTTCCCCATTTTCAGTCCTCCTCAAAAATACATTTGTTCATTCCTGAAAGAAAAACCTTGATTCTTCTTGTAAAAAGCGCAATAATTAAATTTAAATTTATTTCGAAAATTTAAACTTTAGGAGATGTAACAAATGAAAGTCGTTAAATTTGGGGGCAGCTCGCTCGCGTCAGGGGCTCAGCTGGAGAAAGTATTTCAAATTGTCACTTCTGATCCGGAAAGGAAGGCCGTCGTTGTATCAGCACCCGGAAAACGGCACCCCGAGGATACGAAAGTAACGGACCTGTTAATCGAATGCGCCGAACAGTACTTATTATTAAAAAAAGCGCCCGGCCTGGTTGAGGCGATTGTCGGACGGTATGCCGATATCGCGCTAGAGCTCGGACTTGACGATGGTGTGATCGACCGGATCCGGGCCGACCTGCTTCAGCTGCTCGAAGGTGATAAAACAAATCCGGAACGGTTTATCGATGCGGTCAAAGCAAGCGGCGAAGATAACAATGCCAAATTGGTAGCGGCTTACTTCAAGCACCGGGGAGTTGAAGCGCATTATGTCAGTCCAAAAGACGCCGGGCTGTTTGTGACGAGCGAACCGGGCAACGCACAAGTCCTGCCCGAATCGTATGACAATCTGTTTCAGCTGAGACAGCAAAAGGGCATCATCATCTTTCCCGGCTTCTTCGGATTCAGCCGGGAAGGCGAAGTCATGACGTTTTCGCGAAGCGGCTCTGACATTACGGGTTCCATTTTAGCAAATGGATTGAAAGCCGAGTTGTATGAAAACTTCACTGACGTTGACGCCGTTTATTCTGTCAACCCGGCGATTGTATCCAACCCGAAAGAAATCCGCGAGCTGACTTACCGGGAAATGAGGGAGCTGTCGTATGCCGGCTTTTCCGTCTTTCATGATGAAGCATTGATCCCTGCTTTCCGGGCGCGCATACCGGTTCAGATCAAAAATACAAACAATCCGGACGCGGAGGGGACAAGAGTTGTCGCCACACGCGACAACACGAACGGACCTGTCGTCGGGATCGCCAGCGACAGCGGATTTTGCAGCATTTACATCAGCAAATATTTAATGAACCGCGAAATCGGCTTCGGACGCCGCGTTCTGCAAATCCTTGAAGATGACGGGCTGACGTATGAACACATTCCGTCCGGCATTGATGATATTACGATCATTTTAAGGCAGGATCAAATGGATCAAGCAGCGGAAAAGCGGATGATCAAACGGATCAAGGAAGAACTCGATGCCGATGAAGTGACGATTGAACACAATATCGCCCTGATTATGGTCGTCGGCGAAGCCATGCGCCATAACGTCGGAACGACGGCAAGAGCGTCAAAAGCATTGTCTGATGCCCGCGTCAATATCGAAATGATCAACCAGGGCTCCTCGGAAGTCAGCATGATGTTCGGCGTTAAAGAAGCTCAGGAAAAACAAGCGGTCCGCGCGTTATACCAGGAATTTTTCGCAAAAGTTCTCGTTTAAAAAACCCCTTTTTTTATGGGGTTTTTTTGTTGTCAGAAAATATCCCCTTCCCTAAAATTGCCTGCCTTAAACTCATTCACAAAACTGTTTTGAAAGCCGATATGTAAAGTAAATAAGTTGATGGGAGAACACCATATGAATCTGTTGAGAAATATAAAAATCAGAAGCAAACTATTTGTCATCATTATCATTTCAGCACTGGCTTTGTCGATTGTCGGCATCCAGGGGATAGGCGGGCTGAGCAAGCTTTCCAAAGGTTCAGAGGTCATCTATCAAGATCAATTGGTTCCCAACCAGTTGTTTGCAAAATTAAAAGCGAACAACCTTGATATTGATACGTACAAATTCGAATTGATGGTGACGAAAGACAATGATCGAAATGAAACATTGCAAAAACACATTAAGGAAAAAAACGAAGAAAACAGCACCTTAATGGAAAAAATCGATCAGCTGAAATTAATGGACAACGTCTCTGAAAAATACGAGAATTTCAAAACCGAATACAAGAAATTGCAAGATATCAGCAGCGAGATGCTCAGCTTGGCGGTGAAGAACGAAAATGATAAAGCATATGATGTCTATCTAAAAGAGATGGAGCCTCAAAGAGAAACGGTCAACCAGCTCATTGAGGACATTCAAACATTAAATGCTGATAACGCCAAAACGATCTATCAGCGGGATTCTAAAGAAGCCGGTTCAATCATCACGCTTCTCATCATTGTCATTGCTGCAGCACTTGTTTTATCCATCTCGATCGGCCTCTTAATGACAAGGCTGATTACAAAGCCGATCAAAGACATTCAGGCGCTGTTCGCAGAAACCGAGCAAGGCGATTTTACTGTCAAAGGAACATATCAATCGAAAGATGAATTGGGATTGCTGACATCATCATTTAACAAAATGGTAGCAGGCGTCCGTTCGATCATTGAAACGGTCGGCGAAACGTCGCACCAAGTTGCTTCTTCATCGCAAGAGCTGAGCGCCAGCGCGGATGAAAGCACAAAGGCGAGCGAGTACATCTCAACAACGATCCAGGAGCTTGCAGTAGGCTCCGATCAGCAGGTGGAAAGCGTTGAAAACAGCAGAACCGTTATTACGGGAATGACCGAGTTTGCCGGAAGAATTTCTTCAAATGCCGAAAAAGCGGCCGCCACCGCTGACCAGACGGCGATGATGTCGCTTGAAGGCACGAAAGCCATTGATAAAGTGAGCACTCAAATGAAGTCTATTAATGAAACGGTCGTCTCTCTCTCAGAAGCATTTAAACATTTAACAGAGCGTTCCAATGAGATCGGAAATATTACCGAAGTGATTACGAGCATCGCCGAACAAACGAACCTGCTTGCTTTAAACGCGGCCATTGAAGCGGCCCGTGCGGGAGAACAAGGAAAAGGCTTTGCCGTCGTCGCGGATGAAGTCAGGAAATTAGCTGAGCAATCGGCCCGCTCAGCAGAACAGATTACAAGATTGATTACGATCATTCAAAACGATACGAAGCAGACGATGAACTCGGTCATTTCGGCAACCGGCGAAGTCAAAGAAGGACTTGTCGTCGTTCATGAAGCGGGAGGCGCTTTCCAAAAAATCGAAAACTCGATTACGGAGGTCGTCACCCAGATCAATGACGTGACAAACTTGGTGAAAAACCTGACAGCCGGCGCAAGCGAAATCGAAACCGCCATTTCCGGCGTCAAAGAAGTTGCCGAAACAGCAGCGGGAAGCACGCAAACAGTTAGTGCGGCAACCCAGGAACAGCTTGCTTCAATGGAAGAAATCGCCGCCGCATCACAGATCCTCGCGCAAAACGCCGAAGAGCTGCAGCACCTGATCCAGAAATTCAAAATTAAAGATTAACAAAAACCCGCCAGACGATGTCTGGCGGGTTTCTACTGATAGTGACTCATATCCCAAAATGATTTTTAGCTTAAGATATAAGTTACATCCTTTCAGCTTGCACTTGTCCCGCAACTTTGTAGTCTTATGCGGAGAACTAGCACAAGTCAGACAATGAGTAACTTTTTAGAAAGTAATATAAATTTAATTTTAAATTATGGCCGTATCAAAAAGCGAAGTATATACCCAATGCAATTATTGTTTGAATTAAAGAAACTATAGCTATAGAAACAAAAGGAGATTTAAGCTTTCTTATATATGTATCATAAATAACATTAACAACTAGAAAACAGCCATAACCTATAATTGTTTCAAGTATTAACATTTTATTAAATCCCTCCATAAAAATAATATCGAAAGGCCTTGAGTTCTCAAGACCTTTCATATTTAGTTCTAATTAATAATCGAATTTCGCTCTTAAAACCCTGTATGTCCCTGAACCATATAAGCCAATATCAATATAGCCATGATATTTTACTGCTTGAAAAAGAGCTGTGAATGTGCCTTTACTCACTACTTTAATATAACTAGGATCTATCTTGTAAGCCTTAACACTATCAGAGGCGCTATAGGGCCAACCTGTTTGTGCATCACATTGATAAGAATACCCTTTTACTACAGCATTTCCTTTTTTGTTTTTGCCATAGGTGAATGTACCAAAGGTTCTCATAGTAAATTGATATGCAAAACCCTTCATAGTAATTCGATGAGAGTAATTTTTCTTTTTATTAGCTTGTGTAGTGAAATCCTTGGTTGAAATTGAATTAAGCTCTTGGGTTTCAAGTATAACACTTCCATATAAATCTTCTTCACCAATATTTTCTTCGACACTGATCTCTGTTTTACCTGTTTCGAGTTGTTTATTCACTTTAATCCTGGCCTCTTCTAAAGCCTTATTAGCCAGTTCAAAGTATTTTTTTTCAGTTATTTCTTTTTTTCCTTTCTTTTTCAACTCTTTATTTAACTTTTCAATTGGTTTTAATTGCTCCCCTTCTTGTTTCTCTTTAGCATTAATTAAGCTAGGCTCCATAACAATTAATCCTAGGATCATTATTAAAGATATTACAGTTACAATAAACTTTTTCATGATAATCACCCCTAAAATTTTCAAATTAAATATGAGTTGGCCAACTCATTTACATAATTCTACAATTATTTTAAATACCTTTCTTTTCTTCCTTAAATTCATATATAATTCAAAAAGTATATTTTTTTATACGGGTCTTTAAAAACTCCAGCTTCTTTTTTGATTCTCTAAGGCTATTAACTGTGAGAAATACAAGTCCAGAATGATATAGTTATAGGCCAAATCATAAAAATGGGTTAAGTAAGATACTTCTTTTATTTCAAGGCCTGTTTCATGTTAAGAGTAGTTCGGAGACAGACTATACATAAGGCATCGAAAGGACACCTCTTCCTCCTATACCTCTAGTACAAATAACAATATAGAGATCAATATCTTATTTTCACCAGTAAGAACAGACATTAGATTAACAAAAACCCGCCAGACGATGTCTGGCGGGTTTCTATTCATCATCATCTCTCGCTGTCAGCGGCAGACGGATGATAAATTTTGTTCCTTTGTTTTTCTCGCTTTCAATTTCTACCGTACCGTTGTGTAAGGAGACGAGCTGTCTGACGATCGACAGCCCCAGCCCGTATTCTCCGTAAGGGGTATTCGTCCGTGATAAATCTGCTTTATAAAAACGATCCCAAATGTTTTCAATATCCTTTTCATCAATGCCGATTCCGGTATCCTCTATTTCGATCACCGTCTCCTTGTAGTCTTCCCGGCCTCTCAGCCAAACGGTTCCATTCGTTGTGAATTGAATGCTGTTCTTCGTAATATTGACGAGTATCTGGATGAGCCGGTCGTAATCAGCATTGACCATCACATGATCCTCCACATCGATGATCAGCTGATTCTGTTTCTCCTCAGCCTGAAGCGCCAGCTGCTCTTTAATGATTTCAAACACTTCGATCAGCGGATAATGCAGCTTTTGCAGTGTAATCTGGTTGGAGCGGATTTTTTCATAATCAAGGTTTTCGTTGACGAGGCGAATCAGCCTTTTTGTCTCCTCCGTAATCAGCTTCATACATTTATCCTGCTGTTCTTCGGGTATCGTCTGGCTGTTCATCCCTTCCACTAAACCGCTGATCGTCGTCAGCGGCGTCTTCAGCTCATGTGAGACGTCAGTGATAAACTGCCGTCTCCGCTTTTCAAGCCGGTCGATTTCTTCGCTTGAGCTTTTTAACTTGCGGGCCATAATGTTAAAATCGTCTCCCAAATCACCGATTTCATCCTTATTGCGGTTTTCGATATGGATGTCATAATCTCCGGTGGCGACTTTTTTCGTTGCGTCGCGGAGCTTCTGAATGCGGGCGACATGGAATTTGGACGTCAGCCAGCTTAAAAAAATAGCGACTAAGATAACACCCGCCGCCGTAAAGAGCATAAAGCGGTTCATGTCGCTGATCATTTCCTCGGTCCCGCTGATCGGAGCGGTCAGCAGAATGCCTCCCTGAAATTCATTGTTGACGATATTGGGCAGCGCCACAACCGATACTTCCTCATTAAAACGGTTAAAGTCGGTTTTGACGACAACGGCCTTTCCATCTTTCAGCTCTTTCCATTCTTCATCACTGAGCAGCAGTTTTCGCGGCCGCAAATCGGCCGGCGTCATCAAGACCTCTTTCTTTTCATTAAAAAGAAAGAAGCTGATCTTCCTGCTTCGCAAAATTTCTTCAAACGGCTTCATAATGGCCGGCGCGCCTTTTGGCCGCATCTCCATTTCGCCCATGATGCGGTAGCCGTAAGAAGACAGCTCATCGACTTTGCTCTCGTATGCAAAGTCTTTGACAAAGTGGGAAAACAGCGCCCCGGTAATGAGAAAAGCCATAATTAATATACTGATGTGACTGGCCAGCAGCTGATAGAGATACTTAATCTTCATCGAACTTGTACCCTACTCCCCATACGGTATAAAGAAACGGCCGCGAGTCGCTGCCAAGCTTTTTTCTCAGCCTTTTAATATGAACATCAACGGTCCGCTCGTCTCCGTAGAATTGATATCCCCAAACCTGCTCAAGCAGCTGCTCCCTTGAGAAAACCTGTTTTGGACTTTGTACCAGGTAATACAATAAATCGAACTCCTTAGGCGTCAAATTTTGAATTTGAACGCCATCCAAAAACACTTCTCTCGTTTTTTTATTGATTTTAAAATGTTCCGTTTCAAGCGTGTCGCTGTCAGCAGAATCCTGCCGGCCGGCGCTTTGATACCTCCGGCTCACCGCTTTGATTCTCGCCACAAGCGCCAAAGGGCTGAACGGCTTTGTCACATAATCATCAGCCCCGAGCTCAAAACCGAGCACCTGATCTGATTCCGTATCCTTTGCCGTCAGCATAATAATCGGAACCGTGCTCTCTTCTCTGACCTTTTTGCAGATCGTGACTCCGTCCATCGACGGCAGCATGATATCGATGATCAGCAAATCCCAATCATCCGATTTAAAACGGTTATATCCTTCAAGTCCGTCATGGACGAACTCTGTTTCAAATCCTTCTTTTGCAAAAAACATTTCTGTCATTGTACATACGCTTAAATTATCCTCGATCATTAATATTTTCATCGTCAATATGCCTCCGCTAGACAAACGTTAGATTCATTTTACACAGGGCTCAACCATTTCTCAATTCCATTCTGAACATTTAAAGGACTGGCAACAGTTTGGTCATAATTTATTCATAAGTAGCGGCTAAGATGAAATTAAGCATAAGGCAAAAGTCCTGCTGCCATTTGACTTCGCAATCATAATAAATGAAATAGATACGGAGGAATCACACGTTATGAATTTTTTCAAACGAGCCTTTTGGAGCATGAAAGCGAAAAAAGGAAAAACACTTTTACAATTGTTTGTTATCACGATGATTTGCGTGCTCGTGCTGACAGGAATTACGATCCAGTCGGCGGCAGTGAAATCGAGCGAACTGGCAAGGGAACAGCTTGGAGGCAGCGTCACGCTCAAAGTTGACAGGGAAAAAATGATGAAAGAACAGCAGGAATCAGGAGAACTGAAAAGGTTTGAATCGACCCCCGTTTCTGTCAAATCAGCCGAGAAGCTTGCGAGCCTTGATTATGTCAAAAGCTATAACTACATCTCCTCAACGTCTGCTTTAGCGGACAATTTCGATCCGATCGAAAGCGGTGACGAGAATTCAACGGACTCAAACAGCGAGCAGCCGGCCGGACCGGGCGGCAATGAACAGGGCGGCCGGCAAATGATGCAGGCAGACGTATCAATCGAAGGTGTGACTAGCACAGCCCTTGTCGACGAATTTTCCGACGGGACGTCCAAGATCACGGAAGGCCGCGATTTAACAAAGGATGATGTGAATAAAAAAGTCGCCGTGATTGAAGAAACGCTTGCCGAAGAAAACGATCTGAAGGTCGGCGATACGATCAAAGTCAAAGCGAGCAGCGATGAAGCTACAACAATCAAATTAAAAATCGTCGGAATCTATCAAACGACTTCATCCGGTGATAATCAAGCGCAAAACTTTGCCTTTTTAAACCCTTATAACAAAATCTACACACCATATACGGCGGCATCGGCCTTAAAAGGCGACGATTATCAAAACGCGATTGATGAAGCGGTCTACAATATGGACGACGCCTCAAATATCGACGCTTTCATTGCGGCTGCCAAGAAAACAGGCATTGATTTGGATACATTCACATTGGATGCCAATGATCAGTTGTACCAGCAGATGGTCGGCCCGATTGAAAATGTCGCATCCTTCTCGAAAAATGTCGTCTATCTCGTCACAATCGCCGGAGCGGTGATCCTCGGACTGATCGTCATGATGTCAATCAGAGAAAGAAAATACGAAATGGGCGTTCTGATGGCGATCGGTGAAAAACGCTGGAAACTCGTCGGACAGTTTTTGACCGAAATCTTAATGATCGCAGTGCTTGCCATCGGCATCTCAGCATTAACCGGCAGCCTGATTGCCGGGCAAATCGGGAACCAGCTCTTGAGCCAGCAAATCGAACAAACGTCAACTAGCCAGTCCGCAGGCGGAATGATAGGGCCAAGCGGCGGAGGCTTCTTCGGGCAAAGGACGGCTCAAGTCTCAGCCATTGATCAGCTCGACATCCAAGTATCCTTCGGGGACTTGATGGCACTCGGCGGCATCGGCCTTTTAATCGCGCTGTTCGCGACGCTCCTTCCGTCAATATCTGTTTTAAGGCTCCATCCGAAAACGATTTTAACAAAACAAGAATAGAAAGAAGTGAAGATCATGGGCACTATTTTAGAATTTCAGAATGTCGGCTATTGGTATAAAAATCAGGATCAGCCTCTTTTCGAAGAGATCAGCATTCAATTCAGCCAAGGGCTCTTGTATACGATTGTCGGGACTTCCGGTTCCGGCAAAACGACCTTTTTATCGCTGGCAGGCGGACTTGATGTACCAAAAGTGGGAGACATCCTGTATAAAGGAGAAAACATTTCAAAAATCGGGCTGACCAGCTTCCGCAATCAATATGTATCGATCGTCTTTCAGTCCTATAACCTGCTGCCGTATATGACGGCTCTCCAAAATATCACATCGGCCATGGAAATTACAGGATCTCAGGTCAAAAATAAAGAACAATACGCTTTGGAGATGCTTGAAAAAGTCGGCATCGGCGAAAAGCAGGCCAGACAGAAAGTATTGACATTAAGCGGCGGCCAGCAGCAGCGTGTCTCCATCATCAGAGCGTTCTGCTGTGACACGGACTTAATCGTCGCCGATGAACCGACCGGCAACTTGGATGAAAATACATCAAAGGACATCGTCCGGCTCTTCCAAAACCTTGCCCACCAAGAAAACAAATGTGTCATCATGGTCACCCATGACGAACAGATCGCAAAGGTATCCGATGTCAACATCCGGCTTTCAAGGGGCGGCTTTACCGTCAAAAACCGCAGATCAGCAGGATAAGAGGAACGGCATGAGCCGTTCCCCTTCAGATTGTTGACCAAATCCCAAAACAGCTTTTTGTTTTGGGATTTGATCATCCTTTAAGCTCAGCGTGACCCGCAACCCTTGCAGTCTAGGAAGGCCGAGAATCGGAGCGACTTTCACAGGATGTGGTGACGGCGGCGTTCAGGCAGGACGCCTGGACGGTTAGCCGCCGATCCTTCACCTATTCGTGAGTACCGACTTAGCAGGCCTGACAACGAATGCGAGGGTTTGTCGACACGCTAAGAGGAACGGCATGAGCCGTTCCCCTTCTTTTATTATGAAGCAAAAGCTTCTGCAGCCGCCGCCAAATAATACGAGAGGCCCGTTTGCTGATTTTCAAGCATCCCGCGATGAAAATCATCTTCGATAAAGAAGCGTGTCTGCGTCTGAAAATCGCCGGGCGTGATCCCCAAAAACTTGAGGTGCCGTTTAATGGCGGTCTTTACTTGTTCATGGTCGTGTTTGACTCCATCTCTGAGCGCTTCGGCCATTCCATCCATAAAACGGGCCGCCTCTTCAGCTTTTTCATTCATTTCTTCCGCGATGACCGGTTCTCCTTTCAGCAAGTCGACGTCATATGCCTCCTTCAAATAGCGGTTCTGTTCGGTGAGTGCATCCTCCCATTCCCTGCTGCTTGAAAACCCTTTAAACATGCTTGATTGATCCATTGCTTCTCCTTTCCCGGCCTGCTGAATCGAGAGATCGATTGTAGAAATCAGCTGTTTTATCCTGTCCAAACGGGCAGTAAAAAGACGTTTCTGCTCAGATAAAATCGTCAACCGATCAGCTTCGCCGTCCAGTATTTGTTTAATTTCCTTGAGCGGAAATTCGAGCTCCCGATAAAACAAGATATGCTGCAGCCGTTCCAGCTCTTTTACCCCGTAAAGGCGGTAGCCGGCATCCGTCACCTCCGCGGGGCATAAAAGGCCGATTTTATGGTAGTGGTATAGCGTTTTGATCGTGATATTCGCCAACCCGGCCACTTCTTTTACCGTATAAAGCATCAAACTTCACCTCGTCTGTCATGTTAAAGGGTGCCCTAAGGGCGGGGTCAATCCATTACACGGCCTTTTTTTTATTTTTTTTCATTTTCGCATAAGCGACTAGGCAAATAAAAGCGGGAAGGATCACCTGCATCGGCAAATGGACATATAAAGGAACAAACTCGATTCCTTCTTTAACATGCTCCGAAATGTTGCTGGCAATGGAGACAGATAAAATCAAAATCACGATGCCGATGACATGAACAATTTTGGAGGGGTTTTTAATCTTGAATAAGACGGTCACGCCTTCGGTTACGGCATACATGAAAATGCTCATTTTAAAAAAACCGCCAATTACCAACACGAGCATGAAAAATACATCAAGCCTGTCCAGAAATTCGGCTACTTGAATCGTCTGGATCGTACTCAGCAATGGGAAGCGCGACCTCATATTGAGGTCGACGCCAAGCACGCTGATGTTCAATGCCACATTAAAAGCCAGGATGATGCCACTGATGGCGATTCCCAACAGCCCCGCTTTTTTCGCCTGTTTCTTTTCTTTTAAATACGGCAGGATCAATGTAAAGACGATAATTTCACCAAACGGAAAATACAGTGTTTGCGTGAACACGGCATGGAGCATCGGACCGGGGCCGTTTCCGAGAATGGGCAAAAGCTCTTTCGGTTTAATCAAGCCTGACGAAACAATTAAGATGAGGCCCGTGACAGCAAGCCAAAACATGATGCCAAACAGCAGCTCGCCTGAACGGGCCAGGACCTCGATTCCTTTCCTCACGGTAAAAATACAAACTGCAATCAACAATCCATTCGCGAAGATAATCGGCGTGTTCGGATAAGCCGATGTCAGCAGCATTTCGCCAAAATCGCGCAGTACCCTTGCCGCAATATAACAATAATAAACAATGTAGATAAACGTCAGGCCCCAGCCAACCGGTTTTCCAAAAATATTCATCAGCGTTTCATATGGAGAGGCATCAGGATTCACTTGGTAGAAAAAGTGGTGCATCATAAACAAAGCCAGTCCCCCGGCTGTTCCGAACAAGATCGCGATCCAGGCGTCCTGTTCTGCAGATTGTCCCGGAAAAATCAGCAGAGAGCTGCTGAGTTCAAACAGAACAATCAGCACGAACAGCTGTGAAGCACTGATTTTTGCTTTCTCCATTTAAAGCCCTCCTCTCTCTTTCATTCAAGAACGCCCTTCGTGATGATTCAAAATGTTCGGGTTGTTCCTTAAACCCGTTCTCCTTACATATGCGTTAACCGTAATGTCGACATCTGTGTCAGGAAAGTACCGGTTGCTCCACTCACCCTCCACCTTTTTCCACACTTTCGGGTGGTTGCGATACACAATATCACCGAATTGCAGAACATCCGTCTTGTTTCGCTTAGCAACATCAATCGTATGCTGCAATTCATTTTTCAGTTCCTTTGCCAGCCTCCTTTCGATGTCGCTCAGCACTTTTGGATCATCAAGGTGAATCGGCACAGTGGTTTCGCCGATGTCCCCTTCCATGTCGACGTCAACCGAAATCGCCGGCTTGCCGTTTTTAAGATGAGATCTGATTTTTGTTTTTTGGCGGATGACGTCAAATGTGACGGCATCTTTTTCGTGATTCAATGTAGTTGTCAAATACGTTCTGCTGATTTTATTGCGCAGCCATAAAACGCCTCGCGCGGTTTTGCCTTCAAGCCAGTTGACGAGCTTGCCCTCTTTAATGACTGCCAGCCCGTCCGCTTCGACTATTGCCTCAGGAGATGTAGACTGCACGTTTTCCATCTTTTCACCCTTCTCCTTGTTTCCGGTTACTTTAAAAGAAGAAATAATCGGGTGCTTTGACTTCGATGTCAAGCACTTGATGACATCCTGTACGCTCGTCTTCATATGTTCTCCCAAATGCTCTTCAGTAAATTGCAGTGTCTTGTTTACTTTATTTGACGGGATCTTATCGATCGGCGTCAGCGTCCGGATGAATGTTTTCGCTTTTTGGCCGCGGGAAATAATAATCGTCGACGTTGAACGAAAATCGGTATCCCGGTCAAGAACATCAAGAATTTTAATCAAGCCTTCTTTCTTGGCGAGTTTTTCATCAACAACCACGAGGTTCGTGTGGGAGTAATAAATTTCCCGCGACATTTTCGCCGACGCGTGCCTGCTCATTTCCGTCAGATTGTTGCCCGTCACAGAATAGCTTGAAACCGGCGGCCTGTCTCCTCCCTGTCCGCCTTGAAGGCCGCCTGTCACATTGATCGGATTGACGATCTGATAGCTCAATTCGTAATCTGTATCTTTACCTTTATCAATACCGATGGCAGTGATCAGCAGCAAATCTGTCAGCTCTCTTTTATCCCAGCATCCTTGAAGAAGAACAATGGCGGCCAGCAGGAGCACAATCTTAAGGCTTCGTTTCATTTGGATCACCATCTTCTTGTTTTGTCTTCATATCGCCTGAATCCGGAGGCTCGGGTTTCTGGTATTCTCCTTGGCGCACCTTATTGTCATTGCCGATCAGTTCAGGCCGCTTCTCATGTGTCCACCAAGGCAAACGAATGATGGAGTCGCCCCAGTTTTTCAAAATAAACGGCGCAAAAGGAGTCATATATGGAACACCGAATGAACGGAGGCTGCTTAAATGGACAAACATAATGATCAGTCCAAGAATAATACCGTAGAAACCCGTTGTCGCCGCGGCTAATATGAAGAAAAACCGAACCAGCCGCGCGGATATCGCCATGGCGAAGGAAGGTGTGGCAAAACTTGAAATCGCTGTGATCGCTACGACGATGACCATCGCCGGCGACACAATCCCCGCCTGAACCGCCGCCTGTCCAATGACGATCGCTCCCACAATCGAAACGGCAGAACCTATCGCTTTCGGAAGCCGGATGCCCGCCTCTCGCAAAATTTCAAACGAAATTTCCATGATCAGCGCTTCCACCACAGCCGGGAACGGCACGATTTCACGCTGCGCGGCAATTACGATCAAAAGCTCCGTCGGGATCATTTCCTGGTGAAACGTCGTCGCACCAACGTAGACGGCAGGCGCAATAAGCGAAATAAAAAAGATCAACACGCGTAAAAAGCGGATGAACGTCGCAATGTCAAAGCGTGAATAGTAATCCTCAACAGATTGAAAAAATTGAATAAAAACGGCAGGGACAAGCAGGACAAACGGTGTACCGTCAACAAAGATGGCGATCCTTCCTTCAAGCAGATTCCCTGCGACCATGTCCGGCCTTTCGGTATGATATACCGTTGGAAAGGTCGTAAATACAGCGTCTTCGATAAACTGTTCAATATATCCCGATTCAAGGATGCTGTCGATCTCAATGCCAGCCATCCTTTTTTTGACTTCTTTCACCGTTTTCGGGTCGCACACTCCGTTGATATACATGATCGCCACATCGGTTTTTGTGACGCTTCCCATCGTCATTTTTTCAACCCAAAGATTCGGGTTTTTAATGATTCGGCGCACCAAAGAAATATTCGTGTCGAGAGATTCGATAAATCCCTCACGTGAACCGCGGAATGCCTGCTGATTTTCAGGCTCCTTGATCGAACGCTTTTCCCCGCCTTTCGTGGTCGTAATAACCGCTGTTTCCGTCCCCTCGGCCAAAATGATCGTATCCCCTGCCATCAAAGATTCAAGCATCTTGTCCAATCGCTTTTCTTTTTCGACACCGCCCAGCGCGACGGCATCACTTGCAATCGTCTCGAGAACATCCCGTCCGTACTCCTTTTTCGCTAATTCTTCAGAGCTCATGATCGATTCCAGCAAAAAGTCGTGAATCGCTTTCTCATCTGTAATGCCGCCGACATAAACGACGGCTATTTCGATTTTCTCGTCAGCGCCCGTTTTTAATTTGCGGATGACAATATCCGCGCTGTTTCCGGTCGTTTCTTTAATCACGCTCAGGTTTTCGGCAAGCAATGGGCGCACAAACCCGGATACATTTACGGTTTCCGGGTTTTTAGCTCCGCTCATAAGAGATTCTTGTTTGTTATCTTTTTGATGACGACCTTTAAAAAAGAATGGCATGGCTGTCAGAATCCCCTTTTCGTTTTTCATATTTTTCCTTACGAAAGCACATTTATACTATTCCCGGGGGAATAGTGCTTTATGAAAAGAGAAAAAATAACGGGGAACGGAGAGTGGTGAAAAGTTGAAACTGATCGGAATCGGGCTTTTATTATTTGTTTCCTTAGAGACTTTTGCTGTCATGCTTGATGTATTTCAAGGCATGACCTTGCAAAGGGCCGTATCAAACTCCCTGACGTTTGCCATCTTAGAAGTGGGCGAGTGGATCATGATCCTTTTATTTTTATTTATCATTTTTCTCGAAGCCTCGGCGAACTTCCGCAAGAAGAAAAAAAGGACATAAAAGGCTCCCTATCAAAAGGGAGCCTAAACTTCGATATTTCTATTAACCGTATCTGTCTCGTGGGAATGGATCATTCCTTTGACAATCGTATTGCCGATGATCAGGGTTTGTCTTGACGTATTGGTTTGAATTGCCGTTATCCTTGCGGCCGTATTGCTGCGGAGTGTGTTGTTGAGGATCGCCGAGTCCGACGATTGGTCAAGATAAATGAGGATAGCCGGCAAGGACGGCCTGCTGAGCGTGATCGTATTGCCGATAATCTCGTGTGTTCCACGGGTGAGATACATCGTGACGATCAGCGGTGAATCTTCGATGTCGTTTCCGATTATTTTTGTATGCTGATTTGTCGAGCAGTATATTGGAAAGTTTCTGAAACGGGTGAAGGTGTTTTGCCGAATGACTGCCGAAGCCGTATTTGTGACGGAGACAGCATATGACTCCGGCACCGTTTGAAAGCCGGCCGGCGAAATAAAGTTTCCTTCTATCACAGCATTTCCTTGTGATATCCAGATGCCTCTGGAGAATTGCTTGATGACGTTATCCTTTATTTGGACGTCATTGCCTGTGCTCCTGACCGCAAGAACGACATTTGCGATCTGATTGCCGGAAAACGTTACATTGTCTGATTGCATGATGCTGAGAGCGGTGCCGGACCTTTGCTCAGGCACGTCGTTTTCGATATCATTCCCTTCAATAAAGATTTGCGACGCTTGATAAGCAAGAATTCCGGCATTTACAAAATCACGGATTTGATTTCCCGTGGCAAAAACGCTTTTTCCGCGGATATCGATGCCTGTCGAAAAACCGGAAATCAAATTCCCCTTGATAACGGCATCGCTTCTTGCTTCCAAAGCCCCTACACCGAGGCCGTTAATTCCGATGCCCTGTCCGGTGGATTCGGGGTTTTTCTTGATGATATTGTTTGCAATCGTCGTACTCGTCCCGTATCCGTATGAAATGGTGCCGTCTGCGATATTGCCTTCGATGATGACAGAAGTCCCGTTGAAATTGGAAATGGCATTGTTGACATTGCCTTTTAACACGTTGTTTCGGATGATGACATTGACGGGTTCTTCATAGACGATGTCTCCTTCACCGTAGCCTTCTATATCAATGCCAAAACGGGGAGCCGTTCCATTGCCTGTCCCCGCATCTGCAATTTCGCATCCTTCAATAAGAACATTGTCGCACCCTGTGATTGACAAATTATTTCTTCTGGAGCGCCTGATTTCACAATCGGTTACCTTAATACGCTCCGACGGCTTATAGCCGTCTCCTCCGTTGCTGATAATGATTCCGTCTCCTGTAAAATCGGCTATTCTCACATGATCAATGACGACATTTGACGCCCCTTCAATACAAATTCCAAATCCCCATTCATGGGTCGGTCTCGGCGCCGGTGTATATGTGTGTTCACCCCTTTCCCCAATGATGCTGCCTCCGGATATTTTCACATTGGATGTTCCGCCTATATAAAAAGCAGCGTATCCCCATGAGCTGTTCGGTTTTACCTTGATGACGGCCTCCGCGTCCATCAAAATTTCAATATTGCCCGGAACATTGATGCCGGCGCCGCGAAACGGAGCACGCTGGTCGCCGTTTTTCGTCCCGTCAATCAGGTACGTGCCGTTCGGTATCCATACCGTGTTGTATCCCATCGACTTTGTCCATGCCAAACATTCGTTGATTGCATTTGTGGAGTCTGTTTTGCCATCGCCGACAGCACCGAACTTTGTCGCGTCAACCACTGTCATTCTCATTTCCTCAGGTTGCTGCTGCACGCTGTTTTCAGCCTCCTTTTGTAAAACGGTTCCCGATATATATATGCCAATCTAGTAAAATCCGCTTGTACATGAGATAGATAAAATTTTATTAAAAAATCTTTTCATCCGAATTTTTTTCCAAAACTTTTTACTATCCGCTTGTAAAGCGCTTCACAACTTGTTGCATCATCGATCATACATTCAAATCGATTGAAGGTGTATTGACACGAACATTATATAAGAATATGATTTTTATAATAGACATAGAAAGAGAAGGAGTATTGCGAATGTCAAACCATCAAAAAGAAACTTTTCAAAACATTCCGCAAAAGGGGTTTTTTGGACATCCCCGCGGACTCTTCACTTTATTCTTCACTGAATTTTGGGAGCGTTTTTCATACTACGGTATGAGAGCCATCCTTATCTACTATTTGTATACAGAGGTGACAAAAGGCGGCCTCGGGTTTGATCAAACCACAGCGAACTCGATTATGGCCGTATACGGTTCCCTCGTCTATATGTCCGGCATCATCGGAGGCTGGATAGCGGACAGGCTCCTCGGAACGGCAAACACCGTGTTTTACGGCGGCGTGCTCATTATGTTCGGACACATTCTTTTGTCATTCCCGGGAAGCGTCCCCGCGTTTTTCATCAGCATGTTCTTGATCATCATTGGAACAGGCCTTTTAAAACCAAACGTATCAAGCGTTGTCGGCGAGTTATACAGCCCTGAAGACACCCGCCGCGATTCAGGTTTCAGCATCTTCTATATGGGGATCAACCTTGGCGGATTTCTCGCGCCGATTATCGTCGGCACAGTCGGCCAGACATACAACTACCATCTCGGCTTCAGCCTTGCTGCCATCGGCATGCTGTTCGGACTGCTGACCTATTTGGCGACACGCAAGAAAAACCTCGGACCTGCCGGAAGAACGGTACCGAATCCGCTGACACCCGCTGAAAGAAAAATGGTGTTCGGACGGATTGGAATCGGTGTTTTGGTGATCGCTGCCATCTTTGGCTATTCCGCCTTTATGGGCTGGATGACAATCAAGCTGTTTACGATGATCGTCAGCTGTCTCGGTATTTTGATCCCGCTGATTTATTTCATCGTCATGTTTAAAAGCTCCAAAACGACGAGTGATGAACGTTCCCGTCTCACAGCTTACATTCCGCTGTTTGTCGCATCGATGATGTTTTGGGCAATTCAGGAACAAGGCGCCAATATTTTAGCCACCTATGCAGATAAACGCACTCATTTAGAATTTTTAGGTGTCCAATTGCACTCATCTTGGTTCCAGTCGCTGAATCCGTTGTTCATCGTTGTGCTTGCACCGGTTTTCGCATGGATTTGGATGAGGCTCGGCAACCGTCAGCCGTCAACGCCGACGAAGTTTTCACTCGGCTTGATTTTAGCCGGACTGTCATTTGTCGTCATGATTTTCCCTGCTTATATCAACGGCACTGAATCACTTGCCAATCCAATGTGGCTTGTGCTCAGCTTTCTGATCGTCGTTCTCGGGGAATTGTGCTTGTCTCCAGTCGGATTATCCGCAACGTCAAAGCTGGCTCCTGCGGCATTCTCAGCGCAGACGATGAGTCTGTGGTTCCTGTCAAACGCTTCTGCACAGGCCATCAACGCACAGATCGTCAGATTTTACAGCGCTGATACCGAGATCGCCTACTTCGGCGTCATCGGCGGTGTATCCATCCTGCTCGGAATCATTTTGATGTTGCTGTCACCAAAAATTCAGAAATTTATGAAGGGTGTCAATTAAAAAGCAACAGACCGATACTCCTTTTCTGAAGGATTTGCTTCTTGTCCGGCGAATAACTGAATAACCAATCGGTGCAGGATGGGAGGATAAAATATGGAGATCAAAAAGACGGCAAAGCCCGGATTTGTTGGTATTGGCTTTTCACAAACGGTTTCATTCGAAGAAGCCCGGGCGAAAAAGCTCCATGGCATCATTCAGCAGCTGAAAGACCGGCGCGGAGAAATAGTCGGTGTTCAAGAAGACAGCGGTATGTGGGCCATATCGGATCATCACGGCGAAGGGGAATTCACTTTTTATATACTAATGGAGACGGAGAGCCTCCCCGAAACCCTTCCGGAAGGAATGATCAGCTATCAGGCCCCCGCTCTGACATATGCTCATACAAGGCATCCGCAGCATGAGCGGCCTGAAGTGACTTATCAAAAAGTCTATCAATGGATCAAAGATCAAGGTCTTCGTTTAAATTGTGACGCTTTTACACAATTGGAATTTTACCCGATGGATCAGGATTTAAACGAACTTGCGTATCATATATACATTCCGATTCAATGAGAGATAGCGATGTTAAAGGCAGCCCCCGGAAAAAATTCCGGGGGTTTTCTTTGCGGTTACACACTCTAGAGTATCGGCGGTCTTTTTTAACAAAAGTTTACATCCCCTCAAATGATAATTTTCATTGGTTTGCTAGGATAAGTGTTATCAAAAGGAGGTTTTAATATATGAACTTTTACAAAACGCTCGCTTTATCAACACTTGCAGCATCTTTATGGTCCCCCTCATGGAGCAGTCTCCCCCATAACGAAGCTGCGGCTCACAAAGAATTCACGGTGACTGCCGATGCAGAGACAGCGCCGGTGGACACCCCTGACGACGCGGCAGATGACCCGGCGATTTGGGTTCATCCGAAGCAGCCTGAAAAAAGCAGGCTCATCACAACAAACAAAAAATCGGGCTTAATCGTCTACGATTTGAAGGGAAAACAGCTTGCGGCCTATCCATTTGGCAAATTAAACAATGTCGATCTGCGCTACAATTTTCCGCTCGATGGCAAAAAAATTGATATTGCCGGGGCCTCAAACCGGTCAGACGGCAAAAACACGGTTGAAATTTACGCCTTTGACGGCAAAAAAAGCAAGCTGAAGAACATCGTCAATCCTCAAAAACCTATTCAAACCGATATCGAGGAGGTATATGGCTTCAGCCTGTATCATAGCCAGAAAACCGGCAAGTTCTACGCCATGGTGACCGGAAAGAACGGAGAATTCGAGCAATATGAACTGTTTGACAACGGAAAAGGACAAGTCGAAGGCAAAAAGGTCCGCTCATTCAAAATGGGCTCTCAAACAGAAGGACTTGCGGCAGATGATGAATACGGCAAAATGTACATCGCCGAAGAAGATGTTGCGATTTGGTCTTTCAGCGCCGAGCCGGTCGGCGGAGATAAAGGAAAAATCGTCGATCGTGCCGACGGACCGCATCTAACCGCTGATATTGAAGGGCTGACGATTTACTACGGAGAAGACGGAGAAGGGTATTTGATCGCATCCAGTCAGGGCGATAACCGCTATGCCATCTATGACCGGCGCGGGAAAAATGACTATGTCACCGCTTTTTCAATTGATAATGGCAAAGAAATCGACGGGACAAGCGATACCGATGGAATCGACGTCATCGGCTTCGGCCTCGGCAAAACATATCCATACGGCATCTTTGTCGCCCAAGACGGCGAAAATACGGAAAATGGACAACCGGTCAATCAGAACTTCAAAATTGTCTCCTGGGAAAAAATCGCCGACGCGCTGGATGACAAACCTGATATCGATGATCAAGTCAATCCCCGAAAACTGAAAAACCGAGCCAAATAAGGACGGATCCGCAGGTATTTCCCGCGGATTTTTCACATCCCTTCATGTTAAGATAACAATTAATGGAGGGATGGTATTGCGTCTAAATCTTTATGCTGTAGTGTTTATCATGTTGGCGGTTTTATCAAATGTGGTGCTTCTCTTTATTTTCGATCAAGGTGTGTTGGCGTATATTTCAGCTGTCATCTTCCTGCTCGCTGCTGCATGTTGCACGAAGCGCCGTCCTGAAGAATGAGGCTTCCTAGGCTTTGCGGCTTCTCCGCAAAATGCTCGTTCCGTATGGAGGCAGTTTGAGAGCGCCTTTTTTCCGGGTTCCTTTTAAGACGTCCGTATATGTTTCTTCCGGAAGCGAGACCGTGCGGTGTTCCGCTGTAAAATTCATCACGAAAATATAATCGTGGCGGCCGTCTGTGCGGAGCTGGGCGGTGACGCCTTTCGGAAGCTCTATATCGAGCACTTTGGCAATCCCGCACTCTTCAATGAGCCTCGATATAAACGCCTCTTGGAACGCCGCCTCATTCCTTGAAGCGATATAGTAGGCCTTCCCGTCTCCGAACAAATTGACCGTCAGCGCCGGCCGGCCCGCGTAAAAATCTTCCCCGTACAGAGCGAGCGCTTCGGCTCCTTCTAAATGAATCAGATCGCAAAGCTCGCTGGCTTCATAGCTCCCGCTTAATCCGAGCCGGTTTTCTGCATCCAGCACGATGGTGTTTTTCTGCCCGTCATGAAGCGCATCGATCTCCTCAGACCAAATGCCGAGCGTTTTTCTTAAGCCTCCAGGAAACCCTCCCAGGAACACAAGATCATCCTCATTAACAATACCCGACCAATAAGTGGCGACAAATGTACCCCCGTTTTGAACGAACTGTTCAATCCTTTCGGCGGTGCCTTCTTTCAGCATGTAGAGCATCGGGGCAACCAAAAGCTTATAGCGGGAGAAATCGGCCTCCATATGAATCACATCAACTGGTACACCTTCACGCCAAAACGGTTCATAAAACGATTTGGCGGTCCGTTCATAATGCATACCGATATTGCGCGGACCTTGGGCGTCTTCCAAAGCCCAGCGATTCTCCCAGTCAAATATAATCGCGGCCTCGGGTTCGACTGTCGTTCCTGCGACATCCTCAAGTTTTTCGAGCTTTTCCCCGAGCTTTTTCACTTCCTGGAAAACGCGCGTATGCTCTGATCCCGCATGATCCACGACGGCCCCGTGAAATTTTTCGCTTGAGCCGCGGCTTTTCCGCCATTGAAAATACTGAACAGTGTCCGAACCGTGAGCGACTGCCTGTAATGATGACAATTCATGCATACCGGGGCGCTTCAGCTTGCTGACGTCCTGCCAGTTCGTCATGCTCGGCGTACTTTCCATCAGCATGAACGGCCGGCCGCCTTTAAGAGACCGATTGATGTCATGAACAAAAGCAATATCGGCTCCAAGCCGGCTGTCTTCCTGCCGGCTGTTGTGCCATGCCGGATAAGAATCCCACGAGATGACATCAAGCAAATCGGCAAACTTCCAATAATTCAATCCGGCATACGTTCCCATAAAATTCGTCGTCACGGGCAATTCGGGGTTAAAAGAACGGACATGGGCAATTTCATGCCGGCAAAAATCAACCGTCTGATCTGTGCCAAAACGCTTCCAGTCCAAATTTAGACCGTGAACGGCATCCTCGCCGTGCGGAGCCGGCGACTCGATCTCGTCCCAATCTGTATAGGTGTGGCTCCAAAACGATGTCCACCACGCATGGTTAAGGCGGTCCAGCGTTTTGTATTTCGCGAGCAGCCACTCTCTGAACTTATCTTGGCAAAGTTCACAATGACACTCTCCGCCGTATTCATTGGAGATATGCCAGCCGATGACAGCCGGGTGATGCGCATAGCGCTCCGCAAGCTTTCCGTTTATGATCGCCGTTTTCCTGCGGTAGACAGGCGACGTATAGCAATGATTGTGCCGCTTTCCGTGAAGGTTTCTGATCCTGTTGCGCTCCGTTCTCAGCACCTCGGGATACTTTTTGGACATCCAAGCCGGTCTGGCGCCGCTCGGTGTAGCCAAGAACGCATAAATTCCGTTTTCCTTGAAAGTATCAAGAACCTGATCGAGCCAATCAAATGTAAATCTTCCTTCTTCAGGCTCGAGCGAAACCCAGGAGAAAATGCCGACAGACATCACATTGCAGCGGGACAGCTTCATCAGGCGGATATCTTCTTTTAAAACGTCCGGATATTTAAGCCATTGATCAGGATTGTAATCGGCTCCATGCAACAGTCGGGGAACTTTCGGGCTGATCGGGGGATACGGTTTGACCATCGTAAAGTTTCATCCTCTCTTCCTCGTTTTCATATGACGCGGAGACAGACATTAAACGCTTTCAAAAACAGGTTGTTAGATTATATACTCTGTTTTCTTCCCTCTTCCCTGCCTGGTGGATGAATTTTCCTGTATGATTGAATTTATCTTTCTTTATTTGTAAAATATAATCTATCATTAACATTTTTAACTTTATTTCCATACACTTGACTAAATCAACGATTTTATTATAATTGATTAAAGCAACGATTTATAGGGAGAGAGGTTTTGAGATGACAGAAATCAATCATTCTATCACATTAAAATTCAGAAAGTTCAATCGATTCTACACAAATGTGCTCGGTTTTCTGAATGAACATATTTATGACAGCCCTTTTTCATTGACGGAAACCCGGATATTATTCGAAATTCACAATACGGCCGATTGTACAGCCAAACTGATTCAAGATACGCTCGGCCTGGACCGGGGCTATGTCAGCCGGATCCTGAAGCGGTTCGAAAAGGAAAATATGGTCTATAAAAAGAGAAGCGAGGAGGACAGCCGCAACCACTATATCTATTTAACAAGCTTCGGCGAATCCATTTATAAGAAGCTGGAGACAAAAGCCAATCAGCAAATCGAATACATGCTGAAGCATATCGACGGCCCCCATCAGGAAAAGCTGACGGAGGCGATGAATACAATTGAATGCATATTGTCGGAACACCTGCCGCCCGAGAAATCGGACGTTTCCATAAGAGATTACTATATATCGGACGATATCAAACTGATGATCGAAAAACAGCGTGCGTTTTACGCGGAGACACATGGCTGGGACGATTCATTTTTGGATTACCTTCACGAAACATTTGATGCCGATATCGAAAACATCTGGATCGCGGAGAGCGCCGGAAGGTTTGCGGGATGCGTCGGGCTCGTCAAACATCCCGGCAAAACCGGACAGCTCAGATGGTTTCTGGTCGACGCCGCTTTTCGGCATCAGGGAGTCGGCACGCGCCTTTTGAAGCAGCTGATCGATTATTGCAAAGACAATCAATTTGAGCGGATTTTTCTATGGACGGTAAGTACGATGGCTGAAGCGCGGCCTTTGTATGAAAAATTCGGATTCAGACTGACGGAAGTGAAAGACGAGACTTTATTATGGGGACAGCGGCTCCGGGAAGAACGCTGGGATGCCGAGTTAGGCTGACGAAATGGAGGATCTATGAAACGGAAAATACACTACGCCTGGATTATCGTTTTTGTGACGTTTTTGACGCTTTTGGCCGTTCAAGGGGTGCGCCTTTCTTTCGGGGCCTTTATTCAGCCTTGGGAAGAAGAATTTTCAATGGACAGGGGCACGATTTCGCTTATTTCCATGCTGAGCTTCATTGTCTACGGCGTATCCCAGCCGGTGATCGGCAGGCTTGTCGACCGGTTCGGGCCGCGGATCATTTTATCTCTCAGCACGCTTCTGGTTGGCTTGAGCATCTTTTTTACATATCTCGTGACTTCTCCGTGGCAGCTGTTTATTTTGTACGGCATCATCGTTTCTCTCGGCGTCGGCGGTGCTTCGAATGTCGCGTCGACCGTCATCGTGACCAACTGGTTCAATGAGAAGCGGGGGCTTGCATTCGGCATTATGGAAGCGGGATTCGGCGCGGGGCAGATGCTGCTTGTCCCTGGATCGCTCATGTTGATCCACTGGTTTAACTGGAAAGTGACCGTCATCGTTCTCGGATTGTTTTTAGCTGTTATCGTATTTCCGATCGTCATCTTGTTATTGCGGAATCATCCTTCGGAAAAGAATGTACAGCCGATCGGCGGCACTCAGGGCGGCGAGATAAAAGAAGAGCCGGACGCCCAGCCGAAAAAGATTCCATACAAAGCCGTTTTTCTCAAAAGGACGTTTTGGTTCCTCGTGTTGCCGTTTTTCATTTGCGGATTTACAACGACTGGGTTAATGGATACCCACCTTATCCCTTTTTCGCATGACCACGGGTTTTCGACCGAAGTAACAAGCGCCGCTGTCAGCCTGCTGGCCGGGTTTAACATCATCGGCATTTTGATTTCCGGAGTCGTCGCTGACCGCTGGAGCAGCCGGAAAATTTTGTGCTTTTTATATGCCGTAAGGGCGCTGTCGCTTGTCATTCTGTTGTCGAGCCACAACTCGATGCTCCTGCTTTGCTTCGCAGTTTTGTTCGGTTTGGTCGACTTTGCGACCGTCGCCCCGACGCAAATGCTCGCAACCCAGTATTTCAGGCAGTACTCCGTCGGGTTCATTCTCGGCTGGCTGTTCCTCAGCCATCAGATCGGTTCGGCGCTCGGCGCTTATTTGCCTGGCGTCTGGTATAGCCAAACAGGTAACTATAACATGTCTTTCTACCTTTCAATCGTTATTTTGGCGGCAGCAAGCATTTTGAACATCCTCCTGCCGGAACCTAAAAAAATAAACCCAACACTGAATCAGGAAGGGCGTTCAGTCCAGCAATAATGAAAAAACCTGTTTTTGATGTTCAAAAACAGGTTTTTCTTTATAAATTAAGAAGTTTTATTTTTATTGTAAATATCAAATGCAACGGCAATCAGAAGGACGAGGCCTTTAATTGCTTGCTGCCAATCGATGCCCAGACCGAGTAGCGACATGCCGTTGTTCATGACCCCCATGACAAGCCCGCCGATGATGGCCCCGCCGATCGTGCCGATTCCGCCGTAAGCTGAAGCACCGCCGATGAAGCAGGCCGCAATGGCGTCAAGTTCAAACAGGTTTCCTGCTTTCGGAGTGGCCGCGTTTAGACGGGCGGCAAAAATCAAGCCGGAAAGAGCGGCTAAGACGCCCATATTGACGAAGACCATAAAGGTAAGCCGTTTTGTTTTGATTCCTGAAAGCTCGGCCGCTTTTTCATTGCCGCCGATTGCGTAGATTCTCCGCCCAATGACGGTTTTTTTCATAACGAATGTGTACCCGGCGATTAAGACGAACAATGTGATCAAAATGAGAGGTATGCCTTCGTACGTCGCGAGAATGTAGGTAAAAAGGTTGATAATGGCGATGATAAAAAACACCTTAATTGCAAACAGACCTTTTCCCTGCAAGTCAAATTGGTATTTCTTCTGCATGTTTCTCTGCTGAAGCTGATAGACGAGATAAAGAATCGACACTCCCGCTCCGGCGACAATCGTCGTCATATGGAGCGCGCCTCCGTTCAGCCAGTCCGGGATAAAGCCGGACGCCATTTTTTGAAAGGACACAGGAAATGGAGCGATCGATTTCCCTTCAAGCACGATCATCGTGAGTCCTCTGAACAATAACATACCCGCCAGCGTCACGATGAAGGCCGGAATCTTGACATAAGCGATCCAAAATCCCTGCCAGGCGCCGATTGCCGCTCCCAGAAGCAACGACAGGACGACCGCCGCAAACAGCGGCATATCGTTTTCGATGATCATCATCGCGGAGACGGCGCCGACAAAAGCGGCGACTGAACCGACTGATAGATCAATGTGTCCCGTGATGATGACGAGCATCATCCCAATCGCTAAAATGAGAATGTAGCTGTTTTGCAAAATCAGGTTCGTAATGTTCAGCGGTCTCAGCAAAATTCCGTCCGTCAGTATTTGAAACAGCAGCATAATAAACACGAGCGCAATGACCATGCTGTATTTCCGGATGTTCTGCTTATACATGTCGCGAAACAGCTGAAAGTAACCGGACTGAGCGCGGTCTTTATCCGTTTGCACCGGTGTCTGCATACGCCTCTCCCCCTCTCTTCATGCGGATGGTCATATATTTCATCAGCTTCTCCTGATCAGCTTCTTCTTTGGAAAATTCGGCGGTGATTTCCCCTTCACACATCGTATAGATTCTGTCGCACATCCCCAGCAGCTCGGGAAGCTCCGAAGAGATCATAATAACCGCTTTACCTGCTTCGGCAAGCTGATTGATGACGCCGTAGATTTCGTATTTGGCGCCGACATCGATGCCGCGCGTCGGTTCATCCAAAATTAAAATGTCAGGCTCCGCAAAAATCCACTTGCTCAGCATGACCTTCTGCTGGTTGCCTCCGCTTAAATTTCCGGTCCGCTGGCCGATATCGGGCGTCTTGATGTTCAATTTCCTGCGAAAATCCTCCGCTTCATGTTTTTCGCGGCGCTCGTCCATCACCAATCGGCTCGACACCTTCTCCAGTTTGGACAGCGTAATATTTTCTTTAATGCTGTCATCCAGAATCAGACCGTTTCCTTTCCGGTCCTCCGTCACATAGACAATGCCGTTTTTAATGGCTTCTTCAGGGTGGCGGATGTAAAGCTCCCGCCCGTCTTTTTCGATTGTGCCGGAGATGTTTTTTCCGTATGATCTTCCAAAAATGCTCATCGCCAGCTCCGTCCTTCCGGAGCCCATCAAGCCGGCAATTCCTGCAATCTCGCCTCTTTTGACAGAAAGGGCCGCCATGTTAACCACTTTGCGATCCTGTTGAAGCGGATGGTGAACTGTCCAATCCTTCACTTCAAAAATGACGTTCCCGATCTTGGCGCTTCTGTCAGGATAGCGGTTTTGCAGCTCCCTGCCGACCATGCCTCTGATGATCCGGTTTTCGGTCAATTGCCCGCTTTGCACATCAAGCGTTTCGATCGTCTGTCCGTCACGGAGCACGGTAATCGAATCTGCGACGTTCGTGACCTCATTTAATTTATGAGAAATCATAATTGAAGAAATCCCCTGTTTTTTCAGTTCGAGTAAGAGCCGCAGCAGATTCTCGCTGTCCGCTTCATTTAAAGCCGCAGTCGGCTCATCCAAAATCAAGAGCTGCACCTTTTTTGCCAAAGCTTTGGCGATTTCAACAAGCTGCTGCTTTCCGACGCCGATTTGGGAAACAAGCGTATCCGGAGATTCTTGAAGCCCGACTTTTTTCATTAATTCAAGCGTTTCCAGCTTTGTTTTTCGCCAATTGATGACGCCGCGGCTCGCCTGTTCATTGCCCAAAAAAAGATTTTCCGCAATGGAAAGCTGGGGGACGAGCGCCAGCTCCTGATGGATGATGACAATCCCCGCCTCCTCACTTTGCTTAATATTTTTGAATTGGCATACTTCCCCTTTATACAAAATGTCGCCCGTATACGTACCGTACGGATATACACCGCTCAGCACCTTCATCAAAGTCGACTTGCCCGCCCCGTTTTCACCGCAGAGGGCATGGATTTCGCCCGCTTTCACGCGAAGGTGGACATTGTCGAGCGCTTTGACGCCGGGAAACTCCTTCGTGATGCCTCTCATCTCCAAAATGCAATCGGACATCGGATCACTTCCCTAATTCCGATTCTTTATAGTAACCGCCGTCAACGAGCACTTTTTTATAGTTCTCTTTATCGACGACGACCGGATCAAGCAGGTAGGACGGAACGACCTTCTCTCCATTGTCATACGTCTTTGTATCATTGACTTCCGCCTTTTCACCTTTTAAGACGGATGTCGCCATCTCAACGGCTTTTTTCGCCAGCTCTCTCGTATCTTTGAAAATGGTTGAGGTCTGCTCCCCTTTAATGATCGAATTCACGGAAGCAAGCTCCGCATCCTGTCCCGTAATAACCGGCAGCGGCTTCTTGTCCGATCCGTAGCCCGCGCCTTTTAAAGACGAAATGATTCCGATGCTGATCCCGTCATACGGTGAAAGCACTGCATCAAGCTTCGCTTTTGTATAATGCGCGCTCAGCAAATTGTCCATCCGGGATTGCGCGGTTGCGCCGTCCCATCTGAGCGTCGCACCTTGCTCAAATGAAGTCTGGCCGCTCAATACCTTTAATTTGCCCGAATCGATATAAGGCTTCAAAACAGACATGGCGCCGTCAAAAAAGAAATGCGCGTTGTTGTCGTCAGGCGATCCCGCGAACAATTCGATGTTGAACGGTCCTTTTTTGTCTTTTAAGCCAAGCTTTTCTTCAATATATTTCCCTTGGAGTTCTCCGACTTTATGATTGTCAAATGTCGCATAATAGTCGACATGTTTGCTGTTCATAAGCAGCCTGTCATAGGAAATGACTTTAATATCCTGCTTATTTGCTTTTTCAAGGACGTCGGTCAGCGCTTCCCCGTCAATCGAAGCAATGACGAGCACATTGACGCCTTTTGTAATCATGTTTTCGATTTGTGAGACTTGGTTTTCAACGACATCTTCCGCATACTGCAGATCCGTTTTATACCCGAGCTTTTCAAACTCTTTCACCATGTATTTCCCGTCATACACCCAGCGTTCCGATGACTTTGTCGGCATTGAGATTCCGACGTAGCCTTTGTCTCCCCCTCCGCTCGCCTGATTCCCCGAACAGGCGGAAACAATGAGACAGAATAGCATTGCAGTGATCAACAGCCAGCATTTTTTCATGCTTGGTATCCCCCTTTTGATTTCTCCCATCATGAATCATGCCAACTGTACCATGTCTTTCGAATGTCCGTCTTTTGAATTAATTAACTATTTTTATAAAAATCAGACTTTTATAAAGCGCTTACATTACAATTTTCTCCCTGTTCGTTCAATTCCCGACATGCGTCGGTACTGATTGGGGGATACCCCCTTCGTTTTTTTAAATACCGTGCTGAAATAGTGCTGTGTATCATAGCCCGTTTGTTCGGCAACATCATGAATCGAAAGCGGGGTTGTCTCTAATAGATGAACCGCTTGGTCCATGCGCATCTCTGTCAAAAGCTGAACAAATGTGATGCCGAGCTCCTTCTTCATGATCCTGCTCAAATAGACAGGCGAGACTTGAAGCGCATCCGCCGTCTGTTTTAAAGAAAACTCCCTTTCAGTGAAATGCTTTTTCATATATTCTTTGGCCCTCGTGACAACCGGCGAGATATTAAATGCTTTCGAGACTTGCTGTCTGCATTGCTGATAGCATTGGGCGGCTGAGCGGCCGTTTTCGGCAAGCCTCGCGAAGCAGACGGCGGCGCCTGCCTGCATTTCAGCTTCGATCATCTCAGCAAGCGCCCGCTGTTCAGCTTCTGTAACAGAACGCCACAGGCAGGCGGCGATCAGACGGTCTCCGTCGAAAAAAACAGCCTTATCACGTTCATCGATAAAGAAGCGTTCTACTTTTTCTTTCAGACTGTCGGCTTCAGACGGCTTGTTCCATACATGCCCGGCCGCGATGACACCGAGCGTCTCAGGATAACGGGCCGGCAGACGGAGGCATTCGAGCTGCCGGTAAACGTCTTCTTCCACTGCCCGGCCTTCGATCCAGCTTCTGAAAACATGCTCTTTCAAAAGGCCGAGGTTTTGTTTAATATGCTGCTCGGCAAGCTTTTGCTCACTGAGCTTCTTTTTTTCAGCTGCCAGCGACACGCTGATCTTTTCGAGCACTTGTTCCAGATGAGCGGGATCAACCGGCTTTAACAAATAATCATCGACATTCAGCCGGATCGCTTCTTGCGCGTATGCAAACTGATCGTAGCCCGTCACGATGACAAAGCGGCACTGCGGCAGGGCGCCGCGGAGCTTTTTCATCAGCGTGATTCCGTTGACGATCGGCATATTCAAGTCGACAATCAATAAGTCGATGCCGTGTTTGAGAGCGAGCTCAAATGCCTCCTCGCCATTCTCCGCTTCAGCCGACACCGACATTTGATAGCGCTCCCAAGAGACGGCATCCCGTATTCCTTCCCGAATCCACGGTTCATCATCGGCAATCAGTACGCGCCAACATTCACTCAAGGCTTGTTCCCCCTTTTGTTAAGATTGGAAGCCGTATTGTGACGGCGGTTCCGGCTCCTTTTCGGCTTTCAACCGTTAAACCGTACGGCTCGCCAAATGTAAGGGCGATCCGTTCATGGACGTTGATCATGCCGTAGCCCGCTGTATCGTCCCTGTGTTTGAATTGATCGGTTATTTGCTTTAGCGTCTCTTCATCCATTCCGGCTCCGTCATCCTCGATTTTGATGATCAGCGAGCCTTCTTCCTCCATGCCTTTGATCGTAATATGCCCTGGCCCCTTTTTTTCTTTAATTCCGTGATAAATCGCATTTTCGACAATCGGCTGAAGTACGAGCTTTAATATCAGGCGATCGTCACAAAGCCCGGTCATTTCGATTGAGTAGTTTAATTTATCGCGGTATCGCGCTTTTTGGATTTTCAAATAGTTTTCAACATGTGCAAATTCATCAGACAGCGGGATGATATCTTTCCCTTTGCTCAAGGAGATGCGGAACAGCTTGGATAAAGCCTGCACGAGACCGCTGACCTCTTCCGCTCCTTTCTTCCTCGCCATCCAATTGATTGTATCCAGTGTGTTGTAGAGAAAATGAGGGTTGATCTGCGCCTGCAGCGCCCTTAATTCAGCTTCCCTTTTTTGGCGCTCTTGTCTTTCTGTGACCGACATCAGCTCCCTGATTCTCAACATCAGGCGATTGAAGCTTTTTCCCAATAGCCCGATTTCATCTTCCCTTTCCTCCTGATAACATGTTGAAAAATTCCCACTTTCCGCCGTTTTCATGACAGCATTCAGCTTCAAAATCGGCCGCGACATGGAATGGGACAAATAATAGGAAGCGGACATTCCGAGAAACGCCGCCGTCAGTAAAAACAAAAGCACATACAAGTGGATTTCCTTCACTTCGAATACCGGTTCACCCGCTTTAAAAACGCCGACCGTTGTCCAGTTCGTAAAGGAAGACGTCTCATAAATGAACTGATACTCCTCTCCCTTAATCCGCTTCGAAAAATAGCCGGACCGGTCTTGACTGAACCACTTTTTCGGCAGAAACAGCTTTGAAGTCTCCGGTGCATAAATATTGCCGCCATTCTCATCCATGATCATCAAATAACCCGTTTTCCCCAAGCGGATATTTTTTGTCGCTTCTGCGAGGACGCGCAGCTTCAAATCGATGAGCACAACGCCTTTCACATGCTGTGTCTCAGGATCGATAACAGCTCTGACGGCAGAAACGACCTCATCTTCTCTGTAGTGCACATGGCTTCTGATATTCCGATTGACAGGCTTTCCGATCATCTTGAAAATTCCTTCATTAGCGACAGCCGCCAGATACCACGGTTCTTTTGTCAAATCTGTCGGCGTGCGTTCATACATCTCATTGCTGATCATCTCACCCTTATCATTGACGACGAGAATGCCCGCGGCTTCGGAATATAAAGAAGTCAGGCCCTGCAAAAACGTCCTTCGCTTATAATCCGCCTCTCCGTCCTCCTTTTCATGATTAAAAAACGCTTCCATTTCTTCATTCATTGATATTAAATATGTCAGGTTCTGCATGTGGCTGACATATACTTCAGCCGTCTTGTTCACTTCGCCGATCAGCTGCAGTGTTTGGTCGATCACCTGTTTTTCAATAATGTTTTCAACGGCCCATCCCGATAAAATGCCGAGGCCGATCGTCGGCAACATGCTGATTAATAAGAGAAGACTGATCAGCTTATGACGGATCGGCGCATTGTTAATCAAACGTTTAATCATTCGCATAATAGGCTGCCACATTTTCTTTCGTTATGATCGTAATGCCTGTATCGATCGCTACCGGAAGCGGGCGTTCTTGCTTCAGATGGTGATTTGAGAAAAACAGCATGTGCAGCGACCAATAGCCCATTTGCCATGTGTCCTGACCCATTGTCGCGGAAATCGATCCGCTTTTGATGCCGTCCAGCGTTTTCTTGTCTTTATCAAAGCCGATGATGCATACTTTCCCTTCAAGTCCCGCCGCCTTCACAGCGCGGGCCACACCGCTCGCCCCATTGGCTTCTGTCGTGAAAATTCCTTTGATGGACGGATTTTTTTCCAGAATCTTCACCGCTTCTTTTTTCGACGTCAGCTCATCCCCTTTTCCGTCCAAAACCGCGGCGACCTTCATGTTCGGGTATTTTTGCTTGATCGTTTGTTCAAAGCCCTTCGTCCTTTCCTGGTGATTGTACTGCCGCGGCTGGGTAATGATGGCGGTCTCTCCCATTCCATCTAAAAACTCGGCCATTCGCCTTGCGGCCTCAGCACCCGCTTCCATATTATTTGTACCGACATATGTAGAGGCTTTGCTGAGCGGGGCGTCTGAATCGAATAAAACGATCGGAATGCCCTGCTCGTGCGCCTTGTCGATGACAGGGTTTAAAGCTTTGGGATCTATTGCCGAAAGCGCGATCCCCGCCGGCTTTTTTGCAATCACCTGCTCGAGGACGGTCGTCTGCTCATGGACATCATAATGGGCCGCCCCCCGATACTCGACAGAGACGTTGAAAAGCTGCGCGGCATCCTCAAAGCCTTTCAAGCCGCTCTTCCAATATTCGATTCCCGATTGAAACGTAACCATCACATATTTTTCGGATAGACTTCCGGCCGCCGGCCTTCTGCTTGCTTCTGTAGATCCGGTTTTATCGCCCCGGGAATAGTCGTAGACATACAGAAAAAACAAACAGAGCATCACAGCATAAACAACTAACAGCTTCTTCATCTTCATCCCCCTGTTGGTCAGAGGACAAGACAGCGTTTACAATCTATCATAAAGTATATATTTAGCCGCATATTTTTCTTAGAATCCAGCTGAGGCATCCTGACAGAAATTCCGCCCGTCCCCTTTTTTCATCACAAACAGACAATTTCCCCCCTTGTTTATATGAAATATCTAATCTATTTGACATTTTGTTCGAAAAACCCTGTTTAGTGTTCGACAAGATTGCCTCTTTCTTAAAATTACCTTAAAGTTTGTGAAACAAAAAATAAATATCATAAAGAACACAGCCCTAAGAACCATGTCTTTTGTCCTTCTAGGAAAATGGAGAAAAGTGCAAAATCGCAGTCATAATAAGGAATTCCCTGCTTAGCCGCTCGACTCGATTCTTTAATCACGGTACATTTTTCCTATTCAACTCATTTATACCATGTTGTAACATTAATAAGGTCCTTTAACGAACGGATCCCAACAGGTCATTTGAATCAAATTTTCCGGGAGGTGGCAGTAACATGATCTGGGAAAAAACAGTTTTATACGGGCTGCAAGGTACACTTCTCATCAAAAAACAACAGCTCGAACAACTGAAAAATTGCCAAACTGAATTAGAAGCAGATAAAAAGGAATTTGACGATTCAAAAGACAGCATCAAAAAGCCCGAACTGTCGCCGACAACATGGCAGGGCAGCCTTGCTGATTCTTTTAAAAACGTCAGAAGCGATATGAAAACGGCCTACAATGATATTTGCGGAAAACAGTTAAATGAAGTGTTTAAACAATTAAAAGAGAAAATCTCTTCCTTAAATGATGACATTGATTCACTAGGTAAGGATATCAGCTCATTAAAAACGAAAATTGAAAAACTGGAAAAAGAAGAAAGAGAAGCCCGCCGCTAAAGGAGTGATTACGATGGGTCAAGAAATCAAAGTCAAAACAGGCGAAGTCAAACAGGCGCTCTCGAAGCTGAAGCATTCAGCCCAAGCTGTGAAACCGAACGTGCCGACAGATATCAGCGGCAAAAACAACCTTGACGTCGTCAAAAAAATCGAAAGCATGAACAAAGATTTGAAAAGCCTGACAAAAGCATACGCATCGGCTCTAGCTAAACAAATTGCGCAAACCGAACAGGCTGTCAACGCCATAAAAGACGCCGACAAAAAGCTGTCGTCATCGATCAAAGCCAAGTAGAAGGAAGGGACTACGCATTGAAAACTCTAGATGTTCAGGCTTTTCAAACCGGCCTAGACAAAACGCTGACCGAATTAAAAAACCAGACTGACGAGATTTCAAAAGTCAAACAAAGCGTCAAAGGTCTCACCTCCCTTGACGACGCCTTAAAAGGCGCGGGCGGTGAAGCGATCCGCTCGTTCTATGAAGAGTGCCACACCACTTTTCTTCTTTTTTATGAATCTTTTATTTCCGATTATAAAGGACTTTTAGAAAAGACGAAAAGCGCGCTTCATTCCCTTGAACCGAACCAAAACGGCTTTATCTCGCAAAGCTTTCTTGAAAACGAACTCCATGACGGTGTCAGTCAAGCCGAATCGCTGACAGGCAGATTGACGTCAAAAGCCAATCAGACGATGGCCACTGTCAGCCACATCGTCGACCTGCCCGACCTCGACGATTCAGCCGTCAACGAAAACGCCAAAAAAGCCCAAAGACAAATCAGCGAGACGCTCGAAAAGCTTCACACCTTCGACCGCGAACAGACAAATGCGCTAAAAGCGGCGAAGGAAGACCTTGACACGATGAAGCAGTACATTCAGCAGCTGGAGAAAATGTATACGGGGCCGAAAATTGAAATATCGGAATATAAAAGCGGTTCAATTTTAAAGCCGCAAAATGACTCAACAATCAGTCAAGCTCCCGGCGGCCTGCAAAACGACTTGCAAAACCCCGACGAAACGCCGATGGAGAAGATGCTTGGCCGGTTTAGCGAAAAAGACGAAAAAGGCAAAATCGATGACACAACAAAAGAAGACCTTCCATTTGAGATCGATTGGATGTATCCTGTATCGAGTGCGGGAAGTTTGTATGGAACGACTACTGCTGCGACGGATTTTGGGAAGAATGTGAAGTATGTAAAAAAAGATAAAGTAAAGATTGAGAGAAAAGTTAAATTCAAAAAAGATGGTACAGAATTAAGACGTTATAAAGTGAAAAACGGTGAAGCTATAGGTCTTAAAGGGAAAAGCTATGATGAATCTTGGATAAAATCCCAGGTGAAGGCTGGTAACAACCCTGAAATTGCAAAATTAACTCGTCCCTCATCTGCTCTCAAAAGCGCTATGAAAAGCAAACTCGGATGGGCAGGCGTAGCCATTACCACTGGCGAAGATCTTATCAACAACCTCAACGATCCTAGTACTTCTGTTGAAAAAACGGTTGGCGATGCTGCTGTTGACGTGGGAATGGGTGCCGCAACATTAGGGGTAGGTGCTGTAGCAAGTGCATTAGTAATTGCGGGTGGAGCCCCTATTATAGCGGCCGCTGGTGTATCTCTTATTGCTACAATCGGAATATCGGAACTTTTAGGTGGAGTTAAATGGGGCAAGGACAAAAAAAGCATAACCGATATGGCAAAAGATTCTGTAGAATCTGGTTTAAAAACAGTAGCAGGGTGGTTTAAATAAGAAAAAGGCTGGTGAAGGAACCTTGCTAAAATTAAAGGAGAATACTAAATACGGTAAATTACCATCTGACATTCAAACTCATCTCACTGCTTCTAGTTCAAAAGAAGATAAATTGACGATGCTTGGGTTCGTTATCCTGTTTTTAGATATCATATGTGGTGGACCTCTATTAGCAAATGGTAAAAATATCTTTACGACTATAGCATTGCCTTTTATGATTGGTGTTAATATATGGACAGTCATTGTCATGTTTTTGAAGCCAAATTATCGCAATAATTTGCACTTCATTTTGTATAAAGGTGTTACCGGGGCCGTCATCTCATTTTGTTATTTTGTACTTTCACAGAAATATGCCTTTTCTGTTTTAGGTTTTAACTTTTTATTTTTCACGACTTCTTTATTAACTTGTATCATTATTATTCTAGGATTTATTCGATACTACCTTATCGTTTTTCCAAATTTACACAAAAAAAAGGATGACAAATCATCTTGGGGCACGTACTTACTAACCCTAGGACCGGGATTAGGTTATATTATTGCACAGTTCGTCTTTCGCTTTTCTGATTCAATCGTTACCCTATTTATGAGTTATATCTACTTGTTATTTACTTGTTTTTTCATTTATTTTGGAGTCAAGTTCATTCATCAATATTTATTTATTAAAGCCAACCAAGACATTGTTGACAGATATTTAAGAAAGGGGAAATATAGCCTTGACCGAAAATAACTTACTGCCTAGCGGCTCAATCGTCTTACTAGAAGGCGGGAAAAAAAAATTAATGATTTACGGAAGAAAACAGATCGTTGTAAGCGAAAATCCAAAAATGTTTGACTATATCGGCGTTTTTTACCCCGAGGGCTACATTAATCCAGACTATACTTTTGCTTTTAACCATTCAGATATTGAGAAAGTGATTTTCGAAGGTTACCAAGACGAAGAAGAAATTGAGTTTCAGCAAGTTTTGGCTGAAGCTGTGATCGATTAAACTTCAAAGCATCTCACATCGGGATGCTTTCTCTTATACAAATTTTCAAACCCGGAGAAAAATAAAAGAGTCTTAGCAGAACTTACCTGACAACATTTAATTTCATTTTTATAGCTTTCGTCAGCCGAAATCAAGATCCGAAATGGTATCCTCTGTTCTTTCACATCAGTAGAAAAGGCAGATGAAAACCTTGCTGAAATTAAAGAGGAATCCCAAAAAAGGTATTTGTCTTCCCGCATCATTTCCCATTTAGTAGCTGCAAGCTGTGAACAAAAAGCTAAATTAAACATGATTTGGATAATACTGTTTACAGATTTGATATGCGGAGTGCCCATCTTAGCAATTGGGAAAACACTATATCATTGCCTTTTATGATCGGTATTAACATATCGACAATCGTAGTCATGTTTTTAAAACAGAGTGATCGGAATAATTTCATTCCACCTTATATATGGAGCAACTGGAGCCGTATGTTCTTTTTGTTATCTTGTATCACAAGGCGGTGTGTACTGCCAGTTTGCTGTGCTGAAGCATTCAGCACAAGCTGTGAAGCCGAATATGCCCGACAGATATTAGCGACAAAAACAACCTCAATGTCGTCAAAAAAATCGAAAGAATGAACAAAAATTCGACTTAAATCATCAAAAAATGGTTTGGTTAAACAGGAGGGAGTATGACACCCGAAATTTTCGTCGAATATTCAGAGTACCTATTATGCGCTATTTTAGGTGCTCAATTTGGTTACGGGTTGCTATTGCTAATTCTCGGAAATCTAATAGTAAATAATTACGAACGTGGAACATTTGAAACACCTTCAAATTTGTTCAAAAAAACTGTTAATTTTTTTACAGGACTCTTTTTCGGTGCTAGTTATTTTGTATATAAACGGCTTTACAAATATAACTGGTTCCTGAGAAAACTATATTACGCCCTTTACCTTCTGGGAAGCGGAATTCTAAGTATCATCATCTTTTATATTTTATCTTTTATTCTCCACTTCATTTTCAGGGTTTAATTTTTTTACAAGGATGTGAAAACAATAAAACATCTCATCACATGTACATCTGAAGAACTAGCAATACTCGTCACGCTATGCGATTATCCGGATATAGCCAAAGGTATTGCAGAGGTATCTTTAGGAAAAATGGATGAATTGCAGTCAGCCGCAACCAATAATACTGGAATGAAGAAAAAAGCGCAGAGGATGAAAATCCTCTAACTGAAGAGATGAAAAAGTTTATCGTCTCCTACGTAAACTCGGAATAAATGATCCGCTGTTAAACGATGGACCATTTTTGCAAAACATCGTCTTCTTTATTCCTTCTGCTTAAGGCGTCTGGGTTGCTCAATATGATGAACACAATGAAAAACCTGTACATATTTCATTAAAGACAATTGAACAATGGTATGAATTATTAAGGGCTGGAGTATACGATATCGTTTAAAAATACATAATTATTGATTTCACAAATGAATAAATTTCAAAGCATCTCATTCGGGATGCTTTCTCTTAAGCTAATTTTCAAATTCGGAGCCCTGACAAATTTTATTTTATAGCTTTCATCAGCCGAAATACACGATCCGAAATGGTCTGTTCTTTCACATCAATTGATAAAAGGCAGGTGAACACTTTGCTGAAATTAAAAGGAAATCCTAAATACAGGAATTTGCCTTCCCGCATCATAACCCATTTAGCATCTGAAAGCTGTGATAAAAATGCTAAGTTAAACATGCTGTGGATGATTTTATTTACTGATTTAATGTGCGGCGTGCTGATCATAGCGATAGGGGAAACATTTTTCACGGCTATATCAATACCTTTTATGACGGGTATTAACATATGGACAGTCATTGTCCTGTTTTTAAAACAGAGTGATCGGAATGATTTGCATTTCACCATATATATGGGGGCAGCTGGCGCTGTATGTTCTTTTTGTTATTTTGTATTATCACAAGAACTCGTTTACGTTTTGCTCGGTTATGACCTTGTATTTATCATCACGTCTACATTCGTTTATGTGATTGTGATTTTAAGTATGGTTCTACATTACCTTATCATTTTCCCAAACTATAAAAAAAAGACAGACAGTACGACTTTGGTAAACTGCTTGTGTTTATTTGGAATAGTCGCTTACATTGCGGCGTTTTTCTTCCTGCATTTTTTTGAAGGCGGAGCTACCTATTTTATGAGTTATACCTTTTTGGCATTTACTTTCTTTTTTTCTTTTATGGGGGTTAAATTCATTCATAAATTCTTTTTTATCAAAGCCAACCAAGGCTTGATCGATAGAAGTTTTAAAAAGGGAACATACAGCCCGCGACCGAAAATCATGACCACCGAACAGAACAATCGCCGGAACACAAACATGATTGATTTACGAAAAAAAACAGATCGCAGCTAGCTACAATTGCTTTGCTTATCAAGTGATAAGTATCGTTGACCAAGAAAAAGGAGCTTTTCATGAAAAACGAAAAACATTTTCTATATAAAAAAATAAACGAAGCAATGATCATCTTCTCTATTTTATTTCCTGTAGGCGGTATCTTTTTAGTCATCATGACGATATGGGCGATAGGAGCAAAAGCCCCTTCAGAAATTCCCTTGTTTGTTTCCGTTATCAGCTTGTTTTTTTTCGTTCCTCCACTCCTATTGCATATCTACAGAAAAAAGGTCTGGCTGAAAAAATACATGCAGAATTATAAAAATTCAGAGGGATAAGCGGAGGAATACAAGCTTTGCTGAGATTAAAAGAAACGGTTACATACAAAGATTTACCTTACAATATTCAATCTCATTTGACAGTTCCCGCCAGCCGGGAAACGAAATGGGGAATGGCGTGTTTTATCGTGTTGATGCTGGATATTTTATGCATATTACCTGCGCTGGCGAACAAAGTTGATTTTTTCACATTCTCCGCTGTCCCTGTTGCTATCCTGATCAATATATGGATGATCATCATGAATACCAAAAGCATGACTGGATGCCATCATCACCTTCAATATGTTCGGTTTATGGGTGTATCTTTCAGCGGTATGTCATATTGCCAGCTGATCACGGCGCAAAAAATGATGGTTTCTGCCATCGGTTTTCATTTACCGTTGATCAGTCTGTCACTATTCATATATGCCGCCTTTATCTTCCTCGTCATTCGGTATTACTTGGTTGTATTCCCTGATTCTAAAAGAGGCAAAAGGGAGACAGCAGCTCCGACAAGGATGCTTCTGGCAGCTGTTCCGGCAGGCGGTTTTGTAATAAGTCATGCCGTTTTGCGGGTTTCCGAGCCTGCCGTTTATTTGTTGATGAGTACCGTCTATCTGCTTATGGCTTGTTTATTTTCTATGATGGGGGTCAAATTCATCCACAAATACTTCTTCATTAAAGCGAATCAAAATATCATCAGACAGCATAGGATTTAAGGCACAAGGAGAGGTCATATTTGAAAGGCAGTAATAAAATCATTCTCTCAGTTTATTCCCTACTTGCAACAATCATTATTTTGACCGGTCTTGCCAAACCTTCAATGAACTGGAAGGAAAAGCTTGCCGTCATCGGCTTTATGTTCGTTTCAATCTCTTTATTCGCCTTCATCATTTATGTGTTCATAAATAGGCCGAAGAAAGATCAAAGCGCACACCGATGCAACATTGTCGCGAAAATCTTTTGGAAGAAATATAGAAAGCCGTTCACGCTCTCTTTCTACTTCGTCGGCATCCTGATTGTGGGAACATCCGTGTTTTCAATGACCGGACTCACTTTCTTATGGAAATCCGCTGTGTTCACGGTTTTGTGTGCCGCGATATCGTGCGGCTTTTTTGCGGTTTATCAAGCGGGGAATCAAATGCTGAACCGGTCTTGTTTGGAAAGAATGCCTGACGAAAAATGAGAAGCTTTTTATATCAGAAAAAAAACGCTGGAGTCCGCACTTCATAAAGGAGTTATGATGTCACCAGAAACTATTGTTGAATATACCGAATACTTCATCGCCGGTATGTTGGCCGCTCATTTCGCTTACAGTTTGGGTTTTTTAATCATAGCGCGTCACATGATCATTGAATATGAAAAAATGATCTTTTTAAAACCTGAAAAATGGTCCCATAAAATCACGAACACATTCGTTTTTCTTCTTATCGGCACCGGTTACTTCGTTTACAAACGGCTATTAAGATACAACTGGTTCCTGAGAAAACTGTATTTCGCCCTTTATCTTGTGAGCAGAGGCATTTTAAGCATCATCATCTTTTATATTTTTTCTTTTCTGATCCATCTCATTTTCAGCGTTTAATCATTTACGATTGGAGAGGTCCGAATGTCTAAATTTCTAGAAAAACCAAGAAACAAAGCCATCTTATCCGTCTACTTGTTTTTCGTATGCGGCTCCGTTCTCAGCACTGTTCTGATTCCGAAGATGAGCATCGGAGAAAAACTGTTTATCCTCTGTTTTAATATTTTCTCGGCAACTTTATTCGCATTTCTCATTTATGTGCTGCTAAATAAATTGATGAAAGATGAAGACCGCAAACACCCGGCAGCCCCCGAAAGAAACGGGATTAATCAAGTGATTTGGAAAAAATACAAAAAACCGCTGATCCTGTTTGTTTATTTTGGCGGCGTGTTTTCCGTCTGCGCTGTTATTATTCCCATGCCGATATATACCGTTGCTGAAAAGCTCGTGATCCTTTCGATCGCCATTATTATCATTACAATTGGCTGTATCTTGGCTTATAAAGTGACGAATAAAATGCTGCAGAAATAATTGAAAGGACCATGGTTCGCCATGGTCCTTTTCTTCATTTCCTCAGTTCCTCCAGCGTCTCCTCCCACCGCCGCAAAACCGCCGCTTCATCCTTCAGCTCAATCTGAACGCCGGAGATGATATCAGCGTATTTTGCGATATCTTCCCGTGCCGCTTCGACTGTGCCGGCGAAGCGCGCTCTCGGGTGTTTGGCGTCTTTTAATTCGGGCAGTTTCTTTAAAGACAGCCGCACATAATGTGCTTTGCCTTTCCAGCAGGTGACGAGGAGCGCCCGGCCTGTTCTCGCGATGTTCGCGGTTGTCGTTGTGCCTTGCCAGAGAGCCAGGCGGATGTCGGTTTTGTTCAAGGCGAGGATTTCGCCGGCGCTGATCATCGCTGTGTGCGGCCAGCCGTCTTCTGTGACGGTCTGGAGCATCATCGCTTCGCGCCGCTTTCCGGCGAGTTTCTCTCCGTTTATCAGCTGAAACAATTCGTTAGATAGCTGAGCCATGCCGGATGCCTCCCTTTAGATTTTCCGGTCTGGAACCGCCGACACTTGTACGGCTGTTTCGACTTCAGAAGGGTCAATTTTAAAGGCCGGATTGTATTTTTCAGGATTTGTGATCGTCTCCGGCTCCGATGACCTCCAAGTGAAAAAGCAGTGCTGGCATTGATAAACTTCCCAGGCTCCTTCAACGGGTGACTTGCTGACGGTTTCCGCTTCTTTTAATTCGCAGCGCGGACATGTATGCATGATGAAACACTCTCCTCTTTTATTGATTTAACAGATTCATTAATTTCGCTTCCCACTCTTTCGTTCCTATAGGGGAATCGAGCGGCTGTGAATAGTGTCCTCTTGTTTCCGGGGCCGCAGGCGTTGTCGCGTCCAGGATCATTTTGTGGGTGATTCCCGCCGGTTCAGAACCCGGATCAAGCGCCAGAACGGATAAATCCGGGATGATGACTGCATCGTGTTTTGGATGCATTTTCGTTGAAATTGCCCACATCACTTGCGGGAGGTTAAACGGATCGACGTCTTCGTCAACGAGGATCACCATTTTGCAGTATCCGAGGCCGTGCGGGGTCGTCAGCGCGCGCATGCCGACGGCTTTGGCGAATCCGCCGTAGCGGCTTTTCGTTGATACAATGGCGATCAAGCCGTGTGTATACATCGCGTTTACCGCGACAATTTCATTCGGATAGGCCTCTTTTAGCTGCTGGTAAAGCGGCACACATGTATTAATCCCGACCATGTAGTCAACCTCAGTCCAAGGCATGCCTAAATACAGGTGTTCAAAAATCGGGTTGTTGCGGTGGCAGACGCGCTTGATTTTGATGATTGGCATGCTTCTTCCGCCTGAATAGTGGCCGGTAAACTCGCCGAACGGGCCTTCATACTCACGTTCGCCCGCCAGGATCTCGCCTTCGAGAACCACTTCCGCGCCCCATGGGATATCTAAGTCAGACAGTTTTGATTTGACGATTTTATAAGGTTCGCCTTGCAAGGCCCCTGCCATTTCGTATTCTGATTGATCGTATAAGAGCGGTGTGGATGCCGCCGTTGCAATGACCGGTTCGCAGCCGAGCGCAATCGTGACAGGCAGGTTTTCGCCGCGCTCTTCAGCCTGGCGCAGGTGGATTGCAATGTCATGCTGCGGGACGGGCTGAATGCCGAGGCGGTCTTTTCCTTTTACTTGCAATCTGTACATGCCGACATTTTGTTTGCCGAAGTGTTCCGGATCCTCGACATCTCTGGAAATGACGCATGCCTTATCTAAATAAAAGCCGCCGTCGCCCTGATTGATGCGGAAGAGCGGCAGAATGTCAAACAGGTTGATGTCTTCTTTGATGTCGTTTTCGTGAAACGGCGCTGTTTCCTCTCTTTGCACTTTTACAGGAAACTGATCATAGCGGCGCGCGAATTCAAAGAACTGTTCTTTGACAGGCGTGTCTTTCGGAAGGCCGAGCATTAACGCGTGGTTCGGCCAGGAACCGATGACATTCAGCGCGATTTGGGCATTGTTATAGCCGTAAATGTTGTTGAATAAAAGAGCGGGTGATTTGTCTCCGAGGTTGTTGGCGGCGCGTGCAGCGGCTCCCAAATCGGGTTCCGGCTTCACCTCTTCCTGAACTTCAAGAAGCTGTCCTTCTTTTTTCAGCGTATTTAAAAAATCTCTAAAGTCTTGATAAGCCATTCTGTTATCCTCCTTATTTCTCCTGCTTCATTCCTTCCCAGCGCTTCGCTTCAGACAGATGGATTCCAAATTGGTCCAGCGTCCGGAATACGATATGGTCGACCATTTCGGTCAGATTTTGGGGATGATTATAAAAAGCCGGCATCGGCGGCAGGATCACCGCGCCCATTTTTGTCAGCTCAAGCATGTTTTCAAGATGAATCTGGTTCAGCGGCGTCTCCCTTGTTAACAGCACAAGCTTTTTCCGTTCCTTCAGCATGACGTCCGCCGAACGGGTCAACAGGTTATCCGCCATACCGGTGCGGATGCCCGCCAACGTCTTCATGCTGCACGGTGCGACAATCATTCCGTCCGTTTGAAAGGAACCGCTTGAAATGCGGGCCGCCTGGTCTTTGTGGGAATACGTAAAAGATGCGAGCTTTTCTACGTCTTTCATCGTATATCCCGTTTCGTGCAGGATCGTTGCCGCTGCCCACGGAGAGATAACCAGGTGTGTCTCTGCGTCGGTTTTCTTCAGCCACTCCAGCATCCGCACGCCAAATATCGCGCCGGTCGCGCCCGTAATTCCGATGATGATGTTCATATGCGCCCCCCTTTCCTCCTTAGTGCTTCAGTTAAAATGATACGCCTCTATTTACCATATTGAAAATATCTGTTAAATCTATATATAATACTTTAAAGGTATAAAAAGGAGTGCCGAGAAAATGGATATTCGCCAGTTAAAGTACTTTGTTACGATCGCACAGGAAGGAAAGATTACAACGGCGGCGAAGCGGCTCCATATCGCCCAGCCGCCGCTCTCCAGACAGTTGAAGCAGATGGAAGAGGAGCTCGGAGTCGTTTTATTTGACCGGAACAAAAAGAAAAATCTGACGCTGACCTATGAAGGAGAAGTGTTTTTGAAAAGAGCAAAAGAAATCCTGCACAAGCTTGAGGATTCCATCTTGGAGGTTCGGGAGCTGCGTGAAGAAGTCAACGGAACCCTTGCCGTCGGTTCAACGATTTACTGTGCGGCTCTATTGCTCTCAAAAGTCTCGAAGATCAGGGAAATGTACCCGAATTTAATGTTTAACATTTGGGAAGGTGAGCCTTCACGGCTGAGCGGGCTCCTGGAAAGCCGGCAGATCGATGCGGCGGTCACGACAACGCCTTTCCACAGCAAAAATATCGAATCAAAGAGCCTGCCGGAGGTCCCATGCAAGCTCGTTCTTCCGGGGAATCAGTCGTATGGCTTAAAAGGGGAAGCCGGAATGAAAGAAATTGCCGGTCTGCCGCTGATTCTGCTCAGGCCGTCGCATGGAAAAGGGATTTATGATGAGGTCGTCTATCACTTTCAATCATCGGGCTTGGAGCCGAGGGTCGTCTGTGAGTGCCACGATTCTACAACGCTCCTCAGCCTCGTCACTTCGGGATTCGGAGCAACGATTCTGCCGCTGTCCATGCTGCCGGCGCATTTTGCACGCCATGTTCAGACTTTGGAGATTCAAGACAATCCGTTCATTCTGCAGCCGTCTGTCGTGTGGCGGGCCGGCAGTTTTCTGCCGAAGCCCGTAAGAGAGTTTTTGGCTTTATTTTGATAAAAAAAAGAAAAGGCATCATGCCGATGCCTTCTCCTTTGCATTGGTTACAGCAGCTTCTTCCCTAACAGCGATTCGATCAGTTCGACAGCCGCCTCACCGGTTTTATTTTTATGATCAAGTATCGGGTTGACTTCAACAAACTCGGCAGAAGTAATGATATCTGCATCATAAAGCATTTCCATCGCCAAATGGCTTTCCCTGTAGCTGATGCCTCCGACGACAGGGGTGCCGACTCCCGGAGCGTCGCTCGGATCAAGACCGTCGAGATCGAGGCTCAGATGAATGCCGTCGCAATTTGCTGACAGATACTCGATCGTTTCCTCTATCACCTTCGTCATACCGAGCCTGTCGATTTCATGCATGGTGTAGACTTTCATGCCGGTTTCACGGATATATTTGCGCTCTCCTTCATCAAGCGAGCGCGCACCGATGATGACGACATGCTCCGGCTTGATTTTCGGCGCATAGCCGTGAAGGTTGACCAGCTTTTCGTGGCCGACACCGAGACTTACCGCCAGCGGCATACCGTGGATGTTGCCCGACGGTGATGTCTCCAGCGTATTTAAGTCGCCGTGTGCGTCATACCAAATCACGCCGAGCTGTTGATAATGCTTGGCTACCCCCGCCAATGTCCCGATGGCTATGCTGTGGTCTCCGCCCAACACGAGCGGGAAGCGGCGCTGTTCGATGACATTGTCGACGATATCGGCCAGCTTGCAGTTTCCTTCGAGTACGGAAACTAAATTTTTCAGCCCTTTGTCTCCTTTTGGCTGATCGCGGTTGATCGGCACATCGCCAAGATCATCGATATCATAGCCCAGCTCGGTCAGACGTTCCACGATATGAGCGTAGCGAATCGCGCTCGGTCCCATATCCACACCGCGCCGCGCCTGTCCCAAGTCCATCGGCATTCCAATCAGAGAAACTTGCTTATTCATCAATAACCACCTCATCGTTCGTTTTGTTTTGATAGATCAATGCTTCTTGTCGCTCAAGAGTCTGGCGTTTTTTCACAAACATGTGATAAACAAAGTAGCTGGCCGACATGAACAAAATTCCGCAGTACAATGCCATTCTCTGCTCTGAATCAAAGGCAAGGCTCACAAGGACGGCGCTGTTTAAAATAAATCCCGTCAGCGGCAAATAAGGATAAAGAGGCGTTTTAAATTTCAAGTCTTCAACCTTACCGCCTTCTTTGACATATCGTCTGCGAAATAGCAGCTGTGATACCGTAATCGTGATCCAGCCGACTTGTGCGCTTAAACCGGCAAGAGACAAAAGCCAGATGTAGAGCGTTTCTGCGGCAATTACGCTTGAGACGAGGGACAAACCGGCAAAACCGAGCGTGATCCACAGCGCATTCATCGGGATCCCTCTTTTATTGACCCGGCTTAAAGCTTGAGCGGCCATTCCTTCTTTCGCAAGGGAATAAAGCATCCTCGTCGATGCGTACAAACCCGAATTCGCCACCGATAATAAAGCAATTAAAATGACAAAGTTCATCAAATCGGCGGCATACGGAATGCCAATTTGTTCAAATACGACAACGAACGGGCTTTCAACAACCCCCGCTTTTTCCCATGGAATCAACCCCGCCAGGACAAATACGGACAAGCCGAAAAACACGAGTGTCCGCCAGACCGTCTGTTTAATGGAGCGGGGCACCGTTTTTTCCGGATTTTCGCTTTCCCCCGCCGCGATCCCGATCAGCTCTGTCCCCTGAAAGGCAAAGTTGACAGTGATCATCGTGATAAAGATCGCGCCGAATCCGTTTGGAAAAATTCCGTCTCCAATCAGATTGGAAAAGAACGGTGCAGCCTGTCCGTCTTTCATATCGATAAGTCCGAACATCGCGCCTCCGCCGAGAATAATAAACAGAAGGATGACGATAATTTTGATGCCGGACAGCCAAAATTCCGATTCCCCGAAAGCTTTTGCCGATAGCGCGTTAAGCGAAAAAAGCAGCAGGCCGAAAATCAAACACCATATCCAGACGCCGACATCGGGAAACCATCTTTTCATGAGCTGCCCCGCCGACAGAAATTCCAAAGCGACCGTAACCGACCAGCCGAGCCAGTAAATCCAGCCGACAGCAAATCCTGTGGCAGGCCCGATAAATTTTGTCGCGTACGTCTGAAAAGAGCCTGAAACCGGCATTGCCACTGCGAGCTCCCCAAGGCAAAGCATCGTAAAATACATGATCATTCCGCCCGCTAAATAGGAAAGAATCGCGCCGATCGGCCCGGCTTCATTGATCGTATATCCTGTTCCGAGAAAAAAGCCGGTTCCGATCACGCCGCCAAGCGAGATCATAAACAAATGGCGGGATTTCATCGTTCTTTTCAGTGCATATTGTTCACGGTTTTCATGATTCAAACCGCCTTCACCCCTTCCGTTTCCATTCTCCCTAATGTCAGCTTCCCCTATGACATATAGACTATTTTTTAAATCTTCTGAACATTTTCCTGATATTTCAATTTTTGACAAACTTCGCACATGCGGCGAAAAAACGGGCTGAACAATCCCCTTATTGTTCAGCCGTCCGCTTTACTTCGACAAAACACGGGTAATCTTTTCAATCGCCCAATCCAGATCCTCATTTGAAATAACAAGAGGAGGTGCAAAGCGAATCACCGTTTCATGCGTTTCTTTGCAGAGCAGGCCTTCTTCTTTCAAACGCTCGCAATACGGGCGCGCCGCCTCTGTCAGCTCAACCCCGATGAACAGCCCTCTGCCGCGCACTTCTTTGATTTTTGGATTATCGATTTGCGAGAGCTTCTCTTTAAAATATTCCCCAAGCTCCAACGACCGTTCAGCGAGCCGCTCATCTTCCAGCACTTCAAGGGCGGCGATCGATACGGCACATGCAAGCGGATTCCCTCCGAAAGTCGACCCGTGCGAGCCCGGATTAAACACGCCAAGCACATCCCGGTTTGCAGCAATACAAGATATCGGGAACACGCCGCCTCCTAGCGCTTTTCCTAAAATGTACATGTCCGGTGTGACATCCTCCCAATCAGAGGCGAACATTTTGCCCGTTCGCGCAAGCCCTGACTGTATTTCGTCAGCGATAAACAAGACATTGCGTTCTTTGCAGACTTCAGCAGCCTGTTTCAAAAAGCCTTCCGGCGGAATGACAATGCCCGCTTCACCCTGAATCGGCTCAATTAAGAAAGCGGCTGTATTCGGTGTGATCGCCTGTTTCAGCGCCTCCAGATCCCCGTATGGAATCAGCTTGATGCCGGGAAGCATCGGCCCGAAACCGCGTTTATATTCTTCTTCTGATGAAAGCGACACAGCCAGCATCGTCCGGCCGTGAAAATTGCCTTCACATGCGATAATTTCCGCCTGATTGTCCGGAACGCCTTTTACATCATAAGCCCAGCGCCGGGCTGCTTTAATCGCTGACTCAACCGCTTCCGCTCCGGTGTTCATCGGCAGAACCATATCTTTCCCCGTTAATGAAGCGACTTTTTCATAGAAAGGACCAAGCTGGTCATTGTGAAAAGCTCTCGACGTCAGGGTGATTTTGTCGGCCTGATCTTTTAACGCCTGGATGATTTTCGGATGCCTGTGCCCTTGATTCACTGCGGAATAAGCGCTCAGCATATCCATGTATCGGTTGCCTTCCGGATCTTTCACCCACGCGCCTTCCGCTTCAGAAATCACGATCGGCAAAGGATGATAGTTATTCGCGCCAAAATGTGCGGTTTGCTTCATAATTTTCTCGGACTTTGATAGAACCGTCATTCTGATTCCTCCTTCTTATTTTTGGACATACATGCCAGATGTCGTATTTTGTTTCACACTATTTTATATGCAAGTATCGTGCCAATCCTTAAAACCGCAAATTTTCAGAACATTGCATGTATAATTCGCAAAAAATTTTGCGGTTTTTATTCAAAGGTGCAAAAATAAATGCATATTTTTTTGCACCCTTATCAAGTCTTCACTTACAATGGAGACAGTTACGAACAAAGGGGGATGTCACTTGCTGAAGGATTATGATTTACTGAAGCTTATTTTTCAAAGAATTATAGATGAAATCGATATCGGCTTGCATGTCGTCGACGAAAACGGCACATCTGTTGTCTATAACAAAAAAATGAGCCAGATTGAAGGGATGGATGTCGGCGATGTGCTCGACAAAAACGTGCTGGACGTGTTTACGTTTGCCAGCCAGCATGACAGCACTCTCCTGCAGGCGCTGCATCACGGAAAAACGAACAAAAACGTCAAGCAGACCTACTTCAATAACAAAGGCCAGGAAATTACGACCGTTAATCATACGTTTCCCATTATGGAAAACGGGAATACGAAAGGAGCGGTTGAGATTGCCAAAGATGTCACAAAGCTTGAACGCCTGATCAGAGAAAATATGAACAAAACAGAAAACACAAAGTATACATTTGACAGCCTGATCGGCGTCAGCCCGGTGTTCAAGGAAGTGATTGAACATGCAAAGCGGGCGACCCGGACCTCTTCCTCCATTCTCATCGTCGGTGACACCGGAACCGGAAAAGAACTGTTCGCCCAAAGTATACATAACGGAAGCCAGCGGTCGACCGGCCCATTCATCTCGCAAAACTGCGCAGCCCTCCCGGAAAGCCTCGTTGAAGGCCTATTATTCGGCACGGCCAAAGGGGCATTCACGGGAGCAGTCGATCGCCCGGGTCTTTTCGAACAAGCAGACGGCGGCACATTGCTCCTTGACGAGATCAATTCTTTGGACTTCAGTTTGCAGGCAAAGCTTTTGCGCGCGATTCAAGAAAAAACGATCAGGCGGATCGGCGCTTCCAAGGATACTCCGATCGATGTCAGGATCATTGCGACGATGAACGAAGATCCAGTCGATGCGGTCAGCGGGCAAAGACTGCGAAAAGATTTGTATTACAGACTGAGCGTCGTCACTTTGTTCATTCCTCCATTAAAAGATCGGAAGGAAGATATCATGCCGCTCACGCAGCATTTTATCGATAAATACAACGCATTGTTCCAAATGGAGGTCAAAGGTTTTGAGGAAGAGGTACGGCGGTTTCTGCTTTCATATGATTGGCCGGGAAACGTCAGGGAGCTTGAACATTTAATTGAAGGCGCCATGAATTTGATGTCTTACGAAGACAAACTGGAGCTGACGCACCTTCCATTGCAATACAGGACGAAACCAGCGGCAAAAAAGCAGCTGCCGCAGCAGGGCTATGATCTGTTCGCCCCGCTTCCTTCCGCCTCGGCGGCTCCTTTGAAGGAACAAATCGAGAATGCCGAAAAGTATTATATTCAAAAAACCGTTAAAAAATGCAATTACAATGTGTCACAGGCGGCGCGAGTTCTGGGGATCAGCAGGCAGAGTCTGCAATACAGACTTAAAAAATGGAAGATCCGCTTTGATCAGGAATCAGAATGATCATCACTAAAAACGAATTTCTTGACTCATACTAAAAAAGGTTTATGCTTTACTTTTGTAAGACCGTTAAGTAAAATCATATCAACTAAATCCAATCAGAAAAGCGGGGAATAAAATGAAGAAAGCCATATTCGCTGTATTATTGACGCTGTTGATCACCGTGATGGCCGCATGCGGCGCGTCAGGGGACAACTCCAAGGATAAAAACGCAGCCGGCGACAGCCTCTGGTCTTCAATTAAAGATAAAGGCGTTTTGACCGTCGGTACTGAAGGAACGTACGAACCATTTACATTCCACGATAAAAAAACAGATCAATTAACAGGTTATGATGTCGAAGTGATGCAGGAAGTCGCCAAGCGCCTCAACCTGAAAGTTGAATTTAAAGAAACGCAGTGGGACAGCATGTTTGCCGGCCTCAACTCCAAGCGTTTTGACGTCGTTGCCAACCAAGTCGGGAAAAAAGACCGTGAAGATCAGTACGATTTTTCTGATTCATATACAACTTCCCAAGCCGTCGTTGTCACAAAAGCGGACAACAACGATATAAAATCTGAAGGGGACGTTAAAGGGAAAAAAGCTGCACAGTCTTTGACAAGCAACTATAATGATCTTGCGAAAAACGCCGGCGCTGAAATCGAAGGCGTGGAAGGAATGGCTCAATCGTTCCAGCTGATTCAGCAGGGCCGTGTCGACCTCACCTTTAACGATAAACTGGCGGTGCTGAACTATTTGAAGACATCAGGAAACAAAAACCTGAAAGTCGCTTTTGAAACAGGCGAACCGCAAACTACGCATTTTGCTTTCCGCAAAGGAAGCGGCGAGCTGGTTGACAAGGTCAACTCCGCGCTGAAAGACATGAAAGAGGATGGCACACTCGCGAAAATAGCGAAGAAATGGTTTGGCGAAGATGTTTCTAAGTAATATACAAGCGGCGGCCATCGGCGCGGCGATCCCCTGGGATCTTGTGCGTGAGTCATTTTGGCCGATCTTTTTAAGGGGAATCTATTATTCGATTCCCCTTGCCATTCTCTCTTTTATATTCGGTATGATCATCGCATTGATCACGGCGCTGGCGAGAATGTCCAAATCCCGCATTTTAAGAGCGGTTTTCGGCATTTATGTCTCAGCGATCCGCGGAACGCCGCTGCTCGTTCAGCTGTTCATTATTTTTTACTTGTTTCCAGCGTTTCAAATCACGATTGACCCGTTTCCGAGCGCAATCATTGCCTTTTCATTAAATGTCGGCGCATATGCGTCGGAAATCATCAGAGCTTCCATCCTTTCCGTTCCGAAAGGGCAGTGGGAAGCGGCTTATTCGATTGGAATGACTCAAAAAACGGCGCTTACCAGGGTCATCCTGCCGCAGGCTGTACGCGTGTCGATTCCGCCATTATCCAATACATTCATCAGCTTGGTTAAAGACACATCGCTTGCGTCACAAATTCTTGTTGCTGAATTATTCCGGAAAGCCCAGGAAATCGGGGCCAGCAATCTAGACCAAATATTAATCATTTATATGGAAGCCGCATTCATCTATTGGATCATCTGCTTTGTCCTCGCGCTTGTTCAGCAGCAGATTGAACGGCGGTTGGACCGGTATGTGGCCAGGTAAGGAGGGAAATAGACAATGCTTGCGATCAAAGGGCTGAATAAATCCTTCGGCGAAAACGAAATCTTAAAAAAAATCGACCTGAACATCGAAAAAGGAAAAGTGATCGCCATTTTAGGGCCTTCCGGTTCAGGCAAGACGACGCTGCTTCGCTGCCTGAACGCTTTGGAAATTCCAAACCGCGGCATTCTTTCTTTTGACGATTTCACCATCGATTTTTCCAAGAAAAATAAACCGGCTGACCTCCTCCGCCTGCGGAGAAAGTCGGGAATGGTATTCCAGGCCTATCACTTGTTCCCGCACCGCACCGTGCTTGAAAATGTGATGGAAGGGCCGGTAAAAGTGCAAAAGCGCAATAAAGCAGAGGTCAAAAAGGAAGCCGTTCAGCTTCTGCAAAAGGTCGGCCTTGAAGACAAAATGGACCTCTATCCATTCCAGCTTTCCGGGGGACAGCAGCAGCGCGTCGGGATCGCCCGCGCTCTGGCCATCAAGCCGGAACTGATGCTTTTTGACGAGCCCACATCGGCGCTTGACCCCGAGCTGGTCGGTGAAGTGCTGAAAGTCATGAAAGACCTTGCGAATGAGGGCTGGACGATGGTTGTCGTCACCCACGAAATCAAATTCGCGCAGGATGTCGCAGACGAAGTCGTCTTTATCGACGGCGGCGTCATCGTCGAACAGGGCCCGCCTGAACAAATTTTCTCAGCTCCTAAGGAAGAACGAACAAAACAGTTTTTAAACCGGATTTTGAATCCTGTATAAACAAAACAGCCTGATCTCTCTGGATCAGGCTGTTCTTTTTATTCTGCGGCCAGTTTAAACTTGGATGCCGCTTGATTCAATTCTTCCGACAAAGCGGAGAGCTGCTGAATGGCCGATGCGATTTCCTGCATGCCGGCGCTTTGCTGCTCCGCTGCTGCCGCGACTTCTTCAGAACCTGCCGCCTGCTCTTCGGTAACGGCGGAAATCTGCTCCATCGCTGATGAAATGGTTTGATACGATTTTTCGACTTTTAACAAGGACTGAAGCAATTGATCGGTCCGTTCGGTAAATTGAGAGATCCCTTTAAAAATTCCTGAAAAATTCTCGTATGTGCCGTTGATTAATATCTGCCCTTTATCAACCGCTTCGTTTCCTTCCTGAATACGTTCCATGACAAGCCGGCTGCTCTCCTGCGTGCCCGCCACAAGCTGGGAAACGGATAAAGCGGCATCTGCCGAGCGTTCGGAAAGCTTTCTGACTTCTCCCGCAACAACAGCAAAGCCCTGGCCTTCTTCACCGACCCGGGCGGCTTCAATTGAAGCATTGAGCGCCAGCAAATTCGTCTGTTCAGCAATAGAGGAAATCATTCCGATGACTTTTTCAATTTCTTCGGTATGGTTTTGCATCTCTGCTGCCGCTTGTTTGGACTCTTCCATCACGTTTTTAATCGTCTGGGTCTGCCGCAATGTTTCTTCAACAAGCTCCTGTCCGGTCTTGGAATCGTTGCTGACGCCTTCGGCAACGTTCTTCATCTCGTTCACTTCTTCCGTGACATGTGTAAGCTGATGATCGATTTCGGCAGCCGATGTGTGGCAATCCGAAACAGACGAGACAACTTCGTTGATTCCCTCGCTCATGCTGTTCATCGATTCAGCCACCTGGGCCGCGCTTTCGCTCGATTCAGCCGATACATTTTTCAACTGGAGACTCGTCTTGGATACCTCTTCAGAGGAAGCTGAAATTTGTCCAATCAATTGTTGTAAATTTTCGCTCATCCGCTTGAACGATTCGGCAAGCTTTCCGGCTTCATCACGGCTCTTCACAGAAATGTCCGCCGACAGATCGCCGTCGGCAATTTTTTCTGAAGCCTTCATCAGCTGCCTGATCGGCTTCGCGATATAAGAACCGAGAAAATAAGCCATGACCATTCCGAGCAGCAAGACAAATGCTGCGATCGCAATTGTATACCACATCGCTTTTGCCGCTGTCGCCGGAATCACGGAAGCATCAAGATCGATCCCCAAAATTCCCACCTTTTCGCCGGAGCTGTTCTCAAGCGGCAGAAAAATTGACTGGTGAATGCCGTATTCGTCTTCATACACGTCGCTTACTGTCTCTTTGTTTGTCGTCAAGGCTTCTTTCATTTCAGGAGAAAAGCTGTAATCCGTGCCGAAATCATCGGACGTATCCGACAGCACGAGAATCCGCTCCTTCCCGCCCTCATTGGAAAGGATATAGATATTCTCAAGTTTGTTTTTCTTTTTCAGGCTGTCCACAGCCATTTTTGTCTGCTTGTAAAGCGGGTTGTCCGCAGAATCGATTTCAAGCGGATTCCCGTCCAGACGTTTAATTTGGTTTTCAGCAAGATGAATATCGGTATAAAGGCGGTTTTGGAACTGCTGTTTCAGCTGTTCTGACAAGTCTTTGCTGATATAAGTAAACACAGCTGAAAATGATGCGATCGTGATCAAAAGCACTAAGGCGACGCCAATCATAATTTTGACTGAAATGTGTTCTGTTAGCTTTTTCTTCAACGTTTTCATCGTCTATATCCCCTTTAATTTGTCATGAGAGATCCATGCTCCCGGCAGACTTCCGCAATATTTTCTTTTAAATAATCGATTATTCCCGGGACATGTTCAGGCATGGTATACGGAGAAATGACGAAAAATTTGCTGACGCAAAGCGGTATTTCAGTCCCTTCACAGGACTTCACAAGCAAGTGCTTTTTCGTATCGCCAAAAAACATCTTGTCCCTTTTGGTTCCGAGCTTTTCAAATAGTTTTTCAGTGAGTGCATTGTTTCTTTCCAGCTCTTGAATGGTGCATGCTCCCGAAATTTCGTCTTCAAACCTAGGCGCACCTTCAGGATAAATGCGAAACAGTGTAGACATGCCGAAGTTGTCCGGGTTCACAATATCGGCCTCCGGAATCTGCTGAGACAGCTGTTCCCTAAAATTCAGGTTGACTTCAAGAAACTGGCCGAGCAGCTTTTGATAGCCTTCATAGCCAAATGCCATCAGCGCGCTGTACATACTGATCGAACTGGCCATGCGCGAACATTCCAGCGTGTAGCCCGTATGGTAGTCCCCATAGCCGCGGTGGCCGACATACGGCGTCTCATCAGGATCCAGATCGATCCGTTTTAAGTCGTTGCGATCTTTCACAAGAAACAGGCTTGTCACATAAGGCGTCTGTCCGAGCTTCTGAAAATCAAAGCAAAGCGAATCGGCTGCGTGCAGATGCCTCATTTTTTCCTGAATCGGCTTGATCATGCTGAGGACACCGGGACTGAAGGATAAAGCGTTCTCACTCAGATCGTACTCATTAAAGAAGGCAAAAAATCCTCCCAAGGCGGAATCGGCGTGGATATGCGGAACCGGCAGTCCGAAGCTTTTCGCCGTTTCTTCAGCCGTACGGCGGACAGCGCTCACATCATCGATGCCGATCGCATCTGTCGTTCCTGTCGTCGCTACGATATAAACGGGAATGCCCCCGGCTTCGCAGACTTGTCTAAGCTTCGCTCGCAAATCTTCCGTATCCATCGAATGGTCGAGATTTGTTTTGACTTTAATTAAATGATCGCTCCCGAGTCCTGCGGCTTCCATTGACTTATACAAGCTGTAATGAGCCGCTTCAGAACAAAACGCGTAGAAATTGCCGGGAACCCCTTCCTTCAGCGATGACGGCGCCATTTTGGCAATCGCGATTCTGAGGCCGCTGTATACCGCACCTTGTCCTCCCCATGTCGTGTAGCCTCCGCTTGTTTCGGCATCATACCCCGCAAGCTTTGACATCATCGCCGTAACTTTCACTTCCGCCTCCGCTCCGGCCGGACCGTAAACATCCCACAGGTTGTTGCCATTAACCATGAACGCCGTAAGCATGCCTAATATCCCCGGGATGCTCGCCATCGGCAGAATGTTCGTGAAAAAGTATTTGGTATGATACGGATGGCCGTGCAACAGCTTCAACAGCTCTTCGTTAACTTCTTTCATCGGCGCACCTTCATGCGGAATCCGGCTCTCTGCGGCCAGCTCTTCATAAAAGAAGCCCTCACGGTTCTTCTCGCCGCCAAGGTTGACCTGATCCGGATTTTTCAGCTCGTCCACTCCCTTGATCAGCTGTTCGATCAATGATAGGAATTCATGTCTTTTCGCTTCATTTCCGTCCTCGCTCGGAAACCATTTCTGTACATCCGGTGTATTGCGTTGCTGCATGATTTTCTCTCCTGCCTTGTCTTTAATATTTCGGAAAAAGTTTTCACTTGCCATATCGGTATAATATTCCTATATTTTTAGGCCTTCGCTCAAAAAGTTCATGAAATTGTTTTATCTTTTACATTTTCTTTCAAATAAAAAAACTTCTTAACGATAGATTAAGAAGTTTTCGAAACATTTGATCGATATTTCCGTACAATAGAATAATAAATTCATATTGGAAAGGATTTCTTTAAAATGAAACACGGAACAGAGAAAAAGACTTTCAGTATGAGAATGGTGCTCAATGTGTTCGGTCTATTCGCCTTTACCGGCATGATAGTCAGCGCATATACCCAGGCTTATTACTTGGATGAACATCTCGAAATCCGCCGCCTTGTATACATGACGGCAAGAGAGTGGAAAGAATTTTTATTGTTTGTGTCCGGGACGGCCGTCATCTATTTCGTTTTGGCAAATGTTCTTTCATCCAAGAAAAAACGCTGAAGAAAAGATCAGTGCTTTCGTCTTCTCCATTCCTTCATTTCCTCTATAAAGGCAAGATACAGGCAGACGATTAAGGCAATGATCAAAGCGATCCAAACGGGCATCGCCAGAAAAGGTGCATAGTTCAATATAAGCAACAGCGCGAGACAGGCTAAAAAGGCAAGGCAGATCAGCCTTACTAAAAAAATCAACGCCATTCCCCTCCTTTTTTCATAAAATCTGCTGTTTTTTCGCTGCAAACTGCTGAACCGCAATGACAGCAAAGAGCCAGCATACAAGAACGGCCCAAGCGCTCCGTTCGCCCATCGGCTCTGTCAAATAGAGCTGGCCGATGATGCTCGTCGAAAGAAACAAACGGGTCAGGATCCGCTATCAAACTCTGAATTTCTCCCTTCCATAATGGAAAATGTATCTCCACAGCTATCATACATCATTTTCATTAATTGGAATATCATCATAATTATGTAAATTGAAGAGCCGGATGCCGAAATCCGCATTTATCCGTTCTGAAGAATGTGATACAATGACAATCGATTGTTTTTTTTTGAAAAGAGGGGAATCCATTGAAGCGGGAACTTGTTTTGCGCTGGCTTTTTTATTTTGTCGGATTGATTGTTTTGTCTTTTGGGGTTTCTCTTACGATTGAAGGGAAAGTGCTCGGCATCGGTCCTTGGGATGCGTTTCACTACGGGCTGTATATGCTTTTGGGCCTTACGGTCGGCCAATGGGCGATTATTGTCGGGGCGGTTATTGTAGGTTTAACGTCCTTATTTACAAAAGCATGGCCGAAAATCGGCGCCGTGCTTAATATGCTGTTAATCGGTATTTTTATAGATTTCTTTACTTATATTCTTCCAGACCCGGAAACGTATATTTCAAGCACTGTCGTATTCGTGATCGGCGTCATTTTTATCGGTTACGGAGTCGGCATTTATGTGTCGGCCGATCTTGGTGCGGGTCCGCGCGACTCCTTGATGCTTTTGATTTCCGAGAAAACGGGCTGGAATGTTCAGTGGGTCCGCAACGGAATGGAGCTGACGATTTTACTGATCGGCTGGCTGCTTGGCGGGCCGATCGGCATCGGCACTGTTTTAACCGCCATTTTAACAGGCCTGATTTTGCGGTTTTCTTTGCCGCAGTCCAAACAGCTTTTAAAAGCAGCAATGACAGGAAGGCGCATCAGAACTGCCAAGCCTGTACATATGTCGCTGAAAAAAAACGGATGAGCGTTTCATCCGTTTTTTTTATTCAGACTTATTTCTTTACTACTGGTATCCAAATCTCTGTGATATGGTCTTGCGCCATAATGTCCCCGTCTTTCGGATAAGCTTCAAATTGCGGAGCGTTTGCCAGTTCATAGCCCGTTGCCGGAAACCACTCCGAGAAGATCCTTTCCCATGTGGCTTGAACAGCGGGATTGACGGGACCGACGGCCTCAAATACGGCCCATGTTGCGGCAGGAATCGGTTTTTCGACACAGCCGTCAGGCGTGTCAGCCGTTGTTTTTTCGACCCCGATGACATAATGGAACGTATCGGCTTGATCATTAAAATCCATGCAGACGCCAAGGAAGCCGAGTTGGCCGATATGCGGCTTCAAAGAATCGGTAAAGCCGTTGTGATTTAATTCGTTCCAAAAAGCCGGAATATCTTTTTTGTTTTGACCATTCCTCACCGTAACCTCCAACGCTTTGCCGATCACCTGAAACGATTCTTTTTCAACAACCTTATAATTCATATCCTCCACTCCTTTTATTTGAATATGAAAGGAAAGACGCGGAAATGCCCTGAGCGTCCGGCCTTTTTCACGGGCCTGTGAAGGGCTGATGCCATGAAGGCGGCTGAATGCCTTTGAAAATGATTCCGGTGTGTTGTAGCCGTACTTAAAAGCAGCATCAATCACTTTTATTTGTGAAGCAGCCAGCTCCTGCGCGGCGACTGTCAGCCTTCTTTTCCGAATATAATCGGCAAGCGTGACACCCGTCAGCATGTAGAACATCCGCTGATAATGAAATTTCGAACAGTATGCGATTTTGGCGATTTCTTCGTGTTTCAGCGGCTGATCCAAGTGCTTTTCAATATAATCGATGCTTTCAGCCAAACGATTCAGAATGTCCATTGCTTCCGCTCCTCTCATTTACAACGATACTTCATGCCAATCAGACATTCCTGTCATTCCGTGCGTTGTTGTGACAGGAGCCGAACAGCCATTTGACGGCTTCCGGAAAACGGTTCGCAAACCTCTCAAGCCGATGTAAGCCTCCTTCATCAATGACAAACTTCAGTTCTTTTTCGAAGGCGGTGCTTTCGGTTAACAGGCTGAAGGCTTCCTTCGTCCTCGGTATCATCTCCTTCTGCAGATTATCCCTGTCTGCCCCTTCTGCGCTTCCGACATCCATATAAATGCGCAGATGCTCATTTTCAAAGCGGTTATTCTTCATAAATTCGGTCATTCCTTCAAACCAGAAAGACCCTGACAAAGATCCGATTTTCCCAAAAGTCTCAGATGCTACATACGCCGTGTAAACCGAGATCAATCCGCCGAACGACTTTCCGATGATTCCTGTATGTTCACGGTTTGGATTCGTTCGGTAGCGCCCGTCGATATAAGGTTTGAGCCTATTGGCCAAAAAAGCGGCATATTCGCTGCCCTTCCCGCCGTACTCCGGTTTATTCGGCAGCAAATGCGGCTTGGGAAAAGGCGTGTATTCGCTTTCCCTGTCTTTCGGAGCCACTCCGACCAGCAGCAATTCCGGCACTTCCTGATTCGAAAACAGCTTTTCGATTGAGGGCAAACTGCCGCTGTGTGCCGGATCGAACAAATCACCCAAGTCGTGTACGTATAGGGCGGGATAACGGTTTTCACCGCTCCCGTATGAAGGAGGAAGATAGATCAAAAGCTCCCTCCCGAAGTATGTATCTTTTATCAATGTTCCGTCTAACATGTTCATCACTCCATTCTGCACAGGTATCATGCCTATCTTTCCTGCTGCCCGTTTGCTAAAATGAAAGCAGAAAAAATATCATGTGAAGAGGTTGCATTTGATGAAGATTTACGCCGTTTATATGGATCAGCTGCCGGAAGCCGGCCAATTTAACCGAATGATGGCCATGGTGTCTGAAGAAAAGCGCAAAAAAGTGGGCCGATACAGATATCCCGAGGATGCCAGCAGGACGCTGATCGGGGAAGTGCTGGCGAGGCACATCATCAGTGAAACGTTTCATTTGCCGAACGATCAGATCCGTTTTACGGAAGGAAGGTACGGCAAACCGGCTGCTGAAGGTCTGAACGACTTTCATTTCAACATTTCCCACTCCGGAAACTGGATCGTGTGCGGAGCCGGCACGCAGCCGATCGGAGTGGATGTCGAAAAAATCAAGCCGATCAATTTCGACATTGCCAAGCGGTTTTTTTCACCTTCCGAACACCATGATCTCATGGAAAAGGACGACTCAGAGCGCCTGTCGTATTTCTATCATTTGTGGACGATGAAAGAAAGCTTTATCAAACAGGCGGGAAAAGGCTTGTCTCTGCCGCTTGATTCCTTCTCCGTCAAACTGAACGAACAAGGACGCGCCTCGGTGGAAACCCCCCCGGACTATCCGCCTTGCTATATCCAAGCCTATGAAATTGATCCAGGCTATAAAATGGCGGTGTGTTCCGCCGCGCCTGAATTTCCAGGCCGCATTGTGATGAAAAGCTGCGCTGAACTGTCAACGCTTTAAAAAGTTCCGTCCTAAAAATAAGCGGTTTCCACCGCTTGCCGCAATCGGTCGATGCCGCGGCGGATGTCGTCTTCCTTTACATTGGACGTATTGATTTTTAAAAGATTTCTTTTTGGAAAGGCCGACATATAATGAGCGTTTACCGGTTCGAGCAGGACGTTCCGTTTTTGTAAGCTTTTGATCAGACGGGATGCCGGGATCGTCCGGTTCAATTCGATATGGGTGTGGATGGCCGGATGTCCGGGAGGGTGGAATTCAAGCACATCTCCTAGTGACGCGGCACATTCTTTTAGCAGATCATGCAGAAGGCATGATCTTTTTTGATAGGAAGAACGGATCTTTTGCTTATGCTTTTCAAACATCCCGCTCTTCAAATAGATCTCCAAAGCGGCCTGAGACAGCATGGAACTGTCAATGTCGAGCAGCTGTTTGTACCGGTTGAACACATCTGTCAGAGAAGCGGGCAGCACAGCGGCTCCGACCCGCAGACCCGGAAAAATAATCTTTGAGAAACTTTTCAAATAAATCACGTGTGAAGAAACGTCATAATAATGTAACGGGTCAGCCTTTTTATGATTCTCCAAATCTCCTAAAAAATCATCCTCGGCGATATAGACGTCATACTTTTCCGCCAGCTTGACGATGGCCATTTTTTCCCGTTCCGTATAGGAAGTCCCGAGCGGGTTGTGGAATCTCGGCATCGTATAAAAGAATTTGATGTCTTCGGTTTGGAAGATGCGCTCCAGTTCGTCCATATCGATGCCTTCAGCGGTTCTCTCGATGCCGATTGCGGGGATGCCGTGAACTTCAAGGTATTGAATCAGTAAATGATAGCTTGGCTGTTCGATCAGAATTTTCCGCTTTCCGTTTGGAAAAGGCATTGAAGCGAGCAGAGCGAGGGCCTGCTGCACGCCTGATGTAATAAAAATGTGTTCTTCTTTCGCAAACACCTGGCCGTTGGCAAGCTCTTTTTGTATAGCTTCGATTAATGACGGAAGACCTTTCGGCGTCCCATAGATAAACAGATCGTTTTTGTATGTGTCAATGGCTTTATTGATGCAATGCTGAAAATCAATGTATGGAAAGACATCAGGATCAGGAGCAGATGCTGAGAAATCGATCACAGTCTTTCCGGGATTTGGCCGCTGATTCGTTTTTTTCACGACGTAATAGCCGCTTTTCGGCACTGAGTAGATGAGGTGCTGTCTCTCCAGCTCGCTGAACGCCCTGATGACCGTGCTTTTGCTTACTTTGAAGCGTACGGACAGCTCGCGGATGGACGGCAGCCTGTCCCCTTCCTGAAAGGATTTGTCTTCGATCATATCCTCCAATTCGTTTATCAGCGCTACATATTTGTGCATGTTCGTCTCCTTCGCCAATCTGTAACGGTACAGATTCCGTTTTTTTGTATTGTATCAGATTTCGCTTCCGTATAAGATGACAGAAGCCGGTAAAATATCTGTATTGCATGCATACTTTAACGGAGATGATCGACTTTGAACAAATCTGCTTATGCGGCAGCTTTGCTCTATGCTTTTATCATTGGGTTTTCCTTTTTCTTTGTCAAATTGGCTCTCACTGCAGCGAGTCCGGTCGACATTTTGGCCCATCGCTTTACGATCGCTTTTTTGGCCGCGCTCTTTCCCCTTCTGCTTGGATGGGTGAAGATCGGCATCAGCATGAAAGACGCGCTGAAGGTACTGCCTTTAGCTTTATTTTATCCTGTCATGTTTTTTGCTTTTCAAGTGTTCGGGCTCGTCTACACGTCTTCGTCTGAAGCCGGCATCATTCAAGCTGCGATCCCGATTTTTACGATGATATTCGCCGCTTATTTTTTAAATGAACGGTTTACGAAGCGGCAATTCTTTTTCACCGTCTTGTCAGCGGCGGGGGTGGCCTGCATCTTTATGATGAAAAGCGCAGGCACCGGAAGTTCCGATTTGAGAGGGGCGGCGCTGATTTTGCTTTCGGCGCTTTCATCGGCAGGCTACAGTGTACTCGCCAGAAAGATGACGCGCACCTTCAGCTCGCTTGAATTAACATATGTGACAACGGGTGCGGGATTTCTTTTTTTCAACGGCATCGCCGGGATCAGTCATATGGCAGACGGTACGCTGAGCGGATTTTTTGCCCCCTTCATTAATCCGGTGTTTGTTCTTTCCATTTTGTATTTAGGTGTGTTGTCATCGTTTGCGACATCATTTTTATCAAATTATGCTCTCTCAAAAATAGAAGCTGCCAAAATCAGCATGTTTAATCATCTGGCGACACTGGTGACGATTTTGGCTGGGATCATATGGCTGGGGGAATCACTTGAATGGTTTCACTTCGCAGGAACGGGGATGATCATTGCCGGACTGATCGGAGCGACGTTGGTTAAGCCGGAAAATCGGCTGAAAAAAAGCTGAAAAACGGAAAATCGGCTGTTTCAACACAGCGATTTTCCGTTTTTCTTTATATTGTCGGACCAGCCTCCTTGCGGCTGGCCGCGGCAATCGTTTTGATCTTGGCGGCTACTTGTTCCGTTTTTGCTAAAAGATACATATGGCCGCCTTTGAAATAGTGGAAATCGATCGTACGCGCCCACTTTTTCCAGCCAAGCGCATCCTTCATGCATTTTTCATCGCGATCTCCGTTCAGGATATGAACAGGCGACATGAGCGGCGTATGATCCGTATGGCAGAACGTCTCAAGCGCTCTGTAGTCCGCTCTGAATGACGGCAGGAAAAAGTTCATGACTTCTCTGTTCTCTTCAAGTTGTTGGGGTATTCCGCCAAGCTGAAAGAGATGGTCGAGAAATGCGTCATCATTTTTGTGGGACACTTTTTGCCGCTGAATATGAGGCGGCTGAATCGCTGAAATCACCGCGGCTGCCGGAAAGATTCCTTCTTGTTCAAGCTTTTGCGTCAACCTGTAAACAACCATTCCGCCCATGCTGTGGCCGAACAGCACGAATTGAGCGGAGAGCCTCGGCTTGAGCGCCGCTATATACAGATCGACGAGTTCTTCCAAATTATCGACAAACGCCATTCGATTTGTTCCGTGTCCAGGCGGTTCGATCGCCAGTACTTCAAAATCTGCTTTTAAATGTTCATAAAGCGGTCTGAATGATGCCGAATATCCCCCGGCAAACGGGAAACAGATCAACTGCGTGCCGCCTGCCGGCGCTCCAAACTGCTTAATGATCTCGTTCATTCATCATGCACCCCCGATTACAGCGGCACGTTCGCCCAAAATCTGTCTGATCAGATCTGCATTGGTTTGGACAAAGCCGTCCGCGAGCATTTCATCATGTCCTCCAGCACCTTGGTATTCATCATAAGAAGACGCCGTTCCTTCTTTCCACGACGAAAGCCATTCCGGGAGCGGTTTCGCCTGCTCTGATTTGATCAAGTGAATCTCGGAGCTGACCGTTCCTTGATGGACAAGATTGACAAAGTAAGAATAATAGGCTGTCATCTTTTTGGCGATGCCATCGGCGACCGCCTTGATTTTCATATATTCATTGTCCTTATTGGCTTCCATCAGGGCAGCCGTATCGGCTTCAATTGACCGCCCTTCTAAATCGCTGACACCGTTCTTCATATATGAATCGATCAGCAGCAGCTTTTCGACTTTCCGCCCGTTCTTTTCGAGCGTTTGCGCCACTTCAAAGGCGAGTCCGCAGCCGGCTGAATAGCCGATTAATGTCAGCGGCCCTTCTGGCTGAAGTCCGGAGATGGCATCTGCATAGCGCGCGGCGCGGTCGGCGCTTTCTATAAAGTCAAACGCGTGAATCTTGTATTCCGGCAGTTGTTCGGCCAGTTTGCCGTACACGATGCCATAGCCGAGGACAGGCGGGAAGGCGAACAAATGGCGAGTGCTTTCCTGATTGAAGACGGTTTTTTTCACGTCATTCGTAAGTCCGCCCTGGTCAATATAAGCCGCGAGGCCCTCGATTGTGGGTTTTTCAAACAACACATTCACCGGAACATCGATGGCGAGATCTTTCAGCATCCGGGAGGTGACAGCCATGGCTTTCAATGAATGTCCGCCGATTTCAAAAAAGTTCTCATCTATTCCGATCCGCTGTCTGCCGAGAACCTCAGACCAAATGACCGCAAGCTTTTCTTCCGTCATATTGCGAGGTGCCCGGTGCTCTGTTGGATTCGGCCGGTCATCTGCTTCAGGAAGAAGGCGGCGGTTGACTTTTCCGTTTGTGGTGAGCGGCAGCTCTTCAAGCATCATATATGCATCCGGCACCATGTAAGCCGGGAGATTCCGAGCCAATTGGCGGCGAACCTTCTCGTTCGAAACCGCAGCTCCCTGCTCCGGGACGACATAAGCGGTGAGCGCCGCATCCCCGTTCCCGCTTTTCTTGGCGATTACAACGGCTTCCTTTACGCCTTGACAGCGCATCAGCTCCTCTTCGATTTCACCGAGCTCAATTCGGTGGCCGCGGATTTTCACTTGATCATCGATCCGGCCGATGAAGTCGACATTGCCGTCCGGCAGCCAGCGGGCCAGATCCCCCGTCCTGTACATCGTTTCACCGCTGTTAAACGGATGCGGCGCGAATTTTTCCGCAGTCAGTTCCGGCCTGTTCAAATAGCCGCGTGATACCCCTGTACCGCTCAGACACAATTCACCCACCGCTCCAATCGGTTGAAGCCGGTTATTTTCCGTCAGAATGTATGCATTGGTTTCGTTTATCGGCTTGCCGATCGGAATGGAAACCGCGCTGTCCTCGATGCGGTTGACCGGATAGAACGTCGCGAAAACGGTCGTTTCCGTCGGCCCGTATACATGGATGATTCTGTCCGGTCCCATGGCGGCAAGTGCTTTCTTGACATGGCTGACAGATGAGCGCTCTCCGCCGAACAGAACTTTTCGAATCCCTTTCATCCACTCTGTTCCCGCATCGACCAGGAGGTTGAACAGCGCCGTTGTCACAAACATGACCGTGATGTTTTCCTTCTGAATCGTTTCTGTCAGCTTGCCGATATGGAGGATCGTCGCCTGATCGGCCACTACCAGCTTTGCTCCGCTTAAAAGCGCGCCGTACATATCAAATGTGAAGCCGTCAAACGCATAGTTTGAAAGGGACAGCAAGGTGTCTTTCTCGGAAAGACTGATATAGTTTGTCTCTTTTACAACTCTTGTAATATTGGCATGTGTCGTCAGATTGCCTTTCGGTTTTCCCGTTGTGCCTGACGTATACATGATATAAGCAAGGTCGTCCGGCCCGGCGGCAATTTCAAGGTTTCGCCCGCTTTCTGCAGACACTGCCGGATCGTCGATCAAAATCGTATTCTTAGAAAGCGACGCCGCCCGGCCGGCAAGCTCTTCTTGTGTCAGCATGCAAACAGCCCCGCTGTCCTCCAGCATATACTGTATGCGCGCTTCAGGATATTCCGGGTCAATCGGCAGATAGGCGCCCCCTGCTTTTAAGACGGCGAGTATCGCGATGACCATTTCCGGGGAACGGCGGAACAAAAGAGCGACAGGTTCGCCGCGGCCGACGTTGTTTTTACGCAAAAGATGCGCGACCTTGTTCGCCTGTTCGTTCAATTCCCGATATGTCAGCGTCCGCCCGGCCGCTGATACCGCGGGCTGTTCCGGGAGCGCTTCAGCACATTGCTCAAACCATTGCGGGATCGTCAGCCCGGTTTGCTTCCGTTGGACTTGACCGTTAAATTCATGGAGAAGGCGCTCTTTTTCCTTTGTGGAAACGACACAAATGTCGTCAAGCGGCTGCTCCGGATTTCTGATGATCTCGCGAATAGCTGTCAATAGTTGTTCTTTTAACTGCAAGATGAAAGATGGTTCGAAGACATTCCGGTTGTATGCGAGTTTCAGCAGCATTTCTTCACCCGGTGAAGCAAGCAAATTCAGATCATAATTCGATTTTTCGAAAACGGTGATATCGTCCATTGTGAAGCCGAGATTTTTTTCTTCCTGCTGTTTGTTGGCTTCTTGCAGCGGATAATTTTCAAAAACGATAATGTGGTCGATCAAGTTCGGCGCTGCGATATGACTTTGAATATCATAGAGCGGCATATATTGATGCGGCTCAGCTTCGAGCGCCTGCTTCTGCAATTCAGCGACCAGCTCCGTAAAGGTCGTCTGCACGCCAAAGGTTACCCGTTTCGGGACGACATTGATAAACAAACCGACCATGTGCTCGACACCTTGAATGTCAGCGGGGCGGCCTGACACAACTGTACCGAAGATCAGATCGCGGGATCGCTGATAGCGGCTGAGCAGTACCGACCAGACCGCCTGAAGAGCCGTGCTTAACGTGGTATGATGTGCTTTTGCAAGCTGTGTGAACGCTTCTGTATCTTCTTTTGGAAGGGTAAACAGCAGTTCTTCCGGCTGATTGCCGGCTTGCTCCGGTTTTTTCCGCTGTTCGCTGAACGTCGTCTGCCCTTCGAATCCGGCTAAATGATGTTCCCAGTAGGCCAGCGATTTTTGTTTGTCCTGACTTTCGAGCCATTTAATATAGTCTTTGTAAGGTTTGACGGGCCCAAGGCTGTATGGCCTGTTTTCGCGGAGCGCGTTGTACACTTCAAACAGTTCCTGTACGACAATCCCGAAGCACCATCCGTCCAGAAGAATATGATGATAGCTCCACACCCATTCGTAACGGTCCTGTCCCTTTTTAAAAACCGTGGTTCTCATCGGAATGTCTTTTGAGAGGTTAAACCCTTTTTCTTTATCTTTTCGTTTATAATCTTCGATTCTCTCATTTTGGTCTGCTTCAGAAAGTCCTGATAGATCAATTTCTTCTGCCTGAAACGACCTTTCCTTTAAAACGACTTGAACCGGACGTTTCATTTTTTCATGAACGAAAACGGTTCGGAATATATCATACCTGCCGATGATGACATTCATGCTTTTTTCCAATATATCTTTTTGAAAAGAGCCTTTCACCTGCATGCTGATTTGTTCAATATAAAATCCTTGCCCCGGATGCAGCAGCGTATGAAACAGCATCCCTTCCTGCATCGGCGACAAATAGTATATGTCCTGGACATGTTCTTTTTTGAACTGGCTCAAGATCGTATCCCCCTTTCATAGGCTCGCCCGCTTAACAAGCGGGCAAGTCCTCGGTGTTTATTTCAAGTTTTCTTCAAGAACGTCAAACAGGTCGCCCATTTCTTCCATCTCAAGATCGCCGGCAGAAAAATCACTCGGTGTAAATTCGCGCTCCTCTTTAGCTGTACAATGGTCGATCAATGCCGTTAGGGAAGCTTTGAATCTGTCCATCAGCCCTTGTACGGTCTGTCTGTCATATTCCTCTGTATTGAATGAACATGACAAGATGAATTTTTCCTTGCTGATGATGCCGCTGAAGCTCAGCGCATAGAGTGCTTCAGACCTTTCAGAAACCTGTCTGCCCATATCATAAGAAGAAGGTCCGAAGAAATCGGTCTGCACCTCCCTGTCGATCTGCCCGAGGTAGTTAAAGCTGATGTCAGGCTTGATCGAAAAATCGGCACCGGCTTTTTTCCGGTCTGTTAAGTAGCGAAGAATGCCGTAGCCGATTCCTTTGTCAGGAATGCGCCGAAGGGTTTCTTTGACGTTTTTAATGGTCTCAGGCAATCCTGCCGCTGCTTCGCTTTTTAAAATAACCGGATATTGCGCGGTAAACCATCCCGCCGTTCTCGAAATATTCATCCCTGAAATGATTTCCTCCCTGCCGTGTCCTTCCATATTGATGCAAATATTGGAGCCGTTCGTCCATTCTCTGATCGTCAGGCTGAGGGCGGAAAGCAGGATGTCGTTGATATCCGTTCCATACGGCTCATGCACTTTCGTCAGCAGCAGACGCGTCTCTGTTTCGCTTAATTCAACCGTAACAGCAGAAGTGTTTTCCGCTTTTCTTTCTGCGGCAGCCCGATCTTTCGGCAGCTCGCAAATATGCTCTTGTTCAAGTCTGCGCCAATAATCGGCCGTTTTAAGAAAGCGTTCGGTTTGCGCGTAAGCCTCAAGCTCTTTTGCCCAATCTTTAAACGAATTGGTTTTATCAGGGAAGACAATGTCATGCTGCTGTGCGGCTTGCGAATAGCCTGATGCAAAGTCTTCCAGCAGAATCCGCCACGACACGCCGTCGATCACCAAATGGTGAATGACGATCAGCAAATGGTCGCCTTCCGCAGTTTGATACTGTTCTGCCTTTACAAGCGGTCCATTTTCGAGATCAAGGCTTGCCTGAAGACGGTTTGCCTGGGCGGTGATTTCCGTTTCAATGTCGGTGACATATCGAAGGTCAACCACTCGAAAGGCGAACGAACGGTCACCCGGCCCTCGGTTATATTGAATGAGGCGGCCGTTTTTCTTTTGATACACCATGCGCAAGGCATCATGATGCTCTGTCAATGCCGCCAATGTCTGTTCGACAAGCTCCGGGTCAAATCCTGAAGGCGCATGAAGCATAACCGACTGATTCCAGTGATGCTCGTTCGTAAATTTGCGTTCAAAGAACCAGCGCTGAATCGGCGTCAATGTGACTTCCCCTTCGACAGGTCCTTGATCGATCGGTTTAGCATCAGCCCATTCAATATACGAACTTATCTCTCCGATCGTCGGATGCTGAAACAAGTCTTTCATCTCCAGCTTCCACCCGTGCTGCTGAAGGCGGCTTGCCATTTGAATTCCTTTGATCGAGTCTCCGCCGAGCGCGAAGAAATTGTCTGTGATTCCGATTTGGTCCAGACCGAGAACCTCCTGCCAAATGTCCGCCAACAGCTGTTCCGTTTCCGTACGCGGCGCTTTGTATTCGGCTGTCTGCGCTTCGACGTCAGGCTGAGGCAGCGCCCTTCGGTCGACTTTTCCGTTCGCCGTAACCGGAAGCTCATCAAGCTGCACCCAGAATGCCGGTACCATATAATCCGGGAGCGTCTGTGCCAGCTTGCGGGCGAGGCTTTCCGGATCAAGTTGTTGATTCGCAACGACATAGCCGCACAGCGCTTTGTTGCCGCAGGCGTCTTCGATGTCGGTGACGACGGCTTCCTGCACTTCAGAGAGGCGCGCGAGCTGGACTTCGATTTCAGAAAGCTCGATCCGGAAGCCGCGGATTTTCACCTGCTGGTCGATCCGGCCGATGTACTCAAGCCGCCCGTCTTCCAGCCATTTGACCGCATCCCCCGTCCGGTACATTCGCTCGCCCGGCACAAACGGGTCTTCCGTAAAACGCTTCGCCGTTTCCTCCGGCTTGTTCAAGTAGCCGCGCGCAAGCCCGCGGCCGGCGATGCACAGCTCGCCCGCGACGCCGACAGGCTGAACTTCGTTGTTTTGTCCAAGCACATACGCCCGCGTATTGGCGATCGGCTTTCCGATCGAAAGCATTTCTTCATCAGGGGCAATCGCCGCGCTCGTCGCAACGACTGTGTTTTCCGTCGGTCCGTAGTTGTTGACGAGCGTGTAGGAGCGTTTTGCGATCCGCTTCAGCTTGTCTCCGCCCGTAAGCAGCACGCGCAGCGACTGGTTATCAAGCTCCATGAACTGTTCGCACAGCTGTGTCGGCAGGAACGTGATCGTAATTTTGTTCTCTTCAAAGTATTGATTTAAGCGCGTAATATCCATTCGGATCGCTTCATCGATGATGTGAAGCTCCGCTCCGGCGATCCAGTACGGGAACATCTCCCAGACGGAAGCGTCAAAGCCGAAGCCGGCGTATTTCGCGCTTTTGTCCTCTTCGGTGACCGTGAATGTATCGTTATGCCAATAGCACAAGTTTACAAGAGACTGATGTTCGACCATGACGCCTTTCGGCTGGCCGGTCGTACCCGAGGTGTAGATCAAGTAGGCCAGGTTGTCAGGCTGAGCTTCCGCGTTTGGATTAATGTCATCCTCTGGATAAAGCTCACCGTCCAGAATGGAAGCTTCTCCATTTAAATCGATCACGTCTCCGGTAAATGTGTCGGGCACCGTTAATCCGCTTTGCGTCAGAAGCAGCTCTGCGCCGCTGTCTTTCAGCACGTAACCGATCCGCTCGGCCGGATAACTAGGATCGATCGGCACATAGGCCGCTCCCGCTTTTAAAATTGCGAGCACGCCAGCGGCCATTTCGAGCGAAGGCTTGACCATGATTCCGACCCGCTGTTCAGGGCGGGCCCCTTTTTCGATCAGCAGCCGGGCCAGGCGGTTCGCGCGCGCGTTCAGCTCTTTGTACGTCCACTTCACACCGTTGTAAACCGCTGCCCCTCGGTCTGGCGTGCGGAGGGCTTGCGCTTCGAACAGTTCATGGACCGTTTTGTCCTGCGGCACAGCGAGCTTTGTCTCATTCCAATTTTGGACGATCCGCCGTTTTTCCGCTTCATCCAGAAGCGAAAGCTCTGAAAGGCGGGCATTCGGATTTTCGGCAACCGCTTCGAGCAGATTAAGCAAATATCCGCTCCAGCGCTCAATCGTTTGTTTCGTAAACAAATCTGTTGCATATTCGAACTGAAGACCAATTTCATGATCTTTTTCAAAAGCCCCAAGTGTCAGGTCGAACTTGGCAGCCGCATGTGAAATCTCGTACGGCTTGATTGTCAGACCGTCTAAATCGAGCGTCTCTTTATCAGGATCTTCCGTTGTCAGCATGACATTGAACAGCGGATTCCGGCTCATATCGCGCGGCAAATCAAGCTTGGCGATCAGCTCTTCAAACGGATAGTCCTGATGGTCGAGGGCTGCGAGGCTGTTGTTTTTCACCTCTTCCAAAAACTCGCTAAATGACGCTTGATCAGGCACATGATTTTTCAGCGCCAACGAATTGACGAACATTCCCGGCATGTCTTTCAAATCAGCATTCGTTCTGCCCGCAGCCGCTGTACCGGTGACAATATCGTTTTGACCGGATAGACGGCTTAAAAACAGGTTAAAAACGGCGAGCATCACAATATTCAGCGTCGTGTTCGTTTCCGCCGTCAAGCGGCGGATTTTAAGGGCAACGTCTTTTGATGCTTTAAAGTGAACACGGTCACCGGCAAAGCTTTGGACAGGAGGACGCGGGAAGTCGAGCGGAAGGCTGAGTTCCGGAACGCTTTCCTTAAACTGACGGAGCCAGAAATCTTCCTGTTTCCGAATGTTTTCTTGCTGGTCAGGTTCTTGCTGCCACACCGCATAATCCTTGTAGTGCAGCTTCAGCACAGGGAGCGAAACGCCTTTATAAAGCTGTGCGATTTCTTTGACGAAAAGGCTTCTGGAAACGCCGTCCGCAATAATATGATGTGTATCAATCAAAAGCAGATGGCGCATAGAGCTGATAGAAAGCAGCTCGGCTCTGATCAGCGGGGCGGTGCTGAGATCAAACGGTCTGATAAAGCGGTTGATTTCCGCTTCTGCGTCCTCTTCACGAATATGAATAACCTTTAAGTCAATGTCCGCTTTTTCATGGACAATTTGAACGGTACGGCCATCGATTTCAACAAATGCGGTTCGCAATGATTCATGGCGGTTCACCAAGTCGGCGAACGCCCGTCTTAAACGATCCGTATCAAGCACGCCTTCCATCATGAGGACAGACGGCATGTTGTAGCCCGTTCCGTTCTTTTCAAAATGATGGAGGGCATACATCCGTTGCTGAGCGGATGAAACCGGATACCAGTCGCGTTTTTCGGCAGGCTGAATCCCGCTTTGTTGTGAATGTCCTTCGGATGCTTCGATACTGCGGGCGAGCAAGCCGGCGGTCGGACAATCGAACAACGTCTTTAACGGTACTTTTTTTCCGAGCCTGGATTGGATTTCCGCTGTCAGCATCATTCCTTTTAATGAATGTCCGCCAAGATCGAAGAAATTGTCGTCAAGTCCGACCTTCCGAACGCCAAGCACCTCTTCCCAAATGCTGCAGAGGGCTTTTTCAATTTCGGTTGACGGCGCTCTATACGAATCGCTTCGTCCGTTTAGACTTTGCGGCTCCGGGAGCGCGCGGCGGTCCACTTTTCCGTTTGCCGAAAGCGGCATTTTATCCACCGCTACGAAGTATGACGGGATCATGTACGACGGCAGCCGCTCGGAAAGACGCTCTCTCAGCTCGGAAACCGGCAGCTGTCGTTTCGCTTGAATATAAGCGCACAGTTCGTCTAACCCCGAGTCAGTCGTAAAGGAAAGAACAACCGCTCGCTCTATATCATCAATTCCGATAAAGGCTTCTTCGATTTCTTTCAATTCGATTCTGTAGCCGCGGATTTTCACCTGATCATCCGTCCGCCCCAGAAATTCAATCTCTCCATCCGGAAGACGGCGGACGAGATCCCCCGTCCGGTACATGAATGTGCCCGGTGTGTAAGGATTTTCGATAAACTTCGCAGCCGTGAGTTCCCGGTTGTTCACATATCCTCTTGCAAGCCCGCTTCCCGTTATATACAGCTCGCCAGTCGCTCCGGCTGGCACAAGACGGCGAGAAGCGTCCAATACCAGTGCCCCGGCGCCCGAAATCGGCCGTCCAATCGTCGGACGCTCGGCGAATTGCCCGATCATGCCGGGTTCGACCGGTTTAGCGATGGCACCGATCGTCGTTTCCGTCGGACCGTAGTGATTGATGAATCTGGTGTCCGGATAGCGGGAATGGAACCGCGCCACATCTTTCGGATTGATTTTTTCTCCCCCTAGTACAATCAGTCTCAATGACTGAAGCCCCTTTGCCAAAGCGAAGCTTTGCGGCTGAACGACCGTATGAAACAGCGACGGCGTCAGCTTAATATATGTGATCCCTTGTTCACCGATATAATGAGTAAATGCCTCCGGTTCTGTATACGTTTCTTTCGGGACGATATGCAGCTCTCCCCCGGCAAGCAGCACCGGGAAGAAGCTCGTGTATCCGAGATCGAACGCATAGGAAGACAAAAGCATCGTTTTATCCGAAGCTGACAGGCGCGCCTCACTGATAAACCAGGAAACATAGTTTTCCAGATTCCGATGTTCGAGCTGAACGCCTTTCGGCCGTCCCGTCGTTCCGGATGTGTAGATGATGTACGCCAGACTCGATCCGTCTATGATTAGATGCGGCCGTTTATTACTAGCCATCAGCGTGTCGTTTCTGACATCTATCAATCTCCCGGTATACCAATCCGCGAGCTCTGCTTGATGGGAATGTTCTGTTAAGAGCCAGCGGGCTCCACTGTCTTCCAGCATATATTGCACCCTGCTCGTCGGCATTTCCGGATCAATCGGCAAAAAAGCGCCTCCTGATTTCATCACGCCGAGAATCGCTGCGGCGACCTCTGCAGAGCGCTCCAGCATAATGCCGACAACATCGTCTTTTCCGACCCCTTCACTGCGCAGCACATTTGCGATCTGATTTGCTTTTTCGTCGAGCATGCGGTATGTGAGGATCGTTTTCCCGCAGACAACGGCCGGCTGATCAGGCATTTCGTCCGCCTTTTCTTCAAACCGTACATGAAACGGCTGCTCCTCAAGGCTTTCTGCCCGACTGTGCCTCCCTTCTTCCAGCAAAAGTGCGCGCTCTTTGACTGAAAGCAGTTCGATGTCCCGGAGCTTAATGCCGGGATTTTCACAGATTTTTTTAATCACATTTAAGAAGTGACCGCTCCAGCGTCGGATCGTTTCTTCTTTAAATAAGGATACGGCATAGTCAAAGCTCAAACCGATTTCGCCATCATGCTCCACAGCCTCAAGCGACAGATCGAACTTCGCCGTGCGGTGGCGCACCGAGTAAGACGAAATCTGTAAATCTCCGAGTTTCAGCGTCGGAACCTCCATGTTCTGCATGTTGAAAAAGACGCTGAACAGCGGATTTCGGCTTGTATCCCGCGGCAATGGCAGTTTTTCAATCAGTTCTTCAAGCGGATAGTCCTGCTTGGCAAAGCTTTGAAGACTTGTCTCTTTGACTTCCTGCAAAAACTGCTTAAACGTTTTTTCCCCTTCGGGACGATTGCGAAGCGCCAGCGTATTGACAAACATGCCCGGAATACTGTGCAAATCCGGATGGGTTCTGCCTGCCACAGGCGATCCGACGATCAAATCATCCTGTGACGCATACTTGGAAAGCAGGATATTAAACGCAGCCAACAGGAACATATAAAGTGTCGCATCAGCTTCAGAAAGCAGCTTTTGAATGTCTGCCGTCAGTTTTTGATCGATTCCGAAGACGACACGGTCGCCTTCAAAGCTGCGTTTTGACGGCCGCGGAAAATCGTGCGGCAGATCGAGAACAGGCAGATCGCCTTTGAAAATGTCGAGCCAATACTGTTCTTGTTCTTTCAATTTCTCTTGATGCTCCGGCCCGTTTTGCCACACAGCGAAATCTTTATAGTGGAGCTTAGGGGCAGGCGCCTCTTCTCCGTGGTAAAAGCCGGCCAGGTCGCGAATCAATATGCCGGTGGAGCTTCCGTCCGTAATAATATGGTGCATATCGATCATCAGCAGATGGCGCTTTTCTTCAAGCTTAACGAGCTCCGCCCGGACGAGCGGCGCCTTATTCAGCTGAAACGGCCGGATAAATTCTCTGATCGCCGCTTCGGCTTCCGCTTCTTCCGCCACTGATTCCGTCAGGTGAAAAACCGCGTCTTGATGGATGATTTGAACGATTTCTCCATCGATTAATTCGAACGATGTCCGCAATGTTTCATGGCGGACGATCAAGGCCCGAAACGCGGCTTCCAAATGCTCCTTATCCAATTCGCCTTCCAAAAGCAGAACCGCCGGCACATTGTAGCTCGTGCTTGCTTCTTCGAGCTGATTGAGAATGTACATGCGCCGTTGGGCCGACGACACCGGATAATTCGGACGGGACGGTGCCGGCGTAATCGAAGCGGTTTCCTCTTTTGTTTCCCCCTGAAGAAATTCGGCCAGCTCTCTGATCGTCGGTTTTTCAAACAATACTTTGATCGGCACCTCTTTTTGGAGCTGCTCTTGTATTTTGGCTGTCAGCATCATCGCCTTCAGCGAGTGTCCGCCGATGGAAAAGAAGTTGTCATCGATTCCCGGCTGCTTGATGCCGAGAATCTCTTCCCAAATTGCCGCCAGAATTTCCTCCGTTTCATTTTTTGGCGCTTCGAATCTGCGAGTCTCTTCAGCGATAGGAGCCGGAAGCTGACGTTTGTCAACCTTTCCGTTTGCTGTCAGTGGCATGCTGTCGAGTTCGATCAAATGAGCCGGAATCATATATTCCGGAAGCAACCGGGACAGCTCTGTCCGCAGCTGTGCGGCCGGCCTCGCGCCAACTGCAGTGTAATAGGCGCAAATCTCATTTTCTCCGGCGTTGTTTTCCCGAATGACAGCGGCCGCTTCTGAAATCCCCTCAAGGCGGGCTAAAGCCGCTTCAACCTCGCCTAATTCGATCCGGAAGCCGCGAACCTTCACTTGATGATCGATCCGGCCGAGGAATTCGATATTCCCGTCGGGAAGCCATTTTGCCAAGTCGCCCGTGCGGTACATCCGCTTCCCTTCGGCAAAAGGATCGCCGACAAACTTTTCATCTGTCAGCTCAGGCTGGTTCAAGTAGCCGCGCGCCACCCCGTCTCCGCCGACACACAGCTCCCCGGGCACGCCGATCGGCTGAAGCGACCCGTATTCATCAACGATATAGGCGGTTGAATTTCCGATCGGCTTTCCAATCGGGATCGTTCTCTCATATGCTTGATCGATGAAAAAACAGGTCGAAAATGTGGTATTTTCGGTAGGCCCGTATCCGTTCCAAAGCGAGAGTTCCGGTGATTCGCGTTTGACTCTGTTGACGATTCCAGGAACAAGGGCATCTCCGCCGATAATCAGATCGTTCAAGGTTGCAAACATTCCCGGGTCCTGCTGAGCAAGCTGATTGAAAAGAGGCGAAGTCAGCCACATTGTTGTGATTCCAGTTTCCTTCAGGAACATTTTGAACCGCTTTCCATCAAGGAGCGTCTCTTTCGGGACGGGATAAAGGGTTCCTCCGTTTAGCAGCGCACCGAATACTTCAAATGTACTGGCATCAAAGCTGACGGCCCCCGTCTGCGCCATCTTCACGCCGATCTTCAGCGGGATGTAGCCCGCATTTTTGACAAGGCGGACGATATTGCGGTGTTCGACCATCACGCCCTTCGGCTTGCCCGTCGATCCGGATGTATAAATGTAATAGGCAAGGTCTTCGGGCTTGTTGACATGTTCAAGGTTGGCGGCATCTTCTTTTTCTGCATCCACCGCATTTACGGCGAGCACCTCATACCCTTCCAGCGACATCTGCGTACTGTCTTTTGTAAGGACGATCTTTGCCCCGCTGTCTTCGAGCAAAAAGCGAATCCGCTCTTCAGGATATTCGGGATCGATCGGCACGTACACGCCGCCTGCTTTCAGCACCGCCAGTATGCTGACTGCTGCTTCAAGCGACCGCTCCATCATAATGGCGGCGGCATTTCCGTGCATCAAGCCTTTAGCTTTCAGCCTTCTCGCGAGCTGATTGGCTTTCTCATTCAGCCTGCGGTAAGTCAGGCTTCTTCCGTCAGCGGCAACAGCCGTTTTGTCAGGAGACGCTTCAACCTGTTCTTCAAACAGCACCGGGATCGTTTTTTCTCTTGGATAATCGGATTTTGTTTGATTAAAAGTGAGCAGCGTTTGTTGCTCCTGTTTTGATAACATGGCGGCGCTGGCTGCTTTTGATTCGGGATTTGCAATCGCCTCTTCTGCAAGTCTCGTTAAATGCCCGGCGGCCTGCTCAATGAAAGCCGCGTCAAAAGCCGCGCCGTTGTATTTCAATTTGATCGTCCACTCCGCTCCCGGATAAACGATCAAATTAAAGTCGTAATTCGTTTGTTCAAAAGCTTCGGCAGCCTTGATGGAAAAGCCGAGCCGCTCATGGATCGTTCCGTTTTCAAGCTCCTTATCAAGCGGATAGTTCTCAAACGCGACAAGATGGCTGATCAAGCCGCCGTCCAATGCCGATTGCTTTTGAATCTCATAGAGCGGGAGATAGTCGTACCGCTCCGCGTCAATCGCATGCTGCTGCGCTTGTTTGAACAGCTCGGCAAACGATGCGTTTTGATCGACCTTTAAACGGACAGGGATCGTGTTGATGAACAGCCCTGCCATATGCTCGATTCCGTCAATTTCCGCCGGGCGCCCGGACACAACCGTGCCGAACACCACATCATCGGTTCTGTTATATTTGGCAAGCACCGCTCCCCAAATCGCCTGAAAAAGGTTGGGAGCTGTGACATGATAGCGGTTTGCCGCCTGTTGAAGGGCATCCACCATATTCTTGTCCCAAACAAACGTAAACTCCTCGTTCCGGTACGATTCTGAATCCGGCCGCGGTTTGCCGCCGGGAATGACGCTCGAACTTTCTAAACCCGAAAGGCGGTGTTCCCAGTAGGATGCCGCTTCATCCTTATCCTGCCGGCCGAGCCATTTAATATAGTCCGCATACGGTTTTCCCTGATCAAGCGGAACCGTCCGGTTTGCTCGAAACGCTTCATAGTTTTGAAAAAGGCGTTTCATTAATATCCCCATGCTCCAGCCGTCCATCACGATATGATGGTTGCTCCAGACGAGACGGTACTTGTTCAGGTCAAGTCGAAAGACCGCTGTTTTAAACAGCATGTCTTTCGCCAAATTAAACCCGGCAGCCTGCACCTCTTGTTTATACCGGTCTATCCGGTTTGTTTGCTTTTCCTTATCCAATTCCGCAAGATCCTCAAATTCCACGATTGCCTGCCGTTCAGCCAGGACAACCTGGCGCGGTTTTTGCAATTGCTGGTGAACAAAAACCGTTCTGAGAATATCGTATGAACGCACGAGCTGATTCACGCTTTTTTCAAAGATCCCCAAATCAAATTCCCCGTCTATGAATAGCTCCAGCTGTGTGAAGTAAGAGGAAGATTCCGGATCAAGCATTGCGTGATACAGCATCCCTTCCTGCATCGGTGTCAAAGGATACACCTTTTGAATCTTTTGTTTCCCCATAAGGCACCTCGTTTTTTTGTTAGAAAATTTCCATCAGTTTATCTAATTCTTCAAGCGTTAGTTCGTCATCTCCAAGATCGCTCGGGGTCAGTTCGCCTCCATCCCGCTCTAAGCAATGATCGATCAATTGCAGCAAATAAGTTTTAAAGCTTGCGGCGACAGCGGTGACGGTGCTTTCTTTATATTCGAGTGAATGATAGGCGATTGACATTGTCAAAATGCCGTTTTCGATATAGCCGACGATGTCTAGCGCATTCGGTTTTTCCGTTTCCGGGCTGAGCGGATCGCCGGACGGCAAAGCTGATCTCGTGAACAGGCCCGAATCCGCCATCTCTGTAAACTGGCCCAAATAGTTGAAGCTGATATCATGCTTGATCGGCTGCGCCTTTTTGCCTTCTTCGGTCAAATAACGATAAATGCCATAGCCGATTCCTTTATTCGGAATGTGACGCAATTCTTCTTTGGTCTGTTTGATTTGATAGCCGATATCCCCGGAATGGCGCATTTGAATCAGCGCCGGGAACTGGCTTGTAAACCAGCCGACCGTCCGGGAAACATTCAAGCCGTCTATGATGTCCTCCCGGCCGTGTCCCTCTAAGCAGATGATAAAGTCTTCCTGCCCCGTCCACTCTTTCATTGCCAAGCCCAACGCCGTAAGCAAAATGTCGTTCATTTCCGTGTTATATGCTTCATGAACTTTTGTCATCAACTGTTCCGTTTCTTCTTTTGAAAGAGAAAACTCAGCCGTTTTCGTATGACGCATCCGCTTGTCCTCTGCTTCATCGTCTTTCGGGAGCGCTGCCGTCTCCGCCTGTTCGATTTCCTGCCAATAGCCGATTTCTTTTGCGAAAGCTTTTGACCCTGCGTATTCTTTTAGGCGAGCCGCATATTCAGCGAAAGAGTGCGTCTTGTCTTGAAGAATGATCGGCTCCCCTTTTTCAGCCTGGGCGTACCCGGCAGCGAAATCCTCAAGGAGGATTCTCCATGAGATTCCGTCCACAACGAGATGATGAATGACGATGAGAAGATGATCGCCTTGATCCGTTTTAAAGATCGCCGCTTTCAAAAGCGGGCCATCGGTTAAATCGATACTGCTTTGAATCCGGTTTGATGCCTTCAACACGGCAGCTTCAAGTTCAGCGCCAGATTCATTGAAGCGGATGACTTCAGGGCGAACCGCTGTTTCTTCTAGCCCTCTGTTGTACTGAACAATCCCGTCTCCATTTCGCTGATAAATCATGCGAAGTGCGTCATGATGTTCGATCAGCTTGCTTAAAGCCTTACCTGCCGTTTCCGGATCGAATCCTGTTAAAGCGTGAAGCATGACCGACTGATTCCAGTGATGCTCGTTCGTAAATCGGCGCTCAAAGAACCAGCGCTGGATCGGCGTCAGTGTGACTTCGCCTTCGACAGGGTTCTGATCGATCGGCTGATCGTCAGCCGCTTGAACATAAGCACTGATCTCTCCGATCGTCGGATGCTGAAACAAGTCTTTCATCTCCAGCTTCCACCCGTGCTGCTGAAGGCGGCTTGCCATTTGAATTCCTTTGATCGAATCTCCGCCGAGCGCGAAGAAATTGTCTGTGATCCCGATTCGGTCCAGACCGAGAACCTCCTGCCAAATATCGGCCAACAGCTGTTCCGTTTCCGTGCCCGGCGCTTTGTATTCGGCTGTCTGCGCTTCGACGTCAGGTTGAGGCAGCGCCCTTCGGTCGACTTTTCCGTTCGCCGTAACCGGAAGCTCATCAAGCTGCACCCAGAATGCCGGTACCATATAATCCGGGAGCGTCTGTGCCAGCTTGCGGGCGAGGCTTTCCGGATCAAGTTGTTGATTCGCAACGACATAGCCGCACAGCGCTTTGTTGCCGCAGGCGTCTTCGATGTCGGTGACGACGGCTTCCTGCACTTCAGAGAGGCGCGCGAGCTGGACTTCGATTTCAGAAAGCTCGATCCGGAAGCCGCGGATTTTCACCTGCTGGTCGATCCGGCCGATGTACTCAAGCCGCCCGTCTTCCAGCCATTTGACCGCATCCCCCGTCCGGTACATTCGCTCGCCCGGCACAAACGGGTCTTCCGTAAAACGCTTCGCCGTTTCCTCCGGCTTGTTCAAGTAGCCGCGCGCAAGCCCGCGGCCGGCGATGCACAGCTCGCCCGCGACGCCGACAGGCTGAACTTCGTTGTTTTGTCCAAGCACATACGCCCGCGTATTGGCGATCGGCTTTCCGATCGAAAGCATTTCTTCATCAGGGGCAATCGCCGCGCTCGTCGCAACGACCGTGTTCTCCGTCGGCCCATAGTTGTTGACGAGCGTGTAGGAGCGTTTTGCGATCCGTTTCAGCTTGTCTCCGCCCGTAAGCAGCACGCGCAGCGACTGGTTGTCGAGCTCCATGAACTGTTCGCACAGCTGTGTCGGCAGGAACGTGATCGTAATCTTGTTCTCTTCGAAGTATTCGTTCAAGCGCGTCATATCCATCCGGATCGCTTCATCGATGATGTGAAGCTCCGCTCCGGCGATCCAGTACGGGAACATTTCCCAGACGGAAGCATCAAAGCCAAAGCCGGCGTATTTCGCGCTTTTGTCCTCTTCAGTGACCGCAAATACATCATGATGCCAATAACACAAGTTCACGAGCGACTGGTGTTCGACCATGACGCCTTTCGGCTGGCCGGTCGTGCCCGATGTGTAGATTAAGTATGCTAGGTTGGCAGGCTGTGTACCTGCCTGCGGGTTCACTTCATCTTCTTTTGTGATTTCTTCGCTCAGCATCGAATCGAGAAAAAGTGTTTCACCGCTGAATTCTTCAGGTGCGGCTAAGTTTGTTTGCGTCAAAAGCAGCTCTGCGCCGCTGTCTTTCAGCACGTATCCGATCCGCTCGGCCGGATAGCTAGGATCGATCGGCACATAGGCCGCTCCCGCTTTTAAAATTGCGAGCACGCCAGCGGCCATTTCAATCGAAGGCTTGACCATGATCCCGACCCGCTGTTCAGGACGGGCCCCTTTTTCGATCAGCAGCCGGGCCAGACGGTTCGCACGCGCGTTCAGCTCTTTGTACGTCCACGCCACGCCGCTGTAAACCGCTGCCCCGCGGTCTGGCGTGCGGAGGACTTGTGCTTCGAACAGCTCATGGACTGTTTTGTCCTGCGGCACAGCAAGCTTCGTCTCATTCCATTTTTGGACGATCCGCCGTTTTTCCGCTTCATCCAGAAGCGAAAGCTCTGAAAGGCGGGCATCCGGATTTTCGGCAACCGCTTCGAGCAGATTGACCCAGTACCCGCTCCAGCGCTCGATCGATTCATGCTTAAAGAGAGCTGTATTGTATTCCATTTCAAAAACGAGAAGTCCGTCCTCTTCCGCCGCTGTCAGCGTCAGATCAAACTTCGCGGTCTGATGGGCAAAATCATACGGCTTGAGTGTGATCCCTTCCATTGACAAGTCTTTCAAATCGGCATTTCGCATTGAAAAGACGGCATCAAATAACGGGTTTCGGCTCATGTCGCGCTGGATGTTCAGCTTCTCAATGAGTTCTTCAAACGGGTAATCTTGATGCTCAAACGCGCCGAGCGTCGTTTCTTTCACTTCCTCAAGGAACGCAGAAAACGGCTTGTCTCCTTCAGGACGCGTTCTTATCGCAAGCGTATTGACAAACATGCCGATGATACGGCTCAAATCAGCATGCGGCCGCCCGGCAGCCGGAGAGCCGACAATGACCTCGCTCTGTCCGCTCAGTTTCGATAAAAGCGCACTGTATGAGGCAGCGAGCACCATGTATAAAGTGCTTTCCGTTTCCTTGGCCAGTTTTCTCAGCTGCTGGACAAGCTCCGGTTTCAGCGCAAAGCTGAGACGGCTTCCTTCAAACGTTTGAACAGAAGGACGCGGATAATCTGTCGGAAGCGTCAAAACAGGCAGTTCGCCGTCCAGCTCTTTGAGCCAGTATTCCTCCTGCATTTTGTGCCGTTCTGTCAGCAGGTGCTGCTGCCATACAGAAAAGTCTTTATACTGAATCCTCAGCGGTTCAAGCGCCTCTCCCGCATAAAGCCTTGTCATCTCGTCGATTAGGACGCTGACGGAAGCGCCGTCTGAAATGATATGATGCATATCCACAAGCAAAAGATGTTTTTCTCCTGTGAAACGTATAATGCTCATTCTAAATAACGGAGCCTTTGTTAAATCAAACGGCCTGATGAACTCTTCAATCAGCTTTTCCGCTTCTTGCTCATCTGCATCGATGACATCAATGGTCAATTCCGCAGCATCCGAAATCCGCTGAACAGGTTCGTCGTCCCTGATTTCAAACGTGGTGCGGAATGCTTCATGGCGCTTGATCAGCATTTGCGCGGCAGACTCGAGGCGCTTCAGGTCAAGCTTCCCTTCAAGCTGGAGAACGGCCGGCATGTGATAGCTTTTCTCTGCGCCTTCAATCTGCTGAAGGACGTACAGCCGTTTTTGCGCCGAAGATACCGGGTACGTTTCCCGGTCCGGCACCGCTTCAATATAAACGGCTGATTTTTTCTCAGCTTTTGCCGCAGCCTGCGCCAGTGTTTCGATTGTCGGCGCCTGGAACAAATCTTTCAGCTGCAGATCAACATTCATCTCTTGCTGGATGCGGGCAATGAGCGTCATCCCGATTAAAGAGTGTCCGCCAAGTTCAAAGAAATTGTCATGCACACCGATTTTCGGTACATTGAGCACTTCCTGCCAAAGATCGGCAAGCTGTGCTTCTGTTCGGCTCCTTGGCGCCGTATATTCCTTTTGCGCTGCCTGCGCGACATCCGGCTCAGGCAGCGCCCTTCTGTCGACCTTTCCATTGCCTGTGAGCGGAAGCTCCTGCAGCTGCATAAACACGGACGGAATCATGTAGCCCGGCAGACCTTCTGCCGCATGTCGGCGAAGCTCTTCACTCGAAAGCTCCTGATCGGCCGTAAAGTAAGCACAGATCATTTGATCTCCCACCCCGGTGTCAACAGCAAGAACAGCGGCTTCCTGAATCATGTCATGCGTCAGGAGATGGTGCTCGATTTCACCGAGCTCGATCCTCTGTCCGCGAATTTTGACCTGATGATCAATCCGGCCGATAAATTCAAGGCATCCATCGGCAAGCCATCTCGCCATATCACCCGTCCGGTAAATCTTCTCACCGGTTTTGAACGGATGTTCCGTAAACTTTTCAGCCGTAAGTTCCGGGCGGTTAAAATAACCGCGGACGAGGCCGCCTCCGCCGACGCATAATTCTCCCGCAACCCCTGTCGGCTGTACATTGCCGAATGAATCAAGAATCAGAACCTCCGTATTGCTGACTGGCTTCCCGATTGGTATAGCCTGCGCGTCGTCCGGTACTTCGTTGACTGGGTGATAGGTTGTAAAAACAGTGCTCTCAGACGGGCCGTACATATGAAGCAGCCGTCCTTTGCCAACTGTGTTCAGAGCTCTTCTGACATGATCGACAGACGCACGTTCGCCGCCGAACAGAACCCTGCGGAGTCCCTTCAAACTGTCCGGCCGCATGTCTGTCAACAGATTGAATAATGCGGTCGTGATCATTAAGACGGTAACCTTTTCTTTTTCCAGTACATGTGCGAGCCGGCTCATATCAAGAATCGTGTCTTTTGGAGCTATCACCAGCTTGGCGCCGTTCAGCAATGAACCGAACACATCAAACATAAAGGCGTCAAACACATAATTTGAAATCGAAAGAACGATATCGGATGTCATCACATCCAAGTAATTCGTGTTTTTTACCGTACGCAATATATTCCGGTGAGAGACCATATTGCCTTTAGGCGTCCCTGTCGTTCCGGATGTATACGTTAGATTTGCCATTGCTTCCGGTGAAATCCGAAGCCGCAAATCAGACGCATCTCCCAGATAAAGGTGTTCATCCTCAAGAAATAGGATGTCGCCGCTAAATTCGGCCGCCTCAGCGAGCGGCTTCATCACCTTTTGCGTTAAAAGAACCGCCGCTCCGCTGTCCTTGAAGAAATGTTGCATGCGTTTTTCCGGATGATCCGGATCGATCGGCACATAAGCCCCGCCGGCTTTCAGCACAGCGAGAATGCCGATAACCATTTTAGCCGACCTGGCGGTAAGAATGGCTGCTGTCGTGCCGGCCTGCACACCTCTTTCGCGGAGGCACCTCGCCAATTGGTTCGCTTTCCGATTGAGCTCACCGTAGGACCATACTTTGTCTTCAAATTGCAGGGCGGGATGTCCGCCTCTTTCTGCCGCCTGTTCCTCAAATAGCTGAACGATCGTTTTCTCCCGCGGATAATCGCTTGCCGCGGGGTTGAACTCGACGAGCTGACGATTCGTTTCCTCTTCTGTCAAAAGGCTGTACTCGCCGATCCTGCGGAGCGGATCAGCCGTCATGCCGTCCAGAAGGTGCAAATACGCTTTCAGCATCCTTTCAGCCGTATCTTTTTTAAACAGCTTCGTACTGTAATCCAAATCAAGAATCAATTGTCCCTGCTCTTCTTTTGCCTGCAGCGTCAGGTCGAACTTTGCAATATTGAAGTTCGTTTCATAAATCGAGAGGTGCAAATCGCCGAGCATCGGAATGTCTTCCCATGCATTTTGCAAAATAAACATCGTGTCAAAGACGGGATGACGGCTTAAATCGCGCGATGCACCAACCTTTTCCGCTAGCCGCTCAAACGGATAATCCTGATGCTCAAAAGCGTCGATTACCGTTTTCTTTACATCGTGCAGGAAGTCTCTTAACGTTCTGCCCGGCTCCACTTTTGAACGGATCGCCAGCGTATTGACAAACATGCCGATGATCCCTTCCAGATCGGAATGTCTGCGGCCGGCCGCCGGCGTCCCGACGATCACATCTTCCTGCCCGGAGTACTTTGCTAGCAGCATGTTGTATGCGGCCAGCATGACCATGTACAATGTCGCGCCGTTTTGCTCTGCCAGCACGGCTAATTTTTCTTTCATGTCTTTTGGCAGGACTGCGGATACCCTGTCTCCTTCAAAGCTTTGAACAGACGGCCTCGGCTCATCCGTTATCAGCTGCAGTACGGGAAGCTCGCCGGCAAACACGCTTTGCCAATAAGCTTCTTCTTTTTGAAAACCTTCTTGTGCCTGTGTCCTTTGCCAGAAGGCATAATCTTTGTAATGCAAATTCGGCTCCGGCAGTTCTTCCCCTTTATACAGCGCCGCCAGCTCATTCAATATGATCGAAATCGACACGCCGTCAGACACAAGATGATGCATATCGAACAACAACAAATGTCTGCCGTCTGCGAGACGGACGAGACCGGCTCTCATCAGCGGAGCTTTGGCGAGATCAAAGCGGCGGACAAAAGATTTTGCCATTTGTTCGATCGGCTTCCCATCTGCTTCAACCTTCTCAATCTTGAATTGAACCCTTTGATGAATGTTCTGTCTCGGCTCGCCATCGACAACTGTAAACGAAGTCCGCAGCGCCTCATGCCTATCAATCAGTTTTTGAAAAGCAGCTTCAAGGCGCTGAACATCGAGGGTGCCCTCAAGCATCGCCGCGGCCGGCATATTATAGCCGACTCCGGCATCCTCCAGCTGGCTGACGATATAGATTCGCTGCTGCGCCAATGAGAGAGGATAATCGTCACTTTCCGGCGCCGGTTCAATTACCGTGTATCCGTCTTTCTCCGCTTCAGAAACAAAGCCGCTTAACGCCGCCACTGTCGGTTTTTCAAATAGGACTTGCAACGGAACCTCGACACCGAAAGATTTGTGAATTTTTGCCAGAATGGCCATCGCTTTGAGAGAATGGCCGCCCAGTTCAAAAAACTGGTCGTTGATTCCGACTTGTTCAGCTCCGAGCACTTCCTGCCATATACCCACCATTTTTTCTTCACATTCATTTCTCGGCGCCGCATACTCTGCAGTCCCGCTGACAGAGACTTCATGGCGAAGCAGCGCTTTCCGGTCGACTTTGCCGCTTCCCGTCAGCGGTATTTCATCAAGCTCGACAAAGCGGGAAGGTATCATATAGTCAGGCAGATGCTTGGATAAATACTCCCTCAGCCTCTGAATATGAATCTCTCCGCCTTGTTTCGGAACGACATAAGCGCAAACCTCAAGGCTGCCGCCTGTTTCAGGCCGCGCGAGGACAACTGCTCTTCCGACAGCAGGGGATCCTTGCAGCACCGACTCTATCTCGCCAAGCTCGATCCGGTAGCCGCGGATTTTCACTTGATCGTCTTTTCGGCCGATAAAATCAACCGTACCGTCAGGAAGCCAACGTACAGCATCCCCTGTTCGATACATGAAACCTCCGGGGACAAACGGGTCTTCCAAGAACTTGTCTCTGGTCATGTCAGGCAAGTTCAAGTAGCCTCGGCCGACCCCGTCTCCTGCAATATACAATTCCCCTTCGACCCCATCAGGAAGGAGTGCACCGTTTTCATCCAAAATATAAAAACGGTTGTTTCCAATCGGCCGGCCGATCGGGACATAGGCCGTATCGCCTTGAAGGTCTGCGCGGTTTGTAACCGTAAAAGAAGAAGCATCCACACAAGTTTCAGTCGGGCCGTAAACATTCGTAACAGCAGGCACGGATTCAGCTGTTTCTGCAAATAATTGAAGCAGCCTTTCCGTTGCGACCCTTGATAAAGCCTCTCCTCCAACAAGCATATGCCTCAGTTTGACGCCTGTAAGATCATCGGCCGCAGACAAAAGCTGCAAATGAGCCGGCGTACCGTCTGTCACATCGATTTGATGACGGCGGTAATAATCCGATAAAGCGCGTCCGTCGGAAACCGTCTTTTTCGGCACGATGTACAACGTCTGGCCGAGCAATAGAGACGTAAAAATCTGCTGAACGGAAGCATCAAAATGAAACGGAGCCAGAAGGGCCAGTTTCAAATCATCCTGATCATATGTACCAACGGCCTGCTGAAGCCCTCTTACAAGGTGGTGAACCTGCCTGTGTTCAATCATGACGCCTTTTGGACGGCCCGTTGTCCCGGAAGTATAAATGATATATGCAAGGTGCCCGGCGCCTGCCTCTGAAGACGGATGACCGTTTTCCCGCGATTCAGAAAGCGCTTCGCTGAACCGCACCGTTTCGGCCGTTTCAAAAGTCAGCCCGCTGTCTGTGATAACCGCTTTGACCTTTGAATCCTCCAGCATGAAGCGAATTCTTTCTTCCGGAAATCCGGGATCGATCGGTACATAAGCTCCGCCAGCTTTCAAAATGCCCAGCATCGCCGTGATAACCCGCTCTGACCGCTCCATCACTATCGCAGCCGGAGCGTCAGGTCCGATGCCTCTTCTCCGAAGCGCCCTTGCCAGACGATTTGATTGTTCATTCAGCTCGCGGTACGAAAGTTTTTGTCCTTCATATACAACCGCTGTTTTTTCGGGATGATCGGCTGCTTTTTGTTCGAATAAACCGTGCAGGGTCATGTTCTTGTCATATGCGATGGTTTGGCTTGATGCACGCTTTAACAGCCGCTCTTTTTCAAAAGCGGGAACAAGCTCCAATTCGGCAATTGTTTTTTGCGGAAACAACAGGGCATCTTCAAGCAGCGTCATCAGCCGTTCATATAAAACGGCCATTTCTTCACAGGTAAAAAGCTCCTCCCTGTAATCAAAATCAATCGCAAGCGCCCCGGTGTCCCATCTCTCTTTCACGTGAATAGAAATATCGTTGATTTCACTACCGCTGAAAATCGGCTCGGTAAGAAATGACAAGGTTTCTTTCCGCTGCCATTGCATAACTTGATATTCCAGTGAGACGGAGAACAATTTGCTGACATGCGGCTGTCTTTCCCGCAAATCATTAATCAGCAGATTGTACGGATACTTTTGATGCCGAATGATCTTCAGCTGATCTTTCATTCTTTCCTGCACAAATGCACTAAAGTCCTGGTGTACATCAATGGAGGCTTTCATCGGAATCGTCGACACAAACATCCCGAGCATCTGTTTTTCTTTTGCATTTGTCCGGTTACCCATAAATGTGCCGAGAACGACGTCTTTTTGTCCGGTTACCCGATGCATATAGATGTGCAAAATCGATAAGAACAGGGAGAGGACACTTATGTTGTGTTCCTTACAATACGTTTGAATTTTTTTATACAGGGCGGGGGAAACCTCTTTTGAAAAGCGGGCTGCATCCAATTGGATCTGATACGTATCGCTCGACTTTAACGATACGGGCTCCGGGATCACTTCATATTGTGCGTTCCAATATGCTTTATCCTTCTGGAACCGCTTCGAATTTTCATACTCCAACTCACTTTGAATATGTTCCGTAAACGATGACTGAACAGGTTCGAGGCCGGTTTCCCCTTTGGCAAGCTTCAAATAAATGTCTGTAATGCGGTTGCCCAAGATCGTCATGGAAATACCGTCAGAAATGATATGATGAACTTTTGCAAAAAACCAGCTTTCTTCTTCACTGATGCGAACGACGGCAAATTTAAACAGCGGACTTTCATACAAAGGCAGGGGCCGGCGCGCTTCAGCTTGTCCCCATTTAAGAACGCCGTCTGCTCCTCCGCTTTCTGAAGTGTCAAAATATTCAATCTGGAAAGGTTCGTCTTCCGCTATATATTGCTTCGGCTCATCTTCTCCTTCAAACATCAGCCTGAATCGCATGGTTTCATTCGTACGAACAAACTGGCGAATGGCTTCAGTCAATAACCCGGAATCGATTCCCGAGGCAGATTTTAATTTTCCAAAGCCGCTCAAATTTGAAACACTTGTGCCGGGATAGAACTTTTCCGTGTACCAAATTCTCCTTTGAGCATGTGTCAGCGGGTAAAATGTGTTTCCCATTCTTTATTCCTCCTTTATCTCTTGCTATGTATGACGATGCGAACAGCCAAGCCGCAATGCAATGTTGCGGTATTGCGATGAGCGAAAAACGCTGTCACAGATTTGTCATTTCCAATAAAACATTATATTGGAAATAAAAAGAAAAGAGCCCACCCGAATAAAAACGGGCGAACTCCCTGTTTATTCGGCAACCTGTCAACCGTAGCACCGTCAGTACCTTAGGCCATGGCTTTGCGTCCCTGCGTTTCCGCAGGTTTGCCTTTATCTGCTTTTATTGATATAAATTCATTTTCTGCTCACAGTTCACTTTAAATGAAAATTTTGTTTTTTTCACCGAAAAATAGGTGAAAAGTTTCATGCGGGATGCCGAATGTCATCCATGAATGTTAATGCGCGATCCCGAAATCAATAAAAAAATATGCGGGAAAACGAAAAAAATCGCTTAATTCCGCAAAAAATTCCAAATCCTAGATAAAGAGTATATTAAAATATTAAAAAAACAGCCTTAAATCATGAAAATCCGTTAAGGCTCAGGCATTTCCTTTTACAATGTTCATTCAAATAAAACGTTTCTTTTACCCGGCCGTTTAAACTGACGAGAAAAGACAAACAGCTTGCAAAAACTTTGAAGCAGAACGAAAAATCGCTGAACTGTCTCATCCTAAACGGTATCTTGAAATACTTCCGGTGTTCCATACAAAAAAGCAGGCTGAGTTTCGCCTGCTACACGGTTTTTGAAAGCCCGATCGTCCGCTCGATGATGATCAGCGCGATCACTGAAACTGTGATAAAAATAACCGAAATCGCATTAACGCTCGGATCAAACGTCTGGTCAATATAGCTGAACGTGCGCACCGGTACAGGCGTGACAGCAGGTGAAGAAACAAACAGACTGATGGATACTTCCCCGAATGACGTCACAGCGGCAAACACGGCTCCCGCAATGATTCCCGGTTTAATGAGCGGCAAGGTAACATGAAAAAAGGTATACCAGGGACCTGCGCCGAGATTCATGGACGCCAGTTCAAGCTTCGGATCCACGTTCGCCATGCTGACGCCGACCGTCCGTAAGACATACGGAAGGCTGATCAGCATATGCCCGGCGGCCAGCCCGGCAAATGTGCCGTTTATCCCAAACATTGTCAATAAATAGAGAAATGACACGCCTAATGCGATTTGGGGAATCATCAACGGCGATAAAATAAAAGCCTGAATCGCCTGTTTTCCAGGAAAGTTCAGCCGCGCCAATGCATAGGCTGCAACTGTTCCAAGGATCACCGCAAGAGGCGTTACAACGAGGAGCAGCATACCGCTGACCCAAATCGATTCCATCCAGCCGCTGCTGCTGAAAACTCCGGCAAACCAGCGCAGCGAGACGCCTGATGGCGGGAACTTCGGATATTCGTCAGGGCTGAAAGCCGACAATATAATCACAAAAACAGGCAGCGCCAAAAAAAGGTATACCAATAAACCCGCCGCCCAAACACACGCATCAATCCACTTTCCCCCAGACAAACAGCGCAATCGTCTACCCATTTATTCTCGCCTCCCAACGCTTTTGGAAAAAGCCAAGGATTCCAATAACCACGCTGACAACGGCTAATAAAGTAATCGACATGGCCGCTGCAAGAGGAAGATGAAAGACTTGCATGACCTGCTGATAGATTGATAACGGCAGCAGCGGCTGCATCCTTCCGCCGACGAGAAGAGGCGTAATATAGCTTCCGGCCGAAAGGGAAAACACGATCATTGCTCCTGTCAGCAATCCTGGTACCGTCATCGGCAAGGTCACGAAAAAAAATGTCCGCAGCCTCCCCGCTCCAAGGCTCATCGAAGCAAATTTAAGATCCCGTTTCATTTCGCTTAAAGAACCGGCGAGCGGCAGCACAGCAAACGGCAGCATAACCTGGACATATGCGATGATGACGGCGTTCATATTCCATAAAAGCGGCACGGGCTTTTCAATCAGCTTCATGCTGATTAGCGCCTCATTGACGATCCCGTTTTGCGAAAGCAGCACAATCCAGGAAAACGTCCGAATGACAACACTGGTCAATAAAGGGGAAACAAGCAATATATAAAACAAAGCCCGCAGCCTGCCGGTTGGCGCCTTTACGAGTAAATATGCCGCCGGATACGCCATCACAAGGCATAATACAGTGGTCTTCAACGCCGTCCAAAGCGTTATACCGATTGTTTTCAAATAAATGTCCGAAGAGAACACTTCGACATATTGAGAAAAACTGTACGTATCGAGCGTATTCATCATAGCGTCCACGTCTCTGAAACTTAATAACAGCAGCAGAACAAGCGGCAACACGAGAAAAACGCCGAGAAATAAAAGGACGGGAACAAGCAAAACCCAATAAAACCGTTTTTGTTCAAGAGCACCCATCTGCATCCTCCTTTACATCCAGCGGAACAAAATCGTCCGGCTCCAAAGAAAGATACACTTGATCTCCCGCCTTCGGCAATCTTGGAAATTGAGGATCGGGCGCCTGAATGATCCATTCTCCTTTGAAAACAGCGGCTTTCAGCCTGAGAGCATGTCCGGCATAACTGACTTCTGTTATCGTTGCAGGCATTTCAATCAGCCTGTTCTTCAGCTTCTTGAAAGAGACTGAGATTCTCTCGGGCCGTACCATAAACAATACAGAGGATTTTTTCAATAGATTCCGGCTGATCTCAAAAGTCAGCGGAACACCTTCATATATTTCGAAATCGACCGCTTCATAGCCATAACCGCCTGATGAAGGCTGTATCTCCGACGCACGCGCTTTCAGCAAATTGACCTGTCCGATAAATTCGGCGACAAATTGATTAGCAGGCGTGCGGTACACGTCCAACGGAACGCCGAGCTGCTGAAGCCTGCCGCAGCCGAGGATTCCAATTCTGTCCGATAAGCTTAAAGCCTCCTCCTGATCGTGCGTCACTAAAATCGTTGTAATGCCGACGCGTTTTTGGATGCTGCGCAGCTCCGTCTGCATTTCTTTTCGAAGTTTCGCATCCAGGTTGCTCAGCGGCTCGTCTAGCAATAGCACAGACGGCTGAATCGCCAATGCCCGGGCAATCGCCACCCGCTGCTGCTGGCCCCCGCTCAGCTGACGGGGCATGCGATTAGCAAACGCTTCAAGCCTGACAAGAGCGAGACTTTCCATCACCCGTTCTTCAATCTTGCGGCGGGGCCATTTTCGAACTTTCAATCCGTATGCAACATTGTCAAATACGCTGAGATGCGGGAATAAAGCATAATCCTGAAAAACCATTCCGATATGTCGGTCGTATGGCGGCAAATCAGTTACATCTCGTCCTCCTATATATACAAACCCTGACGTCGGTTCAAGGAACCCGGCAATGATATGAAGGAGCGTTGACTTTCCGCAGCCGCTCGGACCGAGGAGAGAGAAAAATTCCCCTTCTTTGACTTCAAGCTGTACGTCTTCCAATGCGATGGTGTTTCCGAAATGCCGGCTGACATGCTGAATCTGAATTGCGCTCATGTTTGTCACCTATTTTCCGCCAAGTACTTGATTCCAGCGATTTGTCCAATCGCCCAGATCTTTTGCCGCTACTTCATAGTCAACCCATTTTAAATTCCTGTAATAGTCCTCCCCCACTTTAATCTTTCCTTTTAATTTATCGCTGTATTTCACTTTTTTATTGGCCATGCCGTAAAATGTTCTATCGGCAAAATCTCCTTGCACTTTTGGACTGAGCAGGTGATTTAACAGCTTGTATGCGTTATCCTGATTAGGGCTTCCTTTCATCAAAGCCCAGCTTGCAACGGCTGCGACGGCACCTTCCTCGGGGTATGCAAATCCCAGGTCAAGACCGGCATCCTGCAAAGAAAAAGCGCGTCCGTCCCAAAACGGGACAACCCATGCATCCCCGCGTTCCAAAAGCGTTTGTATCGAGCCCGGATTATCGGGATAGGCCGTTATGTTGTTCTTTAAATCCGCCAAACTGTTAAACGCTTTATCGACGTCTTTCCCATTTGACTCCAGGCCGCCCTGGGCATTGATTAATCCTACAAAAAACTGAAGTCCCGCCGAATAAGCCGGCGATGATATGGCCACATGACCTTTATAGCTGCTGTTCCAAAGATCCGTCCAGCGTTTAGGCTCCTGCGGTACAAGGTCCTTTCGGTAGACAATTCCGAGCTGCCCCATACTGAAACCGGCCGCATACTGCTTTCCATCATCAGTGAAGCGTTTCTGAACGGAATGATACAGATCGCGGACATTTGGAACCTTTTCCTGATCGATCGGCGCCAGCAATCCCGCCGACTGTGCCCTGTGAATTGTATCCGGCTGCAGGATTAAGAGATCATACGGAGCATTTCTGCCATTTGCAGCTTTGAGCTTTGTAAACCACTCAGAGTCTGTCCCTGCGACGACTTTGACCTTCAGCCCTGTTTCTTTTTCAAAAGATTCAAGGCTAGGCTTAATATGTTTTTCCCAATCGCCTCCATAGACGCCGATCACGACTGTATCTGATTGTTTGCTTTTCTGACTTCCGTTTCCGCCGCAGCCCGAAAGAAGGAGCACCGCTACAAGAGACAGAATAAATAAAGCAGAAATTTTACTTTTCATTGTCATCTCACCATTCCCGTGTTATTTTTGCCGGCCAGTTTTTCCACAGCGGCCGCAACGTCGCCTTTGCTGATCGGACCGTTATGTTCTTTTGAAAAATAACGGTGGACTAAATGTTTAACATGTGATCTTTGATGAGCCGGAAGCTGGCGCAGAAGCCGGGCCAATGTGCTGCTGGCTTCCTCTGTCCAGCACCGTTCGTATTCTTCTCTGGCAAGCCCGAAATCCCAATGTTTCCGAGGTTCGCCTGCTTTCTTTTTTCTGATTTCAGCTGTTTCTTGCAGATCAATAATGAAGGAGCCTGCCTCGTTTTCTTTTACAGCCGCGCCGTATTGGTGATAGGCCGCTTCCGGGCTCAGCAAGCCCGCTTCAACTTCTCTCAAAATCGATTCAGCTTCCCGGCTGTATGGATCTCCCCAGCCTCCGCCGCCAGGCGAATGAATGCTGATAACATCCCCTTTGTTGAGCTTTAGAACGTCGATCTTCGAAATCGTTTTCTCCTGAGGCTGCTCCGGATAAAGACGCACCCGTCCGAGCGCTCCTGCCGTTCCCCCGGCGAGCCCCCACGGATGAAATCGCATTCTCTCCATCCCTCTTGCGGTCACAATTGATTCTGGCGCCGCCGCTTCAAACTCCAGCCCGATTGCATGGCCGCCCCTGTGAAAACCGGCTCCGGCGGTATCTTTAATCAGTTCATAGCGGCGGACATGGATGTCAATGTGCTGTTCAAGGCTTTCAATCGGCGTATTTTTCAAAAATCCGGATGCATGATCAATACCGTCTGCTCCGTCCATGTCATGCTGGCCGCCGCCTCCGCCTCCCATCGGTTCGACCACCGACATCTTCCGGCCGCCCGTTGATTCGTCGGGAACCGACAGTACGACAATCGCTGACTGACCGGCACCTGCTGCAGGCACAGCTTTCGGAAGCGCCTTGCCCAAAGCGCCCAGTACGGCATTATAAAGTCTCATCGTAATCGAATGACGAATGCCGACGGCCGCTGGATATTCCGGATGAACGAGCGTACCTTTCGGAGCGATAACTTTGATCGGCCTTGTCAGTCCCCCGTTAACCGGAATATACGGGTCTTCACTTATGATAAAGTTGATCAGGCCCTGAAATAGAAAAGAATGTTTGCTTCCATTAGTGACAAGGTTAAATGCGGTTTTCACCTGGGGATCACAGTCTGAAAAGTCCAATGTGATTTCCCCTCCCGTGACGTTTGCCGTAACAGCCAAGCGGATCGGAACGTCAGAAATCATATCGTCATCAAGATAATCTGAAAAACTATATGTGCCTTCCGGAATCCCGCTGATCACCCGGCCGGCTCTCATCGCTGCTTGTTCGAGCAAATCATCCATTCCTTGTTGGACCGCTTCTTTTCCAAACTTGCCGACCATCTCTGTCAATCGGTTCTCCGCCGTATTGACCGCGGCCACCATCGCATGAATATCCCCTTCATTTAAGTCGGGAACCCTGCTGTTTGCCCGCAGCACATTCAATATATCGCGATTTTCTCTTCCCGCTTTGTAAATTCTTACCGGCGGTATTCTCAGGCCTTCCTGATGGATGTCTGTCGCTGTCGGCGAAATGCTTGCCGGAACAAGGCCGCCGACATCGCTGCAATGGACAAAACACCACGCATAACTGATGACCTCGCCCTCCATGAAAATCGGCTTCACCACATGTATATCAGGCAAGTGGGTCGCCAATCCGTCCGTTGTATAGGGATCGTTTGTGAGGATAATGTCTCCCGGTTCAAACGGGCCGCTTTCTTCGATGATCCGTTTTAATGAAAGCCCTAAAAAAATCGTGACGCCGACCGTTTTCGGATAAACAAAAAACTCCCCTTCCGGCGTCGCAAGCGCAGTAGCGAAATCGGCCGATTCTTTTACAAATGTGGTAAAGGACGTCCGTTCAATAACGTGTCCCATTCCCGCGGCTATCGCGTTAAAGTAGCTTCTCATCATTTCCAGCCGGGCAGGATCTGTGCGCATGGTCAGCTCTCCTTCCGTTCAATGATCAAATTTCCGGCATGATCGGTTTTTCCGCTCCAATTTGGCAAAATCAGCGTCGTTGTATCATCCTGCTCAACAATGGCCGGCCCATTTAATCTCTGTCCGCACCTTAAATCTGAACGTCGGTATACAGCGGCTTGATATATACCGCCTTTTATGATGATCTTTCTTTGGCTGACCGGTTCAGCTTCGGGCAGCTCACTTCGGCCTCCTTTTCCGCCTGGCGGCTTCGGTGTCTTGCCTATGATGCGGACGCGCATATTCATCAACTCAATGCTTGCTTTCTCATCGCTGTGTCCATATTGCTTTTCATGTAAGAGGTGAAAGGAGTCCGCGATTTCACGCGTGCTTTTGCCTTCCAGGTATTCCGGTGAAACAAGGAGCTCAATTTCGTATGCCTGACCTTTATAACGGGCATCAAGCAAGTAAAGAAGAGAGGTTTCCGTCAGCAACTCCGCCTGTTGTTTCCGCAGCCATGTTTCCGCTTGCTCTTGCAGCCTCACAAACTCTGCTTTTAACTCGGCCGTTTTTATTTGTTCAAGCAACACCTGTCTTGAACATACAGCATCATAAATAAAATCCGCCGTCAGTGCGCCTAAAGCGGACAAGGTTCCCGGATGCGGTGGGATCAGCACATTTTTGGCCTGAATTTCCTCAGCCAAAAAATTAGCCGTGACCGGTCCTGCGCCTCCAAAGGCCATGAGGCTGAATTCACGCGGGTCAAACCCGTTTTGCTCCATAACATTGCTTAGTTCCGTATACATATTGGCAAGCGCAACCTGAATCATCTTATCTGCGGCCCGCTCCACATCTGTGCCTAAATACTCGGCAACCGGGAGGAGCGCTTCTTCGGATCTTTCCCGGTACAGTTTCATATTTCCTGATGCAAATCGGTTTGGATTTAAATAATGACATATAAGAAACGCATCTGTAAGTGCGGCCTTTGTTCCTTTTCCGTAACAAGCCGGCCCCGGATCAGATCCAACTGACTCCGGTCCTACTTTCAGGAGACCGCCGCTGTCAATCCATGCCACCGATCCTCCGCCGGCACCGATCGAATACATCGCTACAGACGGAATCGGAATCGGAAATCCAGAGATTTGATTTGACTGTGTAAAAGTCGGCTCCCCTTCTTCAACAATCGAAATATCCGCGCTAGTTCCTCCGACATCAAATGTGATGATGTTCGCCTCTCCGGCGGCTTCCGCCGTTCTGATGGCTCCGATGACCCCTGCAGCCGGTCCGGAAAAAAGCGTTTTGACAGGTGCCTCGGCAGCCGATTCAATGTCCATCAGTCCTCCGTTAGACTGGGTGATAAACGGCTGCGCTGAAATTCCTTCCAGGGCAAGCCTCTCTTTCAACGTTCGAAAGTAGTGATGGACATTCGGTTTGATGTATAGGTTCGCGACGGCCATAACCGTCCGTTCGTATTCCCTCATTTGCGGCCAAAGCTCCGCAGACGTTGCCACCTCAAGCTCAGGTGCTATTTGTCTGATCCGTTCTGCAGCCTGGCGTTCATGAAGCGGATTCCGATAGCTGTGCAAAAAAGAAACAACGATTCCTTTCAAGCCTTTTCTTAAAACTTGTCCAACCGCCTCATCGATCTGTTCCATATGGAGCGGCAGCTTTTCAGAGCCGTCATAAAGCATTCTTTCTTGAATGGGAAATACGTTTTTCCGGGGAATAAGGGGCTCCGGCATTCTCGATCTAAAATCGTACGGTATCGGAAGCCGGAGGCGTTGAAGCGAAAGAATATCACGGAAACCTTCGGTTACGAATAAAGCAATATCAGCCCCTTTGCGTTGTAATAATGTGTTCAAACCGATTGTCATGCCGTGTACGAAGTGATGAATTTCTGAAGGGTGAACACCCTGGGTCTTCAAGAGAGCCAAGCCGTTGATGATCCCTTGAGCCGGATCTTCGGGAACGGTCGGCGTTTTAACTGCGGTCATGCTCCCGTCCGCCTGGTTTAACAATGTAAGATCGGTAAAAGTTCCTCCAATATCAATTCCAAGCCGGTAACCTTCTTCATTCAATCCCGATCCCCCCCTTTTAAAAATATCCTTTTTTTTAAATATTTTACTATCATACTAATCAAGCATGAGAAAGTAGTCAATTATGTTTAATTACAATATTCCGAGTCTTTTTTATTTAATATTTTATTTTAAGATACCATAAAATCACATTTTTAATTGTGTTGTTCACAGTATTTCATATTTTTGGTGTTCTGCTTTTCTTCGGTCCGACGACACAACCCCGCCATATAAAGGACTAATTAACCACTAAAACAAAAGTCTCCCATTACGACAAAAAGCCTAAAGAGCTTGAAAATTTGATCACAAAGATTCATTTTCATGGATATTCAGGATTTATTGCCCAATCCCCTGTGACAAAGTGGTACACTCTGTACTAAATAAGTCGCAGGAAGGGCAGATTTCCAATGAAAGTCTACGAAGCGGAAACCCTATTATCAGCTATGAAGCAAAGATCTGATGAATATAAAAACTTGAGAGAACAGCTCGTCAGCTTAAAAAAATCGTTAAACAGCGTCGCAGAACTTGATGAGTTCCAAGGAAAAGGCGCCGATGCCATTAAAGCGTTTTACAGAGACCAATCAGGGATCGTAGACGGCTGGCTGGATTTAGCTGATATGCAGATTCAGTTTCTGAACGGTGTATCTGCTGCTGCCGAAAATGCCGGACTTTCAGAGAACACATTCGTTGATGTTCAATTTCTTGAACAGGAGCTTGCAAATGTCCACATTCACTCTCAAAACATGGTCTCCGCACAGCAACAAGAACTGTCGAATATTTTAGGACAGATTGATGATTTAATATCGTTACAGCCGTTCTCATCCGATGAAATCAAACAGCAGCTCGATGCTGCAAACCAAAACAGAAAAGACACAATTAAAGCTGTCGAGGATCTTGACGGGCTGCTCAAAAGAGAATACTCGGCCTCTGAGCAAATTCAGCAAATGATCCAGACCGACTACTCCGCCTTGATCGACGCAACAGGAAAAGGGAAAAATGCATCTCCGCTAAACTACAATTCACATATCTATCAAAACAGCGAAGTCTACAAACTGAAACATCGGATGCATCAAGAGGCCAGAAGCTACATCGCAAATAAACAAAAACAGTATGAAACAGGAAAAGCCGAAAAAGCAGAGGAACATTAGGCTTTCAGATCGTCCAAAACTCCGTTTTCACAAACGGGGTTTTCTTTTTCATCTTGTCAAAACGCCCCCGTTTTAACCGATATTGTATATACAGGTGAAACAAAAGGGGGAAAAGCAGTGAAGAAAAAGCGATTTAAGCTGAAATTGGGGACAAAAATCAATCTTCTCGTGTTGGCCGTTATTTTGATCTTTTCGTCAGCACTCGGGATTTTCATTATCAAACAGCTTTCAAAAGAGTTAGAACAGATGGCGACAGAAAAAGCCAAAAGCGATTTGAAATTGAGCTACCGTTATTTGAATGAGTCTCTCGAAGGGGATTGGGAAGTGAAAGAAGACAGGCTCTACAAAGGTTCGACCCTGATCAACGGAAATGAAGAACTCGTCGATCAAATCGGCAATGATACGAAAGACACGGTTACCATCTTTCAATATGACACTCGCGTATCTACAAATGTGACTGTAGACGGAAAACGCGCTGTTGGAACGAAAGTGTCTTCGGAGGTAGCAAATGCGGTTTTAAAAGAAGGAAAAAACTTTTATGGAAAAGCTGATGTAGCGGGAAAAACATATCAAACGGCATATATGCCGATCAAGGACAAAAGCGGTGAAGTTATCGGCATCTTTTATACAGGGGCCAACCAGGATATGATCACAAGCACTCTTCAATCGTTCCTGAAAATTTTTGCTATCGTTCTGACTGCTTCAATCATCATCTCCATTTTGCTTGTCCTCATATTCACCAAAAGGATCAACAGAAGGCTCAGGAAGCTGACTCATGCTTTTGAACAGGCGGGCAGCGGCAACTTGACGACCGAGATCCAGGATGATTCGACAGATGAACTCGGCGACTTGTCACATCATTTCAATCAAATGAATGACAACTTAAACCGTCTGATGCAAAAAATTTCACAGTCGTCGCACAGTGTAGCTGCCGCTTCTGATCAATTGACATCTGGCGCTGAAGAAACAAGCCTTGCTTCTGAAAAAATCACCGAAGCCGTCCAGCATGTTGCAAGCTCGTCCGAAATGCAGACATCAGGGATAGCAGGCAGCAAACAAGCAATTGAGCAAGCTTCCGCCGATATTCAAAACATATCCGAAAACGCTGCGGTCCTTTCTGAGAAAAGCCAATACGCCCGCGAAAAAGCAAAACAGGGGGCAAAAGATATCTCCGAAACGATGCAGCAAATTCACACAATGCATCAATCGGTCCATGAAAGCGGAGAAATCATTGAAATGCTTAATACAAGATCACATGAAATCGGCAGCATTTCAAAAGCGATCACGGAGATTGCCGATCAAACCAACCTGCTCGCCTTAAACGCTTCAATAGAAGCTGCAAGAGCAGGAGAACACGGAAAAGGTTTCGCCGTCGTTGCGGAAGAAGTACGCAGTCTTGCTGAACAGTCGCAGCAATCAGCCAATCAAATCTCCCATCTCATTTCAGGGATTCAATCAGAAATCGCAACCACAACCGATTCAATCATGGCAGTGAAAACGGAAGCGGTCAACGGCGTCAAAATGATCGAACAGAACAAAAGAACGTTTGAATCTATTGTCGGCTTAATGGAAGAGTCCAGCGTAAGAAATTCCGACTTATCTTCCGCTGCCCAGCATATATCGCAAAGCATTCAAAACATCACAGCGTCATTTGCAGCAATCTCAAAAGAAGTCCAGGAAACATCAGATCATTCACAACAAGTCGCAGGTCTGACAGAAGAGCAGTTTGCGGCTATGCAAGAAGTCACCGCCTCTGCAAATGAACTCTCCAAACTGGCTGAAGATTTGCATCAGCTCATCGGGGAAGTCAAAATGAAATAGCAGGGAATAAAGGCTGCCGTTAAAACGGCAGCTTCTTCTTTTCCGGCGTACAGGAAGTCAAATCGCCGATAATCTCTTCTGCACGCTCATATGGGAGATCAATCTGCAGCATTTTCCGCAGAACAGATTTAAGCCAAGGCGATAGGCTGAGCTCTTCTTCCCAGCATTTTTCTTCCTGGCCGGACGGAGTAAACCCGGAGTACAGGAGAAACAATGCGAAATGCCCCAGCGCATAAAAGTCACTTTTGACTGAAACAGCACGCATCAGCCTTTTTTCCGGGTGCCGGTCATCAACACGTTCTCTTTCAGTCAGATGGCATGCCAGTCCGAAATCTATAATGCGGATCGTTCCTTCACTCACAATCAAATTGGGGATTCTCAAATCGCGGTGAATAATCCCTCTCCTGTGAAGAAGTGAAACGCTGTGAAGCACTTCCTTCAATATGCTGATCGTTTGCTGTTCATCAAAGACATGCCCATCATAAAAGAGCAAATCTTCAAACGTTTTTCCTTCGATATACTCCATTACGATAAACCGCTCGCCGTCCGTTTGAAGCACCTCATATATACGGGGCGCGGCAGGCAGATCCAATTCCCGCAAAATTTCAGCCTCGCGCTCGAAAGACCGCCGGCCGGCTGATGTCCATGCTTTTGTCTTTCTCTGCTGCTTGATGACGCGGAAACCGGCTCTCCCGAGTTCTTCGGCAAGATATGTGATGCCGTAGCTGCCCATCCCGAGAACACGGTTGATTCGATATCTCCCCTCCAAGACGGTTCCTTTTTTGAGCGGGCGGTCAAACAGCCATCTCATCAATGTTTTCACCGATTTAGCTGCTGCCGGTAAATTTCTTATGCTTTCTTTTGTAATGGTGATGACCGTACCCTTTTCTTTTATAATCACTGCTGCTGTATTTTTTGTATGATTTCCGTCCGTAATCACTGCTGCTGTATCGCCGGTTTTTACCGTTTTGAAGTGCCTTCAACAGCTTGCGAAGCAACTCGATCAGCTCCTTTTCTGTCTTATATTTCATATCATTCGCGCAAGAAAGCTTGATAAAGGGGGCTCGAAAGTTTTTCTTTCACATAAGAAAATTAGATTTTGAACATTTAAAACCTTCTAAACTGCCGTCAAAACAGTTAAAAAATCGATATGATAGACGGAAGCTCAGCTTTTCAAGAGGAAAAACCTATTAATCTCCCCTTTATTTCTCAAATCATTTTTACGATAATAAAGTTGTATTTACTTCCGGCCCGCTGCGGCCGAATGATTTAACTTAGAAGAAAGCAGGACAACAAGAATGGACAAGATTAAATCTTTGCTGATCACCTTGCTCGCCGTCGCCGTCGTGATCATCGGCATTATATCCGGCGACTTTTTCACTTCAGAACACCAGCCTTCAGGCCGGCAAAACGGCTCAAACTATGATGAAGTGCTGATTTTTCCGTCGGACCGCTATCCTGAAACAGGCGCACACATTCGAAAGGCCATCAAAAAAGGGCATTCCAAAATCTGCACGATCGACAGGGACGGAGCCGACGAACGCCGAAAGGAATCGTTAAAAGATGTTCCTTCCAAATCTGGCTATGACCGCGACGAGTGGCCGATGGCCATGTGCGAAGAAGGCGGAACAGGTGCTTCCGTCGAGTATATCAGTCCATCTGATAACCGCGGAGCAGGGTCTTGGGTGGGCAATCAGGTAAGCGATTATCCGGACGGTACGAAAATACTTTTCAAGATTAAATAACACTGGAGGTACGTTCTTTGATCAAAAAGTGGGAAGCACAAGAAATGACGATGTCATACCATCAGTTTACCGTTTATCAAAAAGGCGGAAAGCCGCCCGTTATGGATTGGACAGACGAGGATATTAAAAGAGGCTACACAACGGGAGAACACGCGGTCTCGTTTGAAGCTCTCGATAATACCTCATCTTTAGTAGAAGTCCGTTTGAATGTCCAGGAACAGGTTCCCTCCTTTAACAGGCGCGTCACCGTTTCTTTCGACGTGCTTCATGACGGGGTCGAAATTGCAAGCGTCCTATCCAAGAAATTGTCATGCGACATCCCGCAAGGCGTCTATCAGCTGACATGCTATACGATTATGCCTGATCAAAACGGCACTGCAAAGATCACCTATATTCTCGATTTTAAACAGGCCTGAACAAAGAATAAAGGCGCCGGTTTCATCCGGCGCCCTTCTCCTACAGCTCTTCCCCGTTTGTCTGAATGACATTTTGGTACCAGTAAAAGCTGTCTTTTTTAATCCTCTTCAAGTCCTTTACATTCTCTTCATCACGATTAATATAAACGAAACCGTATCTTTTCTGGTAGCCGTTCAGCCAGCTCAATAAATCTGTAAATGACCAGCTGCAGTAGCCGATTAAATCGACTCCGTCGTTTAAAGCCTGTCTGCACTGTTCAAGATGCGCACGCAAGTAGGCAATTCTGTAATCATCATGAATCGCGCCGTCATTTTCAACCTTATCGAATTCCCCCAGCCCGTTTTCCGTTATGAAAAGCGGAAGCCCATAGCGGCTGGAAATCCTGCGAAGCCCGATTCTTAGACCGATCGGGTCAATGGCCCAATCCCAATTCGATGTCTCAAGATGAGGATTCCTCTTTGTTTTGTATAAACCGGGCATACCTGTTTCCTGGTTGCTGCCCTTTTGGCCGGTCGTATTCATCTTTCCTTCCGATACCCCGTCTAGAGGATTCATTTCATATGTGATGGTTTGATAGTAATTCACACCGACAAAATCGGGTTTTCCTTTTACTAAAAGCTCCATATCCCCATCCTCAATTGTCGGCGCCCAGCCTTTTTCTTTCAAATATTTCAAAGGAATGCCCGGATATGTTCCCCGGCAATACACATCAAGCCACCAATAATTTGTAAATTCCTCGGCATTTTCGAAAGCGAGGATATCATCCGGACGGCTGGAGAGCGGATATGCAGGCGAATAAGCAAAACTCGGTCCTATTTTTCCATCGGGAACATACCGGCGAAAAGAATCGATTGCCTTTGCATTCGCAAGAAATGCAATATGGTTAGCCTCATAGAAGCGTTTCCTATCCTTCACACCCGGAGGATGCATCGCTGTGATAAAGCCGTGATTAAAATTGTAATTTTGCTCGTTAAGGGATACCCAATATTTGACCCTGTCCCCATACCGCTTATAGAGCGTAACGCAATACGCATTGAAATCCTCTATAATCCTTCTGGATTCAAAGCCGCCGTATTCATCCATTAAAGCTTGGGGAAGATCCCAGTGATAAAGCGTCAAAACAGGTTCAATATCATGAGCAAGGAGCTCATTAATCAAGTCATCGTAAAATTTCAAGCCCGCTTCATTGACTTCTCCCCTGCCCTGCGGAAAAATCCTCGGCCAGCTGACTGAAAAACGGTATGCTTTTAACCCCATCTCAGCCATTAAAGCAACATCTTCTTTAAAACGGTGGTAATGGTCGACCGCAATGTCTCCATTGCTTCCTTTAAACGTTTTTCCGGGAACCTTTGTGAACACATCCCAAACCGAGAGGCCTTTGCCGTCTTCCTTCCAGGCTCCTTCGATCTGATAGGCCGCTGAAGCTGATCCCCATAGGAAATGGTTTGGAAATGATCGTAATCGCTGATGAATCATATGGCTCAACTCCTGTTTCGTATTTTGATCCGGATGCACCTTATCATATCCTATGAAACGCGTTTCAGATCAAACATCATCTAAAAACAGCTCCGCCAAAAGCTTTTCCCGGTGCTGAAGAAAATACTTGGTTAAGGTGTAATGATCCGTATCCTCATAGTTCACTTCAGCGATTTGTTCACCATCAAAACTGAAGATGTCGGCTTCCGGATACCCTAATAAAATGGGGGAGTGAGAGGCGATGATAAACTGAGCTTGGTTTGATTTCGTCAAATCATGAAGGATTTTCAAGAATGCCAGCTGTCTTGCCGGGGATAAAGCAGCTTCAGGCTCATCAAGAAGATAGATCCCCTTCTCTTTAAAACGATGCTTAAAAAGCGATAAAAAAGATTCTCCGTGTGATTGCTCGTGAAGAGATCTGCCTCCGTAGCTGCGAAAACCGGTGATATCCACTTCATCAATATGAGTGGCAAAATGATAAAAAGATTCGGCGCGCAGAAAAAAACCGTTTGTTACTTTAGGAAGCCATGACAATCTGATATAGTCTGCTAGATCAGAACCGGAACCGTACACTTGATATGTATTATTTCTTCCCCCGCCAGCCGTGTTAAATTCGCATTTATCTGCGATTGCCTCAAGCAGCGTCGATTTGCCTGATCCGTTTTCCCCGACAAAAAATGTTACGTTTTTTTGAAACGTCAGTTCTTTTAACTGTTGAATAGCAGGAATTGAAAATGGATATTTTGCATAAGAAGGAACTTCTTCCCGAAGTAAAGTCAGCTTTTTTAAAAACATGCGAACACCCCCTGCTTTACTTTTACTCAACTGTATCACGTTTTCTTAGAGGATAACGAAAAAAAGAGGGTTGCGCCTGAGCACAAACCTCTTGACTTAAATCGAAAATACTTCTTTTAAATGGGCGTCCAAATCAGCTAAATATTGATCCACTTGCGGATTGCTGATGACATCATGGACAGAGAATGTTTTTAAAGGCTGCATGCCGACGAATTCCTGCATTTTGTGCAAATGAAAGAGCGCTTCATCAAGGCTTTTACCTTCGAAGAATGTCCCCTCTTTGGAGAATACATCCTTCGGCGCGTTCCATGTGGTTGAAAACATATACTTTTTGTCGTTAAACAGCCCGCCTCTGCCGTAGTCTTCAGATCCTTGATAAAAAAGCCCGTACTCATAAATTTCATCAATATATTTTTTAAATAAAGCAGGAACACTGAACCAGTACACAGGTGTCTGATAAATAACAGCATCAGCCCACTTGAATTTCTCGTGCTCCTCCGGGATTTGATATCCGTCCGCCACCACTGTTTTTTTCACTTCATATTTTTTACCGAGCTTTTCCGCCATCGCTGTAAAAATAGTGTGATTAAGCTGTCCTCTTGCATGGGGATAGGCCTCATGTCCGTTGATGATTAAAATATTTTTCATCTTTTCTTATCCTCCTTGTGTTTCAATTTACCAATACCTTTATGATTCCATCTTTCACCTTAAAAAGTAAAGCAGGTTGCACAATCAATTATTTTATTTTTTCCCAATACTAATTATCTTATTGCCTAATCCCTACTTCAGTGCTATGGTTTACTTGACTAAAGGAATAGGAGGATTGTTTTAAGTGAATAAATTGCATACGTATAAGCGCATTACATTGTTGATAACGGTGTTAGCGCTCGCTCTTATAACAGCTGCATGCAGCACCGCTCAAAATAAGGCTGAAAATCAAAAAACAGCCTGGGATGAGATAAAGGAAAAAGGGAAGATCGTTGTGGCAACTTCGGGAACCCTTTACCCCACTTCATATCATGACACTGATTCCGGCAAAGACAAGCTGACCGGCTACGAAGTTGAAGTCATCCGTGAAGCGGCTAAACGGCTCGACCTGAATGTTGAATTTAAAGAAATGGGCTTTGATGGCATGCTGACGGCGGTGGGGAGCGGACAAGTGGACGCTGCTGCCAACGATATTACAATGACAGACGACCGCAAAGAAAAGTTTTTGTTCTCTACGCCTTATAAATATTCATTCGGAACAGCTATCGTCCGCAAGAAAGACCTATCAGGCATCCACACGCTTGAGGACTTAAAGGGAAAGAAAGCCGCTGGCGCAGCTACGACAGTTTACATGGATATCGCACGCCAATACGGAGCCGAGGAAGTCATTTACGACAACGCAACAAATGACCAATTTTTAAAGGATGTAGCGAATGGAAGAACCGATGTCATCTTAAACGACTACTACCTTCAAAAGCTCGCGCTCGCCGCAATGCCTGATCTGGATCTGACGATTCATCCCGATCTTAAATACTATCCGCATCAGCAAGGCATGATCATGAAAAAAGGAAACGCAGAACTAAAAAAACAATTCGACAAAACGATTGACGAAATGCTGAAGGACGGCACAATCAAAAAGATTTCGAAAAAGTTTTTCGGCGGTGCCGATGTTTCGAAAAAGCAGGATATCGACTTTGTCGATGTCGATGTGAATAAATAGAGGGATGTCAATTGGGCTCTATTCAATGGGAGTATATTTTTAATGCGGAATTGGCCGCGAAATCGTTTCCTTATGTGATGCAAGGCATATGGAATACGCTTTTTATTTCATTCACGAGCATGTTTGCCGGTTTAATTCTCGGTTTCTTCCTCGCGCTTGGGCGCATGTCCGGGATCTCTTTGCTTCGTTGGCCGGCAAGAATCTATATCTCGTTTATGAGAGGCGTTCCGATTCTTGTCATTCTATTTATTCTTTATTTTGGTTTTCCTTATATCGGAATCCAATTTACAGCTTTGACTGCTGCCCTAATCGGCTTCAGCATTAACAGTGCTGCATACATTGCCGAGATTATCCGCTCGGCCCTGTCGTCCGTTGACAGAGGGCAGTGGGACGCTGCAAAATCGATCGGTTTTTCATACTGGCAGACGATGCGTCACGTGATTGTCCCTCAATCGGTTAGAATTGCACTCCCGCCTCTTGCAAACGTAATGCTTGATCTCGTTAAAGCGTCTTCCCTGGCCGCCATGATCACCGTGCCTGAATTGTTTCAACAGGCAAAAATCGTCGGCGGACGGGAATTCGACTATATGACGATGTATATTTTAGTTGCCTTAATTTATTGGGCCGTTTGCTCGGCGATTGCTTTGCTCCAGGATTTCCTGGAAAAGCGGACAGAGGTTTATATCAAAAAATAGCAAGAAGCTGCCGGATGCTCCGGCGGCTTTCCATACTGTGAAACGGAGGCGGTATTATCCATATCCTCAGATCGACTTCACACAGATAACCTTTATACGATCGACAGAAACAAAGTAAGCTATCAAACCGATCCATCAGGCCATTTCCAAGCATCATACGTCTGCTGCAACCATACGAATGCCGAAGACCGCATCCATATATCCGTTTTCTTTGAAGGAAATGACCGGCCCTCGCAAACCTTTCCATCCATCGTTCCCGCTCATTCGTCCCAGGAAATCAAAATCAGGCTCCAGCATGTTCCTGCGGGCAGACACATCGTTTATATCATCACCCAGTCCTTCATGTTCGACCCAAAGGCTGAGCGCGATTGCAAATGGAATCGGGATGCCGACGATGTAGCGCCCTACTATATTGAATTGATATCACATGCTCCGCATTCTGACCGGCTTTCGGCGCATCCTGCTTACATTGAACCTGTTAACTATCAAACGAACAGCGGCAGCGCATCTCAAACAAGATTGATTTACCTGTCTGACAAAGCAGGAAACCCGGTTGAAAAAACTGTCCGAGAAGACCTGTATATCTCTTTGGTCAATCAGGAAGCGCATCGTTTAAAGGGCTATTTATATTGCTTTCAAAACGGAGAATATCAACAGTTCATGATCAGTCAATCTAAAGCTCAAGCATTCTCCTACGAACTCGCTCCTGAAACCGTCCAGACTTATCCGATAAACTTAAAAATACTCGGGAGCCATTATTTCCGATTTCTGTCTACATCCATCCCGCCCGAGGGGCCATACCGCGACGCTCCTTTTCCGGCGAGGATGATTTATTACTCCAGACTTTATACATGGTAGTCTCTCAAAGGGATGGTTATGCCGCTCCCTGATCGTTTCAGCCGCTTATGCGGCAGCACAAGCGGCTTCTTATTCCATTCGAAAGGACATTCCGCCCTTCACCCGAATATCGCATGGATAAGAGCCTTTTGCAGCATTAAACACCCGCCCCATCCGCATATTCCAAATACAACAGAAATGACAACCGGAAATGATGCTTTTAAACTCAAAACCACGATCAAAAGGAGAACCGCCGTGGCGGGAAACCCCCATAGCACGCCTTTCGCGAATTGGCTTAAATGCTTTAAAGATTCCCCTTGTACACTAAGCCAAAATAAACTGAGCAGACTGACAAGCGGCAATGCCGCAATCATTCCGCCCATTTCAGGCGATTTTCGTGCAATTTCGGTTATAATGGCGATCAATATTGCAGAAACCCCGATTTTCACTATTAAAAACATGATTTTGCCTCCCGGCTCAACAAGGAAAATGCCGTTTTAATCATTTCGACTTCTTCCTCATTTAATTGCTCCAGCACCTTTTGCAGTTTTTTCGGATGAAGTCTCGTATGCCGTTTCACTGCTTCTTCACCTTCAGGCGTTAGTGTGACGTAGACTTTGCGTTCATCGCTGCTGTCCCTGTTTTTCTGTACAAGTCCTTTTTGTATAAGTCTTTTCACATGTTCTGATGCCGTATTATGAGAGACATCCAATAATTCTGCTAAATGGCCAATGGTCACAAAGCGGTTTTTTTCGATATGCTGAATCATTCGAACCGCTTGGTGAGACAAATGATCATCATGTTTTGTGTGCAGATGGTAGTAAATATCCGTCCAGTCCTGATTCATCACTTCTATGATTTGTTCCGTAGTCACTTTCATCATCCTCTCTAATTATATCTTATAATACGATATATTCTTAAATCAAGACATAAAAAACCCGGCTTCACCGGGTTTCGCTTTTATTCATTTCAGGTGCTTTCTCAAAAACGCCAGCTTTTCGGTTTGGAACGGCGGGATGTATTCGTGTCCAAAATAGCGGTACACTTTTATTTCTTTATCCGTTTCCAAGTGATTGTAAGCCGCAAAGACGGTGGATGGCGGTGTGATGGTGTCAACCAGTCCGATCGACATGAGAACGGGCGCTTTGACTGCTTGGGCAAGGTTCATGATATCGAAATAAGACAGGGTCCGCATGGCCGCCTGTTCAATATCCGGGCTGGTGTTTCTTCTGAAAAAGGAGTTGATTTCGAGATAAGGCTGGTCGATCGCTGTATCGATCGCTCGTTGAAAATGGCTTAAATAAGGGTATTCGGACACGGTTGCTTTTGGAATATCGGACAGCGCCGAAACCGCGACGGACAGCCCGCCTCCTTGGCTTGCCCCGATCACTCCGATCCGCTTTTCATCGACTTCAGCAAAACCGCTGACCACTTCGACTGCTCGTACGGCATCTAAATAGACACCTCTGTAGTAATATGTTTTCGGATCGAGGATTCCTTTTGTCATCCAGCCGGGTACATGTCCGTGTTGAGAGGTCTCTGTATCTTCACTGCTGTTCTGCCCGCGGACCAGCATACCGAATGCCGCATAGCCGTGAAGAGCCCAATTGACAATATCATGAATGTCTCCATCATAGCTGGCGTTATAGCCGTGATATTTGACGATCGCAGGATGCGGCCCTTGGCGGTCGGGCACTGCGTACCAGCCTTTAATTCGCGCTCCCCCGGTGCTTTTGTATGTAAGCCAGTAGACTTTTACCCCGTCAGCCGGATATTCATACGGTTCAAGCTCAGGCTCCGCTTTTTCATTTGCCAATTCATCCAATGAATCCTTCCAGAACTCTTTAAAATCGGCCTTTGCCGTCCGTTCCGGTTTATACTGATAAAGCTGTTCTAGCGGCATATCATAAGGCTGCTGCATCTTGTCTTTCCCCTCTTCTTTTCATTTTTTGAATATTCTTATCATAACATTCCCCTTCAAGGCTGTGTATTGATTCTGTCACATCTGCGCCTCCCATTATCTGCCCCCGCCGCACAAAACCGTTTTTTCAATTTATGTTATAATGCTAGATTGAAACTAAAAATATGCATTTGCGCGGAGGTTTTTTTGTGGCTTCACAATCCTTTCTGCAGCTGAACTCAATATTTATCAGTATATTAATAGAAGCGATTCCGTTCGTTTTGATCGGGGTTTTTATATCAGGTTTGATTCAAATGTTTGTGACTGAGGAGATGATGGCGAAAATCATCCCGAAAAACCGATTTCTCGCCGTTTTGTCAGGTACATTTGCCGGGGTATTGTTTCCGGCTTGTGAGTGCGGCATCGTTCCGATTGCCCGCAGGCTGCTTTTAAAGGGAGTGCCGCTTCACGCGGCGGTCGCCTTCATGCTGACGGCCCCGATCATCAATCCGATTGTTTTATTCTCGACATTCATCGCTTTCGGGAACAAATGGGATGTTGTGTTCTACCGCGGCGGGTTGGCGATTGCGGTGTCTCTTATTGCCGGGCTGATCATCTCTTATCAATTTAAAGGGAATCAGCTGATCGAAAACGGGACGCACAGCCATCACCACCATGGCCATGCGAGCCAGTCTTTCCTGCAAAAGCTCGGCGGGACGCTTCGCCATGCAGTTGACGAGTTTTTCTCGGTCGGGAAATATTTGATCATCGGCGCATTTGTCGCAGCGGCGATGCAGACGTATATTAAAACATCGACCCTTTTGGCGATCGGCCAGAATGATGTATCTTCCTCCCTCGTTATGATGGGGCTGTCATTTGTGCTCTCCCTTTGTTCAGAGGTCGACGCTTTTATTGCTTCTTCTTTCAGCAGCACGTTTTCACTCGGCTCACTTATCGCCTTTCTCGTATTCGGAGCGATGGTGGACATTAAAAATCTGCTGATGATGCTCGGCATCTTCAAAAAGCGCTTTGTGTTTGTCTTAATCGCCTACATCGCCGTTATTGTCTTAGCCGGATCACTGTTGGTAAAGGGGTGAGAACATGTTTCGCACATTCATTTTAATGCTGTTTACGTTTTTCTTTTTTCATCTTCATGCATCCGGCAATCTGACAAAATATATTAATATGAAATATGCTTACCTTTCATACATCGCTATTTTTCTTCTCGCCATTTTGACAGCGGTGCAATTCTACATTTATATGAAAGGCTCGGATGAAAAAGGGTGTGACCGCGACTGCGGATGCGGCCATGATCACGATCATGAAAAAGACAAGCCTTTTCTGAAAAGAATGTTCATTTATTTCGTGTTCATCTTCCCTTTATGCACCGGACTGTTTCTGCCGGCAGCGACGCTTGATTCCAATATTGTTAAGTCGAAGGGCTTCTCGTTCAAAGCGATCGAACAGCCGGAGCATTATGCCCAAACCCAGTACCTGCGCCCTGATACAAGCATCTACTACGGCGAGGAAGGGTACGATGAATTGATGAATAAAGCGCTGAAAAATTATAAAGGCAAACAGCATATTACATTAAAAGACGATGATTTTTTGAAGGGCATGGAAACAATCTATCAATATCCGGGAGAATTCCTTGACCGAACGATCGAATTCGACGGTTTTGCTTTTAAAGGGGAAGCGATTAGTGATAAACAGCTGTTTGTCCTCCGCTTCGGAATCATTCATTGCATCGCCGACTCGGGAGTCTACGGCATGCTGGTCGAGTTCCCTGAACATACGAATATTAAAGACGATCAGTGGCTCCATGTAAAAGGAACGCTGTCTTCCGAATACTATCAGCCTTTCAAATCTACGATTCCCGTGGTGAAAGTGAAGGATTGGTCTACAATAAAAGAGCCGAAAGATCCTTACGTTTATCGGACATATTAAAAGCCGGCACTTTGAACTGCACCGGCTTTGCTTTTTCTGTTTACGATTTGTAGCCTGCTTTCTTCATCAGCATTAAATCGATAAACAATTGACATCTAGTATTAAAATCATTGAGATCGATTGATGTCATTTCCAATATTTGTTTGATGCGGTAGTTGAGCGTGTTTTGGTGGATAAACAGCTGTTCTGCGGATGGCTTGACCTTGCAGTTGTTGACGAGATAAATTTCAAGTGTTCTCAAAAATTCGGTGTGGCTTTCTTTATCTTTTTCTTTCAGCAGCTGAAGGTCCGGGTTTACATATTGCAGATGATCGTTTTTTGCGGCGATTTGGTCAAGATATTTGAAAAGCCCGAGCTTTTGATATTCATAGGGAATGTGTTCCTGGCTTCCCGTGATTTCCGCTGCTTTCGTCACTTGGAGCGCCTCTCTGTAGCTTCTGCCAAGAGACAGCAGGCTGCTGTACTCATTGCCGACCCCGATCAAAATAAGGGGCAGCATTTGCGAGCGCAAATGGGTCAACAGACGGTTGATCAGTTCTGAGGCTGCGGCCAGCGCGGAACGCTTGCGCGACACACTGCCGACAATGATGGCGATATTCGAATGATCCTCCAATACGTGACTGATGTTGTCTTTCAGGTTTAAATAAGACCGGATCGTTTCCTTCAGATCTTCGAGCAGTTCATCCTCCCCGTCAACGACTTGAAGCACCATGACGGTAAACACGGCCGGCAGGACAACGCTTGCCTTATCGGCGGCGGCTTTCAGCTCTTTTTCCGTTTGAAACTGATCGTTAATTGCCTTTTTGTAAAGCTCTTCCGCCTGTTCTTCTTTTTCTTGTTTGAGGCGTTTTTTCTTATAAATGATCTTCCCGACATGAAAAGAAGCTTTGTATAAGAAATCAAGCTCTTCATCAGACAGGTTGTCTTCAATCTCCTGCACCCAGATATAGCCCATAATTTCGTCTTTATACTTGGCGCTGACGACAACCCGCTGGTTTAAGCCGATTTCTTCAATCTGTTTTACCCGAAAAGGAGTCGGAATCGTTTTCAATTGATCAATAATGCCTTCTTCGACGAACTTTTCAAAGATCGGCAGCGGACATTTTTTGGAGAAAATCGTTTGCTGGTTTGCTGCATCAAAATGGTTAATATAATAGGAGTTGTAAGCTAATAAGAAAAAATCTGCGCTTTCCAGTATGACCGGCTTTTTCAGCTCGCCGCTGATAAAGTCAATGATCTCATTAATGTTTGAAAGAGAAACAACTTGTTCTAATAGCTCTTCCATATCCTTTCTCCTACTCGTTTTTAACTTAATCATACTTCTCCTTTACACTCTTGTATAGACTTATATGCGACTTTTAAAAAAATGGGATCAATCCCCTGTTAGAAGGGGGGAGAAGGCCTATAAAAAGAGAGACGGAGAATGGTTCCCCATCTCCATCATCGTTACAGTGTTTGTTTGTATTGCTCGAATTCATCAAGCACCTGCTGCTCCGGTTTTGATGTCAACAGACTGACGACAAACACAAACAGCAAGCTGGCGGCAAAGCCCGGAATAATTTCATAAAGAACATCGGAAAGCCCGGCTTCCGCCCAAATGATGACGGTAACTGCTCCGGCAACCATTCCGGCAAGCGCCCCCCATTTTGTCATCCTCTTCCAAAACAAACTTAAGATGATCACAGGGCCGAACGACGCGCCAAAACCTGCCCAAGCATAGCTGACAAGACCGAGAATCGTATTGTTTTTTGTCCAGGCGAGACAGAGTCCGACAATGGAAACAGCCAAAACCGAAAGCCGTCCGAAAAAGACGAGTTCTTTGTCAGATGCAGAGCGTTTAAATAGCGTTTTGTATAAATCTTCAGTTAGAGAACTTGATGTAACAAGCAGCTGGGAGGAAATTGTACTCATAACCGCTGCTAAGATCGCCGAGATTAAAAATCCTGTGATCAGAGGGTGAAACAGAATGTTCCCCAATTGAATGAAGATCGTTTCCGGATCATCCAAGTGAAGCCCGTTCTTCGAGTAATACGCAATACCGAGCAATCCGGTCAGCAGTGCGCCCGCACTTGAAAAGATCATCCAACCCATGCCGATCCGGCGTGCTTTTTTCGTTTCCTTGACAGAGGATATCGCCATAAAGCGCACGATAATGTGAGGCTGTCCAAAGTAACCGAGGCCCCATGCGAACAAGGAGATGATGCCGAGGACACTCGTTCCTTTAAAAATATTGAGGAGGTTAGGATCGATCGACTGGATTTCGCTGAAAGCTTCTCCAGGTCCGCCCGTCTGAATGACCGTTACAATCGGAACAAGAATTAACGCAACAAACATAATGATGCCCTGGACAAAGTCCGTCCAACTGACTGCCAAAAACCCGCCGAAAAGCGTGTAGGCCACGACGACACCCGAAATGATCCACAGCCCTGTATGATATTCCAATTGAAACATGCTGTTAAATAAAACGCCGCCGGAAACCATTCCTGATGATACATAAAACGTAAAAAAGGTAATAATGACGACTCCGGAAAATATTCGCAGGATCTTTGATTTGTCATGAAAGCGGTTTTCTAAAAATGCAGGGATAGTGATCGAATTGCCTGCTACCTCGGTGTATGACCTCAAGCGCGGCGCCACAAAAATCCAGTTCGCCCATGCGCCGAGCACAAGGCCGATAACAATCCATGAACCGCTCAGGCCTGTTGCAAACATGGCGCCCGGCAGCCCCATCAAAAGCCAGCCGCTCATGTCTGATGCGCCGGCGCTGAGCGCCGTGACAGCAGGCCCGAGCGTCCGTCCGCCAAGCATATAGTCTGAGAGGTTTGCTGTCCGTTTGTAAGCGTAATACCCAATATAAAGCATCCCTACCATGTAAATTACGATGGACATGATCAATTGTACGTTTTGAATAAGAATCTCCCCCCAAGATGCCGTTTATCTAAATTTTTAGACTAATTTCTCTTTTTTTGAAGGCAGCCTATGAAAGGCTGCCTTCGTCCCCCTGTTTAACCCCTTTTCTTACACCTTAAAACGTTTCGCTGATCGTTTTCGCCTGCATGTGAAGCGCAAGATAATCAGGTCCGCCCGCTTTAGAATCGGTTCCCGACATTTTGAAACCGCCAAACGGATGGTAGCCGACGATCGCCCCTGTACAGTTGCGGTTGAAATACAGATTTCCGACATGGAATTCTTGTTTTGCCCTGTTGATATGGTCGCGGTTTTTAGTAATGACAGCGCCTGTCAGGCCGTATTCGGTGTTGTTGGCAACCTCCAGCGCCTCATCAAAGCTGCTGACTTTTGAGAAAGCAACAACAGGTCCGAAAATTTCTTCCTGCATTAACCGGGCTTTCGGATCCAGATCGGCAAAGATCGTCGGATCGATGAAGTAGCCTTTTGAATCATCGCCTTTTCCTCCGCTGACTAAGCGGCCTTCTTCTTTTCCGATTTCAATATAGTCCATAATTTTATTAAACGATGCCTGGTCGATGACAGGTCCCATGTAAACGTCCGCGCTGTCAGGCTCTCCGACTTTCTTGGATTCCGTAATTTCGATCACGCGCTTCAATACTTCGTCATATACCTTTTCATGCACGACAGCCCGTGAACCTGCTGAACATTTTTGGCCTGCAAAGCCGAAGGCAGATGTGAAAATTGATTGTGCAGCCAATTCAATGTCACAGTCTTCATCAACTACGACCGTATCTTTTCCGCCCATTTCAGCAATCACTTGTTTTAAGTGTGTCTGACCAGGCTGAACCTTCGCTGCGCGCTCAAAAATGCGCGTTCCGACTTCCCTTGAACCTGTAAATGTAATGATGCTTGTTTTCGGATGATCCACCAGGTAATCCCCGACTTCAGCTCCGCTTCCAGGGACGAAGTTGACTACTCCTTTTGGAAGTCCGCTTTCTTCAAGCACTTCAACGAACTTGGCAGCAATCACAGGCGCTGCGCTTGCAGGCTTCAGAACAACCGTGTTTCCTGTCACGATCGGCGCAACCGTCGTTCCGGCCATGATCGCGAAGAGGAAGTTCCAAGGCGGAATAACAACCGTTACACCAGTCGGTGTGTACACATATTGATTGCGTTCGCCTTCACGGCTGTTAACCGGCTTTCCTTTCGCAAGCTCAATCATTTGCCGCGCATAGTATTCCATAAAATCGATCGCTTCTGCTGTATCCGCATCTGCTTCATTCCAAGGTTTCCCTGCTTCTTTGACTAAAAGCGCAGAAAACTCATGCTTTTTGCGGCGCACATTGGCAGCCGCGCGGAATAAAACAGCCGCTCTTTCTTCAGGATCTGTGTACCTCCAAGTTTCAAACGCTGTCGCAGCCGCCTGAATGGCCTTTTCCGCATGATCCTGAGTAGCCTTGGATACCGTGCCTACAACTTCTTCTTTGTTTGCAGGATTGATCGATACGATCTTGTCTTCCGTTTCATACCTTTCTCCATCGATAACAAGAGGATAGGACTGACCCAGCCATTCGTTATTTACCGTTTCCAGAGCTTTTTCGAATGCCTTCCGGTTTTCTTCGATCCCGAAATTTGTAAATGGTTCGTGTTTGTAAGGTGTTGTCATGCTAATCTCCCCTTTTTATCGTTTTATTTCTTCGTCATGCCTTTAAATGCAAAAGCGATGTTGGCAGGCCGCTCGGCAAGCCTTCTCATAAAGTATCCGTACCAGTCGTCTCCGTAAGGAAGATAAACGCGCATATTGTAGCCTTCCTTCACCAGTTCCAGCTGAGTTTTGTTGCGCATCCCGTACAGCATTTGAAACTCGAAGCGGTCTTTGCCGACTTGATGCTCTTTCGCAATTTCTTTGGTGTAATCAATCATCTTGTCGTCATGAGTTGCGATGGCTGTGTAATGGCCGCTCAGCAGCTGCTTTTTAATGAGCTTTTTGTAATTCTCATCCACATCTTTTTTGTCAGGAAACGCCACTTGCGGCGATTCTTTATAAGCTCCCTTCACAAGACGGAAAAACGGATTATACGGATTGAGCTCCTCCAAATCCTGTTCAGTCCGGTACAAGTAGGCCTGCAGGACCGTGCTGACATACTCGTATTTCTGCCTGAACTCCTTAAAGAGGTCGAGCGTCTTTTGGCAGCGCACTTCATCTTCCATATCGATTGTGACCATCACTTTATGCTGTTCGGCACATTCCAGAATGCTGGTCATATTATCCCTGACAAGGTCAAGGTCAATATCAAGTCCCAGTGACGTCATCTTTAATGAAACATGTGAATTAAGCTGTTCCTGAGCAATCAGCTGAATGGCCCGAATGCATTCCTGCGTGCGTTCTCTTGCGACTTCCCTGCTGTCTACAAATTCGCCCAAGTGATCAACTGTGACAGTTAACCCTTGTTCATTCAGCTCCTTAATAATCGGAATTGAAGCTTCAAAATCTTTTCCTCCGATAATTTTTCCGGTCGCGACGGAACTCCCCCAATTTCTCGCCAGGCGATTCAGGATGCTGCTTTTAGATAAGAATAGGAAAAAGTCTCTTGTTATCACTTCCATTACTCACACCCCGCCATCTCATGAAATATTTCTTTATATTCTTAATTTTATAAGAGCTAAGGGCCGATTCACAATATTTCGAAAAAACAAAAAAGCTGACGATTTTTGTGGTTTTTCCACAATGTTTTACATCTGCTGGGATTTTTTCAGAAACTTTCTTCCTAAAACTTGGATGGTATACGACAATAGAATCAGGAAGAAACTTCGGTAAAGAACAGGATGCGTTTTCGGCGAACCCGTTTTTGCGTATGCCCTGTTTGCCGTTCCGCTCCGCTTTATTTGAAAACGCTTTCTGTTATACTCAACCATTTCCCTATGAATGCAAAGAAAAAACCCTTTAAGAATACTTAAAGGGAATATTATGTTATGCCCACACCTCGTCTAGCGTTTCTCTAAACAGCCGGTCAAGCTCCTGCGTCAGATCTTCATGATCCGTTTTATAGGCTTTTGCTACCGTCTGAAGCCGCTCCAATTCATGATCAATAAATGCGTGGAGGATGGGGTTTTGAGGTTCAAGATTGAATTCCTCCCCTTTCTTTTTCCTCTCAAGCAGCTGATGGATTTCCGTTTTCAGCGGTCCGTCTTCCATAAGTTCGTCAAGCAAAACCTGAAATTCAATCGGAGGAACCGTCCGGCGGCTTTCAATCCACTGGCAAGCCAGAATCGGGCGGAGCACATAAAAATATTTTTTGATTTTCACTTCTTCCCGCTGCAGATAGTGGCGGAAATTCCCTGATGCCATATTGAGATAATGGTACATGCAGGAGACTGGAGAAAAGGCGCGGCTTTTCAGCTGCCTCATTTTTTCCGCCAGCGAATAGGCTTCATAATAAACCATTCCCGAGGAAAGCCATTCGAGAAGCGGAGGGTTTGATTTCCTAAACAGTCTTAACGCTTTTGTCAACTCCCAGCCACTGATATCGAGGGAATCGTCAATCGGCAGTTCAATTACATCGCGCTTTGCATCAATTGACAGATACCAGTCTTTTTGATGGACATAAATAAATCTGACGTCGTAATCACTGTCCTGTGAGGGAAAGCCCCAGGCTCTGCTGCCCGATTCAACCGCATAGAGGATTTTAACGCCATATGTCGCTTCAATGTTTTTTAGTTCTTCTTGAATTCGCTGTTTCATGATAAGTGCACCGCCAGTCTAATCGTTTCTATTATTTACATTATAGTGCGCGATCCTGCAATAAGCGACTTTTTTGCGGCCGCAAGGGCAGAAAAAGTCTTTATCCATGGAAGTGACCGCGGGGCGGATAACGTGATGCCCATCCCGATCCCCTATACCGTATCAAATGGACAAATGGTCAAACAAGACCGAAAGAGCCAATGATCAGACAAATCATTGGCTCTTTGCTTATTCCAATATATTAACACAGCGACAGAATACCTTAATTAAACGTTTGTTTAAGACCGGCCAAGCCCCAGCATCTCCACAATGTAGTCGGCCGTTTCCTCGGCAGACCGGTTATCTGTTTCCACTTTCAAGTTGTGAAATGCATAGATGCTCTTTCTCTCGTTGAAAAGCTGTTTCATTTCTTCGATTGAACGGTTATGAAGAACCGGCCTGTTCTCAATCAGGAGATCCATTCGCTGCTGCCAACTCTCCCATGTTAAATCAAGAAAGATGACGAAGCAGTGTTCGAGGCACTTCTTTCTGATGTCTTCCTGTTGGAAAGCGCCGCCCCCTAAAGATACGATGCTGCCCATTGTATGTTCGCACATCTGAACAATATATTCTTTTTCAGTCTGTCTGAAAAACGCTTCCCCTTTTTGCTGAAACATCTCCGGAATGGTCATTTGAAAATCTTTTTCGATCTGCTGGTCGATATCGATAAAGTCGCGGCCTAATTTCTTTGACAGAAGCTGACCGATGGTTGTTTTCCCGACGCCCATAAACCCGATCAGCACGATATTCTTATCTCTCATTGCGGCATTCATTTCCAGCTTCTCCTCCTCCTTGCATAAAGGAATCAAATATCTTAAGTATATGACAAATCCAGCTGGAATGGTATAGTGTGCCTGTTAATAAAAAAGAGGCTGAAGTCAGCCTCTTTTATTGCTATTTCCACCAGTCGTCAAACATTGAAGCAGGGACTTGGCGTTTGTGCTCGGATGCCTTATAGCGTTTTTCGATCGCCTCGGCCACTTCGCTGGAGACGGCTTTTCCTTCAAGGTAGTCGTCGATGTTGTCATACGTCAGGCCGAGCTCTGCTTCATCGGATTGCTGAGGTTTTTCATCAAGCAAATCGGCGGTCGGAGACTTCGTATAAAGCCGCTCCGGTGCTCCCAGCTCTTCCAGCAGGCTTCTGCCTTGGCGCTTTGTCAATCCTGTCAGCGGCAAAAGGTCTGCGCCTCCGTCTCCGTATTTTGTGAAGAATCCGGTAACAGCTTCTGCAGCATGATCTGTTCCGATTACCAGCAGCTGATTTTGACCCCCGATCGCATATTGGGCAATCATCCGGACTCTTGCTTTTACATTGCCTTTATGAAAATCGGCAAGCGCCTCTCCTGTGACTAACTGATATTGAGCAGCAAATGAGCCTACAGTTGAAGCAATGTCAAAAGCAAAAGACTTGTCCGGCTGGATAAATTTCAGCGCCAGCTGGGCGTCATCTTCATCCTGCTGAACGCCGTAAGGCAAGCGAACCGCAATAAATTCCGCCTGAACGCCTTCTTCTCTCAATTCTTCAACAGCCAGCTGGGCAAGCCTGCCCGCCAATGTGGAGTCCTGTCCTCCGCTGATGCCTAAAACAAAACCTTTGGCACCCGTTTTTTTCAAATAGCTTTTTAAAAAACCGACCCTTTTTTCAATTTCCTGTTTCGGTTCGATAGAAGGCTTTACATTCAGTTCCTGCATGATTTTTTCTTGTATAGTCATCCGTCATTCCTCCTTTTGACTGAATGAACCGTAATGTTTATGTCTTTAACTATAGCATATGTCTTATTTCAAAGTGAATATTGAGGTGCGCAGAGAGGCTTTTCTCCCTCTTGTCTTCGTGAATAAAAAAGGCGCCCCCTGGCAAAATAACAAGAAGATTAGAGGGGTTGAAACGATGAAACGTCAAGCGAAAAAAGGAGATTTGAAATGGTGGCAGCTCTCCATGATCGGAGTCGGCTGCACAATTGGAACGGGATTTTTTCTCGGGTCAAGCATCGCCATTAAGAAAAGCGGCTTTTCCGTATTAGCCGCCTTTCTTCTTGCTGCCCTCGGCACTTTTCTCGTCTTTCAGCAGCTGGCGAAATTAACAGCGGATCATCCTGTTGAAGGGTCTTTTTGTTCTTACGCCAGGGAGGCCTTCGGCAATTGGGCGGGGTTTAGCAATGGCTGGGTCTACTGGTCATCGGAAATGCTGATTATCGGGAGTCAGTTGACAGCGATCTCCCTGTTTACACGCCATTGGTTTAACCAAGTTCCGCTGTGGGTGTTCGCCTCCATTTATGCGGTTCTCGGACTGATCGTCATTTTCACAGGGCGCAGCAGTTTTGAAAAAACGGAAAACATACTGGCCGTGTTGAAAACGGCGGCCATTTTAATGTTTATCATCATCGCTGTCTTGGCATTATGCGGGCTGCTGCCCGGAAAAACGCCTGACGCGCAGTTCCCTGACCGGGTTCACGAATTGTTCCCTTTCGGCTTTATGGGATTGTGGACGGGGTTGATTTACACATTTTACGCCTATGGTGGAATCGAAGTCATGGGTCTGATGGCGATTCACTTAAAAGACCCGAAAGATTCATCAAAATCAGGGAGCCTGATGCTCATAACCCTTGCTGTGATTTACGTCGCATCGATTGGGCTGGCCATGCTCCTTGTCCCCCGCGGGGCATTTACCGAACAGAACAGCCCGTTTATTACGTCATTAAAAGACTTTCATCTCGATTTGATCATGGATATTTTCAACGGCATTTTTATTATCGCCGGTTTTTCAACGCTGACCGCTTCCCTGTTCGCCGTCACCACACTGATGGGAACAATGGCGAAAAACGGAGATGCACCGGCCTGCTTTGCGAAAAAAGAAAAGGCGAAAGTATCGTGGCCGGCACTTGGCCTGACGTTGCTCGTTCTCGCTGCTTCCATCGTACTGTCGCTGCTTTTGCCGAAGCAGCTTTATGAACATATGACGACGGCTGCCAGCTTAATGCTGCTCTACAACTGGATGTTTATCCTGCTTTCCAGCAAAAAGCTCACAAAGCCGAAAATGAAAGAGAATGTCCAGATTGTCACAGCGCTTGTCCTGATTTTATTTGCCGTTTCGGGTACGTTATTTGAAAAAAACAGCAGGCCCGGTTTTTTTGTGAGCCTTCTGTTTCTTGCCGTTATTGCTGTTGTGACGATGCTGATGAAAAAAAGGTGGGCCCATCAGGAACAGAAAAACGGGCAGACCTGATCAGCCTCCCGCCTGCAGCAGTTCAAGCATCCCTTGATAGCCGAAGTAACATCCGAAAACAATCAGGCTGACGCCCGCGAGCCAAGTCGTTGCCTGGATCATCCGCGGGCTTAAAAATGTTCTGAATGTCCCTGCAAGAAAAGACATGGCCAAGTCCCACAAAAAAAGTCCGATTAAAATGCCTGAACTGCATATCAGCAGCTGGTATGATTCGTATGTCTCTACCGTTTTCGCCAAAATGCTTCCGTAAATGCCGAGCCAGAACATGATGCTCAGCGGGTTTGAAAGGGAGATCACCAGCCCCGAAAAAAATGATTTGCGGTATGATCCTTTCTCTCCCGCGTCTCTCATCAGCGATACTTCCTTCGCCTTGATCAGGCTTTCGATCCCCGTATAGGTTAAAACAAAAAAACCAAACAGCCATAAAAATGTTTTTAAAAATGGCGCTGTCAAAAATTGAGCGACTCCAAAATAGATCAAAGCCATATATAAGACATCCGCCGTCACAGCGCCAAGTCCAAACAGCCAGGCATGAAAGAAGCCGCCTTTCATCCCCCTGTCGATCTGCGCCGCATTCACAGGGCCGACAGGTGCCGCCAATGACAAGCCCAAAAACACATAACTCAGGAAGATGTTTAACATATCGTGTCCCCCTTCCGCGGATAACTTGTACAATGTATTCAAAAAGAGGACATGATAGAACAAACAGCTAAAAAAGCCTTTTCCCAATATGGGAAAAGGCTCTTCTTTATATACCAAACTTCGAAAGCGCAAATGTCCAAATGCAAATGATGAAAAGCAGGACCAAGCTGTATTTAACGGTTTGGCTGAAAAGCTTTGATTCCTGCCCTGTCTCTTGGACCGCAGCTGTTGCGATCGCAATCGACTGCGGTGAGATCAGCTTGGCCATCACGCCACCCGCGGTATTGGCGGCAAGCAGCAACGATGAACTTGTCCCGATTTGCGCTCCGGTGACAGCTTGCAGGTGGCCGAATAATGCATTGTTGCTGACGACTGAACCTGTGATAAACACGCCGATCCAGCCCAATACGGGACTGACGAACGGAAAAATATCCCCTGCTTTGGCGAGCGCCAGTCCGATGGTTGAACTCAATCCGGCATAATTGGCCAGATTTGCAAAGCCCATCACAAAGCAAATGGTCAGAATGGGAAGCCACAGTTCCTTGACCGTGTCTTTCAAACTGGAAAGTCCTCCGCGGAAACTGATGTTTCGGCTCAGCACAATCGTGATGATCACGGCGATCAGTATCGCCGTACCCGTCGCTGAAATAAAGTCAAGCTTCATCACGGCATCAAGCGGTGCCGGTTCCGGGGCTATCGGCGGCGTTTTCAGCACTTCCCGGTGAAGAAAAGGCATGTTGAATAAAAGCGTCGATTGTTTCAGCCATCCGCCTTCCTGAAAAAGCCCTTTGAAACCGGGCAGACTCCACACCGCAATGACGGCGGTCAAGATATAAAACGGAGACCAGGCTTTCATAATCTCTGCTGCATGATATTTTTCAGCGGGTTCATGTTCATTCCCGGTTTCCCTGTATATGTGACGCGGCTGCCATTTTTTCAAAAACAGCGCCAGCGCTCCCATGCTGATTAAAGCGGCCAAAATGTCTGCAAGCTCCGGCCCCAATGCAATCATCGTTAAAGTCTGCACCGCCGTATAGCTTCCGCTTAATACAAGGAGAGCCGGCAGCGTTTCCCTTATTCCTTTAAACCCGTCCAGTATGAAAACGAGCAGGAACGGGACAAAGAAAGTGATGAACGGCAGCATCAAAGCGAGCGTTCTGGAAAGCTCAACAGGTGTCAAGCCTCCCATCTGCGCTCCTGTGATGACCGGAATTCCGATCGCTCCAAAGGCGCCGGATGCCGCATTCGCAATTAAACATAGGGATGCCGCTTTCAAAGGTTTAAAACCAAGCTCGACAAGAAGAACGGCGCTGATCGCAATCGGCACGCCGAAGCCTGCCGCGCCTTCCAAAAAGGCGTTAAAACTGAACCCGATCAGCAATAACTGAAGCCGCTGGTCAGACGAAATCCCGGCAATGCTCGCTCTGATCACTTTAAACTTTCCGGTTTTGACAGAAATTTTGTAAAGCCATACAGCCATCAGGACGATATAACCGATCGGCCAAAGGCCGTTTGCAATTCCAAGTAAAACGGCGGAGACAGCTTTAGCAGCCGGCATGTGAAAAAAGAACACCGCTACAATAAAGCTGACCGCCAGCGTTAAAAATGACGCGATGATTCCTTTCATCTTCAGCACGGTCAATGCAAGGAGAAAGAAAAGAATCGGCAGAATGGCGGCAAAAGCGCTGATAAACAGGTTCCCAAACGGATCGTATATCTGCTGCCACATTTTCATCATCTCGCAATCTTCATGATGTTAGTATCTTCAGATGTTCAGTTACGCCTGCAGTTCAAAATGCGGTTTTAAAATTGCTTTTAACACACCTGCACTATGCTTAAATTGCTGTTTTTCCTTTTCATTCAGATCAAGCTCAACAATTTCCCGCGCTCCGCATCGGCCGACAACCGCCGGAACTCCGATATAAACATCATTTTCCCCAAATTCGCCTTCAAGATGTGCGCTCACGGTCAAAATCGCTTCTTCATTGCGGTAAATCGCTTTCGTGATACGCGCAAGGCTCATGGCAACTCCATAGTATGTCGCACCTTTTTTCTCGATAATGTGGTAAGCGGCGTTTTTAACATTGTCAAACAGTTTATCAAGATCTTCCGCTTTGTATTTCCCATTTCTTTTCAGCAAGTCGCTGACGGGAACTCCGCCGATATTCGCGTGGCTCCAGACAGGCAGCTCTGTATCTCCATGTTCACCAATGATGTAGCCGTGCGCATTGTGGGCAGCGACACCGAAATACTCGCTGAGCAAGTAACGGAAACGGGCTGTATCAAGTGTTGTACCGCTTCCGATAACGCGTTCTTTCGGAAGTCCGCTGAATTTCCAAGTCGCGTAAGTCAAGATGTCGACCGGGTTTGTAGCGACAAGGAAGATGCCGTCAAAACCGCTGGCCATGACTTCTCCGATAATTCCTTTGAAAATTCTCAAGTTTTTTTCGACAAGATCCAGACGGGTTTCACCCGGCTTTTGGTTTGCTCCGGCGCATACGCAGACAATGTCGGCGTCTTTGCAGTCCTCATATGTGCCGTACCATGTTTTCACAGGATGCGGGGCAAATGCTTTACCGTGGTTTAAATCCATGACATCGCCCATTGCTTTGTCTTTATTTAAATCAATGATCACAAGTTCGTCTGTGATACCTTGGTTAATTAACGTAAATGCATAACTGCTTCCAACAAAACCCGCACCGATCAAAACTGTACGGTTGACTTTTTGGTTTCTCATGACTCATCATTCCTTTGCCGTTTGTTTTAAATCTAAGCTGTTTGTGAATTTCTTCACATTCATATTGTGCAATACTTCACATACTTTTTCAAGTGATATACATTTTTATTTATGTCTATTTTGTGTCTCTACATATTTCTTCCTTAAATTTGTACATTTTCTGGTAAAAATATGCCTTGCAGCTAAAGAAAAATTGGTAAACGTGCTGCAAAAGACTGCTTTATCTGCAAGTGCATCAGGCCCATTCCAATATAAGTTTCCCCTTTTCAACAGTCATAACACCTCTAATCTTCAGCAACATTCAATCATCGCCGGGTATGATGCCATTCAAATTAACATTTTAAATATTCAATCTTTTAGTTTGTTAGTAAAGCTGACAAAAATACTGCCAATCCTATTCTATTTTGTCATGATAAATTCTAGAATCTATCGGATGGGGAGTGTTGCAATTGAAATTGGCGGATTTGAGGAAGAGCGGACACGCGCCTTCCTTGTTGTCATCTTTTTTATATTTCGATGTCAGCTTTATGATTTGGGTGTTGCTGGGGGCGCTTGGTGTTTATATTACGGCTGATTTTGATCTATCGCCTTCACAGGTCGGATTGATTGTCGCCATACCTACTTTGGCCGGATCGTTTTTCCGGATTGTGCTCGGCATTTTAACCGACCGTTTCGGACCGAAAAAAACGGCTATTGGCGGAATGCTGGTGACGATGATTCCGCTGATATGGGGGTGGCAGTTCGGTTCATCGGTCGCCGAGCTGTATGTCATCGGAATTTTACTCGGTGTGGCAGGCGCAAGCTTTTCCGCATCCCTTCCGATGGCGAGCCGCTGGTATCCGCCGCACTTGCAAGGCCTTGCCATGGGGATCGCCGGAGCGGGAAACAGCGGGACACTGCTCGCTACGCTATTCGGCCCTCGCCTTGCGGAGCAAGTGGGGTGGAACGGCGTCATGGGAGTGGCGCTGATTCCTCTAACCCTCGTATTATTCAGCTATTTCCTTATGGCAAAAGAACCTCCGAATCAGCCGGCGCCTAAACCGCTCAAAGACTATTTTGCCGTTTTCAAAGAAAGGGACACTTGGTATTTTTGCCTGCTCTACAGCGTGACATTCGGAGGTTTTGTCGGCTTGTCCAACTTTTTAAGCTACTTTTTTGCATCCCAGTATGCCGTTCCGGCGGTAAGAGCCGGCGAATTTGTCACGCTCGTCGTTGCATCGGGAAGCTGCCTCCGCCCTGTCGGCGGGTTGATTGCCGATAAAATCGGCGGTGTGCGTCTGCTGCAGTTCCTCTTTATCGGGGTGGCTCTGTGCATGTTCTCGGTCAGCATGCTCCCGTCTCTTGGCGTTGTCACGGCCGCATTATTTATCGGCATGGGCTGCCTCGGGATGGGGAACGGCGCGATATTCCAGCTTGTACCGCAGCGATTCCAGCAAGAGATCGGGATGGTGACGGGGATCGTCGGCGCTGCGGGGGGAATCGGCGGATTCTTCCTCCCGAATATTCTCGGAACGCTGAAGCAAGTCACGGGTACGTATTCAAGCGGATTCCTCACCTTTACCGTTATCGCATTTTTGGCACTCGGACTGCTTTTGTTTGCTCAGGCCGGATGGAAAAAACAGTGGAAAGCCGAGGAGAAATCAATTCGAATATAAAGGGAGCCGCTCGATTCTTTTCGGGCGGTTTTCTATTCGGCAAAATTTGTTTGATCCTTTGGTTATCCTGCCTGGACCGTGACTCATGTGAAAAGTCACCCTGATCCTCCTGAGTGATGAAATGCAGATTCAAGCGCTTTTTCCGCGAATTCCAGTATCCCGCTATCGAGCGGATAAAGCCCGTTTGGCTCTTCAGATTTGCGAACCTCCCAAAATCGATCGGCTAAATCCTCATGTCCCTTAAATGAATAATCAGACAGGCACATGATATCCTCCGCAATTTGCTTTCCCCATTCAGACTCAGGCGGCACCTCTTCTTTTAAGCACAGCTTAATCCGCTTGATGATGGAGAGCCATTGCTTTGTGATAAAATCGTCATTTTCCGCCTTCGGAAGCCTCTCTGCTAAAATCTCAGCCTCCTCTTCAGAGAACGATTCCTTCCATGGTTTATCCCGGGGCTGCCTGACGAGCTTGAGAAGGTCTTCCCAGCTCAAGCTTCCTTCGATTTGATACATGTTCAGCAAAGTATTTGTATGCTGCATGCTCTTCGTCAGCTGTTCAATCTCCGAGTTCAGGCGCCTTTTATGCATTTTAATGATATTGATGGTATCCAATTGATACCTTAACGTCTTGATATGCTCCAATGAAAATTGAGCAGATTTCAAGATCAAAATTTTTTCGAGTTCTAACATATCTTCCTTCGAATATTGCCTTCGCCCATTTGACAGTGTCGTGCTCGGTTTTAATAAACCGATTTGATCGTAGTAGCGGAGCGTCCTTACGGATATCCCCATCATCTTCGCCACCCGCCCGGTTGTCAGTTCTTCTTTCACCATATCTCCCTCCCAAAATATCGCTTGAAGATTACGTTACGTCACGATTTAAAATGATTTTATCTTAAAAACAGGAGGGTTTTGTGATGGAATGGAAAAATCCTTGGAACAAAAAGCAGCTGGTCTGCTTGCTTTTAATCGCATTTGCAGCTGTTCCGATTTTCATTGAGTATCTATTAAAAAACGCTTTGGATTTGCTTTTGGGCGAAGGCATGCCTTCAGCCATGTTGATGGGTATTGCAATGGCGGCCGCTTTTATTTTAAGCCTGTACGATATCGCCTTAAAGCCTGACCGCCTGTCCTGGCGGGAAATCGGAATCTCCCGGTTCGCCCCTGCATACTGGATTCAAATAGCGGGATGGACGGTTTTTTTAATTGTGATGACGTCTGCCATTATGGAAATCCTGACTTGGTTCGGCGCAGGCTACGAAAATACAAAAACAAAAACGATCACTGCCGATCTTTCATGGTTAAATATTGCCATGTCTTTCGCTTCTGCCTGCATCGTTTCTCCCATCTATGAAGAAATGTTTTACCGCGGCTTTCTTTACCGCTGGTTCCGGGCTGAATTCGGGGTTGTATGGGCACTTGTTGCAAGCAGCGCTCTCTTTATGATCGCTCACATCCCCACATATAACACCCTGGCCGTTAACTTTGCAACAGGGCTTGTGTTTGCCTGGACATACGAAAAAACACAATCGATTATACCTGCGATGCTCATCCATAGTTTATTTAACGCGATTTTGCTGTTTTTCACAATTTTACTCACATAATATTGTTCAAAAAAGATTCGTCAAATTCGAATACCAGATATTCACCCATATCATGTTGTCCGTATAAAGCAGGATGCCGATGACGATCATCAGCGCGCCGCCGAATTTCATGAGCATATTCGAATATTTCATAAGCGGCCTGATGTTTCCGATAAAAAACGCCATGAGTAAAAAAGGAATGGCAAAACCTAGAGAATATGCGGTGATCATCATGAATGCGCTCCCAAAATCAGGGTTCTGAAAATTTGCATATGCGATCGTTCCGAATATAGGTCCGATGCATGGCGTCCAGCCCGCCGCAAAAATCATTCCGACCAGCATTGAGTTCAACAAGCCTATTTTTCCTTTTCTAAACGAAAAGCGCCGCTCCATCATCATGAAAGCCGGCCGGAAAACGCCGAGGAGGAACAGGCCCATGACGACGACAAATATTCCGCCCAGCATGCGGATCAAGTTATGGTATTGCAAAAACAGCAGGCCAAACGAGCTGGCGGAGAAACCCAATATGTAAAAAATCACAGAAAAACCGGCCAAAAAAGCCGCCGCGTGAATCATCACCGATTGTTTGATGCGCTTTGCATTTCGGTCTTTCAAATCGCTGACCGAAATCCCGGTGATGTAGGAAATAAATGATGGATACAAAGGCAGGCAGCACGGAGAAATAAACGACAGGAAACCGCCGCCGAATGCCAGCCATAAAGCGGTCATACACTTCCATCCCCTTCATGTTTATATAATTTTTACCATGCAATTCTCTTTCTCTAGCATAACATAAAAAACCGCCTATCATGGCGGTGATTTTTTGTATATTTGAAGCCGTCGCCAGCTTATCTGGCGGACGGCTTCTTCACTATCCTTTTTAACCGTTTAAAGCGGCTTTTTTCATATTGTCCTGAAGTTCCAATATGCGTTTTGCCCCTTCTTCGCGCAGGCGTTTGTTCTCATCTTCAATCTGCTTCGTCTCCTGCATGCCTTTGACAATCGTATTCCAAGACTGTTCGATCGTTTCAATATCGATGCTCGGCCTTCCGGACATTCTCGCGATTTCAACGGACTGGCTCGAAATATTTTCCGCGTTCCGCTTCAGCATTTCGTTAGTGCGGCGGTCGAGTTCGCTCATTGAATCAGCGACAAGCTTTTGGCGCTTGGCGGTAACGGCCTGGATGATGCCATTTTTGAAAATCGGAATCGTAATGATGAATGCCGAGTTGATTTTTCCGATCAGCTTTGTGTTTCCGCGCTGGAGCAGGCGGATTTGCGGCGCGGTTTGAATCGCGACCATCCGCGCCATATCGAGATCATACACCCGTTCTTCCAGCGCTTGAATGCCGTTTCGAAGCGTATCAAGCTCCATCTGCGCCATTTGGTTACCGCTGGCCGCTTTCGCTTCATATTCAGGGATGAGCTGCTGCAATTCTTCTATTTTCATCTGGCCGGCTACGACGTATTTCTCCAGCTCCACATAGTAATTGAGGTTGCTTTCATACATTTCATCAAGCGTCACGGTCGATTTTGTCATTTCATCTTTATATTTCGAAATTTCGACGTTGATTTTTTCGATTTCACCGCCGAGCGTTTGATATTTTTTGAATATTTTCTCGATCATGCTGTTGCCGCGCTTAAATAACTTGGAAAGCAGGCCTTTCTGTTCTTCAAAGTCATTCTTGTCAAAGCGGTCCATGATTTTTCCGAGCTGCGTCAACATCGCACCTGAATCTGTCACACTGTTCGTTCTCATCATAGAGAGAATGCGGTCTGAGAACTTGGATATTTCAAGAGCGGGCTCTTTTCCGAATTCTAAAAGCTCCACTTGGTTTTTTACGTCAATTTGCCGAGTCAGAGCTTGCACATCGGGCTCCCGGCGGAGTTTGGCACGGATGTCTTCCGCTTTTTCAATCGTGATCTCTTCCTCTTTGCTGATATTGATGATGCTTGTTTCATTTGGATTTGCCATCAGAGTGGCTCCCTCCTTAAAAGATTTTATTGATGAACTTCCGGACGATTGACGGCTCTTTAAACTCCTGGTTGAAGGACATGTCATCAAGCCAATGGGTATCAAAATGCTGTCCATCGATATAGCGGTCAATACACTTATAGCCCGGCGGATTATAGATGATGATGTCGATGCCGATTTCATTTAACAAAAGCAAGGCGGCCGCGTCTGAACGGGTAAGTGTTCCCGTCTGTTCAGTGTGGTACAAGATCAGCTTCGGCACTGTCTGTGAATAGTCAAATGTCTGAATCATATTCAAAAGCGCTGCCGGAAGCTGTACCGCCTGGGTAAACAAATACAGCTGCACATCGGCTGTTTTTTCATTGTTCAAAGCCAGCATCTTCGGGCTTTTGCACAGCCTGGAAACCGCTTGGGCAATGCCGCGCTGCACTCCCTCAGGCAAATGCTTGTAGCGCCATATATTGCTCTCCATCAAACGGTCCGGATCGATCATCCCCGTTTGATCAAGCGCATGGCTGTAATGGAATTGATAATTCGACGTCTCTTCGTTTGTAAACGGGAAGCGCCGGATCGTATGCGACTCCTTATACTCCGTCAGCGTCTGCAGACGGTCCCAGTACTCTTTTTCATTGCTGGAGACGCCCATAACCATCGCGAATAAGTTCGGAATGTTGACCGTTGATTGAGACGCTTGAAAATCGGGTCTGATAAAGGCGCGTTCCTTCGCAATTAAAAACAGTTCATCATACGTGGTCTTCAACGTCACGGAGACCGGCGTATGCTCCCTGAACTGCCAAGGTTTGTACATGAGCGAATCCTCATTGTGCAGAACAGTATCCAGCTCCTTCGCGGAACGGTACGCCACCGTTGATTTGCGCTGAGGCTTTTCTGTCGGGAACGGCTCTAATGCAGACGTGCCCGGGTATGTGAAGACAAAAGAAAGCTTTTGCTCGGGATCAAGCTGGCGAAATTCGTCTTTTCCCTCCGGATGAAACAGCAGCACATCACACCCGACAAGCATCAAATAGTATAAAAAATACCGTTGGCTTTTTGTGGTGTCCCCGTACCAAATCACTTTCGGCATCGCCTTTTCGCAGTCGGCTTCTTTCAGCCACTTCTCCAAATGATTGCCCATCCATTTGACAAGGTCGAGGAGGACCCGGCGAAAATCCGGATCGTTCAATCCTTTTTCATGAAAGGACTGAAACATCTGCAGCACTTCGATAAGCGCCTTCCTTAAATGGCGGTGCATAGCGGCGTCAGGGTGCTTAGGAATGAGCTGCTCCCCGTCGAGAAAAGCGGCAAACCGATTGACGGAAAGCCCTTTTTCTTTCTGATTCACCATATGGATGCGCTGTATGGCCTGAAACCTTTCCGGAGAAATGGTCTTATCAAGCGTCTCGCTTAACACATGCACATCACCGGACTCATACAGCTCATGGAGATATATGTAGTAATCCGTTTCATCGTGCGGCGTTCCGAGAATCCGTCCCGCCAGACGGCTTATCGTCAGATGTCCGTTTTTTTCATACGGGGTTCTCTCCGGCAGCGGCTTCTTGATGATCTGCTTCCATTCATCATCATTGACCAGGGCGTTTTGAATATTAATTTCTTGATTCATAGCGCTCAGCCGTCTCCCCTTTCTTCTGAGTCAGTGTCACTTTTCCGTCCAAATACGGCACACATGCCCGCTCTTGTCACGGCATAGGTTGTCCCGAACTTTCTGATTGTTCCTGCAGGAAAGTCATGCGCTCTCTTTCGGAGCGTAGACGATTCAATCCCCCACTCTTCACAAGCCTGCTGAGAACTGAGAATCTCGCTGCTCGTGAGATCGACTATTTTCATCATGGCTGTTCATCCTAAACATTCATTTGTTTTCTCCTGAGAATATTCACAATATATGATGCCGTCTGCGGCTCTTATTTTTGAGACCGGAGTGCCGGCCCGGCCTAACTTCCGAACGATCCAAGATTTGAAAGCGGTTTGGACGCTCTCAGTATGTCTGTATAGCTGCGGTTTTCATGATATACACCGTAGATTTCAGCCTTTAATAATATTTTTTTGGCCCAGCTGAGGTACGGCTTGATTTCGATCATTTTATTTGAAAAAGAGCTTTTCACAACGCCTCGGGTGCCGTCGGCACTTTCGACGATGCTCAGGGCATCCAGATAATCTTCCATTGATATAACGTGCAGGCTTTGGACCGCTTTTATTTGTGACGGATGAATCACGCTCTTGCCGTGAATGCCGTTGGCCAGATCAAGAAGCGTTTCATTGATCAATCCGTCTATATACCGATTGATCACAAGCGAAGATTCTCCCGCATCAGCCCAATTCGGCCCAAAAGTCTGAACCGTTCGCGAAGCATCTTCAAAGTACTCCCAGACAGGCCCCGAAATCACGAATTGCAAGCCGAAATAATTGACGATATCTTTGATGAAATCAGAGATGACCAAAACGTCATAAATCGGCGTTTCCGGTTTTCTTCTTATCCCGTACAGACCGCACAAATCAGTCGCGCCGATCCTGATATTCAGAACGATATCTTGATAGAAACCGAGCGTTGATTTTAATTCCTGCAGCGCCTTTGCCCTCGTTTCCATTGCCAGCAGGTCAGGTGTCTCAAAGATCGGCATTCCGTACAGCACGATGCCGGATTCTTGCGACAGTTTCGTTAAAGTATCAAGATAGTGCTCCGCATTCAACATCGAAAACTTCGGAAATACGAATCCGGTAAACAAGTGAAGCGCGCGGCCGAGCTTGTTGCCCAATTCGAGCATTTGCTCCGGTTCCCGCACTCGGATAAACATCAGCGGCAGCCTATCGCCGCTGATGTTCTGCAGTTTTTGCGCCTGGTAAATCATGTCGGCCTGACTGACAAGATTGTTTTCAGCCTGGAGAACCTCACAATCGCCGATCGAATCTTCAAGGCAAAAAACGACCGAGCACAGCTCAGGATACTTGTTATTGATCATGACATCTGCTATATCTTTTCGGTTCCCCGGAACATAAAGCGCAGCTCCAAGCGCATGCTCCAGAATGTGCTTCGGAGAGTCTTTTGTAACCGAACCCGGCAGTTTGAAAAAGACATCTTCTTTTTGAGAGGCGGATAAAAAATCAAAGTATTGCATATGGGTCACCTTCTTTGAATAAGAATCATACACCCCTTTGATGTAAAAAAGGGCGGAGCAGATATACTCCCCCCTTTATGTTTTGCAGTTTGTTATTCTTCCTTTGACGCCGCCGTTTGCTCTTTCACAGCTTTTTGCTTGTTCATATAGTGAATGATGAATGTCACGGCAAAAGCGATGATCAGAATGATAAAGAAGACGCTGTGCGGCATTTCAATATGCCATACACTCGCAGCCATTTTCAGTGCGATGATCCCGATTAAAACAAAGGCCGTCGCTTCAAGTTCAGGCACTTTGTCAATCAGCGTCAGAAAGAATTTCGCAACGGTTCTCATCATTAAGATGCCGAGCATGCCGCCGATCAGAAGCACCCATACCTTTTCAGATACGGCAAATGCCGCCAGGATGCTGTCCACCGAAAATGCGAGGTCCATGAGTTCTACCGAAATGACAGTCGCCCAGAAGACACCGAAAACACGTACCATCCAGCTGTCTTTTTTGATGGCGTTTGCTTCATCATCGCCCTCACCGATGAAGAAGTGCTTAATGACGAGCCATGCCAGATATGCGGCTCCGAGCAGTTTGATCCACCAGAATTTAATCAGGATCATACCAAGTCCAATGAATAGAAACCTAAAGAAGTAGGCTCCGATTAAACCGTACGTCAACGCTTTTTTGCGCTGTTTTTCCGGCAGGTGCTTTACCATGACGGCGAGAACGAGAGCGTTATCCGCCGATAAAAGCCCCTCCAGCACGACCAGCGAGCCGATCAGCCCCCAGGAAACGGGGTCCGTTAATACTTCCACCCACATTTCCCAATCGAAAAATGAGGCGTAAATTGACATAATATGATGAAATAAATCCACTTTCGTTACCTCCTAATGATGAAAAAGCAAGACTGAATCACGCAAACGTGATTCAGCCGGCAAAACTAGACTTGCAGGCCGTAGTTGCGGCAAAGCGATGCCAATCCGCCGGAAAATCCGCTGCCGATGGCATTGAATTTCCAATCGGCTCCGTGACGGTACAATTCGCAAACAACAACCGCTGTCTCAATCGAAAAATCCTCTCCCAAGTCAAAGCGAAGCAGCTCCTCATTTGTCGATTCATCAACGAGCCGGACAAACGCATTTGAGACTTGTCCAAAGTTTTGGCTGCGGCTTTCCGCCTCGTGAATCGTCACTGTGATGCCGATCTTTTCAACATGGGCGGGTATTTTTGAGAAATCGACGATGATTTGCTCGTCATCGCCTTCACCTTCTCCTGTCCGGTTGTCACCCGTATGAATCACGGCGCCGCTCGGATGCTCGAGGTTGTTGTAAAAGACGAAGTCGCGTTCATTGATGCATCGATCGTTCTGATCGACAAGAAAAGCCGACGCATCCAAATCAAAATCGGCGCCGCCGGTATATTTGTTTGTATCCCAGCCTAAACCGATCAGCGCTTTCGTCAAACCGGGGTTCGTTTTCGTTAAATCGATCCTTTGTCCTTTAGATAATTGAATCGCCATCGATATGACCTCCTTTAAGAAATGTCAGGCACCGGACAAGCGGACGCCGGGGCGGCGGCTGCTGTCCGGATCGTCAAAATCAGCCGACCTGCAGGCCGAAATCGGTGGCGATCCTCGCCAGCCCGCCTTGATAGCCTGAGCCGATCGCTGAGAATTTCCATTCTTCTCCGTGGCGGTACAGCTCTCCCGTGATCAGCGCTGTTTCAATTGAGAAATCTTCACCAAGATCATAGCGGATTAACTCTTCATTCGAGTCTTCATTGATCACGCGAACATAAGCATTTGACACCTGTCCAAAGTTTTGGCGACGCGCTTCCGCTTCATGAATCGTAATCACAAAAGAAATCTTTTGAATGTCGGCAGGCACTGCATTCAAATTGATTTTTACCTGCTCATCGTCTCCTTCGCCTTCCCCTGTCCGATTATCGCCTGTATGTATGACAGCTCCGCCTGCGCCTTCGGTCTGATTATAGAAAATAAAGTCCTTTTCAGAAGCGCATTTGCCTTCTGCATTGAGCAGAAACACGCTCGCATCCAGGTCAAAATCAGCGCCGCCGTCATATTGATTGACGTCCCAGCCAAGGCCGACGACGACTTTCGACAATCCGGGATTTGTTTTTGTTAAATCGATCTTTTGTCCTTTCGCTAATGAAATTGCCATGTTATCTCCCCATTTCTTTTATGAATGTCAGGCGTAGCGTTTGACGATTTCCGTTATGCTCGTATCGTTTGTGCCTTCTCCGACAGCGGTGAATTTCCACTCGGCGCCGTCACGGTAGATCTCGCCCGCGATCAGGCTTGTCCGTCCAGAATAATCGTCCCGCAGATTGTATTTGACCATCTCCACGCGATCGTTCATATTGACGATGCGTATGAAGGCATTTTCGATCATTCCGAAATGCTGGCTTCGTTTCACGCAATCGTATATATTCACGACAAAGACAAGCTTATGAATATGCGAAGGAACTTTTTGCAAATCTACGATGATTTGTTCATCATCTCCGCTGCCTTCACCTGTCAGATTATCTCCGGTATGTTCGATGCTGCCGCATCTGCTCTTCAAGTTTCCGAAATAAATGACGTTCTTGTTCTCCGTGACTCTTCCGTTTTCCAGCATCAGCACGGATGCGTCACAGTCAATATTCGGGGCTCCTCCTCCAAACAGCTTTCCAAAAAAACCGCCGCTTCCGGACGCAACCGGGTCCCAGCCGAGACCGACCAAAATCTTCGAAAGCCCCGCTTTCCCTTTTGTTAAATCAATCCGCTGACCTTTCTCTAAAGAAATAGCCAAACTGTTCACTCCTCCGTTGAATCATGACTTTCAAGATCACAGTGCTGGATGAGAATAAGAGTTTGATAGATCCAATTATCACGCCAGCGTGATTCATATCTTCACAACTACAAGACCAATGAATCATTATTTAACCTGCTTAACTATATATACGGAAAGATTCAGGGGAAAGTTTCGCAGTTTTCGATATTTTTTTATCATCTTTTTATACTGGTCAAAATAGAGACGACAATAATAGCGATTGCATGAAATCATCGTGTTTGATATAGTATATCTAAAAGATATATATCAAAAAGATATAGAAAGGCGGTATGTATGACAAAAAGAAATCACACGACATACGCTCTCCTTGGATTGATTACGGCCGGCTACCGAACGGGTTACGAAATGAAACGAATGATCGATCAAAGTTTGAATCATTTTTGGAAAATCAGCTACGGCCAAATTTATCCCGCGCTGCGCCAATTAACAGAAGCGGGCTGGGCCGCTGCATCTCCGGCGCTCTCGGACAAAAAGCCGGACAGAAAAGAGTACCTGATTACCGACGAAGGTCAAAAAGCGCTGCAGAGCTGGCTTGAAGAACCGATCAGTGACATCGCCTCAGAAAAAAACGAGTTTTTGCTGAAGCTGTTTTTCAGCAAGGAAGAAAAGCGGGAGAAAACCGCATTGAAAGTCAAGGAGTACCAACAAAAGCTTGAAGAACGGCTTGAGGCATATCAAGCAATCGAGCAGTCCATTCTTTCGTGCAGAACCGATTCAAAGGACAGAGACTACTGGCTTTTCACTTTGGATTATGGAAAACGCACCACCTCGGCCGGAATTGAATGGTGTGAAGCCACAATCAACCGGCTGAATGGAAAGGAAGGGAACAATGGGTAAAACGATCATCAACAAGCCCTTTACGGCCGCCCCTGAAGATGAAGTCGTTGTATTTGTGATCGGGATGAGAATAAACAAGTGGCATGCTGTTCATAAATGGTGGCCGGTTTTTACCGCCATGCCTCCTATGATAAAGGAGCTTTATCAAAACAAAGACCTCGGCTTTCTGGCAATGGAATCATTCATCAATTTCAGGACGATTTTTCTCATTCAATATTGGCGTTCTTTCGAAGATTTGACAGCATATGCAAAGGCTGATAAACATATGGCGGCTTGGCGCCGTTTTTATCAGAAAACAGCCGCATCTGGAGTCGTCGGCATCTACCATGAAACTTATACGGTTCCAAAAGGGCGCTATGAGGCTTTTTACCATAACATGCCGTTGTTCGGCTTGGCAAAAGCGTACGGACATCGACCTGTCACCCGCAGAACCAAGACAGCTGAACAACGAATGCGGGGATCTGAAATAAGCTAAAAGGGGCTATCGCAATCGATAGCCCCTTTTCTGCTTAAAAAGCTCCTGCCCCGTCGCCTCCGCCCGCTCCGGGACCGCCCGCATCATATGCCCCGGCGTGCTCCTGCGAAGACGGCAGCTGCCAGCTGTAAAACGGATAATGCAAACAGCCTGCTGCGGCCATACCCAGGACAGGGGAAGCGTAATCAAGCCTGTTTGCTGATTGATTGAACCATCCTGCAGATTCATCCTCAACTTCAAGCACAATTGCATAGATCATCGTCTTTTCGTTTTCAGACAGGCTTCTCCCTGAGAACAAATCTTCTTTTCTCAGATGGTTTCTCCAAGAAAGAATCGATCTTCGGCAGATGGAAGCGTACCAGCTCTCTTTTACGGCCGGAATGAAGGTAATCAATAAAATAGACAGCCCGACGCATATGCCGTAATACAAAATGGTATGAATGCTGTCGGTAAACAAAGATGCTAAAAACAAGCCGGCTAAAAACAGAATCGTATACAGCTTTGATTTCGCAAGAACAATGCCCGCCGACAGCGCAAAGCCAAATATGACGCAAGCCGCCATGAATCCGGCCTGATGCACCACGTCTGCATACAGGATAAAGAGCAGGAGTCCGGTATGGACAGAAAGCAGTGAAAGCGACAGCATTCTCAGCCAACGGTTTTCTTGAAACAGCTCCCTGAATTCAGGCGCTTGTCTGACGCTTTCCGTCCATTTTTGAACCACATTTTGAAGAATGATCCTCTTTCGTTCATATTTGCCGAGCTGTTCCTTATGTTTGCATTCCTCCTCAGTCGGCCCGCTGAGGGAATCCAGCCTGAACATATAGGAATCACTGCCGGTTTGCTCAAAAAGTTTTTCGATTAAGAGCTGATCAGGCTTTGGCAAATCCGCCTTGCTCCCGGAAAATTCGAATTGGTATGTGTCATCAGGCGCCTCAGGATCGTCAAGAAACCTCTCTTCCGCCTGCACCTTCCGCATAGTGACCAATCCCCGCTGATAAAGCGAAAGCATGCCGGCCAGAAGATCACGGTCTGTAAAACGGCCTTTTTTGTAAAGAAAAGCGACAAGCACAGGATCAAAGGACTCGAGTTCTTCAAACGAAAGCATGGCGCGGCGTCTCTTCTTCAAAAACGAAAGCATGACAGCCATGATGACCATGAACCCGACAATCCCCGAAAATATCCAAATCATCCTGTCCGCGCCGGCAATCCGTTCATCCCGATCGGCGTAGCGTTTCGCCTCGTCTCTTTCCTCCTTCAGCAGCTCATCCTTTGTCTGGTAAGAAGGATGCCGGACCGCCTCTTTCAAGGCGCTTTGCGGAAAATATATCCTCAGTTCCGAGCCCGTGCCTGCGCGATAGAGTCCTGTCTCGTAGATGACTGATGAATCGTCCACCTTCGTAATCTTTCCGTTTCCTTTTTCACGCAAAAACGCATGAATATCCCGCGCCTTTACCGAATCAGGCAGATGCACTTCAATCTTTACCCGGCCGAAATCCGTATTTGCCTTTTGGTAAAATGAATGAATCAAAATCGACGTGTCTTCAAACTTTTGGGCGGCATCTTCGATCACATAGCGAAACATCACATGTTTTGTTTCATCCTTTGATGCCGAATATGCATAATAAGTCCCGTCTTCTTTCTTTGTCTTCAACGGGATGGCTTGATCGCCTTTTTTCTGGTGGTCGGGAAGGAGATAGGCTTTAAAATTCTTCAAGCGGCTCACGGTTTCTTCGCTGAACGATCTTGTCGCCCCTTCGAAAGAGCCTTTAAAATCGTATGTGTAAACTTCCTCTACGCTTAAATCACCGTTTTCTTTTACTGTCGCGCGTATATCAGCCCGCTCGATCGAAAAGGATTTGCCTGCTTCAGAAAAACCTGTGACGAGAAAAAAGGCAATGAACATAAAAAAGAAAAAGGAGTGCTTCATCGTTTAGTAAATCCTTTCGTTTTTTGTATCTGCCTTATATACGGAAAAGCAAGGAAATTGTTTCAGCGGTTCACAGAAATGACAGAGATGACAATTTTATTCTAAAAGCACATCTACGGTCTGCCGCACAAGCCGTAAAAGAAAATATGCATCATTTCCTCTGTAAACTGTCTGTTTTTTTCAAAGGCTTCACCCAGAGTTTTTGAATGTTCAATGATCATATTCATAAAGATGAGAAAGCTTTCCGCGGTGATCTTGGGAGAGATTTCGCCTGTCCGATGACCTTCTTCAATCATTTGGAGCATAAGGGGAATGATTTTTTCATCGTATTGCCGCTTTACATAATCCATGATTTCACTGTCTTCGATCATCACCTCTTTGACGACCGTTAAAGCAAATTTTTGATTATTGGCTTCCCTTTTCTGCAAAATCATCAATTCAATCTTTTCTTTAACGGAAATATCTTTGTTCATATATTCTTCAAAATCGCTGATGGACTGATCGATATAGTCTTTGAAAACCTCTTTCAGGAGCGCTTCTTTGCTTCCAAAGTAATTATAGATCGTCACCTGCGAAACATTTGCCTCTTTTGCGATATCGGTTATCCGGATGCGCTTTGGCTCCCATGTTTTGAGCATATCCAAAGCCGTCTTTTTGATCTTCTCTTTAATCAGCAAAGCCCTTTTTTCAAATCCGTTCATATAACCATCCTTACGTATCTTTCTTAATGAAATTATAACATAACAATATTTCATTAATTTCCGTTGACAAAAAAGTTCATAAGAACGTAAAATTAATTATGTAATTTTAAATCACTTATATTTCATAATTTTCATTTCCGGAGGTGTCACATGCTGACAGTTGAACGGCTTACGAAAAAGTTTTCCAACGGCAAAGGTATATTTGATGTTTCATTTCATGTTCAAAAAGGTGAAGTTTTTGGGTTTTTAGGGCCGAACGGAGCCGGAAAATCGACAACCATTCGACATATCATGGGGTTTATGAATCCTGATCAAGGCGATATCAAAGTAAACGGAATGAATGTCCGGAATCATCAAGGCGACATTCAGCGGCATATCGGCTATCTTCCCGGAGAGATTGCATTTATCGAAGGCATGACGGGAAAACAATTTCTCGATTTCATGGCAGGCATGCACAGTTTAAAAGATACAGCTAAGCGCAATGAACTCATCGAACGGCTCCAATTCGATGTTCATACGCCGATCAGAAAAATGTCGAAAGGAATGAAGCAGAAGGTCGGGATTGTCGCCGCCTTTATGCACAGCCCCGAAGTCATCATTCTTGATGAACCGACATCAGGCCTCGATCCGCTGATGCAAAAAGTGTTTATTGAAATCGTGCTCGAAGAAAAAGCGAAAGGAACGACGTTTTTAATGTCTTCCCACAGCTTTCCTGAAATCGAACGAACCTGTGACAGAGCCGCCATTATAAAAGACGGCATCATCATTGCCGTCAAAGATATTCATGAACTGCAGTCGCTGCAGCGAAAGGTATTTGAAGTTACATTTGAAAACACGGGCGATATTCCCGCCTTCATGAATTCAGGTCTGCAAATCGAATCCCGGACGGACAATCGTGTCAAAGTGGCCGTTTTAGGGAACCATGATCAATTTATTAAAGAAACCGCCAAATATCACATTCGGCACATTGATGCTTCTTCACAAAGCCTGGAAGAGATTTTCATGAACTACTATGACAGAAAGGGGACAGTGAAATGAACTTCTCCCTGTACAAACAAATGATGAGAACAAACATGAAAGGAATCATAAGCTACGGGGCAGGCTCCGCTTTTTATATCCTTTTGATACTGGGCATTTATCCAAGCATCGCGGGCAATGCGGAGGATGTTGAGAAAATGATCAAATCGATGCCGGAAGGCTTTCTCAATGCTTTTGGGTTTGAAAACGGACTGGGGAATCTTGAAGATTTTATGTCTGGAGAGTATTACGGTTTAATCTTTATCGTGATTTTGTCGATCTTCTCTGTCATGCTGTCGACTAAGCTTTTGGCAAAGCTCGTGGATCAAGGGTCAATGGCCTATATTCTGTCGGCGCCGACAACGCGCGGCAAAGTGGCTTTTACCCAAGCAGCCGTTTTAACGACGGGTCTTTTAATCATTATGGCCGTGACGACAGCGGCCGGGCTGGCGGGCTACCATTTGATGCTGGGCGGTGATTACGATTTTAATGTGCCAAGGTTTCTCATGCTGAACATGCTCGGTTTTCTGCTCTTCTTTGCCGTCGGCGGCATTTCGTTCCTCTTTTCGGCCATTTCAAATGACGAAAAAAGAGCCCTCGGACTTTCCGGAGGCATCACGTTTTTATTCTTCAGCTTCGACTTGCTCGGCAAACTAAGCGAAAAGACGGAATGGCTGAGGAGCCTGTCGGTTTTCTCTTTATTCAGGCCGAGCGATATTGTGAACGGAAGCGCTGATATCGCTCAAGTGTCTCTTGTTCTCGCCGCCGTCGGTTTTGCCGCCTTCGCACTCAGCATTCTCATTTTTAAAAAGCGCGACTTGCCGCTGTAATATAAAAACGCCGCTCCGGTAAGGAACGGCGTTTATTTCTGTATAATATTTTATTCAACGACCCGTCTGACAACTCCGCTGAAATGCGCTCTCCAGTACGGGTTGCTCATAGAATCGACGGATACCCCGCGTGAGCTGTTATCGTTCAAGAATGTTCCATTTCCAAGATAGATACCCACGTGGCCGTTCGTTTTGTATGTGTCAAAGAAGACCAAGTCTCCGCGCTTCATTTCAGACGCGCTTACAGCTCGTCCTTTGCCGACAAGCGTGCTTGTTGTCGCACCGAATCCAAGCTCTACGCCCGCTGATGCGTAAGCCCAGCGCACGAATGATGAGCAGTCGAAACGACGGTTGTCGATATCAGCTTGTGTGCGTCCGCCTCCCCAATGGTACGGAGATCTGCCGACGATGCTTGAACCTGTGCTGATGGCAACTTCAATCGCATTTCCATTGCTGCTTACAACAGAACCGGAAGAGTAGTTTCTTGACGGGCTGCTGCTTTTCTTGCTGCTTGAAGAACCGCTGTTGGACGATCCGTTGGATTTGCTGACTGAACCTGAGGTTGATGAAGATCCTGAATCAGACTTTTCAGCCGTAGCAGATTCTTCTTTCGCTTTTGCTGCTGCAGCTGCTGCAGCTCTTTCTTCTTTAAGTTTTTGTTCAAGAGCGGCTTCTTCTTTTGTCAGTGAGCCCGCTTCTTTTTTCAAATCGCTCAGCTCTGATTCTGCTGCCGCCTGCTTCGTTTGCAGCTGCTTAGAAAGGTTCGCCTGTTCTTTCAGCTGTTTATCAAGATCCGATTTAAGCGTTTTTAAATCAGCTAGTGTTTTCTGGATTTCGTCCAGTTTTGTATTTAAATCAGACATTGCTTTTTCAAGCTTGTTTTTATCTTTCTCCTGCTCGTCAAGCAGGTCTTTGTCCGCATCAACAATTGTTGAAACAGCAGTTGCACGAGTGATAAAATCTCCGAAGCTTTGTGCGCCCAGAAGGACATTCAGATAGTTTTGGGATCCGCCGTTTTCCTGCAGGCTGCGCACGCGATTTTTAATCACTTTTGAACGCTCTTCAATCCGCTTTTCGGTTTCTTTGATTTCTTTTTTCAGAGCTTCCACTTCTTTTTTCGTTTTTTTGTTTTCTTTTTCTTTGTCTTCGATTTTGTTGCTTGTTTCAAGCGCTTTTTTATCAAGCTCTTGGATTTTGGCTTCAAGCTTTTTCTGCTCGTCTTGCAGCTTGGCGATTTCTTTCCGTTTGCCCTCGATGCCTGAATTCACTTCAGAACGCTTTTGCTGAATTTCTTGTTTTTGGTGAGAGGTTTCTGCCGATGCCGTGTTGTTCATAAAGGGGGTAAATAGACTAGCTGTTCCGAGAATCGACGCTAAACCAAAAGTATAAACCTTTTTTTTCACTTTCTACTCCTCTTTCCTTTATGTATTCTTGTTTTTTCATTATGTAAATTCAATTGAACATTATTAAAAAATGAATCTTATGACCTATGATTTATATATCCGTTACTGATGTACAGACGTTATTATACCATCTATTTTCGACAATAGGCGCCAATTTATATTACATTTATATTTCGTTTTTGTTTCAGCAGTGTCATGTTTTGACTCATCTTGTTTTAACTCTCGCATTCTCTTCGATTTGACCCTCTCTGCTGTTTTTCATATGCTTGTCTTACTGAAAAGAAAGGCCGGTGACAAATGATGCAGCTCAGTGTTCTTGACCAGGTTCCAATATCAAAAGGCTCAGATGCATATTCAGCTTTGAAGCATTCTGCAGAGCTGGCGGAGCTCGCGGATCAATGGGGGTACAAAAGGTATTGGTTTGCCGAGCATCACAGCACACGCGGACTTGCCAGCACTGCTCCCGAAATCATGATCGCACACATTGCGGCAAAAACTGCAAACATTCGCGTCGGTTCGGGCGGCGTTCTGCTGCCTCAATACAGTCCCTTTAAAGTGGCTGAAAGCTTTCGGCAGCTTGAAGCCCTTTATCCCGGGAGGATTGACCTGGGGATCGGCCGCTCTCCGGGAGGCACAGCGAAAACGAGGCTGGCGCTGACAGACGGGGTTCATAAAAGTCTGCACGAATTCCCGAGACAGCTTCAAGACTTGTTGGCCTTTCTGACTGATTCCGTCCCTTCCGGACATGATTATTTCGGAATCAAAGCAGCCCCTTTGACGGATTCGCCACCGGAGGTGTGGCTTTTAGGGCTTGGAGAAAACAGCGCAAAATTGGCCGGTGACATGGGAGCGGGATATGTATTCGGGCATTTCATCAATTCCGCAAGAGGGAAGAACGCCTTTCAATCATACCGTGAAAGCTTTCGGCCTTCTCCTTTCTTTAAACGCCCCCAATCTTTGGCAGCCGTTTTCGTCGTTTGTGCGGAATCCGATGAAAAAGCTGAGGAGCTTTGCTTGAGCCAGGATTTATGGCTTCTCAGGGTTGAAAAAGGACTGGACAGTCTTGTCCCAAGCATTGAGGAGGCGAAATCTGCCGCTTACACAGCTGCCGATAAAAAAAAGCTTGCCCACAACCGCAGCCGTATGGTGATCGGGTCTCCTCGAACAGTCAAAAGAAAACTGCTCGAGCTCTCTGAACGGTATCAAACAGATGAGTTTATGGTTTTGACTAACGTTTACCGGTTTGAAGATAAAAAGCAGTCTTACAAACGACTGGCAGAGTTATTTTGATCAAAAAAACATCCCTTTTCACAATCCGTTGAAAAGGGATGTTTTTATTAAAACGTATTATAGACATTCTCACACTCTTCCGCTGTCGGCTCATAAAAACAATGCGCTTTAAAGCGGCCGACATGCGGCTGATTATACCACTGTGCGGGACACGCCCCCGCCGGTCTGAAATACCACAAACTGAACTTTGCCGGCCAAAGCCGCTCTCCGTTGATCGCCCTGCGCGCCAAGCGCCTTTCGCTTTCCCGCGCCCTTTGATAGAAATAACCGTGCGTCACGGCTTCAAATGCATGCGGCTGATGGATCATCTGCGGAATGGTGCGAAGTCCCACAAAGTCGGAACAGTTTGCCCTGATGCGGTTGATTCCGACATTTCCAACCATCAGCATTCCTTGCACGCCTTCGCCTTCAGCCTCCGCTCTCAAAAGTCTGGCCAAAAGATTGATATCTTTAGAAGAAGCCTGAACTACTGCCATTTTAGTCACCCCCATGATGTCGTCACCTTTATCATATTCTGTTTCATTTAGGTGATGACGATTTCGGAATTTATCTTTGACATTCCCCATGAAAGAAAGCTATTCTTCTATTATCAGAACCCGAGAAAAAACAAAGGGGAGCGGAGGGATCGCGAATTGTCAGTATTGAAAAGCCCTGAATGGGTACACAAACGACTAATGGAAAATCCGGACCAAACGGTTATTGTCGATGTGAGGTTTCATTTGACAAAACCGGACGAAGGCCGGAAAGCGTATACGAAAGGCCATGTGCCGGGAGCCGTTTACATTGATTTAAAAGAGGATCTGTCGCGCAATGCGGAAGTGCACGGCGGCAGACATCCGCTTCAAGGCCCTGACCTTCTGGCCGCAAAGCTTGGGAAAATCGGCATTGACCGGAAAACAGATGTCATTGTCTATGATGACCGCGGCGGTATGTTTGCAGCGCGCTTTTGGTGGCAGCTTCACTATCTCGGGCATGACAGCGTCTATATTATGGATGGGGGGCTGTCTAACTGGATCAAAGCGGGCTATGCGATGACCGCCGAGGTTCCCCGTCCTATCCAGCGCGAGTTTAAGCCGGCGCTCAGAGAAAACGAACTCCTTGACGCCGGAGAGGTGCTGAAGCGAATCGGCAGAAAAGACTCCATCCTGATCGATGCGCGCGATCCTTCCAGATACACCGGGGAAACCGAGCCTCTCGATCACCGGGCCGGCCATATTCCCGGGGCCAAAAACTTTTTTTGGAAAGGCAATCTGACCGAAAGCGGATTATGGAAAAGCAAAGAACAACTCAGACAGCACTATGCTGTTTTAGACCCGGACAGTGAAATTGTCGTCTATTGCGGATCGGGCGTATCAGCCTGCCCAAATGTGCTCGGCCTGAAAGAAGCCGGATTTGAAAATGTGAAGCTGTATGCCGGCAGCTGGAGCGATTGGATCAGCTACCCCGACCATCCGATTTCCACTGGAACAGAGGACGACATTTGATTTTACAAGAGACGGCGGCGGCCGGGGACCTTTGCGCCTCAGCCAGCCGCCGTTTATCACATGTTTTTGCTCATAAACGCCTTTCCGTCATGGGCATCGATAAAGTACGGGTAGACCGGCCGGTAGACAAGCCTGTAGAAGTCATCCTTTTCCCGACTGTAATCCCTTTCCCATTGCAGCTTCACATCAAATGCCGCTGCAAAAACGGCTTTCGCTTCTGCCTCTGAAATGGATGGCGAAGGACTCAGATCGGCCAGCGCTTCCGGCTCGATCTCCGGACCGTGATAACCGATGACCCTGCCGGTTGTCCGGCTGATACTGATATTGGCAGAGCCAAGCCTTAACGGCACCTCTTTGTATTGAAGATCAAATTGAAAAAAAGCGTTTTGCCTGCCCCCGTCATTTTCCGCCGGATGCATTCGAAAAAGCTGATCAGCGCCGGGATAAAGCTTGTACAAAAATTGCAGCGCCCGTCTCAAGCAGTCTTCCTCGCTCAAGGAAAGATGTCCTTCTGATTTGATGAAAGAAGCGACCCCTTTGAGCTTCCCTGACTTTTTGTCTTTCACGATTTTCAACGTATTTTGGTTCCTTATTTCAAAGTAGCCCGCTATACTCCGGTCTCTCGGCTCAGGATCGTTTCCCAGGCGCCATACCGTTCCAATTGACTCTCCCATATCGGTTTCACGGATTTTCCGCATCGAGGGAGCAAAGCCGATCATGTCATCGATATCAGCCTGACGGTCAGCCTCAGGCAGCACAGGGAGCGGCAATGTTTCCTCCTCATCCTCGTCTTCCTGCGCAGGCTTCATATGACGTTTTTCAGTGATATCGGCGGGATAGCTGAAAAACGGCAAGTCTGCCTCGTAAATGAGATGCGGGCGATCATCTCCCCCTTCATAAAGCTCACTGCGGACTTTTTCGACCGCCAATTCGAATTGAATATGTTTAAGATAATCGGCTGTCACCGATTCCTTATCAGCGATCTGCTTTGGAATGGAGAAAGAGCTTGTTCCGCCGTTATAGCGAAACTCCATCACCTCTCCGTTCTTGGCGACCTTGACGTAAAAGCCTGTTTGCGGCAGCGGAAGATCAAGGACAGTCTGAACATACGTAAAACGGACGAATTGTTCTGTTTCCTTCTTTTCATGGAAAACAAATTCATAAGACGCATTCGGGTAATGCTGTTCTGTAAACTGAAGGGCGATTTGCAGCAGCCTTTCCTCCGAAAGAGATTCCTCGACCGCCGGTTCATATTCTTTTGTCAAATTGATTAAGCGGCCGTGATGATCTAACTCCACCGAAATGTCCCGCTCCGGCACTTCAACGTCCTGCCAGGCGAAAAAAGCCCGTCTCTCTTTTTCGTCCTTTTCTCCGTAATCTTCGATCATGAGCTGATAATGCGTGGGAACCTTACTAATGGATTGCGCTTTTTGCTTTAACTGGTCACGAACCAAATCCTGTCTACCTCTCTTTCATTTTCATCTCCTTATGTATACGAAATATACCGTTAATCGTTTCATGAAAATTGAGATAATTGGATTTAACTGGTGAACTTACATGGCGATTTTAACCTGACGCTAAAATACCTCATTCCTTTTGGTACGCCTTCCATCTCAAAAATACCTTTGCGGATCAGCTCTAAAATGCGGTACTCGATGAATTCATCTCCGATATTCTCTTCCAGATGGCCAATGACTTCGCCGATCAGGCGGGGACAGTTGATAAAGATGTTGGTAGAACGGTTTTTTTGAAGCTGTGCGAGCTTGCCGATGATGAACGAATCATAAAAGTCCTCTTTCACGCTTTTGATTCTGCCGTCTTCCCATACTCGCAACACGCTTGTCTGCTGAGACAGCGCTGTCCATTCCTCCGCAAGGCCCCGTCTTTCAGCGGCTGTCAGAGCCGCCTGATCCCCTTGTTCATAAATGAATCTCAGGTTTTCATCATTCAACTCACCAGAACTTCGGGTATGAGGAAAGTACTTCGACGTATTCAGATGGTAAACAGCCAGGTTCATTTGCCGAAGGATATGATGTACAAATCTCAGGCCCGTTTGTTCATGTACATGATCGCCCGTCCACATAAAGACAGAGGCTTGCTCCTGAATACGACTCAATGCAGAAACCGCATCTTCAAAACGGCTGTATATCTCTCCAAGCTCGTGAAATCGGTCCTTGAGATATGTTTTCAGCCATTCATAACGATTGACCCTGCCTTCTTTGACTTCCAGGTTTTGAAGCGGCCCGATGGAAAATAATTCAGGAAGAACGATCAGACTCTTTTCCTGGATTCCTCCCGACTGTTTGAGCATCATGTTTATACTGCCGCCGGCAGACTCGCCGAAAGCAATGTGAACGACATGGTTTTGCATCTTAATCTCCTTTTATTGAAAGTTATAGCATTAAAGCTATTAAACTCGTTTTTTAACTATTATATACAAAAACAGGATATAAAAGGTGACACAATGAAAAAGCCCCCATTCTGCCATTCGGACAAAACGGGAGCTGAAAAACGCGCTTGCTATTCCAGCTGTGACGGGTACAGTGTCATGCCGCCGTCAACGAACAAAGTCGCGCCCGTTACATAGGCGGCTTCTTTCGACACAAGCCATGCCGCTGCGGAAGCCACTTGTTCAGGCTCGCCAAATTCGTTCATCGGTATCTTTTTCAACTGTGCCGACTTGCGGCTTCCCTCCAAGTCTTCATTGCTTTCGGTCGCGATCGTTCCCGGCGCGATCGAGTTGACGCGGATTCCTTTGTCCGCATAATCAAGGGCAAGCGTTTCTGTCAAAAGCTTCATTCCGCCTTTTGAAGCGGAGTAATGAACATTTTTCGGCCTCGGAATTTGCTGATGAACGCTTGATATATTGAGTATGCTCCCTTCCATGCGGCGGTCCGCCATATATCTTAAAGCTTCCCGTGCGCCGAGAAACGCACCGGTTAAATTAACGTCGATCACTTTCTGCCATTCATCAAGTTCAAGATCGTGCGGGAAGGCGCCTGCACCGTTAAATCCTGAATTATTGACCATAACATCAAGTGAACCGAAGTGTTCAACTGCTGATGTAATCAGCTTTTTTATATCCTCTTCAGAAGACACGTCAGCTTCTACCGCAAGGGCGTTTCCGCCCGCTGCTTGAATATAGTCGACGGCTTCCCGTGCGCCTTCGCGATCGCTGTGATAATTGACAACCACATTCATTTTTTCTTTTCCAAATCGTTCTGCAATCGCCTTGCCTATACCTTTTGAAGAACCGGTCACAATTGCTGTTTTTCCTTTTAAATCACTATACAACCTAAATCCCCCTCAATTTCTTTTCTTCATGTCCATTACCCGGTATCAATATGATCAAACAAAATGCTAATTCACACCTTTAGTATGATCTTTTTTAATTATATGGAAAATTCAGAATTATTTTGTTAATATCTAACTTGTACTTACAACAAAATAAGGAAGTGATACAATTTGGTCAGTAAAAAGAGTGTTAAACGAGGTTTGATCACAGGTCTCATTGGTATTTCTATTTATTCTCTAGGTATCCACCCGGCCCAAGCCGCACCATCGCCTCATTCTCCTGTTTCAAGCGATCCTTCATACAAAGCGGAAACATCGGTTACCTATGATCCAAACATGAAAAGCGATCAATACGGCTCGTATTCAAAGGCATTTACAGGCACCGGCAAAGTGAATGAAACAAAGGAAAAAACGGCAAAAGAGTCCTCCGCAAAAGCTCCTTACAGCATTAAATCGGTGATTGGCCCTGATGATCGGACAAGGGTCACCAACACAACCGCATATCCGTACAGAGCGATCGTTCATATTTCAAGCAGCATCGGTTCGTGCACCGGATGGATGATCGGTCCGAAAACCGTAGCAACAGCCGGACATTGCATCTATGACACATCAAGCGGTTCATTTGCCGGGACAGCTACTGTTTCGCCGGGACGGAACGGGACAAGCTATCCTTACGGCTCTGTTAAATCAACGCGCTACTTTATTCCGTCAGGATGGAGAAGCGGGAACACCAACTACGATTACGGTGCAATTGAACTAAGCGAACCGATCGGCAATACTGTCGGATACTTCGGATACTCGTACACCACTTCATCACTTGTCGGGACAACTGTTACCATCAGCGGTTATCCAGGCGATAAAACAACAGGCACACAATGGCAGCATTCAGGACCGATTACCATCTCCGAAACGTATAAATTGCAGTATGCAATGGACACGTACGGAGGACAAAGCGGTTCACCAGTATTCGAACAAAGCAGTTCAAGAACGAACTGCAGCGGTCCATGCTCGCTTGCCGTCCACACAAATGGCGTATACGGCGGCTCTTCGTACAACAGGGGCACCCGGATTACAAAAGAGGTGTTCGACAATTTGACCAACTGGAAAAACAGCGCCCAATAACACACGAAGACAGCCCGCTTCCTTTTGGAACGGGCTGTTATATCTTACGGCTGAAAACTTATTTCCCTTTAAGCCTGTACTTTTTGCCATCTATTGATATCGTGAAATTTGAAGGACCGCTGATCGGCAAATAATAGACAAGCTGAAACTCCGCCGCCTCACCTGGTTTAATCGTTTTCCAGCTTGATAGAGTCACTCTGATGCGGTGGAAATCTCCCGTCAGTCCTCCAATGTTCGGTCCCGTATGTCCTTTAGCAATCACTTCAACTTGATCGCCGCTCCAGCTTCCAAACCGAGGGGAAGTGGATGTCGGCACATCAAATTCGATAACAGAACCTCCCGTAATCGTGACATCGCTGTTATTGATCAGCTTCATGACCGGGTGGATCGGGTAATTTTGATCTCCTAATGGAAAGTTCGTCAGCTCTATGTCTGCATCCAGTGATTCATCAGGTAAAGGCGATGTGCTGAGCCGGTTATCGTATGGTGTTGTATCCGAGAATTTGTGATACAGCGTGCTCGTTAAAGTATTGCCGATATCGTATTCTCCTTTATTGCCGTTTCGTTCCGGATACCAGTCATAGTCACCGCTCAAATCCCAAAACATGACACCCCCGATTCCTTTATCAACGACATAATCCGCCTTTGTTTTGATCGATTCCTCATCCTCTGTCGATAGAAACACTTTCTTTTCTGAATTCCAAAGCCAAGGCGCTGCCAGCCCCGCGTCATAATGCCTTTGATAAGCGCCTGTCAAATCAGCTTTGCTCAATCCATACCTTTCCAGATAAGAACCGGCAATGCCCTTTTCAAGGTTTTTGGCGTGCCACATCGGGTTTGCCCCTGCTCCAATTTCATTCCCCTGCTCATCTTTATCATGCCAAATATTATCGATTCCGGTTGCTCCGTCACCGCATTGCCTGAGTCCTTGAGGACAATCTGCGCTTTTGGATGTTCCCCACAGCCCGTTTACTCCGCCGTTCACATTCTTCCAGCCTCTCGTATAATAAGGAACACCGATATTGATTCGCCCCGATTCCATAGCTCCTCTAAAATAATGGTAAGCCCAGTCCGTGTTTAAATATCCGATCCCTTCGTATTCCGGCGCAGTATATATGTTGGAATGCTTGAGTTCGGCATCTTCGCCGTTATCGAATAAAGAAGCGTTTGGTCCGACAAACTCATTCCAGGCTCCATGAAGATCGTAAGACATGATATTGACATAATCGACATATCGAAGCGGCTTAAACGTTTCCATCCCCCTTAGTAAATATGCCGATGATGGCGCTGCAATGGTCAGCATGTAGTACTTTCCATCTTCAGCGGACGCTTGATCAAGCTTTTCTCTTAATATTTTCATCAATACCTCAAAGCTTTTATTTAACCCGTTGCGCCGCGGATTGGCGATGTTCCAATCTGCCGGATTCCCTGCACCCTGCATCGATGTAGGGTACTCATAGTCAATATCGATTCCATCGATCTCGTATTTTCTGAGAAACGCAACGACCGATTCCGCAAAGGTGTGAATACCCTTGTGGTTAACAGATCCGTCTCCATTCGTTGTCATCGAATAAAAGCCGCCGCTTGGAATTCGCTTCCCGTCCTTGTCAACATAACCGCCGGTTTCGGCCCAACCGCCGACAGCCGCCAACACTTTCACATTCGGATATTTCTCTTTATATTGATGAATAAGGTTAAAATGCCCCTTATACGGCAATGTTTGATCCATTTTTACATCGGGATGCTCCGGCCAGGTCATCCCGATGGACGGGTTGTTCTCATCTGTCTCATCTCCGACTGAAATCCGATGATCTTCCCCGATGTGGGCAAACGCATAATTAATGTGGCTCAAGTACTTCCAGGGGATATCATTTACTAAATAACGATCTTGATTGCCTTTTCCAGTACGCCAGCTTGTAAAGTACCCGATGATTCTCCGGTCTAACTGATTGGCAAGCTTTTCACGGCCGTCCCGGTCGTATACATCGCAATACGGCACATGTTCAACGCCTGAGTCCAAAAGCCCTTCAGGACGGCAGTCCGGTTGTTCGTTTGAAGTCTCTGCGGAAATGTGCCGGTTCGGGATAAAAAGCGCAAGGAGCAGCACACAGGATAAAATAGATGAAGCGGCTATCTTCATGTTTATTCAGACTCCTTTGTCCATAAAGAGAGATGTGAGAGGCTGTTTCCCAAATCTCTCTTTATCGTTTTCTATCCATTTGACTTTCTCTTATTCGCAGCCTCCGACCAGCCGCCATACGCCCCATTCACCGGATTGATCCGGCCGGTCGCCTTTCGTCCACCATTTCGCTTCATACACTTTTCCGTTAAATACAACCCGCTCTCCGCCCGTGTATGCGTTCGTCTCTTTCCATTCGTCATATGAACATGCCTGGTCAGAATTTGTCGTGACCTCTACCGTTGGTCCGGTATGGAGCACTCCATCCGAGTCCTTTGCTGAAACTGTAAATGAGTAGGCCGTACCCGGCTTCAAGTTGCCGATTTCCGCTGATGTTTCTTTTACAGATATCGACTGGCTTGCAAATGACACGACATATTCCGTAATGTTTGCTCCGCTGCTCGGCGCATCCCACGCCAGGCTGACACTTGTAGCCGTTTTTCCGGTTACACGCACATTCACAGGTGCCGATGAAGGCGGCTCCGGATTGCCTCCGTCCGGTGCAAAATCTAAATCGGCTGCCAATTTATTGAGAAGCGTCCGATTGGAATCGCCGCTGAAATCCCAGAACATCGCTCCGCTTAATCCGTTTGCTTTAATAAAATCCGTTTTGTGGCCGAATGATTGTTCATCATCATAAGTGATGAAATTGCCATTTTCCGCGTTATACAAAAACGGCACTTTCGCTTGATCGTTCCAATACCTTTTATAGCCGTTTTTATTCACATAGTTCTTTTCAAGATCTGAAAAGTCGAATACTCCATTTTCCCATGTCCCTTCTTTCGCCGGTCCGCACTTCTGATATTCTCCGTGGCCGCCGGATTCACAACCGCTCCAGCCCCTTCCGTAGAACGGTGTTCCAAGCACTAATTTGTCCCCTTTGACACCGGCTTCCTTATAGCGTTTCACAGTGTTTTCAATGTTGTAGGTCTCAGCATTTGGAACGCCTGCTTCTTTCGCTTTTGAATCATAGAACAGCGGTGCATTATGGGCGCTTATGCTTTGCCATCCGCCATTAAAGTCATAGGTCATGATGTTAATCCAATCCACGGTTTGAGCGATTTTATCGAGCTCAGTGTTGCTCACATACTCCGGACTTGCACCGGATGCGATCGTCAGCAAGTATTCCTTGCCGTCTTTTGCTTCTGCAGCGTCAAGCTTTTTACGCACCTCTTGCAGGAGCAGCGTGTAATTTCTTTTATCTTCCGGCCGTGTGCTGTTCCCCGGCAATCCTCCGCTGACCGGATATTCCCAGTCAAGATCGACCCCGTCAAACCCGTATTTCCTTAAAAATTCAACGGCCGAAGCGGCGAAATTTCCCCTTGCCACAGGATCTGCCGCGACATCTGAAAAGCGGTTAGACCAAGTCCATCCGCCGACCGAGATGAACGTTTTCAAATGAGGGTGGCTCTTTTTCAGCTTCAGCAATTGTTTAAAGTTGCCGCGGATCGGTTCATCCCAGACATCCCCTGGATTTGACTTTTGCGCGTCAATCCAGGGATCGCCCATCACGATTGTTCCATTTGGCGCGTCGATCACTCCGTTTTCATCCTGACATGACCATGTTTGGGGATTGGGGCCTGTCGGATCGGGGTTCCCATGCCTTCCCTCCCAGCAAATATCAGCAAAAGCATAATTAATGTGGCTGACTTTCGAAACGTCCATATCCCAAACTTGAAAATTCCTTCCGTAAGCACCCCATGATGGATAGTAGCCGATAATTTTATAGTTTTTTCCGGAATCGGCTTTTGCAACTTCCCCATTTACAAATGACAAGCTCAGCAACATGACAAAAATGAAAGAAAAAACGAAAAACTTTTTGTGTTTGTTGACCAACACGATGTTCATCTCCTTTTCATCGAATTTTTTTGACAAGCCATGAAACTAGAAATCTCCTATTCCTCACCGCCTTTTTTGCTTGTTTTATATTTTTCCTTGTCATCATAGCTGCAGCTGCGCAGAAGCCAACAAGGGAAAACGCTTACAAAAATGGGTTTGATATCGTTCGGCGTGTTCGTTTAGAAGAGCTGAGAGGGTGAAACACGTATAGATGTCTATACATTTACATATAAAAGAAGACTTATTCATGGTGAAAGGCTCGCTAAATTTGTCATAACAAATTTATATTAATCAGAATTTTCTGAACTGTCAACCTAAAGATATTGACTACACAACCGCCGCTTTCTACCCCTTAAGGAATAGAAGCGGCGCCTCTTTCATAAACAAGCGTAAGATGCGAGGCGAATATCCGGACATTGTCGCAAAGCCGCTTTGAGAGAAGGTTCCGTCAGCAGTGAGAGTTCATATGCCCGTGGATAATGGAAGGACGATTTTTCAAGCAGACATTTATCGACGTAAGCCGGATGGCACATCACTTCAATCACTGCTGCGTCTTGATAATCATGAAAGAAGCTCGATAGATCCTTCAAACGGTCGACTTTCAGCTCAAAAGCATCGTTCGACCTTACGCCCTTCCACAGTGAAGGATGATCATGATTAACCTTTCTGCATGGCAGGTCATACTCTTTCGCAAGCTTTACAAACACCTCAGGGAGATTTCCGTATGTATGAATATGATGATGGCTGTCGATATGTGTCGGATTTAAACCAAAAGACAAAGCTTTCTCTATTTGCGCTTTCCACTCTCGGTATACTTCCTCAAGGTCAATGTCGAAGAACCCCTGGTAGTACAAAAGCTTGCGAAAATTCCCTTTTTCATCCGTTATCGTATGCAGTCCGCCGAGAATCGGGCGCCCGGCCGTCAATGTCAAGTGGACGCCGACGCCGAGTTCACGATTTTGCCGTGCGAGTTCGACGGCATGCTCCGCTTCTTGCATATTGACCATAAGCGTAGTCGAAGTGAGCACCCCGTGCTGAAAAGCTTCAATAATTCCAAGGTTGACTCCCCTTGAAAATCCAAAATCATCGGCATTTATGATTAGAGATTTCATCTTTCATTTCCCCCTTTGTCCATAATCACGTTCAATGAAGAACTCAACACGGTCACCGCGAAAATAGGCCATAGAGTACTCGACGACTTCTTCAGACGTCAAAAATGTTTGCGTTGATATCTGGAAGCAAGGTGTGCCTTGTGTAATATTTAAATGTTGTGCAATCTCCTCATCAGAAATCACAATTTTAATTTGTTCCTCTGTTCTTTTTATGTTGTTTCCTTGCCTGCTGATGCACTGGTAAAGTGAAATATTCGCCATTTCTTCCGTCACTTCGGGGACGAGATCCGTTCTGATATAGGCTGTTTCAAACTGGATTTCTTCATCGTCCGCAAAGCGGATTCTTTTGATTTGATAGACCATTTGTTCAGCGTCGATTCCGAGGCGGGTTTGGATTTTTTCAGCCGGCTTTATTTTTTGCAAATCAACAACTTTGATTTTCGGTTTAAAGCCTTGCGCCTTCAATTGCTCTGCATAGCGGAGGCTGCTGGAGCTCAAGATCTGCTTTACTTTTCCTTTGGCGACAAATGTCCCTTTTCCCTGCTTTCTGTAAATGGCCCCTTCCATAAGCAAATGATTCAGCGCGGTCCGCAGCGTCGTCCGGCTGACATCATACAGTTTGCAAAACTCGGACTCCGTCGGCAACAGGCTGCCCGGCGGATAGTAACCGCTTTCAATCTTATCTACAATATTTTGTTTAATTTGACTGTGGAGCTGTGGTTGTTTCGCCATACATGTTCTCCTTTGGGGTGATTTCGTAATTATAGAATAACACAAAAGGTTCCCCAAAAAAACAATTTGTCATAACAAATATGTATGGACAAATTTGTTATGACATGTTAAGTTTCAATTGTATGAAGCGCTTTCATAAAAAGACAATTAGGAGGGGGATTATGGCGCTGAAAGTAGTTGTTATAGGCGGAGGATCCAGCTACACACCGGAAATCATTGAAGGCATTATCAAGCGGCAACATCAATTTCCGGTGAATGAGATTGTACTTGTTGATATCGAGGAGGGCAAAGAAAAACTTCGCATCGTCTCAGAACTCGCGAAGCGAATGATCAGGCATGCGGGGGTTCCCATCGAACTGAACCATACAATAGATCGGGCGGAAGCGTTGAAAGGTGCCGATTTCGTCACGGTTCAAATCAGAGTCGGCGGACTGAAGGCGAGAGCTTTAGACGAAAACATTCCGCTCAGCCACGGCCTGATCGGGCAGGAAACAAACGGAGCCGGCGGCATATTTAAAGCTTTCCGCACAATCCCCGTCATGCTGGATATCGCTCGCGATATCCAAGAGATTTGTCCCGAAGCATGGCTGATCAATTTTACCAATCCGGCTGGCATCGTGACGGAAGCTTTGCTGAAGCACGGACCTCATCAAAAGGTCGTCGGGGTATGCAATATTCCTTACAACATGAAAAATAGCATCGCAGAAATATTCGGTGTGGATGTGAACCGCGTCATGATTGAATTCGCGGGCCTCAACCATTTTGTTTTCGGAAAAAGGGTATGGATCGACGGCATCGACCGGACGGAAGAGACGATTGAGCATCTGTTGAATGATCACTTCGGCTATTCGCCCTCCAATATTGCGGCGCTGCCGTGGAATCGCCAATTTCTACGGTCTTTACGTATGCTTCCGAGCCCGTACCATCAGTACTATTATCAACATGAAGATGCGCTCGCAAAAGATATCGAAGCGTACAATAACAACGGAACGCGAGCGGAAACCGTCATGGAAGTGGAACGGCAGCTGTTTGAGAAATACAAAGACGCCAAGATCCATGAGAAGCCTAAAGAACTTGAAGGCCGCGGCGGGGCTTACTATAGTGAATCAGCCTGCTCATTAATGAACTCGCTTTATCATCATTCAATGGATATTCAGACCGTGAACACACTGAATAAAGGAAGCATACCAGACCTTCCCGATGATGCGGTGATCGAAGTCAACAGTGTCATTACAAAAAGCGGACCGATTCCTCTGACCGTCGGAAAACTGCCTGCTGCCATCAGCGGGCCGATCTGCCTGATGAAAAAATTTGAACAATTAGTGATTGAAGCTGCGGTCACCGGCGACTACAATACGGCATATTCAGCCATGATCACCAATCCGTTGGTCTCTTCCGATCACATAGCGCAAAAGGTACTGGATGAAATGCTCGAGGCGCATAAACGTTACCTCCCGCAATTTTTTGAGGAGGTCCGTGCACATGAAACAAAATAAAATGATGGCATTCATCGAAGCAAACATCATGCCGATCGCCGGAAGGATCGGTTCCCAAAGACACCTGATTGCAATACGCGACGGATTCATCGCCATTATGCCGCTTATCATCATCGGTTCCCTCGCCATCCTGGTTAATAATTTTCCAATACCGGCGTTTCAAAACTTTATGACCGGCCTTTTCGGCGAGGGATGGACCGCTGTCGGCGGGGCGATATGGAATGGCTCTTTTGCTCTGTTGAGCCTTTTAGCCGTTGCGGCTGTCAGCTTCAAGCTGGCCGAGTCCTATCACACAGATGGCCTGTCTGCCGCATTAATCGGGATTGGCGCATTCGCCGTGCTTACGCCGACCACTGAAGACTTTGGCTTCTCAATGACTTGGCTGGGAGCACAAGGCCTGTTCGTCGGCTTAATCGTGGCTTTGCTGTCGACGGAAGTCTTCCGGCTGTTTTCCCAAAATGAGAAATTGAAAATCAAAATGCCTGAAGGGGTGCCTGACGGCGTCACAAAATCCTTGAATGCTCTATTGCCGGCTGCCGTCATCTTATCCACTGCCGGGCTATGTAATGCTCTGATTGTTCATTATTCGGGACAAAGCATCCATGAGCTTGTTTTCAGCACGATTCAAGAGCCGCTTCAAGGTCTTTCCAACACGGTTGGGTCAGCCTTGATTTTCACTTTCTTGAATCATTTGCTCTGGTTCTTTGGATTGCATGGAACAAACATCCTCGGGCCGATCATGGAATCCGTCTACCTCCCGCTCATTCAGGAAAATCAACACTTATTCTCGCAAGGAATGAGCGCTTTTGAAGTGCCGTATATTGTGACAAAGCCTTTCTTCGATTCTTACGTATTTATGGGGGGATCGGGAACGACATTGGCTCTGCTTGCCGGCATTTTAATTGCCGTGAAATCGAAGCACTACAAAACGATCGGAAAGGTGTCTCTCGCACCCGGCCTTTTTAACATCAATGAGCCCGTTCTGTTCGGCCTTCCTATTGTATTAAACCCGATCATGTTCATTCCGTTTATCTTGATTCCGTTGATTTTAACGATTACGTCATATGTCGCTTTGGCTTCCGGTCTCGTCCCGAAAACTGTCGCGATCCTTCCGTGGACGACGCCGCCGATTGTCAGCGGTTATCTTGTCACCGGAGGATCAGTCCGGGGAGTCTTTTTGCAAATCTTCAACCTGGTGCTGGCCACCCTGCTCTACCTCCCGTTTATAAAAGCGGCAGAACGTTCCGCCTTGCACCAGACAGAAAACGAATAAGTAAGGAATGAATGTTATGGCAGATACACTTCAATTGGAACAGGTCTCATTTAAAATCATCCTTCACGCCGGAAATGCGCGTTCTTCTGCAATGGAAGCATTGCAGCTTGTGAAACAACACGAATGCGAAGCCGGATATCAAAAAATACAAGAAGCAGAATCGGAGCTGAGCCAAGCGCATCAGGCTCAAACCCGCCTTCTGCAAAAAGAAGCACAAGGCGAAGGCCTTTCACCCAATCTATTATTAATCCATGCGCAGGACCATTTAATGACAGCCATGACTGTAAAAGATTTGGCGAAAGAAATGATTCATTTATATCAAGAGCTTCAGAAAGGAAGAGAAAAATGAAGATCGCACTTGTATGTTCAGCCGGAATGTCTACGAGTATATTGGTGAAAAAAATGCGGGAAGAAGCGAAAAACCGTTCATTGACGGCCGAAATTAATGCGTATGCAGAGGCAGAATTTGCCAAGCCATCTGGATGAAATTGATGTGATACTGATTGGTCCGCAAGTCAGGTATTTAAAAGGGCAAGTGACAGAACGTGCTGAGCCGTATCATACGCCCGTGGCCGTCATTGATCAAATGGCTTATGGAATGATGGACGGAGCAAAAGTGCTGAATCAGGCAATCAGCCTTGCAACCTGATGCCTCCTGCAAAGAACCGCGTTTTCTTTGAAAACGGGTTCTTTTTTTTGAAGTTTAAAAGAATGATTTTTTGAAAGCGTTTGTTTTTGTATAATTATTGGTAAAGGATGTGATCATACATGATTTCCTCACAAGTGAAATCCCAGTTGATTGAAATTGTCGGCTCTGCCAATTATGACGATTCGAACGCCGGACGGCTCGTCTATTCTTATGATGCGACACCCCAGTTTCAATCGATGCCTGACGCGGTCATAGCCCCGCGCAGCACAGAAGAAGTATCGCAAATCGTGAAAATCTGCAACACGCACCGCATTCCGATTGTGCCGAGAGGTTCAGGTACAAACCTTTGCGCCGGCACATGCCCGACTGAAGGAGGAATTGTCCTCCTGTTTAAGCATATGAATCGAATTTTAGAAATTGATGAAGAAAATTTAACAATAACCGTTCAGCCCGGCGTGATCACGCTTGATTTAATTCACGCCGCTGAAGAAAAGGGATTATTTTATCCGCCCGATCCGAGCTCGATGAAGATCTCGACAATCGGCGGCAACATCAATGAAAACTCGGGCGGCCTCCGCGGACTGAAATACGGAGTGACCCGCGATTATGTCATGGCGCTTGAAATCGTTCTCGCAAACGGGGACATCATCCGCACCGGCGGCAAGCTCGCCAAAGACGTTGCCGGCTATGATTTGACGCGTCTTTTCGTCGGTTCGGAAGGAACGCTCGGCATCATTACTGAAGCGACATTAAAACTGATCCCGGCACCCGAAACAAAAAAAACCGTCCTCGCCCTCTATCAAGATATCGACTCTGCAGCCCAAACGGTTTCAAATATCATCGCACACAAAATCATTCCAACGACGCTCGAATTTCTCGATCAGCCCACGATTCAGGTGATCGAAGACTTCGCGAAAATCGGCCTTCCCGTCCATGCCAAAGCGGTTCTCCTAATCGAACAGGACGGCACCGAGGAAGCAGTCCGCCGTGACATTGCCGTGATTGAAGAGATTTGCAAAAAAGGAAATGCTGTGTCCGTTCAAACCGCGCAAACAGAATCTGAAGCGGAAAATCTTCGGGAGGCCCGCCGCACCGCACTTTCCGCTTTAGCCCGTTTAAAGCCGACGACCATTCTGGAGGATGCCACGGTCCCGCGCTCTGAAATTGCCGAAATGGTAAAAGCGATTAATACGATCGCCGAAAAGCACCAAATATCGATTTGCACATTCGGGCACGCAGGCGACGGCAACCTTCATCCGACCTGTACGACAGATGTCAGAAACAGCGAAGAAATGAAACGGGTCGAACAGGCTTTTGAAGACATCTTTAAAAAAGCGGTTGAACTGGGAGGAACAATCACCGGAGAACATGGGGTCGGCGAAATGAAAGCCCCCTATTTGGAACTGAAGCTGGGCAAAGCGGGAATCGCTGCCATGAAGGCAGTAAAACAGGCGCTGGATCCAAACAGCATTATGAATCCCGGGAAAATATTTGCGAAAGACTCCCGCAAGCGGGTGGTGGTGACAAAATGACAACAGCTAACGAAAGAAAGGTCATTGAACAGCAGTTTAAACAAAGAATGGACGAGGAAGAGCTGCTGAATTGCATGCGCTGCGGCTTTTGTCTGCCGTCATGCCCCACCTATATCGAATCCGGTTTTCAGGAAAGCCATTCACCGCGCGGACGGATCGCGCTCATGAAAGCGGTCGTCGACGGGACGATCGAGCCTGATGAGGATGTCGAACGGTCACTCGAGCTTTGCCTCGGCTGCCGGGCGTGTGAACCTGTATGTCCGTCAGGCGTAAACTACGGGCGCTTGCTTGAAGAAGCGAGAGATATTATTCAGCAGAACAAAAAACACACCCTTCCGGTTAAAGTGCTCCGCCGCGCGGTATTCAAAGGGCTTTTCCCCCATCAAAACAGAATCAGGGCGCTGACCGGAATACTCGGCGTGTATCAGCGTTCCGGCATGCAAAACGTGATTCGCAAATCGGGCTTACTTCGTCTTTTGCCGGACCATCTCGCGAAAATGGAGGCGGTTTTGCCGAAGGTTCCCGATATGAAACAGCTGAAAAAACGGCCACACCTGCTCCCTGCGATCGGAGAGAGAAAAAAACGGGCAGCCTTTTTCTCGGGCTGCCTCATGGATACGTTGTTTTTAGATACGAATATGGCAACCATCGAGCTGCTGCGGCTGGCCGGCTGCGAGATCATCATTCCCGAACAGCAGACCTGCTGCGGCGCCCTCCACGGACACAGCGGCGAAAAGTCTGAGGCCACCCTGCTCGCAAAACGAAATATTCAGGCATTCGAGGATTCACACGCGGACTTTATCGTGACAAATGCAGGGGGATGCGGAGCATTTTTAAAGGAATATGATCATCTCCTGAAAGATGACTCTGAATGGCGGGAACGGGCAGCGGCTTTTACAGGGAAACTGAAAGACTTTTCTTCCGTCCTGTTGGAGCTGAACTTTGATCAGCGATCCCTTGAACTGCCGCAGCAAATCGTCACCTACCAAGATTCATGCCATTTGCGAAATGTCATGAACACCTCCGCCGAGCCGAGACACCTTATCCGCAGCATCAACGGCATTGAATTCAAGGAAATGAAAAATGCCGAAAGCTGCTGTGGATCAGCCGGTATTTATAACATTGTCGAATCCGAAATGTCGATGAAAATTCTTGATACAAAAATGGAAGCAGCAGCAGCGACCCGGGCCGCTACGATTGTTACAGCTAATCCCGGATGTCTGCTGCAAATGAAGCTCGGCATTGAACGAGCGGGGCTTACAAACCGAGTGAGAGCCGTTCATCTGGCGGATTTATTACTGGAAGCCGTCCTGGAGTGACCAGGCTGGCTCACACCTGTATATTTCTCGGGAAATAAATCGAAATATGTCTTCTGCTGCTATTTCCGGACAGCAGGAAATTCTCCATTCGGCTGGATGAAGCGCAAACCTGTTACCTGTCCGGAATCGCCGGCTTCGAACCGGACGCTGAAACCCGGCAGATTTTTGATTTGAAATGTCAACTCACGGTAAGGCTCAAGTTCGTAATCAGGCTGACCGGGCAATGAAACCCAGAGCGTCCGGTTGTTTCTGAATGACACAACGACATCTGTTCCGTCTTCCAATGCATATTCGCCCGTTAAAGAAGCAAGAAATTCAGGATCGTACAACTGCTGATCCGGCTTCCTGACAAATTCGATTTCTCCAGCGCCTTCCGCCATTTCAAACGGTACGGAAAGGCGGCTGATATGCCCGTGTATATCAGCGCTGAAAGATGAGAGCATCGCCATCTCCGTGAGCGGCATTTTCATCTCGAATATATTGTAATGATAATGCTTCAAAGGCATCGCAAACGAATTGAAGAGCGCCTGTAACATACCGTCTTTAAGCTCTATTTTGATTTCTCCGTAGCCGGGGTGTTCGTATACACCTGTGTAGTCCTTCAGGGCATGAGAAGGATTCGTTCCTTCAATTTTGGTAAGATCCGCGTTTCGATCCACCCCTAAAGCCGCTTTCATTATTTTTTCCGCCTCGCCTTTCAGCCGGCCGTTCCAATCGATCTCTTCCAATCCAAGCAAACGGTCAAAAATATTGTACGCCAGAACATTTGGGAGAAAGCTGCCGTTCATATTTGTCAAAATGGCAATCCCGATTTTTTCATAAGGCATGAAAGCGACAAGCGATGAAAAACCGTCAATATTTCCGCCATGATGAATCATATGACGGCCCCGGTACGGTTCAACAAACCAGCCGAGCCCATAGCTGCAGACAGGAAGTTCCTTCGCTTTAAGAATGGAGTCGCAGGAAATGCAAGGCGTATGCAGCTCATGAAGGCTTCCCTCTGATAGAACACCGCTGAATTTGTCGCTGCCAAGCTGAAGCAGCACCCAATTTGCCATATCCAAGGCATTGGAATTGATCGATCCAGCCGGCCCGATCACATCGATATTGCGAAAAGGAATTTTTTCAACTGTTCCGTTTTTCTCTTGATATGGAAAAGCAAAATCGGAAAGCTTTTGCATATCTTCGACCGAAAAGCTGCTCGATGTCATATGCAAAGGTTTGAAAATCCGCTCATGAACAAACTCCTCCCATGTCGTTCCCGCTATTCTTCCTGCAAGATAACCGGCCGTCATGTACATCAGGTTCTGATACTGCCATTTTGATCGAAAATCCAGATTCGGCTCAAGGTAGCGGATCCGTTTGAAAAGCTCTTCCCTTGAAAAGGAAGAATTGTACCACATCATTTCGTGTCTTGGGAGGCCCGAACGATGGCACGCCAGATCACGGGGCGTCATCCGTTCAGTTGCCACCGGATCATACATCTTAAACTCCGGGAGATATTCCCTTACCGGCTTGTCCCATTCCATTTTCCCTTCATCAGCCAAAACCGCCATCGCCGCCGTTGTAAATGCCTTGGAAGCGGAACCGATCGCAAATACCGTTTCCGGGTTTACTTTTAATTTCCGTTCTTTATCCCTGAATCCAAATCCTTCCGCCATGATGATCTCGTCTTCCTTAATGACCGCAACAGCGGCTCCGGGAACGTTCCACTCATTCATCTTTTCCATGGCAAATGCCCGAAAGTCTTTTAATTCCTTTATAGGCTGTCTCATTTTACTCTCCTCTCTTGATTTAAGCGTCTTATGCCTGTTCCAGGTGTCCGTATTCCATACGTTTGTTCGCCCTAATGGTTTCATTTAGAAAAAAATTGTATATTTATTCTCGCATTCCAAAAGATAGGTATAAGGCTGAAAATGTCTAAAAAACAAGGAGGTATTGTTCAATGTTTGGATTTATTTGGTCATTGATCATCGGCGGAATTTTAGGCTGGCTGGCCGGCCTCATTATCAGACGTGATGTACCAGGAGGAATCATTGGAAATATTATCGCGGGATTTATCGGTTCATGGCTCGGCTCCATGATTTTGGGACGCTGGGGTCCGACGATCGGCGGATTTAATATCATTCCGGCCCTGATCGGTGCGATCATTTTGATTTTCATCGTCAGCCTTGTCATGAGAAGCATGGGCGGACGAAACCGCAATGCTCAATAAGCGGGCGATTTACGACGGTTTCATTAGAAGCCGTCGTTTTTTATTTCATTCTGCTGGCGTCTTTTATATAATTAATTAGAAACACGAAATATTTTCAAGGGGAGGCTGTACATTGGAAAAAATGGCAGAAAAAAGACCGAAGCGCTCTGAGGTGCCGCAGGAACTGACTTGGAATCTTACTGATTTATTTTCTTCTTATGAAGATTGGGAAGACGCACTTGTGAAAATTGATGAAGATCTCGTATCCATCGGCTCATTTAAAGGAAGGCTACACGAAGGAGCTGACGTGTTGCTCGATTGTTTAATGCTGCAGGAGAAACTGCTAGAGCGCCTGGTTCGGGCCGCCGCCTATACTCACCTCAGAAAATCCGAAGATTTGACAAACCCCGTCAACCAAGCCGACGCTTCAAGGATGGCCGCGCTTCAAGCAAAACTAAACGCCGGGCTTTCATTTATCCAATCGGAAATTCTCGAATTCCCCGAAAATCAAGTGGAGACGTACATAAAAAGTGAGAAAGGACTGGAGCCTTTCAGCAAAATGCTGACCGAGATCATGGAGCGCAAGCCGTATAAGCTTGCTCCGGAAACAGAGGAAGCGTTAGCCGTTTTAGGCGAAGTGCATGATGCACCGTACAAAATTTTCGGGATGGCGAAGCTTGCGGATATGCAATTTTCACCGATTCAGGACCGGAACGGCAATGAGCTGGCCAATTCGTTCGCGTTATATGAAGGAAAATACATGTTCTCTCCTGATGCCCATATTCGCAGAACCGCATTTGACTCCTTTACAAATACCCTGCAAACATACAAAAATACGATTGCCGCCGTTTATGAAACAGAAGTCAAAAAACAGGTCGGCATGTCAAGGCTGCGCGGATATCAATCCGTCACCCACATGCTTCTTCAGCCGCAAAACGTCACGCTCGAAATGTACAACAACCAGCTTGATGTGATTAAAAACGAACTTGCACCTCATATGCGCAAATATGCCGCTTTGAAAAAACGCGTATTAGACATTGACGACTTGCGCTTCTGCGATTTGCAGGCTCCGCTCGATCACGACTTCAGTCCAAAGACGACTTACGAACAGGCTAGCCGCATGATCTTAGACGCTTTACAAGTGATGGGGCCGGAGTACGCGGAAGTCATGGAAACCGCCTTGACTGAGCGGTGGGTTGATCTCGCTGACAACATCGGCAAATCCACGGGTGCGTTTTGTTCAAGTCCGTACGGAGTGCACCCCTTCATTTTGATGACATGGACGGATACGATGCGGGACGCCTTTACCCTTGCCCATGAACTCGGTCATGCCGGGCATTTCTACTTGGCAAACCGCAAGCAGCGCATCATGAACGTCAGACCGTCTTTATATTTCATTGAAGCGCCTTCTACAATGAACGAAATGCTTCTCGCCCAGCATTTGTTTTCCAAAACAAATGACCCGAAAATGAAGCGCTGGGTCATCAACCAGCTGATGGGCACGTATTACCACAATTTCGTCACCCATCTGCTTGAGGGGGAATATCAGCGGAGAGTCTACGAACTCGCCGAACAGGGATGCGCACTTACCGCCTCCGTACTGTCTGAACAAACCACTGCCGTGCTGTCCGAATTCTGGGGCAGCGGAGTGAAGCTTGATGAAGGAGCAGGTTTAACATGGATGCGTCAGCCGCACTATTACATGGGGTTATACCCTTACACCTATTCAGCCGGGCTGACAGCATCGACGATCGTCTCGCAGCAGATCAAAGAAGAAGGCCGCCCTGCCGTCGAGAGATGGCTGAACGTTTTAAAAGCAGGCGGTACAATGAAGCCGCTGGACCTGTTGAAACGCGCCGGTGTTGACATGTCGACGGATCAACCGATCCGCCGGGCAGTTGCGTATGTCGGAACATTGGTTGACGAGCTTGAAAAACTGTACGACACAAAAGAAGACCGGCCTGATTAACGGCCGGTCTTCTTTTATACGGTTACAGACTGCCAAACATCGGATTGCCTTTCATTCCGATCCATAAGTCTGATTGCTCTAATAGATGTGCGGTGCGAAGCAGCCAATGTTCCTTTCCTTTCGGAGCCGTCACTTGAACGCCCAGCGGCAAACCTTCATTTGTGAGGTGGACCGGGACGCTCATTGCAGGCTGTCCGGTTAAGTTGGCAAGCTGTGTAAATGGTGTATATGTCAAGCTTTTCAAAAACATTTGATAAATCAGCGACTGCTGCTCGTTTTTTTCCAGCTCACTCACTTTCAGGAGCGCTTCGGCTTCTTTTTCGGTATGCGTAAGCTCGCCGACCTTTGGAGCAGGATAAGCCGTTGCCGGGGTTACATACAGATCATAGGTCTCATGAAACGCCGCCATTTGTGCAGCTGCTCGATCCCAGGAAGCAAGGCTTGCCGTAAATTCGGCTGCCGACACTTTTTTGCCTGCTTCATTAAGCACCCATGTGACAATTTCAACATCCTGAACAGTGATCGCTCTTCCAAGCGTTTTTTCCATTCCCAGAATCATCGCGGAAATTTCGCCGCTGTTCATTAAATAATAGTTCTCCATTAACCGGAGTCCGTCAACGCCGTTCGTCTGCTCTTCAATGTGGTGTCCCTGCGCTTCCAGCCATTGAACGGTGCGGCGGACGGCTTGTTTGGCTTCATCACTGACAGGTGTTCCGACGGGTGATTCTACAGAAAATGCGATGTTCAAAGGGCGCTCCAGCCCTTTTTTCATATCCTCTTCATAATGGCCCGGGAATAAAGGCGTTTGAAAAGCGGCTTCAGGCTGAACGGTTTGCAGAATATCAAGGAGCGCAGCGCTGTCCCTGACCGTACGTGACAATACAAAATCGATCGATGCCCCCTGCCATTGCCGCCCGACGCCCGGTCCTACAGGCGTTCTGCCCCGGGTCGGCTTCAAACCGAATAGCCCGGTAAAGGAAGCGGGAATCCTGATGGAGCCTCCCCCGTCACTGGCCCCTGCAAGGGGAACGATTCCGGCCGCCACCGCAGCAGCGGAACCGCCGCTTGAACCGCCGGGTGAATAATCGGTGTTCCAGGGATTTCGAGACGGCCCGTATAATTCAGGCTCAGAAATATTTTTCAATCCGTATTCGGGCGTATTCGTTTGGCCGAGAAATAAAAAACCGGCGCCGCGCAATTTAGCGACGAAATTCGAATCGCGCTTTGGTTGATAAGATGAAAGCAGCTTGGCGCCGGCTGTAAGAGGTTCCCCTTTCAACGCTTGGGAGATGTCCTTTAAAAGGATCGGCACCCCGGCAAACGGCTGCTGTCTGATATCGAGCTGTTTGCATTCATGTTTGACTTGCTCTTTTCTCGTCCGAACGACCGCATTCAGTTCTGGATTGACTTCTTCAAGGCGGGAAAAAGCAGCGTCGATTAATTCGTTCACCGTTACTTCCCCATGTTTGATAAGCTTAGATAAAGCAACTGCGTCATGCTTCATATAGTCAGATATATTCATATCAGTACCTCACTTTACTGTTCGCTTGTGTTTACTATTGTGCATGAGCCTTTTAGGGATTTCAATGTTTTCAGTTTAGATCAAAAAGGAGATGAGTGAAATGAATATTCGGAGGTTGCATCCGGAACATGAACCGCCGCTTGATTTACTGTTGACGGCAGACCCTTCCGAAAAACTGGTTATCGATTATCTCAAACGGGGACAATGCTATACAGCAGAAATCGACCGCCGGATTGCCGGTGTCTATGTGCTGCTGCCGACGAGACCTGAAACAGCCGAGCTCGTCAATATCGCCGTCAAAGAAGATCTGCAGGGAAAAGGAATCGGCAGACAATTGGTTATGCATGCGATTGAAACGGCAAAATCACAAGGATTTAAGACGATTGAAATCGGAACCGGGAATTCAAGCATCGGCCAGCTGGCGCTCTATCAAAAATGCGGATTTAGAATGACCGGCATCGACCGCGACTTTTTCCTGCGACATTACGAGAAACCGATATACGAAAACGGCATGCGCTGCATCGATATGATCCGTTTAGCGCTCGACCTGTAAAAATCCCAAACCGACTTATAGTTTTGTGATTTTGTCACCTTTTCAGCGTGACCCGCGACCCTTGCAGACCTGACAACGAATCCGAGGGTTTGTCGACATGCTTAAGCCGCCGGGTTCTCCGGCGGCTTCTCGTCAATATTCATCAAAATAGGACTGGATCTTTTTAGGATCATCTGTTTTGGTCAGCGCCAGCATCAGCAAAATCCGGGCTTTCTGCGGGTTCAAAGAGTTGGAAGCCAATATGTTTTCCTTTTCAAGATCAGGGTTGGGCGTGACGACCCCGCTGCCGGTGCGTGTGGAACGCACGACTGCCGCCCCTTTTTTCACCGCGGCCATTGCCCCTTTTTTCGCCTCGTCGGAGACTGAACCGTTTCCGCTTCCCGCATAGATAATGCCTTTCGCTCCCGCCTTGATTGCAGCGTCAAACAGATAGCGGCCGTCGTTTTGATACCCGTATATGATGTCGACTTGAGGAAGCTGATTGATCTTGGAAATATTAAAATCGGTATCTTCCGTATGCTTTTTCGTGATGTCATTATGAAAATAGATGTCGTCGGCAATATTGCCGAGGTAACCCATTTCTTCCGACTTGAAAGTGTCAGGAGCTGTCGTATGGGTTTTCGTCACATATCTTGCAGCAGCAATCCGGTCATTCAGCACCACCATGGTTCCTTTCCCGTGAGCTTCCTTGCTCGCAGCGACCTTTACGGCATTGTACAGGTTGGCAGGTCCGTCGGCTCCGATCGCTGTGGAAGGCCGCATGGATCCGACCACAACGACGGGTTTATCGCTTTTGAGGACAAGGTTTAAAAAATAAGCCGTTTCCTCCAAGGTGTCCGTTCCGTGAGTGACGACAATTCCATCGACATCATCGGAAGCTAAAAGCTTCGCTGCGCGCTTGCTCAATTTCAGGAGCGTTTTGTTGGTCATATTCTGGCTGCCGATGTTTGCCACTTGTTCTCCGCTGATATTCGCGATATCCTTCATTTCCGGAACGGCTTCAATGAGCGTATCAATCCCGACTGCGCCCGCTTTATAATTGGTCGTCGACGTTTTGGACTGATTCTCTCCGGCAATCGTCCCCCCTGTAGCCAAAATTCTTATGTTGGGCAGACGCTCATTTCCTTGGGCAGTCTTAACTGACGCAGTTTCAGTTTTCGCCCGGACCTTTGTTTCATTTTGAGATTCGCTTGAACCGGAGCACCCGGCATTGATTAAAAGCAATAAGCCTAACACAATAAACAACATTCGTTTTTTCGTCATGTTTGATCTCTCCCTGCTGCGAAATCCGCTGATATATATGTATTTTCTCTTTCATACCAGTTTAAAGTGCAACCATCTGCTGTCTATTCATGTGTTAGATTTTCTTCTCTGTTTTTTGCATTAAAAAGAGGGAAACCTCGTTTCCCTCTTTGGACCTTCTATTGTTTTAATAGGTTGAACTCTTCCTTTACTTTTTTCAGCAGCTCTTCATTTGTGAGCACATCATAGGCGGTGAATGCCATAGATTTTGCGCCGAGCATTAAGCCTTCGAACCCTTGGCTGCTCATGGCTGCCTCCCGAAACTCGGGTGTGTGGCACGCGTACGGCTCATCGCAAATTTGTACATAAGGATGAATGGAAGGTGCGACCTGGCTGACATTCCCCATATCAACCGAACCTCCTCCGTCCGCTTTTTCATGAATCGAATCGGGATCGACGCCCAACTCGATCATGTTTTGTGTAAAAGCGTCTGACAGCGTTTCATTTGTTTTCAAATCATCGTAAGACAGCTCGTAAAAAGAGCTCTCAAGCCGGGCTCCAGTCGCAAGTGCGGCTGCTTTCGCACAATTTTTCACTTTATCGAGCAGTTCATTGACATAAGCCCGTTCCGTTCCTCTGACATAAAACTGAGCAACCGCATAATCCGGTACAACATTTGCCGCTTTCCCTCCCTCCGGAATAACCCCGTGAATCCGGGCATCAGGGAGAATGTGCTGTCTGAGCGCATTAATGCCGTTGAATGTCTGAATGACGGCATCGAGCGCATTGATTCCTTCGTGAGGCGCTCCCGCCGCATGCGAGGCCTTTCCGAAGAATTCGAATTGAATCGCATCCATCGCCAGCGATGTCCCGCTTTTTTCATGCCTGCAATACGGATGAACCATCATAGCGGCATCCAAGTGATCAAAAACCCCTTGTTCGGCCATGGTTACTTTTCCGCCTTTCGTCTCTTCAGCAGGCGTTCCGTAAACATACACTTTCCCTCCGCACGATGCGATGACTTTGCTGACGCCGATTGCGGCGCCGACCGCCATCGTGCCGATCAAATTGTGCCCGCAGGCATGGCCAAGGTCAGGTAATGCATCATATTCAGCCATAAACCCGATGGCAGGGCCGGGACGGCCGCTGTCAAATTCGGCCGTAAACGCCGTCGCAAGGCCGCATGTTCCTAATTCCACCTGAAAACCGTGTTTTTTCAGCTCCTCGGACAGAATCTTCGCAGCTTTGAATTCTTCATGCCCCAGTTCAGGATGATTGCCTAGATACTGGCTGATATGCAGCAGCTCGTCACGAATATGTTCAATCTCTTTCTCAATTTGTTTTTTCACAACGGTTCTCCCTTCTCTATTACCGAAAGTTCTTTTCCAGGGTTGACAAAGTAAAGTTCATATCCTCAAAATGTTTAAATATATAATTCTATGAATATTAATACATTATAAAGGAGACGAACGGAATGAGCAATGGCACCCCCCAGAAAACAAAACTGCACTTCCCTCATACTTATGCTTTGATTTTTTTCATTATCATTTTAGCTGCACTGGCTTCATACTTCATTCCATCAGGAGAATTTGAGCGGGTTGAAGAAGACGGCCGAACGGTTATCGTGCAAGGGAGCTACACACAGACTGACACCGGTCCGGTCGGTTTTTTCGAGATGTTTAAAGCCATACCGGAAGGCATGATTCAATCGGCGGATATTATTTTTTACATCTTTTTAATAGGCGGAGCTTTCGGCATCATTCATCAGACCGGCATGATTCGCGCCGGTGTCCATGTGCTGGTGCAGCGCTTGAAGAAACGCGGCTTCCTCCTGATTCCCGTCACCATGTTCGTCTTTTCCATCGGAGGCGCAACGATCGGTTTGTCTGAAGAGACGATTATTTTTATTCCGATCGGCATCGCTGTTGCAAGAGCGCTTGGCTATGATTCAATGACCGGGCTTGCGATGATTTCCCTTGGCGCGGCAGCAGGATTCACCGGCGGCATGCTGAACCCGTTCACAGTCGGAATCGCACAGACAATTGCGGAAGTCCCTGTGTTTAGCGCCCTCGGTTATAGATTGGCCGTTTATGCCGCCATGCTCGGTTTCTCCATTTTTTATGTGATGCGGTACGCCGGAAAAGTCAAAGCGCACCCAAATACCGGTTTGATGTATGGAAGTGAAACAGAGATGAATGAAGAGACTGCCGCAGGACACGCCGACCTTTCTTTCACCGGCAGACACGGCCTCGTCCTGCTGATTACAGCATCGGGATTCGCCATCAATATGTTCGGTGTATTTCAATGGGGGTGGTTTTTAAGTGAGCTGTCGGCCGGGTTTCTCATCATCGGCTTTGCCGCCGGCCTTGCGGGAGGACTCGGCATCAACAATACCTTCCATTCATTTGTCGACGGTATGAAACAGGTTGTATACGGAGCGCTGATTGTCGGCTTCGCCCGTGCCATCGTCATCGTATTGGAAAACGGACATATTATCGATCCGATCATCAACAGCCTTGCTTCAGCCATCAGCTCACTTCCGAACGAAATCAGCGCCATCGGCATGTTCGCCGTGCAAATCGTGATTAACACATTTATTCCATCCGGAAGCGGACAGGCAGCCACAACGATGCCGCTTATGTCTCCGCTGGCCGATTTATTGGGATTCGAACGCCAGATTGCCGTATTCGCGTATCAATACGGAGACGGAATCACCAACTCCATCATCCCGACCTCCGGTGTATTGATGGCTTCGCTGTCAATCGCAGGCGTCCCTTATGAACGCTGGGTCAAGTTTGTCTGGAAGCTGATCGCAGGCTGGATCATTATCGGCGCTGCCGCAATTGTTATCGCCATGATAATCGGGATTAAGTAAAAATCCGGGTCTCCAATATGCAGCCGGAGCCCCCGGCTGCATTCCCCATAAAAACCTCCATCTCCCTGACCATAGAAAAGCCTTAAACCATCAAAACCGGCGTTTCTGCGACGATTGATCTACTAAATTTTAAGCTCAGGTTAAGGAAACCCGAAAACGGGACTTTTTATCCACGTAGTCCAATTTCAAAATTCATCAACAAAATGGCGGATTCCAAACAAAACAATTATATTTTTCACCTGTTCTGACTTGTCTTGGCCAAAGTGAAAAATGGGTAAATCTCAATAAAATGCACCGTTTTGTAAGTCATTAGTTTTAGTCTCTTCATACTATCCAAAGTTTGAAAACATGCCTAATCTTGCAAAACATTGACCAAAATTAGTATTTAACACCTATTTATTATTGATTCTTCAAACCTTAAAATGAGTGATGTTGTTTCTGTTTTTTTAAAGAAAGTAAGGAAAAAGAAAGAATTATAATCAAATTTTCACTGTTAGATAAATGAAATGACCGGGACTTGAGTAAGATTTGTCCCGTTGAAGGGCCTTTTTACCCTGACCATCTCATTCTTTTCATTTACATAACATTGAAAAAAATCAATAAAAAAGGAGACAGACCATGCGAAGTAAAAAGTTTTTTCTAATGATGCTTTTGATGATTGTAGCAGTCGTGTCAACAGCCTGCGGAGGCAGCAAAAGTGCGAGCGGAGAGAAAGAAGATACGAAAAAAGCAGATAATGCAGAAGTTAAAATCTTAAGCTCCGAATATACGCTTCCGGATGATTCGTCAACAAACCTGCACGAAAATGAACTTATACTAAAGATCAATGTTTCCGTTAAAAATACAGGAAAAGAACCATTGATGGTTGATAAAAGCCAATTCAGCCTTTACGAAGGCGACTCAAAAATGTCGGACGTCAGCGTATATGATGAAAGAAACAAGAGACTTAGCTCTTCCACGCTGAATTCTGACAAGGAAGTCGACGGAAATATCTATTACATCGTTGAAAAGGGCAAAAAGTTTCAGCTTGAATACACACCTGACATGTACGGTGAAAACAAAGCCGATCCTGTCAAATTCGAGATCGACGGCGGCAGCGATGATTTGCTGAAAACGGCCAAAAAACTTGAAGATCCGGCAAAAGCTTTGCTGGCTTACACAGACGTAACGATTTTCGGCAAAGACAATAATAACTTTGATAAACTAATCGACGAAAACAAGCGTGAAGTCGTCACTGATTACCTTGAAGGCGCTCAAAAATCAATCGTTCGCTCTTTAGGATATTATGATGAAGAAGATGTCGATAAAAAGAAATTGAATAAACTGATCAGCGCCATCCAAAACGCTTATCAAGAAAAATCCAAAGTCAAAGCAGTTACAAAATCAATTTCAGGCGATGAAGCAACTGTCGAAGCAACCGTTACACCAATCGATAATTCAGATGTCCAAAAGAGAGTGAAGAAAAGACTGGAAGACTATGTGAAAGACAGCGGCAAAAACTTCATGTCCCGAGATGAATTGATCAATCCTGCGATTGACATCATGAGTGAAGAAATCAAAAAAGCAGAGGCGACTTCAAGTGAGAAAACCGTTGAAGTTAAACTTGAAAAATCAAAAAATGACAAATGGAAAATGGATGCTGATAATTACAAGACCGAACAATACTTCTCAAGCTTCCTTAAAAGCAACAACTAAAAAAAGCACCCTAGTGGTGCTTTTTTTAGTTGTTGACAAAATCCCAAAACGGCTCTTAGTTTTGGAATTTTATCATCCTTTCAGCGTGATTGAAAACCCTTGCAGTCTAGGAAGGCCGAGCATCGGAAGCTGACTTTCACAGGATGTGATGACGGCGGCGTTCAGGCAGGACGCCTGGGCGGTTAGCCGCTGATCCTTCTCCTATTCGTGAGCACCGACGCGCAGGCCTGACAACGAATGCGAGGGTTTGTCGACACGCTGAAAAAAGCACCCTAGTGGTGCTTTTTTTCAATTACAATAAAACAAGTGCTGTCCGGCAGCGGCACGCGCCGGCCGAGTCGGTCTGTCAGCTCGATTTTAGGGTTAAGGTGTTCTTCATACCCTTCCTGCACATAGTGTTCGAACACAAGAATGTTCGCACGTTCCCCCAACTCTTTCTCAATACAGCGCCGGAACTCAGACGGCGTAAAATAGCCGAATTGCTCCTGCACTTCGTGCGGATAGGCTTCTTCTCCCCAAGTGTATGTATAGAGGAATTCCATCGCGTCATTCACAAACAGTACGGCCGCATCCTTTTCAGCCTCAAGAATGTGCACCTTTCTCCCTTTAAAATCATGGACATACCGTTTCAAGAAATTCATTCCATCCGGGTCTTTAAAACGAATCCGCCGCGTTTCCTCTTTGTTTTCGGTCATGATTCCGTCCCTGATGATGATTCTGCCTCCCCGCTTCAGAATATCAAAGGAGCTTTTTAACGCTTGTGCAATGACGAGATGATTAAATTGTTTTCCTTCATACGGAATGTATGAAAACAATTCGTGCAATATCGATGAAAATACGATCGTGTCGACGCTTTCCTGTTCGAAGTACTCAGGAAGATCCAACGCATCAGCCTGTTTCACATGCCACGGCTTATGTTCGCGCACTTTTCTTTTTTGGAGCTCCTCAATGACATTGACGGAAAGGTCGATGCCGATGACCTCTGCTTCAGGATGCTGGTCTGTCAGCAAATCGAGCATCACGCCGCCTCCGGCTCCGATGTCGAGCATTCTTTCTCCAACAGCATAATCGGCAATCTTCTTTTTATAATCTTCGGCACCGTTCATATCAGACAGATAAGCCGCTTCATTTTGCAGCCGGTCAAACGAATCCTTGCGAAACTCAAAAAAATCATAAAGCAGCACGATCGCCCGTTCATATAAAGGCGATTTCTCCGCTTCCTGGCAAAATTCAATCAGCTTCAGTCCGGCCTGCGAAAACGAAAACGTGACGCCGACAATCTCGGAAGCCTGATCAAACGGCTGCACAGCAAGCGAAACGTGTTCATTTACAGGCACCCCGCCGTAAAGCAAATCGCTGATCGACATCTCTTTTAAGCACGCTTCGATAATCCGTTTTTTATAAACATTCGTATGCCGCACACCCTGGTAATCGCGGTACATGTCCTTCATCAGCGGCTCAAAGCTGATATGCTTGACTGATAAAGGATTGACAGAACGAAGCACGAGCAGAAAGATTTTGACAAACTCTTCAAAACTGAACGATGACAAGGCGGATTCCACATACCATAAATCGACCCGCTGAAAGAAGCGTCTCAGCGCATCTTCCGCCGCATGTTCCCTCAAAAACCGCTCGTACCGGCTGCTGTCTTCGCCGGAATCGAGCGCCTGTCCCCGCAGTTTTCTGATCCTTTCCGCAAACGGCCAATCTTTGTTTCTTTCTCCTGTGCAGATTTGGCCGATTATCCGCTTCACGTCACGTTCAATCGATTCCCAAAGCGCCGGCGACACCCCTTCAATGATACATTTGTTCAGAACGTACAGAACCCGCCTGATGTCGATGTGCTGAAGGTCGGATGCTTCAATCCAATCGATAAGTGGAGTGAATTGGCGATACCTTGTTTCCCCGCGGATATACTGTCCGACGAGTCCATGCGTCAAAATCAAAATATAGATGAGTTCTTCAATATCCTGCCGCGTCGGCATATACGCCTGTCTTCGATCAGCATAAATCTGCGCCGACCCGATATTATGGATCGCGAGCTGAAAGCCTTTCTCACGCCATTCCTTTCTTTTATGAGGCTGGCCGCACTTAGCCGTTTCACTCCATATGAGAACCTCTTCAATGATTTCTTTTTCCCGCTCAGGGATGTCCGCTTTCTCCAAGATGGAGAGCGTTTGTTCCACATAAAGAAACACGGGATTCTGAGGCATTTGCTCCAGCGAAGATATCCGCTCCAGATTGACATTTTGTTCTTCAGTTAAAACGAGATACTTGAGCCATTCGGCATCCCGCAAAACATGATAATCTCCGCTTTTTACTTTTTCAATGGCTTCTAACGATTGTAAACGTCTCATCCGTTCTTCCCTCTTTTTTCTATTTCGATATGACTCATCATAAGGTAAATGGTTTCATATAGAAATAGGACAATCGGCTTATAATCGCTATAATGTTTGGCCGCAGTCCGCCGTTAAGATTTGACCCGTAACCGTTTCTTGTTCGAGCAGCGCGCAAATGAGCAAGGCGATATCTTCCGGCTCTGCGATCCGTTCAAGCGGGAGCTTTTGGCTGAGCCGCTTCATTTTCTCTTCATTCCCCTCCCACCATCTCGTCGATACAGCGCCAGGTGCCACACAGCTGACCCTGATATCAGGAGCGAGCGCATGCGCCAATGATTTCGTCAAACCGTGGACCGCCGCTTTTGACACGGCATAGGGGAGCGAAGAACCTGAGCCCGTCAGCCCGGCGATGCTGCCGACATTTACGATCGCACCTTGTTTATTTTGTTTCATTAAAGATGCCGCCGCTCTCGCGCAATAAAACATCCCTTTGACATTTACCGCATACAGTTCATCCCAGACTTCTTCAGAAGCTCCATCCAAGTCATCAAGCTCGATATGCCTGGTGATGCTTGCATTGTTGACGAGCAGATCGACGGTGCCGAACTCGTGCACAGCCCGATCAAACATGTCTTGAACTTCACTGATCTTAGAAACATCGGCTTTCACCGCGACCGCGCGGCCGCCTTGGCTTTCAATCATCCCAACCGTCTCTTCAGCCTCCGCTTCGGAACGCGAATAGTTGACAATAACCGCCGCGCCTCGGTTTGCCAAAGCGAGCGATACCGCTCTGCCGATCCCAGTGCCTCCTCCTGTGACAAGGGCTGTTTTATTTTTCATTTCCATTTTTCATCACTCCCTTTTCAACTGATGCAAGCTGTGCTGTTCCATTCCCAAACGACCAGTTCTCTTTCACGTTTTCGGCCGCAATGATCATGACGTCCTCTTGGCGGATGCCGGCGTTTTTTTGTAAACATTCTGCAATGCGTTGATACAGAGCCAGCTTTTTTTCGACCGGTCTCTCTTTCATTGTGATGTGAATATAGATCAAGTCTTTCGTCCGTTTGATATTCAAATAGCCGGGATCGAAAAAGAACTCTTCCTCATCGTGCTGGGTGATGACCTGAAAATAATCGTCTTCCGGAACATCGATCGTCTCCGTCATCGCCTGGTGAACCGATCTGCTGATCCGGCGAAGCTCTTCTTTTGATCTTCCTTTCAAAAGATCCATCCTGACAAATGGCATATATTCATTCCTCCTTTGTATTGTTTAATAGTGTATAACGGTTATATCATTTTGTATAATTGAATCATTTGAAGGATTCATTCAATTTTATTGAACTTGAGGTGACGGGATGGATTTTAAAACATTAAAAACGTTTCATAAAATCGTGGCTTGCGGAAGCTTTAACCGCGCGGCTGAAGAACTGAATTATGCGCAGTCCACAGTCACAATGCAAATCAAAAAGCTCGAAGAAGACCTCGGCATCCGATTGCTCGAGCGGGGAAAAACATTCCGACTGACTGAAGCCGGCAGGCTTTTTTTTGAAGAAAGCAGCCATATTGTCAAAAATATGGATCACCTTCAACATCATATGGCCGACTTATTGCTTGGCGAAGCGGGAAATATCCGTTTGGGAGCGGTCGAACCGATCGCGAGCTGTGAATTGCCGCGGATTTTGGGAAGATTTTTAGCGGATTATCCGAAGATCCGGGTTTCCGTAGATATCGCCAACTCGTCGGCATTGGGGGAACGGCTTGTTCAAGGCAGCCTGGATCTTGCCGTCTGTTCGACTCCGGCAATGGGAACTGATCTTTATTTTGAACCGCTATATGCTGAAGAGCTCGTAGTGCTGCTACCTGAAGGACACCCCGCCGGAAACAATGAACGCATCCATCTGAAGGATCTCAGGGAGCACCGCCTGCTGATCACGGCCAACAATTGCACCTACCGGAAGAAAGTCGAAATCGCGTTTCAGGAGCTGCCGGGGAGCCAAATGAACACGATGGAGATCGGAAGCATGACCGCTTTGAAAAACTATGTTGCCGCTGGACTCGGCGTCGCCCTGATTCCGAAAAGCATCGTCTCCCCTCCTCCTCCCGGAACGATTGTCCGGTTCATCGGCGATGACCCGATCAGCGTAACCTTCGGCATCCTTTGCAAAACCGCGTCTTTCCCGCTGAAACAAGCGGATGCAAAGCTGTACCAATTTTTGAAACAGGAACTGGGAGAACCGAAAAAACCTTCCGGATGATGCCGGAAGGTTTGTGATTATGAGAATGACGAGATATGGAATGATGATGATCTGGTCTCAGAGGGGGATGGTCACTTGTACCTGTCCGCCCCCCGCTTCACCGTTTTGAATCGCTAAATCGCCTTGATGAAGCTTGACAACACGAAGTGCAAAGGTAAGTCCCATACCGTAATGTCCATTCGATGTCCGGCTTTTATCTTCCATATAGAAAAGCTCGGCAGCTTTCTGCAGGCCTTCTTGAGAAAATCCTTTTCCGCTGTCAGTGATGGTAAAAATCAATTGATCAACCGTACACACAGCTTCAAAATCGATTCTCCCGCCTTCCGGTGTGTGATCTGCGGCGTTCGTCATGATGTTCATCAACGCCCGGTGAAGCAGCTGTTTGTCAAACAGTGCTTTTTTTCCTTCAAGGTTTTGTTCTTTCAACACAATGTCAATCGATTTATTCCCTATGTATGCTTCAGTGTCATTGAGAACACTTTCGACTAACGGTTTCACAGCACTTTCTCTATATTCGATATGTAATGCTTCCTCCGTTTTTGATAAATGGATTAATTGGTCAATGTACTGATCGATTTTTTGCCCCGCATCAAGTATGTATCTGACATATTCCGACTGCTCTTGATTTTGCGGTGATAAGCTCAGCAATTCCGCATTACCTTTAATAATGGTCATTGGAATTTTAATGTCATGAGCCAATGCGCCGATCTGTTCTTTTTTCGTTTTCTCTAAATGCCACTGTGCGCGGAGGGAGGCTTGAAGGGCATTCCTCATGTCTATCAGGGAACAGATCACATGATCAAATTCCTTAATATTCGAAAACTCCGGAGTGAAATTTAAATTCTGTTTTTTAATTTGCTCAGCGATAGTGTTCAATGTTTGAAAATGGCCTTTTAACCTGTTTGCAAATCGGGTTGTCACCGCAAAAACGACCGTAATTAGAAGCAGAATGATGATGCATAAGCTTGTCAGCTCATAGTTCGGGAGAAGCCGTCTCAGCATGGGAGACCGAAACTCGGCGCGCAAAGGATACTCCAACACACAATACTCGTCTTTGCGCTCGATGATCATATAGCCTTTTTGACTTAAGGTGACATACGGCCTGTTCTCTATTTTTTTCCGTACAATTGAAAGATTCGTTTCTTTCATGTTTCCCGCTGTCTTTTGTTTCGACTTTTTATCCAGTATGGCGTACAGCATCGTATCGGGTATCATGTCTTCCGTTATCCGTTCAGCCGATTGAAGCTTGGGCTTAAGTTTTTCAGCTTCGATTTCATTGTAGTTGGCAGGATAAAACAGCCCTGCATTCATTCCGATCATATTGATCAAAACAAATAATCCCGTGATGGCGATCAGGCAGAAACTCAAAGTGAGCATATATTTGATCAGTTCTCTGCGCAGCGTCTTTTTTTTACGGATTATTCCCATCTGTACCCTACGCCCCATACCGTTTTGATCGGATCTCTATCGTGTTCTTTGCATTTTTTCCGAATCGTGCGGATAAATTCGGTTATCGTGGAGTATAAAGCATTGCCTTCCAGCCCGTATACATGATCATAAATTTCCTCTCGTGTAAAAGTTCGTCCTTTATGCTGAGCCAAAAGCTCACATATTTTAAATTCATTTTTTGTTAAATTCAGCTTTTGATCATGTATAAATACTTCTTTGCTGTCAAAGTGAAATAAAAAGCCGGAAATCACTCGTTTAGTTTCGTGTTTCTCTCTCCTTTCCCTTCTCAAGTGTGCATTTACTCTCGCACTGAGCTCAAGAACGCCAAAGGGTTTTGAAATATAGTCGTCTCCTCCAGTCAGGAGGCCCTTAACGACGGCCTCTTCCTCAGTCTTAGCGGTGAGAAACAGGATCGGACAATCTACCAGCGGCCGGATTTTCTCGCATAATTCAAATCCGTCCATCCCCGGCATCATCACATCAAGCAAAATTAAATCATACCCTGAAAACACGTCGAGAGATTCGGCGCTAACTTGACTCAATGTATGAACTTGATGCTGATCGCGGCGCAAAATATTTTGTATGAGTACAAGAATATCTTTCTCATCATCTACTGCCAAAATGTTCGCCACTTGCTGACCACCCTTTTTCATTATTCATAAGCTTTTCTTCCTTCCCAGCGGATAAACCAAACGATGCTTAGAGCGAATACAGCTATTATAGCAAACACCATGATGAAAGCCCCCTGCTTGATTTCCCCGTCTAGAACAGAACGCAGAGACGGATCAATTTGGACAAATCGGTCAATCCCCTTATACCCTGTCAGCCTGATTCCCCATGCCCAGGGATTATATTTCCAAATGACATCGCCCAATCCCGTATTCATCAGTGCTGTCATTAAAAGGCCAGCCCCGCCTATTAAAATCGAAGCCCCCATTCCAAATATGCAGCTGATCAAAAAATAAATGAAATAAAGTGTGACACTTCCGGCTGCCAGCCATGCCCCAGCCTCTAAAAAAAGGGCGATTGTCAGGTTCGGCACATGAAAAAGAACTTTGAGCCCCAATACATAGAGTCCAATAGCCAAAAACACCGCACACAAGTTCATGAACAGAAGCAGTGTGACTTTGCTTAAATAAGCCGTTAATTTGGGCGCCGTGCCGCCCAACAGCACTTGAAAACGGCCTGCCTGCTCCTCTAATGAAGCCGTCATTCCGCACACCATTCCAATCAGAAGCGGCAGGGCAATCGCAATCGCCTCAAAATACGTGCGATATAATTGATATGGATCATGTTCCCTGTTATAGAAATAAAGCAGAAAAACACCCGCACAGATAACCGGAACGGTCAAGTGAAGCCAAATAAAAGATGTGCGCTTTGTTTTTTGAAAATCAGCCGCCAGGCATCTGAAAAATAGCAACAAATCAAACCGCCTCCCGTTTTATCGATTTGCGATCAACGGCAGGGGAAAAAGACCGCCTGGTCAGACGCGCCAAAATAGCAAATAAAACAACAGATAGAACAACAGCCTGAGGAACGACTGCCCAGCTTGTTAATGGATCGCCATTTTCAAGAGGCACACCGTTTGGATGGATGCCAATTGTCGGGCACATGACCCTGATCGGCCAGCTCCACGGATTCAACCACCACAAAGGACTTGTTGCCGAGATGATGCCCAACACGATACTGCCCAGCATATTGAACAAAACGGCAGATATAAACCCAAATTTTCGCGCTATCCATAAACAGATGGGGATCTCCCACAGTGTCGTGAGCCAAAGCAGCAGGTTCGCGGCAATGACTGTCAAATGAATGCTCGAAAATTGAGGAATGACAAACTGCATCACAACCATGAACCCTAAAAAAACAGCTTGAGACGCTAAAGAATAAAGCGCAATGACGCTTATTTTTGCAGACCAGATCATATGTAAATGTACGGGAGAAGAAAAAATGCCGTTATAATTCGACGCTTTCGTTTCTTTCTGGTGTGATAATGCACAAAGCAATGCGATCATAACCGGCATCAAGATGACTGACCACCAATTATACGTACCTGCTACAAAGAATCCCGGATTCATTAAAAAGGCGAAGCAAATATTAATCAAAGGAACAATGAAGATCATCTTTCTCGAAAATGTTCTTTTAAACTTCAGGTTTTCCGCTTTTACATAATATCCGATCATTGTTCTCCGCCTTCTTTCCCCCGCGTTGATTTGACGACATCCATAAAAAGCCGCTCGAGATCGTCCCCCTTATTGATTTCCCCCTGATATCCGAGGTATCCTCCGCTGATAATCCCGATATGGTCTGCGATCTGCTCGACTTCCGACAGAATGTGGCTTGATAAGATGACCGTCATCCCTTGCTTGGGAAATGACCTGATCAGTTCCCTCAACTCTTGTATACCGATCGGGTCAAGACCGTTCGTAGGCTCATCAAGTATGAGTAATTTAGGGCGATTTAAAAGGGCGATGGCGATCCCCAGCCTCTGCCTCATCCCCATAGAAAACTGCCCCGCCTTTTTCTTTCCGGCATGATGCATATCAACGGTTTGAAGCACCTCTTTTATTCTCGCATCCGGAAGACCCAATAATGTGGCATGCACCTTGGCATTCTCGTAGGCTGTTAAATTATCATACAGAGGCGGGGATTCTATTAAAGAACCGATGTCTTTTAATACAGACCTTTTCCATTTCCGCCCCTCAACCAAAATGTCCCCGGCCGTCGGGTTTAAGATTCCGATTAAAAGTTTTAAAGTCGTTGATTTTCCTGCTCCATTCGGTCCAAGCAGACCGTAAATACTGTTCTTTTTAACTGACAGTGAGACGTCTGAGACCGCTTGCGACCTTCCAAACTTTTTTTGAAGATGCCTTGTTTCCAATAGAATTGTACTCATCTTAATCTCTCCTTGTTTGATCTGATCGGTACCGCTATCTTAAAATACCTTTCTCAAGATTTAATCAGAATCAAACGCAAAAAACCTTCCGGTTCCCCGAAAGGTTTAGCGGCCTTTGCCTTAAGAAGGCATAAGCTCAAGATGATGGTCAAGTTCGTCCTGCAGGACGGCTTCAATATCTTTAAAACGATTCGATACAGTCGAAGCGCTGACACCGTATTTTTTTGCAAGCTTCGCCTGGGATATCGATTTTTCCGATTTGGAGATCGAATTGATAAAATACTCCAAAGCAGCTGCAAAGGCTTCTGTTTTCTTGATGACCGGCGCTTTTTTGGCACAATACGATTTCCAAAGGCCGACCGCCCAGGAGACAAATGATTCAGAATATCCTTCGTCAAGCATACCTTTCTCAAAGACAAGCGCTGTTTCTTTTTCCATCTCATTGGCCCATTCGATGTCTTCCGACCCTTGTTCAGACGGTGCACTCTCTTCCTGCCGGCAAAGCTGCATTAATACATGATGAAAATCCTCTCGCATCAGCTGTTCTTTTGTCCCGCCTTCTTCTGTGAAACGGCTTAAAGCCTCGTTTAACCTGTCTTTGAGAGCATCCGCCATTTTTGCAGGATAGATGGTGAATTGTAAGAAGAACTCGGTATGGCTTCCGATCTTGATCGGAAAGCCGAGCACATACTCGCCTACAAAAGGCCCTTCCCGCTTCACATTCATCCTTATGGTGAGCTCTTCATTTGTTACAGCATCCTCAAAGCGAATGCCGCCATCTGTTATATGTTTCACACGCAGCAGCGCAGGGGAGAGGTCTTTCCACGATTGAACAGCTTCCTTAGTCTGCGATCTGAGAATCGAAGAACCCTTTTTCTGTAAAAAGTCTTCGAAAATCGTCAGTCCTCCGTCTGCCAACGGCCGGGAAAATACTCCCCACACGCCCAGATTAAAAACACATATCTTTTGTGCAGACTGATCCAAGTCTGACAGAAAAGAATACTGATTAAGAAACTGATCGATTGTGTCTTTATGTTCCGTAAAAGCGAATTCCATGACGTCTTTCTGGATTTGTTTCAATTCCTGCACCGCGACAGCCGGAAACGCTCCCTCCGCTTTGCCGCAGCACTTTTTATATTTCAGCCCGCTGCCGCAGGGGCAAGGCATATTTCTCTTTACTTTTCCCACGTTTAAACCTCCGTATCTTATACTACAACTTATTTATTTTATCAAAACTTTCAGGAGGGGGAAATCCGATAATGAAAATCAGTATGATTTAGCTGAAAAGTAAAATTTTATAAAAGAGAATAAAAGATTGATTTAAAAATAGAAAAAGAGACTATAAAATGGTCAGATTACACTTTTCATCCGCATTGATATTCGGAGACGGGTCTCCTGAGGTCGCTGCAGCAGCACTGCTGATATACGTTTTGTATCCGCTTTGATGCCGCTGACAAAGCTCCGGGGCACAATTGAAAAAGCAATTTTTAGAATTCGCATCGTTTCTGATGATACAGGCCGACGGATGAAGCTTTGGCAGACTTTCGTGCGCTGCATCGTCTCATAGGCGCATATCGCTTTCGGTCTGCTGTATTTAACCGTCGTTTTTTCAGGAACGAAACAAGCCGGCCACGATTTTGCGGCTAGAACATATGTCATGAAAACGAGCGACACGGAGTAAACTACCTTTATTCAATGAAGCGTAGAAAGGAGGCAAGCTCCCTGAAAAAACTGCTGATCACAATGTGTTTTTGCAGCGCCTTTTTATGGATAAGCTCCGAAAAAACCACAGCCTTTACGGCAAACGAGAGGGATGTGTATGATTTCATTCTTACATTATTGGATCCTTATGCACAAAAGGTCATAAAAAAAGATTACGGATTATACGATGCAAAAATCGTGTCTGTTGAGAGAATGAATCACGGAAGATCAGCCGTTGAAAAGCAATTTAACAACGGGTCATTCGAATTTATTGCAAAGGTTCAATACAGGACGTATACAGGCCCTCACAATCCTCCCGAAACCGTCGAGGAAGTAACGTTTTACATAGCACCAAGCGGCGTTCAAACGGTCGGGCATGCTGTCAAAAAACAGAAATGAAAAAGGGATATGAATCCCTTTTTCTATTTCCGGTATTCCAGCAGACTGATGGTCAGGAGCACAAGGAAGCACCCCAGCCACTGAACGGGAGTTAAACGTTCGTTTAAAAACAAAACACCTCCGAAGATCGTGAGAACGGGGCCGATCATGGAAATGACGGCTCCCCGCTCCGCTCCTATCCGCTTCATGCCTTCCAGCATAAATAAAAAAGGAATGACCGTCGTCACCACCGCAATGATCATGAAAAAACCATACATTGCGGGAGGATAAGAAAGCAGGATTCCCGGTTGTTCTCCCGTTGCGCGAAGCAGCGCATAACCGGCCATCGCAAGACTTGCCGCCGACATTCCATAAGCATTCATCCGAATCCCGCCGATTTGACGGACAAGGCTTCCCGCCGCAACAAGATAAACCGCATAGGCGACAGCGGACAATAAGATCAAAAAAGCTCCTGACAGGTTCGCTTCAAATGCTTGCACATCCCATCCGCCGACAGCCAAGAACAGCCCGGCATTCACAAGCAAGATGGCGGCAAACGTTTTACCCGAGATCATTTTTTTATTTACAAAAGCCGTTATGATCAATACGAACATGGGATAGCTCATCACAATCATCCGTTCAACGATTGCCGAAACATCATGAAGGCCGATAAAATCAAGCAATGGCGACAGAAAAAAACAAAGCAATCCGGCCGCATAAGCTTTAAAAATCTCCGCTTTTTCTGGTTTAGCCGGAAGCTTTGAACGATACACAATAAAAATCAGCCAAAACAGTGGCGCCGCAAATAATTGCCGGTACAACAGCACCGCTTCCGGCTGTGCACCTTGTTCATAAGCCCATTTGACAAAAATGGATTTTGAAGCAAAACACATCGTTCCAAAGACCATAAAAACGCCCCCGGCCGCTTTTCCAACACCGCCTTGAAGATGGCCGCTCTGCTCAGCTGTACTCTTCTCTGCTCGACTCAACTCTAAACACCCGTCCTTTTTATTCGTTGATATGTTTTTTTATAAAATGGAGCAATGTGCTGCCCTGCGCCGTCAAAATCACACCTTTTCCCGAACATTTTGGACAAGGCTCCGGCTCTTCTCTTCCGCTTCCATTGCAATTTGGACATGTCGTTTCCAAATCGTCCGTTGCAATCACCATTTACCATCACACCTCCGTTTCCATTTAACATGATGCGGCCACTCCGGCCAGCCTTCCTCCATGGCCACCACCTCCTTAAAAATAGAAAAAACCCCGTCACAAAAGGACGAGGGTCTCGCGGTACCACCTTTATTAATCGCATCAACGATTCGCTTGGAACATACGGAAAGGGAACAGTCAGCCCTTTCGATACGCTTCTCTTGATAACGGAGAGAACAATCCCGGCTCCGCCTACTGTCCGTTTCAGCGAAGCGATTCAGAAGCCCATTCGGTATCAGAAGGGTATCGGTTCACACCAGCCACCGACTCTCTTAAACCCATACTCTGACACGTACTTGCTCTTCCTCAATATCGTTTAACCGTACATGATTTGTAAAAAATATATTACTCTGAAAATTAACGGGTGTCAATCAGCGGCCCATCCTGGCTTAATGAACATGACATTATAAGTTGCTTTTGCAGACTCAAATTGCACATCAACTAAAAAAACCGCCTAAAAGGTCATTTCACAACCTTATCAGGCGGTTTCCAGCGATTATTCCTTATTCCTGTCAGCAAACACCGTCATGGCGTCGCACATGAACTTCGCCAAGCCGGCGCCGTATTGATCGATGTTTTTCGTAAAGCGCTCGTCAGCGACATACATTTGTCCCAGACCTTTGAAAGCTTCAAGCGAATAGCTGTGGCCGGTGTTATTGTTCAGAAAATCGTACCAATCCTTTATAGCCGCCTGCGCTTCTTCTGAGTCAGGGGCGCCTTCTCTGAGGGCGGCGATTTTTCTGTAAATGGCATCATATTGCTGTTCCATCATTTTTCGTTCATCTTCGGACATTGATTCGATAAAGGCCTTCGATTTATCGACGGCTTCATCGCCCCAGCGTTCCCTCGCTTCTTCCTCATACGGGTTTTGACTGAAATCAAATCCCGCGAATTTTTCCTCGTTTGTCATGTTGATTTCTCCTTTCGCGAATTGGATCGTTTTATCGATTGTCGCAATCATTTGGTCAAGCCGGCTTCTTTTCTCCAGCAGCGCTTTGCGATGGAGCTGAAGCGCCTCATTCCTGTCAAATGAAGGGTTCTCAAGAATGCTTTTAATCTTTTTTAAAGGGAAGTCAAGCTCTCTGAAAAACAGGATTTGCTGCAGCTTTTCCAGATCGTCATCTGAATACAGCCGATACCCGGCTTCGGTCGTCTCCGACGGAGCTAATAATCCGATTTCATCATAATGATGCAGTGTGCGCACACTGATGCCGACTAAGTCGGCCACTTCCTTTACTTTCATTTTCATCTATCTGACCTCCCTTCGATATTGACTATAAAGTATCCCGCAACGTAAGGGTCAATGCGAAATTTTAAATTTTTTTGCACCATTTTTTATACAAACAAAAGACCCGGCAAAATCGCTTTGCCAGGTCTTTTAAGAATTGTTAAGCAAGACTTCTTTTAGAAACGGATCGTCCAGCCACTCGTTCAGCTGCACCGCGGAGAATCCTTTTGATACATTGAGATCGATGAGCGTTCCGCCGGCATATCCGAAAGATGCCGATCTGTCCGGAATGGTGTCCGGCCCTTTCGCCAGGACATTCTTCAGCTTCTTCAGCATATTTTGAAAGCTCTTCTCCAAGTCGCTTTTCGGGTCTTTGGCAGATTCAATCACTCTGATGAGCCTCTCATTTCCGCCTTCAAGCTCTCCATTTTCATCCAAACTGACATCAGCCAAGGACAGCCCGGCAATTGTTTTCAAAAACTCATTCACATGCCATTTTTCATAAGCCTCTTTATCCAACGGCGTTCCATTTTGTTCACTGATCAGTTCCGCATGGCTCAACAGACGCGCGCCAAACCGTTTATCGCTGTCATTTAAAACGGCTTCGATCCGGGTTCTTTTTTGTTCGTCTTCGATGCCTTCAACTGTAATCCGGTTATGTCCGTCAACATGCAATGTCAGATGTTCACTCTCGGAAAGAGAAATTCCGCTCTCGCGCAGCGTCTCATCGATCTGGCTGTTCAAACGCTGCCTGTCCACATAAAGATTATAGATCTCAAATTGAACGCCGTTCATTTGTGATCGTAATGACGGTGCATTTTTTTGAGCCGCTTCAGCCTGTTTGCTGATGGAGAGGGTGTCTGTTTGGCTGACGGCCATCCTCTTGGAGCCTTTGGTCTTGGCCGGCATCTCTGCGGCGGCAGGCTTCATCAGCTGCTCGGAATAAAGCGAAAGTTTTACCCTGTCTCTAATATTCATGGGAGCTCCTTTCATGCCAATTACATTCTATTACTTTTTATATCGGCCGGAATTTGGATCTGTTTACCAGCCGTATGTTGAATCGTATTGATAATTGATCTTCAGCTGCGGCGATCTCCATGTTGAACTGCTCCAAGCGAGCGAATAGTATCTCACATTCCATGTCGTTTTGACCGGAAGCGCAAGTTCAGGCTTTAGATCCGGAAACAGTGTGCCGCCTGAAACCGATGTGTGCCAAACGCCTTCTTCCTTATTCAGAACTTCCCTGTAAGTGTGTCCGAGGCTCGGAGAAATGGTTCCCTCAGCGGAAACGCTTTTCACAGTCGCTCCTTCGGGAATGGCCGGGACATTGGCAAGATTGACGGCGGCAACCGGAGAAACGACTCCCTGTCCAGGGCTTGAGATGGCTGATGGAGACAAATTCGCCGTATAAGCACCGCTCTTCATTCTGTCGATAAATTCAAGTCTGTAAAATCCCCATCCGTCATATGAACCGTCTTTAGACATAACGACCGCAATGTATCGGCCTGTCTCCGGAACATCCAAGCGGATGATTTCATTTTGGTTTCCCGTTCTTTCAGAAGATCCTACTGCAGGATAGCCGTAAGTATCTTTAAATAAGTAAAGATCATAGTCTGTATTTGCCGGGATGTTCTTTAGGTGAATGGCAAGCTGTTCTCCCTTTGTCGCGTAAAATTTGTAATAATCTTTATCGCTTTCGCTGTGAATCGTCGCTGAAATCGTCTTGTATTTCCACAATCCTAAATCATAAGCCTCAGTGAAAGAATTGTTGGGTTCATACTCATCTTCGTAAACATTTGCCGAAGCCGAAAATGCTGGAATCGCCATCAAAAACACACTGAACACGAACAGAAACAAACTTTTTTTCATTTGTCCTTGCCTCCCGTTTATTCATCACCATAAAGGAACTCCCTTCCTAATATCGGTAATAAAACTGGAATTTTAATGAATATTTTATAAAATTATAGAATTTTTAACAGGTTTAATCATCCGTCGGCTCTGCTACACTGCCGACAAAAAGAATCATTCCGGATGTTTCATCAACAATCGCAAAATAAAACGGATGGTCTGCAGTCATCGTCACTTCAGGGACGGGAGCTGATTCGATGATCTCAACCGCTGTTGCCGCGGATGCTTCGGTACCCGCTTCATCCACTTTGATAAATGTTTTATGTCTGACTTTATTAATTTGAGCGGCGCCATGTCCGGTAAACATATTTGAAAAATCCGCGCTGCTAAACACGGTTTTCATTCCAAGCCGTTTAAGCGGTTCATTTAACATGTAGTCTGTTTGAAATGAGAAACGCGGCAGCTTGAGCTCAACCTGTTTCACCGTCCAGTCCTTTTGCAGGGCGCGCCATTGATCATACGTCATGCCAGCCATAAGCTGTTCAAGACTTGCCGCTTTTTTCGGCAGAAAAACAGCTAATGACAGACCTTCGTCTTGAAAGGGAAGCTTGACGGCTTGAAAATGTTCATTTTCCAGATAAGGAAAGCGGTTTGTCTGCGTCATCATGGGGTGTTTTTTTGCGGAGCCGTCCGCTGAATAAAATGGCTGTTCCGCTGTCATGTGAGGATCAAATGGATGCTTCCAGCTTTCTTTAAAATAGACGGTATTGATGATGTAGGCAATCGTATTCGACGAGACTTTGTCAACGATCTGATCGATGCGGTCTTTCGTTTTCTTTTTGACCCAGCCGTTGATTTCTTCTGCTGCCCGGTTTGGATCATCATGAAGCTGATAGGCTTCACCAAGGCCTTTGATCGCGTCTTGAAAGCTTTCTTTCAGCTCCCTTTTGGACCATATCGAATTGGCCGACGAAAATTCGCCGTGAGGCAGCGTTTCAAGCGAACGATTCACAGATTGTGACATCTTGTTGATCGATGCCATATCCGTCTGGTTGAGGTTTAAAGTGCCGAGCAGCTCCTTTCTGCTGTCTCCCGCTGCACCGTTTGCCGTCATTACAAGTACCTGGTGAATACTGTAAGGCGAGAGGAAGATGTTTTTCCGGCTCCCTTTCTCTTTTATCATGTCTTGAAACAATGCGAGCGCAAACCTCTGTTCAGCTTCAGATAACGAGGCGTCCGTTTTTTGCGCGGATCTGACGGGCGGGGGATCAGCCTCCTTGTGCACTCCGCATCCGGCCAGCAATAAAAGACCGGTCCATATCACCATCGCACTCCATTTCGATTTCAATTGTCAACACCTCCTACTGTTGTAGTGGGTTTAGCATTGGAAAACGTTACAAAAAACGGCAGCCGGTGCAAGAAATCCGCAAAAAAAGCTTATCCACTGCTGGATAAGCTTTCTGTTACTGCGCTCACTGTCCTTTAACAGCCAGTTCGCGCAAATCCTTTTTGACGATTTTGCCGAGCCTGTTTTTCGGAAGGCTGTCGGTAAAGACGATCTCAGGAATTTTATAGTCGGACAGGCGCTCTTTGCAATACGCGATAATGTCCTCCTGCTTGAGGCCGGAGCTTTCGTTTTTCACTACATACGCTCTCGGAACTTCCCCGTACATTTCATCCGGGACGCCGATGACGGCCGATTCAACGACTCCGGGCACTTGATCGATGATCTCCTCCACCTGGTCAGGATAAATATTGTCGCCTCCGTAGACAATGACGTCTTTATACCGGCCGGTAATATATAAAAATCCGTCTTCATCAAGTTTGCCGGAGTCCCCCATATAAAACCAGCCGTCTTTCAGCACCTTTTGCGTGGCGGAAGGATTTTGGTAATACCCTTCAAAAACATACGGGCTTTTGACGACGACTTCTCCGACTTCGCCTCTTGGCAGCTCTTCATGTGTATCAGGGTCTTCGATTTTTATACTGACTTGCGGAATCGGCTTGCCGGCTGAATTGACTTTATCCCAGCCCATGTCAGGCCGCCATACGCTGACCGTCCATGCTTCTGTACTGCCATACCCCTGCACCATCAGGATTCCCATGTCATTGTACTCCTTAATCAGCCGCGCCGGCACCTTGGTGCCGCCGGAGACAAGCATTTTCACTGATGACAGGTCGAATGAATGTCTTTTCATTTCCTCCAGCATGTAAGTGTAGACGGAAGGAAACGCCATCATCATATGAATCCGTTTCTTCTCAATCTCCTGCAGGATTTCAAACGGTTCGGGATCCCATAAGAAATGAAGGCCAATTCCTTCAAAAGCCGCCTGAAAAACATGGTTGAGCGAGCTCATATGATAAAGCGGATGGCTCGCTAAAAAGCGCATGCCTTTCAGCTGTTTCGATTTCACGTTCACCTCTGTCAAGTATGCGGCCAGACTGCCGTGGTTGACCATGCAGCCTTTCGGATTTCCGGTCGTGCCCGAGGTGAACAGCATTAAAGCCAAATCATGCTCGGTCACCTGGTCGGCCTCCACCCCCAGCGGCCTGTTTTTAAATAAGCTCTCAAACTGTTCAGTCGTGTTCATTCCCGCACCCGCTTCAATCATCAGGCAGAACTGAAGCTGTTCGCGGAGCGGCGTTAGTATATCGGCAAATTCCAAGTCATAAAACATCACCTTCGGCCGGCAGTTGTTCAAGATTCCTTTTAATTCATACGATGTCAGCTGCCAGCTTAACGGCACGACTGTCGCCCCGATTTTAAGAGACGCCAGCAAAATGACGGGAAAATGATGATTATTTTTACATAAAACCGCGATGTGGTCTCCTTTTTGAACACCCTCCTCCAGCAGATAATGAGCCAGCTGGTTCACCCGTTGATGATACGCTTTGAACGTAAACGTTCGATCTCCTCCGGACAATGCTTCCAACCCATCTGACGTTTCCATATGATGATTGATTAATTGCTGAAGTGTACTCAAAATTTTCATCTCCAAATTTTCATTGTTTCTCACAAAACCTGGTGAGATTATGTGACGCACAAATTCATTCTAAAACAAAATATATCCATTGTAAAACTATTTCATAATAGAATTATTATCTTTATGAATTGATAACAAAAGAAATTAAATGACTCATGTTAAAATTCATAAAATCGTTTTTTGCGGAGCATTCGCTTATGATAAAATAGACCTATGTTTGTTTGGTCAGCTTGAAATGGCTGATCTACTACACGATGTCGGAAATGAGGAAACCTTCATGAATCACCATCGGATTGAAGCGAATCTATTGGATCATGCTTTCACGAAATATTTGCGGTCTTCAAAGAAATTGGACGAAGAAACGATTCCGAAAAGTATCACGAGCGGCAAAGGGTTTATTTTGCGTATCATTTACAGACACGAAACATGTACGATAAAAGAGATTTTACAGGAGGTTGCCCTGTCTCCATCAGCAACGACAACAGCTCTGAACCATTTGGAGAAAGAGGGCCTTGTGATCAGGTCGAGAAATAACGATGACCGGCGCACCGTCTGGATCGAACTGTCACAAGAAGGAACAAGGATCGCCGCACAAATGGTGGAAAACCGCCAGGCCTTGATCGACAAGCTCTTCGACAAGTTGTCAGAAGAAGAAAAAAAGGTTTTTTTTGCTATGATTGAAAAAATTATAATGTGAAACGGGCCGTCGACCGAAATCGACAGCCCTTTTTTATTGTCTGACCCCAAGCGCGTCCAGCGCCATCTTCAAGTGCTCTTCTTGCTTTGTCTGCAGGGCGAACATGCCGATTTCAATGCCGTAGGCGGCCTGCAATTCCGTAATATGCTCTTTCATCCGCGGCCAGACCCGGCCCCCTTCTTTTTCATAATAAGAGATGAGCCGGGCGGTTTCGGCTTCTCCTAAAATCGTCATGTATAAAAGAAAGTCTTTTGCCGGGTCGGCGATTTTTGCTTCCGTCCAATCCAACAGCCCAGTTATGCTCTGATGCTGGTCAATCAAAATATGCGGGGGATGCAAATCGCCGTGGATAAACGCGGTATGTTCAGGCCAATACGAGTCGTCGGACAGCCACTTTTGCCATCTTTCCCAGAGCTCGCCGCTGACCCCGAGCTCTCTTTTAATCTGTTCCATCTGCTCTGCTTTTGACTGCCTGACGCCATCCGGATTCATCACATGCATGCCCGCTTCTTCTGCTGCCTTATGATCGATGCCGTGCAATAGCGCGAGCGTTTTCGCCAATGATTTGACAAAGGCTTCAGCCGGGGGCTCATGATCCATGTTCCAAACGTAATTCTTCATCTCCATGTCAATGACTGCGGCAGGAACCCCCGGAAGCTCCGGATATGCGATCAGTTCGGGGGTATGAATGCGCCAATCCGGAACTCCGGCAGGAAGGCGGTTTTGCAGCAGCTTCAGCACTTTCCCTTCATACATCGCTCTTTCAATCACATCGTCGCGCCGCGGTTTTCTCAACACCCATCTCTTACCTGCTTCATCTTCGGCAAAGACGACTTGAAAATCCATGCCGGACTCGTTGATTTCCGCATCCTTTCGTTTCAGCCGAAGGCCGTGTTTTTCCGCAAGTTTTAATGTATGTTCAATTTGCTCATTTACAGTTGTCATATACGATTTTCCCCTTTACTGAAGGTTATTAATAAAAAAAAGCACAGGTCGTCTGCCTGCGCTGGAAAGTAAACGGAAAAAAGATATGACAAATAAACTGAAGGCAAGCTTCAGATCAGCTATTTTTAAAGGCAAAAAAAGAGGCGCTGGAATCCGCGCCTCTCCCTCTGTTATTGCATAAGGGTCCCCTAAAAACAGGCAGACTGATCCCGATTACCCTGCACACAGGCAGAGACTTTGTTCACGATTTAGTTAGCGAGGACAAAGTTCAATCGGAATCTGATGTATGCCATTTGGGAAATCCCTCCGTTCATCAAAGTTAGCCTTATTTTAACAGGTTTTGGAATGACCCGCAACGCAAAATTCAATTATTCAGAAAATGATCCTGATAAAGGAAAATTTGCTATCGAAGCGGAAAAAGGGGCGCGTTCCTGCCTTTTAAATTAATGATTCACACCCGTTCGCCGCTTTAATTCTCTTAGCCAAGCCGTATCCCCGGTTCCATAGCTTTTCTTTTGCCCTGTATCCCGCAAAGATCCGTTGCTGTAGTCAATAGATAAGATAAAATCCGGAACAGAATCATATCCGGCTTCCGCAAGTCTGTTCAGCTCTGCTCCATAATGAGCGATTGCGAAATGAGCCGTTTTCTTTTGGACAGGGTCCTTCTCCAGCTCTTCTTTATACACATCTAACAAATCACGACCGTCAGGAGTTACATATCGGCCATCAACCACTTCCAAGTCCTTCAGGTGATAGCCTGTCACCTCATATATCTCGCGAACCGTCTGATATTTTTGCTGCGCTTCTTTGGAATATTGGGCTGAATCGCTGCTCAAGCTTTTCATGATATGCAGAAATAACTGTTTGCCGTTTTCTCCTGATTGCAAAATATGTTCAAGTTGATGGATAAGCTGCTCATCATCTGTTCCGCTCACCTTTACTTGATAATCAATCGGTGAAATTGTAAAGGTGAGCGCCGTATCCGCAGGAATGGCAATATGATATTGATCCAGCAGCGCTTGAAGCTGTTTGTTGACTTGGCTGCGCTGATATATTTTCTCATTCTCCGCCTCTACTTCCCCATTAAAATTCACATTTCGAAACGCGGCATCCTGCATATTATAGTTTTGCGCTTTTCCTTTGAACAGCCACTCCGTTTCATTGTCATATGCAGCTTGTCTTTCTGCTGCCGACAGGTCATTTCTGAAATAAGGGGAATTGGAATTTTTGTATTTATCCTTAATATAGCCTAAAGGGTCAGGTTTCGTTTTGTTCAGTGCATTTATTTTGCTGTATTTTTCATCTAAGATTTTTTTCCTGATATCACTTTCTGACTCATAGGGGTTTTGGGCATTGATCTTCGTTTCTGCCACAGTTTGATCATTTGCTGCTTCGTATGCGCGCCTGAAAGCTTCGGCATGATTCACAATACTGTCCTTTGAGTAGTTCAGCTTACTCAAACTTTCCTTCAATGGTCTTCCTGCTTGACTGCCGGCCTTCTTCACAAGGGCAGTGATATCGGAAGAGACATTTTTTACAGTTGTATCAGCCGGATTCCTTTTCAACATATTCTGGACCAGCAGCTGTGTACGGATGTATTGACTATTGAGACGCATTGGGTACCTCTCCTCAATTCTTTCTATAATCCCTATATCGGCTTAATTATGTTTATATTAACCTTATTAAACAGTAATTTACATAGCAGCCTCATCAATTTGGATGAAAAATCAAAAGGCATCCGAAAAAACGGATGCCTTTCCTTATTTCTCATCTTCCCTGTCACTTTTATTCCGTATCCGCTCAATCACCTCATGCAGCCCCTCAGGTTTATAAAATTCCACCGGAGAACTGCCCTTCTCAAAGGAAATCGTCTCGGCTTCTATCAGCGCGACGTAGCGGCCGTTTACCTTGGCAAGGTGGATCGAGTCGCCGAATTCGGCCAGCAGTCCTTTAATCTCGGTTTCTCCCAGCTTCATTTTCAGCTCTGCCTCAGGCATGTGCTCAACGATCTGGGCGGATGCTTCGATGACTTGATGGGTGTCGAGACGTTCCTGAATCTCCCGCTTTTCGCTCGCTTCCCAGATTTCGAGGTCGTGTTCAAACTGCTGGAGTTCTTCGCTTTTGTCTTCAAATGCTTCGTACACATGCTCCTGCACCATGTTCATCACTTGGGACTTCATGATTTCCGGCATCGACTCGCCGTACTCGACGAATTTTAAGAAGTCTTCAAAGTAGCGGGCGTGTGAGGCCTGGTGGATTTTCACTTCGCTTTCCTCTGTCATGCCCTCTTCAGGCATGTGCGGATACTGAATCGATTTCATGTTTTTCGTCGTGATCGCCATTTCGACCTTGCGGATCAACGATGATTCATCGGCGATCGAAGCGACCTTCGGTTCAAAGTCGCACTTCATGACAAAGACAAATGTATCATCGAAGTATTTGCGCGGTACGGCTGTCGCCACTAAAAAAACGCCTCCCCTGACGGCGCTCGTGTCGAGGTATGTGCGGACGAACTGTTCGCTCAGTTCATTGAATTCTTCCTTTGTCTCCGCCAGTTTTGTTTTGTGAAACAGATTGTAGTTCGGATTAGAATCAAGCTCATGCCCCGGCTCTGTGATGAAGCGGCCGATTTTCGTCGGCACCTGCTCTGATTTCGGGTGGCGTTCGGCTTTCCGCTTCACGATTTTTTTCAATTCCCCGTCTAAGAAATCCTTCAGCTCGCTGGTTTCAAATTCCTCTTTATCCAGCGTCTGAAAATGTTTATATTGCTTGTTGGCCTGCTCATCCTTGCCGTCGACCTGAATGACGTAAAAAGAAATATAGCGAATTTCAAATTCCATGACATGTTCACCCGTTTTCCTTGTTGTTTCAGTTCTTCAAGTATAGGTAAATGCCTGGAATCCGTCAATTTGCACCTTTACGATATACTTGATCAATTATAATACATCTTCCCGGTCAATTTTTCGGATCGACCAAAACGCAATAACAATCCCGATTACAGCCAATGAAACAGGAATGTAAATAATAGAAGCAATTGAGAATCCAGGACTTTGCTGACCGATCAGCGAGGTCAAAATACAGGATGTCACAATGGTGGCAGGAACTGATTGTTTGCGCATTCCAAAGTATAATGGAATAAAACTCAGTCCTGTCGAGGAAGCAGCATAAATGAGCATACTGCCAATCTCATTTCCTATAGCTTGCATCGTCAGTTTTTCCGGGCTGAATTGATAGACATCATTGAGCTGCGAGAAAATAACTGCAACAATCAATTCGGACACGATCATTGTCAAAAAGGTCAATCCGCCGGTGAGCAGCAGTTTTGCCGCGATCAGTTTTTTTCGGCTGACCGGATATGTAAACATGACCGTGATGGTTCTGTTTTTATACTCCCCGATGATCAGTTTGGCAATCAGCACGCCTGCAAAGACAATAAACACAGACCTCACAAAAGTTCCAAGAAGCAGCAGCGTGGATCCCGCGTCAGCCATCGCCATTTGGCCTTGAGTAAGGTTTTTTTCCTCCGACCCGATCAGGCATAAAAAACCGAGTATGCATAGATTTGCGATCACTGCACCTTTGTAATACCACCCCAGTTTTGTTTTTTTAAACTCCAATTTAATTAAATTCAGCATTGAACTTCAACTCCGTTAGAATACATCTATTTTTTCGATCCGCCTTACTGCCAAAAAGGAAAAAAACAGACCGACAGCGGCCAAAGATAAAGGAATATAAACAATTGAAGAAATGGAAAAGCCCGGGCTTGTGGAACTGATCAGCATGCTGATCACGACAGACGAAATGATCGTTGCCGCAGTGGAGTGCTTCCGCATTCCGAAAAAGATGGGTACTAAACTCGTCCCTGCGGCGCCAAAAGCAAAAACAATCATTTTCAGAGCCTGCTGAGAAACCATATGAGCTGTTAATTCGCCGGGGATGACCCCATAGATTGAGTTCAGCAGAAAAAAACCAGCGGCAACGCATGCATTTGATATCAATATCGTAATGAAAGTCAGCCCGCCTGCGATCAGCAGTTTAGCGGCCAGCAGTTGTTTTCGGTTGATCGGGTACGTAAACATCACAAGTATTGTCTTGTTTTTAAACTCTGAAATCACCAATTTTGAGATCAATACAGCGCCGAAAACAATAAAAACCGCTCTGACGAAAGTGCCGATCACAAGAAATGTTTCATCAATCGTTTGGAACGTATCCTTGCCTTCTGTGAAGGTCACCATCCACAGAAAACCGAGAATGATCAAATTGGCAAAGACGGCTCCGCGTACATACCAGCCAAGCTTCATCTTTCTCATTTCGATTCTTATTAAATTCAGCAAGTTTCTCCGCCTCCTTACGCGCTGGCCGCATTGCCGTTGATTAAGCTTAGGAAGTAGTCCTCAAGCGAAGTATGCTTTTTATTCATGGACTCAATTTCTACATCACTCAAGATCAAAGCTTTAGAAATAGCTGCTTGAGAAGCTTCCGCATCATAAATTCGGATCGTTTGCTCATTTAGTATTTTAAAATTAGCAATTTGAAGCTCATGTTCAAGCACAAAGCAAGCCCGCAATTGATTCGGCGTCACGAGTTCAATGTACTCTGTGTTCCGGCCTCTTACGCTTTCCATTGATACTTCTTCAACAAGCCTGCCGTCCCGAATCACTCCGATTGTATCTGCAATCTGCTCTACTTCGTTCAGGATGTGGCTAGAGATGAGCAATGTCATTCCATATTCTTTGCTCAATACTTGAAATAAGTTTCTGATTTCTTTAATCCCGATGGGATCAAGGCCATTAATCGGTTCATCTAAGATGAGCAAGTCAGGTTTGGTGAGAATGGCACGCGCGATTCCAAGACGCTGCTTCATACCAAGCGAGAATGTTTTGACAGGTTTGCTGTCGATATTTTTTAAATTCACCATGTCCAGCACTTCCTGAATCTTGGCTTTATTGTGATATCCCATATACTCACAGTGCAGATTTAAATTTTCATTGGCTGTCAGATTTTCATAAAAAATCGGGTATTCGATCATGCTGCCTATTTTGCCGAGAATCTCGTATGATTGATTTGTCAGCTTATGCCCGAGAATATTGATTTCCCCGCTTGTCGGTTTTACGAGGCTCGTCAGCATCTTCATGACGGTCGTTTTCCCGGCTCCGTTCGGGCCGAGAAAACCGTATATTTCTCCCTTTCGTATATGCATGCTTACATTTGACACAACCTCCTGACCTTTGAATGTCTTGGTAAGCCCGCTTGTTTGTACGATGTAAGTCAACTCTGTCTCCCCTTTCCTGTCTCTGCTATGTGTCTATTGTAGCGATAGACGCTGTCTTTTTTATTTCTTGTTTCTTAAGAAATTCTTACGTTTGCTAATAGGTCATTCGTTTTAGCGTAATGGAAAACGCCGTCCGTTCATACGGCTTGCTTTGGAGAGAGATGTCCCCTCCCATTTTCTCAATGAGCCTTTTTGTAATTGTTAAGCCGAGCCCGCTTCCCTGGAACGCTTTATTTCTCGATTCCTCAAGGGTGTACAGCCTTTCGAACACCCGCTGCTGATCATACTCGCCAATCCCTTTCCCACGGTCCCATACCGTAATGACAATCTGCGTGTCATCATATGTAAGGGACAATCCGATCAGCTTTCCATCTGCACCATATTGAATCGCGTTTGATAAAAGGTTTTGCAGAACCCGGTCAAGCGCTTCTTCATTTCCATGTGCATAAACCGGGGTATCCGGGATGTCGATGACAGCTTTAAAACCTTTTGCCTGAACGGCGTCATAGTGTTGGAGAATGTTTTTTCTGCATATTTCGTTGATATGTATTTTCGTGAGCAGTATTTGCTTATCTTCTGACTCAAGTTTGGCCAAGTCGAAGAAAGAATTCATCAGCTGAATGATTTCGCCTGTTTTTTGATAAAGCTTTTCCAGCAGCCTTTCACGCTCTTTTTCCGCCATGTCCGAGTCATTTTGAATCGCCTCGATATATCCGAGCACAACGGTCAGCGGGGTTTTCAGATCATGAGACATATTGGTCAGCATTCGTTTCATTGACTGCTCCGTTTTTGCAAAACGGGCAGTTATGCGCTGACGCTCCTCAACAAACAGGTTCATTTGCACGAGCAGATCCCGCAGTACTTTATCATCCGTTCCTAATAAAATTTGCTCAGCCGCCTGCTCATTTAGCATCACACTGAGCTTTTCCGTAATGTACTTCAAGTTTTGGTCCCGCTGTTTTTTCATTTTATATTGAACGATATTGAGAGACGCCAAAATCATCAGCATGCCAATCCATAACATTATCATCCTAAAACTCTCCTAATTTATAACCGATGCCCCAAAGCGTTTTAATATATTGCGGAGAGGAAGGATCATCCTCTATCTTTTCCCTCAAGCGCCTCATATGGACGTTAATAATATTTTGATCGCCAAAATAATCCTCATTCCAAACCGAACGATAGATTTGTTCTTTTGTGAATACTTTTTTAGGGTTTGTCACAAACAAGGTCAGCATCTTCCATTCCGTCGATGTCAGCTGAAGCGGTTCATCATTTTTTTGTACGGATACATTTTCTATATCAATCGTAAGCTCGTGAACACGTACTAGTTTTTGATTTGCCGGCTCACTGGCGGAATACTGCGTTGCGCGCCGAATGGCGGCTTTTATTCTTGCGGTCAGTTCGATCATCGAAAACGGCTTGGCAATATAATCATCCGCACCAAAGCCCAGCCCCAGCGCTTTATCGACATCCCCGTCTTTTGCAGAAATCATTAAAACCGGAACCTTGCTCTGTTCACGGATCAATTTCAGAAAATCCATCCCGTTCAGTTTAGGAAGCATGATGTCGAGCAGAATCACATCATAATTGCCCTGCTGAAACAAGCAAACGCCCTCTTCTCCGTCAAAAGCAAGCACGACCTCAAATCCTTCTTTTGTTAAATAATGATCGACCATTTCACTGATCGAATGATCATCTTCAATAAGCAATATGCGCTGCATCTTGTTCACCCATCCTTTTCAACATAAAAACACACGTACAATTACACTCATTGTAATTGAAAAACGTGTGTTTTTTACAAAAATTAATTGATATTTTTAATTGAATCCTCTTGTATCAGTTCTTTTGACCGATACCAATCTACTTTCTCACTAACACGGATCAAGTCACAGGCGCGGGGTTGAACAAACACATGTCATCTTTTATTGATCAAGGGGCTTATTCTTTTTATAGTGAAGCGTTACGTTTTGCTTCCGCAAAGTTTCAATAATGTCATGATAACTGTTTGCAAACTGCTCGTTGTCTGATTTCATCCGGGTGATGACGGTTTTTCGGCTTTCACTTTTGTGATCTAATTCTTCTTTAATTTTCGTGATCATCATGCCTTTTTGCCCTTCGATTTCGCTTTTTAGCATTTTATCAAATTCTTTCAGTTCTTTTAAAACGCTTTTCAGCGGAGCGTTCAGCCGGGCCGCTGTATTCTTTGCTGAAATACTGCTTAAAAACATATATGTCGCTGAAACTGTTTCAGTTTCCTCCAATAACGGTTTTACCATCTTAATCTCCCTCCCCTATGCCTTAAAATCAAACAACGCCGAAATTTGCTCATCTTCATCGAACAATTTTTCAATGCTGGTGCGAATGCTTTTTACAAATTTCTTTTTGCTGGAGGTTTGCTTTTTTAATTCGCTGATGACGCCGTCGCACTGAGGAAGCGGGGCCGTGTGGTACGAGTCGTGGACGACGATTTTATTCAGCTTTCCGTTTGATCCGGCGAAGCCTGAGGCAAGCTTGAACTGAATGTCGAATTGGTAGCGGGAAGGATTGGCTTCCATGTCATGAATGGCTTTTGTCAACTCAGATTTTTTAGTTGCGAAATGATCGTGGATTTCATGGTGGAAAACACGTTGGTAGCGTTCAATTTCAGCCTCAATCTTTGAAATGGCGGCCATACCCGCCTGGTAAATCCTGATGGCAGATGACAGGTTTACCTTTATCTCTTTTCCGTCCTTGCCTTTCTTAGAAAAATAGATGTCTCCTCCTTTGTAGCTGATGCCTTTCTTTTTGGATAGGGCGTTTAGAAGCGGGGTGATGCTGTGGCCTTCGCCAATAAGATTGAGAAGGTCTTTTGTATCTTGATCCAGTTTGCCCAAGGCTTCTTCCAATGCTTTATAAGTTGAATAAAATTCGATTAAATTTTTCATTAATGATTGAGAGAGTTGTCTATTATTTAGAGTAAATATGACAGTCTTCCAGTCGACAAGAAATTTGATCTTTTCATATAAAACGTCCAGCCTGCCAGTCAGTCGCTCTACTTCTGCAATGTCTTTTTGGATAGTCTTCTTTTTCGCTTCATCAATATAACCGTTTGCTTCAAGCTGATTGAGAACAGGGCCGCTGCAGGCCTTAACTTTCGCAAAAAATTCTTTGAACTCTGGCAGCTTTTTATCAAGTGCACCCACCATATTCAAGAGGCGGGCCGGATGTTTCAAGCAATATGCTATTTGCTGAGCTGTACCCTCTTCATTCATGATTCCGTTTAAAAAATCCATATCTACGCCGATTGCTTCCATAGCAAAACCCTGAATGCCGCCCTTTCGATAATCAGCCGCATATTTTTGAAAGTACCCTTTCAGTTTGCTCACATCTTCATCAGGAATATGATCAATGACACTTCGGAATCCTTTTATATCCGGGTGTGTGTTCGTCATCTTCACATCGCCGAATGTAATAAAATCAGCCTTCCCGCTGACACCGTAGAGCGGATCATCACTGGAAATGCGCTGGGTGATGTTGGCTGTAACGCCTTTGTCGTTGTAGTATTTGATGATGGCTTTTTTGAGTTTGTCTTTTGGGATTGTTGATAAATCGTTTACTTGATACTTCTTTCTTAGTTCCCTTGCCATTTTCTTATCAATCAACAATAAATGATCTACACTTATTTGGGCCCCATTTACACCATAAACCTCATCAAATTCACCATTTACTAACTGCACTAAAACTTGGTTATTGTTTGCGAGAGAATGGCCCATAGCATAGGTTTTTAACTCTTTAGAGTTACTGGCTTTTCTCTTGGAGGCCCTTGAAAATTCCCTTGTAGCCTTATATTGTCTGTTATCCATTCCCAAAAACAATCCAAAGAAATTATATTTCCAATCTTCATTATCGGCGCTGCCCTCGGAAATAATGTGGAGCTGATCGATATGTTTTGTCTTATCCTTTATATGAATAGCCGTTCCATCATAGCCTGATTGACTGATTGTTTTATCCTTACTATGTTCTAGAATTTCTTTTGACGTAAAAATCTCAATATTTTCTGGAAGTTCATGATTTGTTTCCTCTTTATAAATTCTGCGAACATCTGCCTCGAAATTGTCTTTAGCTTTTTTCACTTCATTTGGATTATTTGAAGCAAACCTATTTTTATAGCTGTATTCCAGGTTTATTATACGAAGTTTCACATTTTCATTTTCAAATATATTTTTAGTTGCCATCCTATTTCTCCTTATCAGCTAAAAATACGATGGATTTGACTAACTTCTTAGCTTTCTTTTCAGCAGAATCAACATCAAGTGAACAAGGTTTAGAACTCTTTAGGCAAGTAAAGTCAAATGTAAATTGTATACCAACATAATTCTGTTTATTTACATAACCAATATAGGAATGAGTCTCATTATTTTTTTGATTTGTATCGTCGTGAACAGTTTTCATATACGCAAAATAAATATCCTTATCTTTTTCCTCGAACTTTTCAAATTGTCCTTTATATCCATTTTCCTCCCTCACTTGTTCTAACATTTCATTTGGATTATTGATGAATGATTGATTTAGGTAATATTCTACAGAAGCATTAAGAGAAACATTCGTTTTTTCATTGTAGCTATAAAAAGAGATTATCTCTTCATTTTTTCCGAGAGAGGATAAATTGTCATCATATTTCCCATCCTCCGGAAACATCATCGTAAACCCTTTCAGTTTAGACTCAAGCAAATAATAGCCGGGCTCGACTTCCTTTGTTGATGCCATGTATTCTCTTGTTTTCTCATCCTGGAACGCCGGAACCTGCGGGAGGTCTTTCGGGTTCATATCTTTCGGCTTCACCGCTTCTTCTTGATTGCCGTTCTTGCCGTTTTGGCTGTCGTTCATACTGCATCCTCCTGTAAAGATTAGTATTATAGAAAAACACAATATCATCATCTTTTTCATTTTATTAAACCTCCAAGGGCTTTTAAGTTAAGCTGCAAGCACTTCATTTTAATGCGAATGACATGCTTGAAAATGATACTTTTTTATGTTACATCATGGAATAAATTAGATAAATAGGAAATAAGAATCACCTACCCTACAAATCGTATGCCATCCCTCTGAAAAAACAGGCAGTATGGTTGATGCGCCAAGATTCCGAAAGGTACTGCGGTTTAGTTTACCAAAGAGGAAATATGAAAAAAGAACCACTTCTTACTTCTTGTTTCAATTAAAAAAGCACCTATATCAAGGTGCTTTTCGATCAAGTCACAGGCGCGGGGTTGAATAAACACAAGTCATTGGAGAGTCCCCAATGTTCCGCCCATGTTTTCCTTCCGCTTGCGACGGCAAGGATCGTCTTGAAAATTTCCCAACCGACTTCTTCTATTGAAGCTTCACCTGTTGCGATCCGTCCGGCATTAACGTCGATTAAATCGCGCCAATCTTCTGATAACGACTGCCGGGTTGCCACTTTCATAACCGGAGCCATTTCAAGGCCGTACGGCGTTCCCCTTCCGGTTGTAAATACTTGCAAATGCATGCCCGAAGCCAATTGCAGGGTGCCGCATACGAAATCGCTTGCAGGTGTCGCTGCAAAAGTGAGTCCCTTTTGTACAGCCCTTTCACCAGGCGCGAGTACGGCATTGATCGGGCTGCTTCCCGATTTCGCGATTGATCCGAGCGATTTCTCGACAACGTTTGCCAGCCCGCCCTTTTTGTTCCCTGGCGACGGATTGGCGCTTCGGTCTGATTCGCCTCTTTCCAGATAGCGGTCATACCAAGCCATTTCCCGAATCAGGGCGCGGCCGACTTCTTCATTGACAGCGCGCGGTGTTAGGAGATGAACGGCATCGCGAACTTCGGTGACTTCCGAAAATAAAACCGTCGCCCCTGCCCGGACGAGTAAGTCAGCCGCATATCCCGCCGCGGGGTTTGCGGTCACCCCTGAGAAAGCGTCGCTGCCACCGCACTGAAGGCCGATCACCAGGTCTGAAGCGGGACATGTCGTCCGCTTCCGTTCATTCAGCCTTTTTAAGCGCTCTTCGGCCATTTCCATAATCGATTGTATCATTTGCTGAAACCCTTGCCGTTCCTGCAATGAAAGAATGTTTTCAGCGTCTCCTTCCGGCTCTATCCTCGTCGGAAGGAGCTTCTCGCAGCCGAGTCCGATCACCATCGCTTCTCCGCCGAAATTAGGGTGCCTGGCGATATTTTGAATCGTTCGGATCGGGATTTTGGCTTCCGGCGCATTAATCGCCACACCGCAGCCGTACTGATGATTTAATGCAGCGACACCGTCAACGTTCGGATATTTTGGGAGCAGTTCCTCTTTAATTCGTTTAACTGCGTAATTGAGAACGCCTGCGACGCATTGCACGCTTGTCATGATGCCCAGCACGTTTCTCGTGCCGACGCTCCCGTCTTCATTCCGGTACCCTTCAAATGTGTACCCTTCAAGAGGGGGAGCGGGTTTTGGAACTTTGTTGGCGATGGGCAGTTCATCGAGCGGCGGAGCTTCCGGAAGCATGATATGCGACTCGGAAATCCACCCGCCTTTTTCGATTGGTTTGACGGCATAGCCGATAACTTCACCGTAGCGAATAACGGCTCCGCCCTGTGTAATGTTCGTTAAAGCCACTTTATGACCTTGAGGAATTCGCTCCTGCAGTTTAAGCCCGCAAGGAAACACCGTCCCTTTCGGCAGTCCGCCGGCATTTGCGATGATGGCGGCATTGTCTTTTTCGTTCACCTTAATGTACAACGGGGTTTCAGTTTGATTGACAAGCATAAGGATTGATCAACTCCCCTTTTCGATCAGCGCCTTTCCGCAGCCCTTCTCCCGCCGCGGTACATGTTAGAAAGCGCTGTCAAACAATTTAATGATTGTTTTTTTCATCACGAAGACCATTCAGTATTTTGTCACGTACAAATTTTAAATGCTCATACATATGGTGATAGGCTTGGTATGGGTCCCTTTGTTGAAGGGCTTTCAAAATATTCGTATGATATTCGACAGTCCGATCCCTTTCCCTGTATGGAATCTGGCTGTCGATTTTCGCATGTGTGATCAAGAGTGATTGAATCATGCCTTCAAGCACCGGGTTGTTCGCACTCAAAGCGATGATCCGGTGAAATTCTTTATCCGCTTCTCCATAATGATTATCCGTGCTGTTTGCAATGATATCGATCGTTTCCTGCAGCCTTTCGAGCTGACTGTCATTGATCTTTTCTGCAGCGATCGTGACAAGCCCGAGTTCCAGCGCCATCCTCGCTTCAATAATGGCCGGCAAATTATCGACCGCCAAAGCCAGCATGACAGAAAACGGCTGGATGCCGATTTTATCATTAAAATACGTGCCGTCCCGGGTTTTTCTTTTAATAATTCCGAGCGTTTCGAGTGATATTAAAGCTTCGCGGAGAACGGGTCTGCTGACATTCAGCTTTTCCATGAGCTCGATCTCCGTCGGCAGTTTGTCCCCCGGTTTCAATTGGCCGCTTGATAATAAATGGACGATTCGTTCTACAACCTGTTTTGCCAATGTCTTGCGATTGACTGATTCAACCTGCAATGTTTCCATATCTTCTTCCACGACTGTGGGCCCCCTTTCAGTTGTTCATATTGTAAGACAAAATAACGCGTATGACAATGTCGGCTAGGGGCCTCTCAAACCGCTGTTTCCGCAATTATCGAACAAGACAAGGGCGTTTAGGGTCGAAACGCCAATTTTCAATTAAAAACTGCATGGCAACGGCATCATTCCGCTCGCCTGCTGTCATTTTCTCATACAGTTCATTTGCTTTTTCCACCTGTTCCATGTCGATTTCAATGCCGAGCCCCGGCTGATCAGGAACTTGGACATAGCCGTCAGCGATTGAAAAAGGCTGTTTTGTGAGGCGCTGTCCATCCTGCCATATCCAATGCGTATCAATCGCCGTGATGTCGCCGGGAGCTGCTGCGGCAACGTGGGTGAACATGGCCAGTGAGACGTCAAAATGGTTATTGGAGTGAGAACCCCACGTCAGCCCCCATTCATGGCACATTTGAGCAACGCGGACAGATCCCTGCATCGTCCAGAAATGCGGATCTGCCAGCGGTATATCAACTGCGTGCAGTTGTATCGCGTGCCCCATTTGCCGCCAGTCTGCCGCAATCATATTCGTCGCTGTCGGAATACCTGTCGCACGGCGGAATTCGGCCATGATTTCCCGACCCGAGTATCCGGCTTCCGCTCCGCAAGGGTCTTCCGCGTAGGCGAGCACATCCCGTTTTCCCTTACAAAGTGCAATCGCTTCTTCCAATGACCACGCGCCATTCGGGTCAAGGGTGATTCTCGCCTCGGGAAACCGCTTTGCCAAAGCGGATGCCGCCTCGATTTCTTCTTCTCCCGAAAGGACGCCGCCTTTTAATTTAAAATCGTGAAAACCGTATCGTTCTTGAGCTGCTTCAGCAAGACGGACGATCGCCCCGGGTGTCAACGCTTCTTCGCGGCGGAGGCGGAACCAGTCGTCACTTGCCTCTTGCTCACTCATATAGGGAAGCGTTGTGCGCTTTCGGTCGCCGATGTAAAACAAATAGCCGAGCATCTTTACTTTTTCCCGCTGCTGGCCTTCCCCCAAGAGCGCCGCCACGGGGACGCCGAGAAATTTTCCGAGCAAATCGAGCAAAGACGCTTCCAATGCTGTCACTGCGTGTATCATCGTCCGCTGGTCAAAGGTCTGCACCCCGCGCCCTCCGGCATCCCGGTCTTTAAAACGACGCCTTACAGACTGCAAAATCGATTGAACAGCGCCAAGCGGCTGACCGATGACAAGCGGCTTCGCCTGCTCCAGCGTCTGGCGGATCCGTTCGCCGCCCGGGACTTCGCCAACACCGAGAGCGCCTGATGAATCTTTTAAAATCACGATATTCCGTGTGAAAAAGGGGCCGTGAGCTCCGCTCAAATTCAAAAGCATGCTGTCGCACCCTGCCACGGGTATAACCCGCATGTCGGCAATGGAAGGCGTTTGCGATGCTTTCTCCTCTTTTTCATGCTGATGGATGTTTGTATTCATATCGATTGAGCCTCCTCCCTTTTATTAAAGCGCTTACATTTCATATGGATAAAGTGGTGTCCGCAGGATCATCCTCTTTCTGCAGTTCGATTCGCTTGATCGGCCCGACGAGAAACAGATAGCTTAATACCGCGGCAATCGCGTTGGCTCCGACAAACACAAGCGCTCCGTTAAATGAGCCTGTCGCATTCACAATATATCCGATGATAATCGGCGTCGTGATGGACGCAATATTTCCAAAGGTGTTGAAGATGCCGCCGCTCAAGCCGGCACACTCCTTTGGCGAGGTATCTGACACAACCGCCCAGCCCAGCGCGCCGAATCCTTTTCCGAAAAAGGCAAGCGACATGATGGAAACGACTAGCCAGGAGGAATCTGCATAGTTGCATATGATCATCGAGCAGGACATCAGCATGCCGAAGATGATCGGCGTTTTTCTGGCAACCGTTATCGAGCAGCCCTTTTTCAAAAGGAAGTCTGACACGAACCCGCCCAGCAATCCTCCTAAAAATCCGCAGATTGCAGGAAGCGATGCGACAAAACCCGCTTCAAGGATCGACATGCCGCGTGCCTGAACGAGATAGACCGGAAACCAGGTCAGAAAGAAATAGGTCAACGTTGTGATGCAGTATTGGGCGATATACACCCCGAGCAGCATCCGGCTTCTTAAAAGCTGCTTAATGTAAGGCCATTGCGACTCCTTTTCCTTCTTTTCCGCGTTCTTTCCCTCATCAATCGAGACAAGCGCGCCGCCTTCTTCGATGTACGCCAGTTCGGCGGCATTGATTCTCGGGTGTTTTTTTGGTTCGTAAATCGTTTTCAGCCAAATAAACGACATCGCGATCCCCAGAGCACCCATAATGACAAAAACCGTATGCCAGCTGAATGAGTGGGCGAGCCACCCCATCAGCGGTGAAAAAATGACAAGTGCAAAGTACTGCGCTGAGTTGAAGATTGCCGATGCTGTTCCGCGTTCAGAGCTTGGAAACCAGGAAGCCACCACCCGGCCATTGCCCGGAAAGGACGGCGCTTCTGACAGACCGACGAGAAACCGGAGCGCAAATAAAAGGATAACGGCCGTTCCCGCGGCGAAAAAGCCAAGCGTACCCTGCAAAAGGGTAAACAATGACCAAAAGAAGATGCTGGCGGCGATGATAATTTTCGACCCAAAGCGGTCGAGCAGCCAGCCTCCGGGAATTTGGCCGACAACATACGCCCAGCCAAATGCGGAAAAGACATACCCCATCGCCACCGAACTCAGCCCAAGCTCATGCTGCACAGAATCGCCGACGATCGAAAGTGTCGCACGGTCGGCATAATTAATGGATGTGACGAGAAACAGCATAGACACGACAAACCAGCGGACAGAACTTCTTTTCCCCGCGGAATGAGGGGAGGCTGCACGATTTTTTTTCATAGCATCTTCTCCTTTATTCATTTGTACCGAAACGATTGATTTACGGTTTGACAAATACGGTTTTCACGGCTGTAAAAAATTCTTTTGCTGCCTCCCCCTGTTCCCGTGAATGCGAGCTCGATTGTTTAACGCCTCCGAATGGCGCCTGCAGTTCGACACCGGCGCTTTCGGCGTTGACTCGAATGAGCCCCGCTTCGATTTCATCTATGAATGACAGCATTCGACCGATGTTTCGCGTAAAAATCGAGGCGCTCAGGCCAAATTTAACGTCATTGGCCGTCTCCAAAGCTTCCTCAAGTGTATCCGCCTTGATTAAAGCGATGACCGGTCCGAAAATTTCTTCTTGGGCAATCGTCATGGCGGAAGTGACGTTATCAAAAATGGCCGGCCTGATATAATAGCCGTTTTCGTATTTTCCATCTGCCAGCCTCTCGCCGCCGAAAATGAGGTCCGCGCCTTCTTGCTTTCCTTTTTCAATATAGGAGAGGCAGTTGTCAAGCTGCTGTTTGTTCGCAATCGGTCCCATCCAGACATCTTCTTTTAAGCTGTCGCCGATTGTAATTTCTTTTGTTTGTTGAAGCAGCTTTTCTTTAAACCGGTTATAAACACCGGTTAAGACGATGACGCGGCTTGTCGCCGTACACTTTTGACCCGTCGACCGGAACGCGCCGCTGATGACCGCTTCAACCGCACTATCAAGGTCGGCGTCATCTGCAATGATCACCGGGTTTTTGCCTCCCATCTCAAGCTGGTACTTCGCCCCTCTTTCAAACGCCGTCCGGCCGATGATTTTTCCGGTTTGGTTCGACCCTGTAAATGTAATTCCGTTCACATCCGGGTGTTCGGCAAGCCTTTGGCCGGCCGATGATCCCGGTCCTGTCACCGCATTGACCACGCCTGACGGAATCCCTGCTTCTTCAAAGCACGAGATAATTTTAAGGCAGGTGACTGCGGTTTCCGTAGCCGGCTTGATGACGACCGTGTTTCCATAGATGAGGGCAGGCGCCATTTTCCAAATCGGGATGGCAACGGGAAAATTCCACGGCGAGATGACGCCGACGACGCCGAGCGGCACCCTGTCGGTGTACATGAAAGCGGATGTGTCGGTCGAGGGAATCACATCGCCCGTTTTCCGCATCCCCTCTCCGGCATAGTATCTGAGAATCGCGATTCCCCGCGCTGTTTCTCCTTTTGCTTCAGGCAGTGTTTTCCCCATTTCGCGCGTCGCACACTCGGCAATTTCATCGAGGCGCTGTTCCATGATATCAGCAGCCTTGTAAAGAAATTGACCGCGCTCCGCTCCCGACAGCTTTTTCCACGCCTTTTTGGCCTGCATGGCCGCTTCAACCGCCCGGTCTACATCCGCAATCGAAGATTTTTGCACAAGCCCGACGATATCCCGCGTATCTGCCGGGTTCAAGCTCTGTTCCATCCCGCCCGATTCAGCCTTCACCCAGCGGCCGTTGATAAAGTTAAAATACGTTTTATTTTCAGCTGCAACAGACATCTTCAAATTCCTCCTTTTGTTTATAGGGCAGCGGTCGTTTTCGGATAACGCGCCATCGCGTTTTTCAGAATGTTTTCGAGCTGCCGGCAATGTTCTTTTTCAACCGGAACGATCGGCGGTCTCGCCGTGTTTTTCACATGAAGGCCCATGATTTCCATACCGGCTTTGATCAAAGACACGGCATAGCCCTTCCGAAGTTTGCGGATCTCGTTAATCGGCATGATGACATGCTCATAAATTTCTTTGACAAGCTGGTCGTTGCCGTTTAATAATGCCTCATAAAACATCCTTGAAATATGGGGAATATAATTGGATATCGCCGACGAATACGATGTAAAGCCAATCGGAGCATAGGCCGGCATCGTGACTTCAGCCATCGGCATTCCGTTGAGCCAGCCCAGCCTGTCTCCTATCGTATACGACAAGCTGATATTCAACGCCATATCCCCTATGCCGTCTTTGAGTCCGACAAGCTGCTCGAGATCGGTCAGCCGCTGAATCTGTTCAAGCGTCAAAACCGCATTGTCTCGCTGATAAATGATGGCGTTTAAATCCGTGCTTTCAATGATTGTTTTCGTATACTGATAGAGGCCTTCCTGCTCTCCGTGTATCAAGTACGGCGGGAGAATCAGATAGCCGTCGGCCCCTTTTTCCTCGGAAATCCGCGCCCATTCCAAAGCGGTGCTCAAGTTGCCGCCCACTCCTGTGTAAACAGGCACCTTCCCGCCCGCCGCCGAGACGGCAATTTCGACCATTTGTTCATATTCCTTTGCGCTGAGAGACTGAAATTCTCCTGAGCCGCAAGCGATAAAAACCGCCTCCAGCCCTTCATCCAATAAAAAGCGGATGTTTTCGTAAAGTGCTTCTTCCTCCAGTTTTCCTTCCCTGTTGAAGGGTGCCACCGGAAAACCTAATATGCCTTCCGGCGCCTTCCGTAATTGACTCATCTCCGTCATCCCCCTGTCGTTCATTTCCTGAGAAAGCGTTGTCATTTGACTGAAATGCGATGTCTCTTTTTTTAGAAAATCCCTCCATTCATCTTTTTGTTTAATTGTAAGACAAATAAACAAATTGTCAATATCATTATTTTCTGATTTTTTTATTTCAAGCAAAAAAAAGAGACTGAAGACACGGTCCGTCTTCAGCCTTGGGCCTCAGCCCCTTGTTGCGCAGCGGTTTTTTTTCGGTAAATAAATGCCGATAAAGAGATGCTTAATTCGTATAATACAAGCAGCGGGACGATCACCAACACATCCGAGATAAAATCGGGCGGCGTGATCACAACTGATACGACGATCAGCGCAAAATAAGAAATTTTTCTCATTTTACTGAGCTTGGCCGGATTTAAAATCCCGAGGCTCGTTAAAAACATTACGATGAGGGGCATTTCAAACAAAAACCCGAATGGCAGTGTCAGGTTTATCATAAAGCGAAAATAATGCTCCGCGGTAAACATCGTTTGAAAATGGCCGGCGGATAATCCGATCAAAAACTGAAGAACGAGCGGAAAGAGCACAACATAACCGAATACAATCCCCAAAATAAAAAAAGTGAACAGCCCCGGAATATAAAATAATGCCGTCCTCCGTTCGCGGTCGGTCAGCGCAGGCGCCACAAACCGCCATGTCTGAAAAGCGGCCACCGGTATGGTGGCTGCGACCGCCAGCACCCCCGCAATCATCATATAAACCCAAAGAATATCCCCCGGCCCCAGTACAGCAAGCTTTTCATCGAGGTCTCTGATCAGCCAGTCATAGATGTCCTGAACAAACAAAAAGCCGGTGATGAGAAACAGAATAAACGTAAGAAGCGTTTTAATGATTCGCTGGCGCAGCTCTTCAAGATGGGCAATCAAATGTGTTTCCCTTTTTTTCACCTTCGCCTTCCTCCCCTTCACATGCTAAACAGAAAAAAGAACAGACGGGTTCACCCGCCCGCTCTATTGATCATCTATTTTGCCGATGGATCGCTTTGCTTTTTCACATTAGTCTCTTGTCCGATCTCATTGTCATCGGCAGATACTAAAGACTTTGTCGCGCTTTTGAATTCGGTCAGCGTTTTTCCAAAAGCCCGGCCGATTTCCGGAAGTTTTGAAGGCCCGAAAATGATCAGCGCAATCACCAGAACCAGGATGAGACCCGGAATACCGATATTTGAAAGCATTTTGCTGTCATCCTTTCATTGATTACTGGGTTACTTTTTTCCCCTTTTGCTTCTCTTGCTTCTGATGGGCTCTTGTATGTGCAAGGAAACGGTCTTCTTCGACTTCGTTTGATTTCTTCACGCCTCCAGGCACAATGTTGGAAGCGGTCCGTTTCAGCCCTGTGTAGTCTTTATGATAAACATAGGAAGCTCTTGTCGAAATCGCGGCACCCGGTTCTGTCACATATGGGACCACGCGGTAATCTGTCCGCCATTCTTCCGGTGTGACCGTACAGCGCACATAGCCGCGGTAATCATTGAAAAACTTGATATGAGGATTGTTCGATAAAATCTTATCCGTATCCGCTCTTTTATCAGCGCCGTTTCCTCCAGATGTAATCGACGTCCCGACGAATTCCACACCGAAGATGTCCGATTTTGGATTGTCAAAGTCAACGAGCAGGTTATTTGCCCAGCTGGCATGCACATCACCGGTGAGGACGACGATGTTGTTCAGTTTTTGAGATTTGATGAAGTCGATCACCCGCTTGCGCTGAGCGGGGTATCCGTCCCACGAATCCATGCTGTAAATCGGCGCCGCGCTTGTCCCAAAGTTCCATTGCGCAAAGAAAATCTGCTGTGCGATGATGTTCCAGTGCGCCCCGGAACGACTAAGATTGTCAAACAGCCAAGCCTCCTGTTCGGCTCCAAGCAGCGTCCGCTTCGGATCATTCGATTCATCAGAAGGAGGCTTATTGCCATCTCCATTGGCTTGGTCATCGCGATACTGACGGGTATCAAGCACGCTAATGTCCGCCAGATTGCCGTAGGAAAAATTCCGGTACAATTGCATATCAGGACCGTTCGGCAGGGATTTGCGGCGGAGCGGCATATGCTCGTAATAAGCTTGGTATGCGGCGGCGCGCCGTTTAATAAACGCTTCTACTGACTGGCCTTTTTCAGGGATGACATTCGCGTAGTTGTTCTCCACTTCATGGTCGTCCCATGTGACAACCCACGGGAAGGCGGCATGCGCGGCTTTCAAGTTTGCATCTGAACGGTATTGGGCATGGCGGTTTCGGTAATCAAGCAGCGACATGATTTCAGGACCGCTGTGTGTTCTGACATTGCCTGTTTTTGAAACATATTCATTCGGACCGTACTCATAAATATAGTCGCCGAGATGAAACACAAGATCGAGCTTTTCCTTCGCCATATGCTGATAGGCGGTATAATAGCCGTGTTCGTACTGCTGGCATGAAGCAAAAGCAAATGTGAATGTAGCAACATCTGCCCCTGCCGCCGGAAGCGTCTTTGTCTTGCCGACAGGACTCAGCTGGTTGCCGCATTTAAAACGGTAATAGTACACATGATTCGGTTTCAGTCCGGATACCTCGGCATGTACTGAATGTGCAAGATGCGGTGTCGCTTTTTCGGTTCCCCGTTTGACGATACGGCGGAAGCGTTCGTCTTCCGCGACCTCCCATTTCACGGATACAGCTTCATTCGGCATCCCGCCCCCGTTTAGCGGATCGGGCGCCAACCTTGTCCACAACACGACGCTGTCAGAAAGCGGATCTCCCGATGCAACGCCAAGTGTAAACGGATATTCGGAGAATGTCGGTGCTGCATTGACTTCCATTGCCCCCATCGATTGCGCGATTGCAAGTCCGAGCGAAAGCCCGGCTATTTTGCCGGCCCCTTGAATAAAGCGGCGGCGGTCAAACGTATTGTCCTTGAGGCTTTCCTCGCTCAGCTTTTTCATCCATTCCTCCAGCGGTCCTTCATGTGTCATTCGTATTACCCCTCTCTATACAAATGATTGATCGGGTTCTATTATAGGCAGAGTTTATTAATGAACTGTAAAGTATTGTAAACAGGAGGAGGGACGCGGTTGATGGTCCATCAAGTCGCACCGCCAGTAGATGTGTCGAATTTTGTCACAATCCAACCCATTCGCCTATGATTTCGACAAAAACCCGGTCCTTTCCCGCAGACCGATTTTCCCGTTTTTCTTCACATGATCTTTAAAGAGAGAAAACAAAAAAAGCCCACACCATTGCCGGACAATGATATGGGCTTGTTCACCAAGTGACTTTATGTAAGATGATGTTTTGACGGAATTCATCGCAATGTTTTATTTGCCGTTCTTGTTTAAGGCTTTGATTACCACCTTTGTTGCTTCTGCAATAAGCTTATCATCATACTTGGCATCCTTTTTATCCCTGCTGGATAATACCGCAAGAACGACAGGATCTCCTTTTGGCGGCCAAATGATGGCAATGTCATTCCGGGTTCCATATGATCCCGCTCCAGTTTTATCAGCCACTTCCCAACCGTCCGGCACACCGGCGCGGATTAAGGCATCTCCAGTGGTATTTCGTTTCATCCAATCGATTAAAAGCTCGCGTTTTTCACTTGGAAGTTTATCTTCAAGAGCAAAAGCTCGAAGGCTTATGGCAAGTGCTCTTGCTGTACTGGTATCCTGAGTTTCACCCGGATTCACTTCATTTAACGCTGGTTCGAATCGTTCGGGATTTGTAACCTCATCACCAATCTTCCTCAGTTCCTTTTTCAAACTTTCAGGTCCGCCAATTTGTTTTAGAATCAGATTCTGTGCGGTATTGTCACTGTATCGAAGCGAAGCATCCGCAAGCTCTTTAAGCGTCATTCCCGTATCAACGTGCTTTTCGGTAATCGGGTTGTAGTTTACAAGATCATCACGTGTATATGTTATTCTCTGGTTCAGATCTTCTATTGATTTCTGTTGTAAAAGCACCCCTACAGTTAAAGCCTTAATCGTCGAAGCAAAAGCAAAACGCTCATCCGGCTGATACGCTACCGTCCGGTTGGTACCTGTATCTAATGCAAAGATCCCGAGTTTTGCATCAAATTGTTCCTCAAGTTTTGCAAAATCATCTTTCATCTCCGTCTTTTCATTCTTCTCGGCAGATTGCGAGGCATTCGATTGATTGTTAGCGCATCCTGCAAGCGCGACGCAAGAGAAAAGCAACACTGCTGCAGCCTTTTTCAGTTTTAAAGTACTGAACGATAATTTCATCAAAATCGTCTCCCTTCGATTGAATATTTGATTGATCGTAACCAGCGGTGCCCATTACACCTAAAACATAGACAAATGAAGCAGTCTTTCCGCCATGCCTGCTGTGTGATGGCTTGAATGAACACGAAAGAATCATTGGTACGTACGATCTTTCAGCCGACTCAAACATCAAATCTTACAAATGTAGTCTTTGAAAGTATTACACATGTAAGATTTAAATGCAACCGTTTTTTCGGAAGGAATAAAAATCGAAAAGGTCGCGGAATGATGACTTCATTTCCACCGGTGACAAATGAACGGACGGGAAGTGATGAAATGAAAAATGCAGAAACAGCATGTTCACTCCAGCTCAATTGACTTCTTAAAATGGCAAACCTATAATGAGAGTATTACATTTGTAAGTATAGGATGATTAAAATGAAAAAAATACCTCAAATCTCTGATGCGGAATTAGAAGTGATGAAAGTCATCTGGAAGCATTCTTCGATCAATACCAATGAGGTGATTAAAGAGTTATCCAAAACCAGTGAATGGAGCCCTAAAACCATCCAAACTATGCTGCTGCGCCTCATTAAAAAAGGAGCATTAAACCACCATAAAGAAGGACGGGTTTTCGTTTACACACCAAATATAGACAAAAGTGATTATATAGAGGTTAAGAGTCACAGTTTTTTAAACCGGTTTTACAATGGCACTCTCAATTCGATGGTATTAAACTTTTTGGAGAATGATCAGCTGTCAGGTGAAGAAATTAATGAGTTGTATCAAATATTAGAAGAACATAAGAACAGAAAGAAGGAATGAAATGAGCAGTTCTTTCTTTATTCCCTTTTTGGTTAGTCAAATTCTATTGTCTCTGTTTTTTTCTATCATCATACTCATTAAAAAACTGCTCACAGCTCAAATCACTGTAGGCACCCACTATTATATTAGCGTGATTTCTCTTTTGGCATTGATCGCTCCTTTTATCCCCTTTCATTTTCTAAAAAGCCATCATTTTGCCTGGATTCTGAATTTAGGAGGAGCCCAATCGGCATTGTCCCAAACCCACTCCACAGATAAGACGACAGAAGCAATCGGCCAACATGTAAACTGGGTGCAGGACTTTTCGATGTCGATTGAACAATCGTCTTTCAAAATGATAGATTCAGCCTTTTTCGCGGTTTGGATATTGGGTATTGCTGTTATGCTTACAGCTACTCTTTATAGCAATCTAAAAATCGGCAAAATAAAAAAGAGCCTGCAAATTGTTAACAGCAAAGAGCTATTAACCCTTTTTCACACATGTAAAAAGGAAATGCGCTTTCACCAAAAAGTCATTTTGGCTCGTTCCCCATTGATAAAATCCCCCATTACATTTGGGGTCATTCGTCCATATATTATCTTGCCAAAAGATATTTCAATGTTTTCTGCCGACGAAATGAAATGTGTTTTGCTTCATGAACTGTACCATTGCAAACGAAAAGATATGCTCATCAACTATTTTCTTTGCCTGTTGAAAATCGTCTATTGGTTTAATCCTCTTGTGTGGTATTTATCAAAGGAAGCGAAAACGGAGATGGAGATTTCTTGCGACTTTGCCGTATTAAAAACGCTTGATAAAAAATTGCACATCAAATATGGCGAGGTGATTTTAAAATTTACTTCACTTAAGCAAAGAACATCGTCTTTGTTAGCCGCTTCTGAATTCAGCAGCTCATACAAACATATCAAAAGACGGATTGTTACAGTTGTCAACTTCCAGACGGCATCACCTTTGCTAAAGGCGAAAAGCGCCTTAGTGTTCACTCTTGTTCTTGGAGCCATATTAGCCGGTACTCCTTCTGTGTCTATATTGGCCATGCAAAAAGAAACGCGCTTTTTACCCGGCACCAATGTAGAATACGAAGATTACAGCACCTTTTTTGATAAATTTTCAGCCTCAGGGGGCTTTGTCCTGTTGGATTCTAATAGGAAAAAGTATACAATATACAATAGGAAAGAAAGCACCTCCAGATTCGCACCTGCTTCCACCTACAAGGTGTTTAGCGCATTGCTCGCACTGGAATCCGGAATCATCACGAAGAACAATTCTCACATGACTTGGGACGGGACTCAATATCCGTATAAAGAATGGAATCAAGATCAGGATTTATTCTCTGCGATGAGCAGCTCCGCAACATGGTATTTTCAAAAACTGGACCGGCAAATTGGGGAGGATCATTTACGTCATTATCTCAAATCTGTACATTATGGAAATGAGGATTTTTCAGACCCGGCTGATTATTGGCTGGATGGCTCTCTTCAAATTTCTCCACTTGAACAGGTCAATATATTAAAAAAGTTTTATGATAACGAATTTGATTTTAAACAGTCTAATATACAAACTGTGAAAGATTCGATACGTTTAGAAGAATCAAATGGCAGGGTTTTATCCGGTAAAACCGGAACCTCGGTTATCAACGGGGAACTCCATGCCGGTTGGTTTATCGGGTATGTAGAAGCTGCCGATAATACTTTTTTCTTTGCTGTTCATATTCAAGGTGAAAAACAGGCTGCCGGAAGCTCTGCCGCCGAAATTGCACTTTCCATTTTAGATCAAAAAGGAATTTACCCCTCCGTTTCCCGATAACAGTATACATTTTATTCTATGAACATAAATGATGCGCAGGTCGATAAATGGTCCTTTCACCTTCCTAAATAAAACGGAACTTGGAGGCAAGAACATGGAAACCCTTTATACAGAAAGATTGACTTTGAGAAAAATGGAATTGGAGGATGCAGATGTCCTCTGTCAATACTGGTCAGATCCGGAAGTCACAAAATATATGAATATCACACCTTTTACAGATGTCTCACAAGCGCGGGACATGATCCAAATGATCAATGATTTAAGCCTTGAAGGGCAGGCAAACCGCTTTTCGATCATTGTGAAAGAATCGAATGAAGTCATCGGGACGTGCGGCTTTAATATGATCGACCAGGAAAACGGCAGAGCTGAAATCGGCTATGACTTAGGGAGAAATCATTGGGGAAAAGGCTTTGCTTCCGAAGCTGTTCAAAAGCTGATCGATTACGGCTTTACAAGCTTGAACCTCAACCGGATCGAAGCGAAGGTAGAGCCCGAAAACACGCCTTCAATCAAGCTCCTCAACTCGTTATCTTTTCAAAAGGAAGGACTGTTAAGAGATTACGAGAAAGCGAAAGGAAGACTGATTGACGTATACATGTTTTCGCTGCTGAAAAGAGAATACGCTGGGTAACCGGCATGCAGAAGAGCTTCCTCTAAGGTGAGGAAGCTCTTTTCAGCCCCTTTTTCCGGCACTTTCGCTCAACCGCTTGGCTTCCAAAAAGAAAACCTGAATGAATTTCTTCGTGTTGACGCGGGCGGACGGCAAGGCGGCGGCAGAGTCTTTCTGCAGCTCTTTCATTTTTTTGCTGATGACGGTAAAGTCAAAAAAACGGGACGCATAGCTTTCAAACCGCGGATTTGAAAAGTCTGTTAAACCGAGTGATGCAAAATGGTTTAGCGAATGGCTGACCGCCCGCCGTATCCGCTGCTCGGACGCTTTAATCTCCCTGTTGATCTCTACGGGCGAAGCAGCCGGCCCGAGCTTTTGCTCGGCAACCTGATGAAAAATCTGTTTGAGCGGCGGAAAGTCCTTTTCATATAATGAGGTCTGTTCATCATCAAACAAATACTGAAGGATGGCGAGTAAATCCTGGGACCCGCTCTCCCCGACAATTCCGAGTTCAGAAAGGAGAAATTCGCCCGTTTCCTGAATGCTTTTTTCCCTAAAGCCGTTTTTTCGTCCGCCGCCGAGACTCACAAGCCGGTTCAGCGAAGATTGTATGTCATGGATCGACTTTTCCAGCTCGATACGCTCCTTGACTTTTTGAATGACGTTCAAGATTTCAATTCGGTTAATCGGTTTATGTATATAATATTCAATCCCCAAAGAATAGGCTTCACCGATCATTTCCTTCGATTCCACCTGGGAAATCATGATGATCTTTCCTGAGAAAGCGCCATGCAAATGACGAACTGTCTCAATTCCGTCGCGGAGCGGCATTAAAAGATCGACAAATAAAATATCAATTTGCTGCAAATTCAGGACGTGGCCTTCCAAATCGCAGCCGTCTTCCGCTTCTCCGGCCACTTCTCCCAAATCTTCGTCTTCAATGATTTGTTTTAAAATCGATCGCACAGCACGGTCATCATCTGCAATAAAAAAACGCACAGGCCTTCACCCTTTCTGAATCAATTGTTGGACCGGAAGTCTGATCGCAAACACAACACCGCTTGCATCACTCCGAAATCGAATGCTCCCCCCTAGCTCCTCGACAGTTTCCTTCACATAAGACAAACCGATTCCGGTTGAAGGGGTTCCGAATTCATCATATTTTGATGTGTATCCCGGCTCAAACACCACATCCCCGACTTTCTCAGGAATGCCCGGGCCGTCATCTTCCACGCGGCATTCCAGCATATCATCGGCGCGCCTATAGAGGCTGAGGCGGATGGAACCCTGTTTTTGAATCGCTTCCACCGCATTCGCCATAATATTATTAATCACGGATAATACGGTATACACGTGGTATTTCGGATGTTCTCCGCCTATCGAATAGTGAAAGTCAATGTCTTTTTCGAGCGATTCGGCATACTTTCGATTAATGCCGGTCACAAGCCGGACCAGATCTTCCGCCGCCATGTAGTCTCTGAAGCTTTCTTTCGAAATTAGTTTTGAAAGTCCGGCGAAAATGCGCTGGTTGTCTTTTTTGACCTCGTGGATTTCACCGGCGAGGCGCAGCACCTTCTGGCTGATCTGCCGGACGGAGGAATTGTTATCGCTCTGTCTATTTAAGAGCCTGTACAGCTGATAGGATTCGTTCGTAATCTCTTCAGTATTCTTCAACGTCTTTTTCAAATGAACGGTTTCTTCATATAAGTTTGAAACGATCATCAGCATGTGCTCATTTTGTTCGCGGATTTGCTTTTCCCGCGATTGCGTTTCATACAGCTTCATGACATTAAAAAAGCTCAGCACAATAAAGCTGTGGGAAAAAGCAATCGCCATCATGTCGCGAATCTTTCCCGGAGTGACGGTAGATTCGAACATCATATATTGAACGGCCAGTTCGGCTCCATCGGCAATCAGTTCGATTCCGAAGCCGATAAACCCGATGTAGAGCGGGCGAAATTGAAATCGCTTCACTTTTGCCAAGTAGAATAGAAACGCATATGTGAAATAAAAGAAAAAAGTCGGATAATGGTGATAAAAGGATGACAACCAATCGATCTGCCCTGGGCCGAATGCATCAAGCAGCACCCGAAATCCGACGACGGCCGCTCCCGTTAAAAAGCCGGACAGCACAGCCGGGACATTCCGCAGCAGCAGCAAAAGAAAGAAAAAAGTCGGAACGCCGAAGCTGACCCGGAAGGTCTCGTTCAACGGATAAAACTTCAGCTCTCCTGCGAGCGGCACCGTTAACATCATCACTGTTAAGATATAGCCGTCTTTCTTTACAAGCCGGGCTGCCTTTTTCATCACGCTTCCCCAATTTCCACCCATCATGCTGATCCTCCATTACAAACGTGTTGCTTTATTTTGACTTTAATCGCACGTTTTCCGCAACTCCCATTTTACCCACAGTCGATTTGATTTTTAAATCAATTGGCTTATTTTTTAAATATTTTTGTCGCTTTTTGTAGGTTTATGTAGGTTCCATTATAAATTGAATGTATATTTTCTCTATTTGAAAACGCTTATATTTTCCCGCAACTTACTCCCTTGTGCAACCCAAACCCCTTTTTCCCAGGAAAGAACAGGCTTTAAAACAACTTGTGCGGCGCAGGCTTATACCCCTTTGCCTTCTGCCGCCATGCCCAATTCACCGCTTTTTAGAGCCTCGTATTTTTTCAGCAAACCTGCAAGCTTTAACAGGTCAGATTGGAGGAATTTCGATGAATGAAGTATTGGAAGAACGCAATGACGCCCGCTTCTGGCAATCCCGCCTTGAAGATTTGGTCGAACATTACCGTCCTTTTTCCGCAAGCGGACGCAACGCCGAATACATTCCCGCTTTAGGAAAAATCGACTCTAACCAGCTCGGCATCTGTGTGATCGGTTCTGATCAAACGGTGATCAAAGCAGGAAATTGGGACGTATCATTCACACTCCAGAGCATCTCAAAGGTGATCAGCTTTATCGCAGCGTGTTTGACGAAAGGGATTTCTTACGTATTAGACCGTGTTGATGTAGAACCGACGGGAGACGCGTTCAATTCAATCATCCGCCTTGAAATGCACAAGCCGGGAAAGCCGTTTAACCCGATGATCAACGCCGGAGCGCTGACCGTTGCGTCGATCCTTCCAGGTGAATCGGCACTGGAAAAAATGGCGTCGCTTCATGAAGTCATTGAAAAAATGATTGGAAAACGGCTTGAAATCAATGAGGAAGTATTTCGGTCAGAGTGGCAAACCGCCCATCGGAACAGAGCATTAGCCCATTATTTAAAGGAAACCGGCTTCCTCGAAGCAGACGTCGAAGAAACGCTTGAAGTCTATTTGAAGCAATGCTCCATGGAAGGAAGCACTGAAGACATCGCCTTGATCGGCATGATTCTCGCAAATGACGGATATCACCCTCTCCGCCAAGAGCAAGTGATCCCGAAGGATGTCGCCAGGCTGACAAAAGCTTTAATGCTGACATGCGGAATGTACAATGCTTCAGGAAAATTCGCGGCCTTTGTCGGCATTCCGGCAAAAAGCGGCGTCTCCGGCGGAATCATGTGCGCGGTGCCCGCCAGCATGAAAAGAGAACAGCCTTTTCGGCATGGATGCGGCATCGGCATCTACGGTCCTGCGATTGATGATTACGGCAACAGCATGACGGGCGGAATGCTGTTAAAACATATAGCCCGTGAATGGGATCTCAGTATTTTTTAAAATCACAAAAAAAGAGGTGAAAGCATGCAGCAATTCCTTCAAGAAGTCATTGTTGTCACAAATGACTTTCTTTGGTCAAAACTATTGATTATTATGCTTCTGGCTTCGGGACTGTTTTTTACTTTTAAATCGAAGTTCTTTCAAGTTCGCTTGCTGAAAGACATGTTCCGGGTTTTAAAGGAAGGAGCGCCCGACAAAAACGGAATCTCGCCTTTTCAGGCTTTTTGCATCAGCATGGCCGCGAGAGTAGGCACAGGAAATATTACGGGGATTGCGATCGCCATTGCCTTGGGCGGACCCGGCGCTATCTTTTGGATGTGGATCATCGCCATTATCGGTTCGGCGTCAAGCTTTGTCGAAAGCACGCTGGCGCAAATTTATAAAATAAAGGATAAAGACGGCTTCCGCGGCGGCCCTGCTTACTATATGGAAAAAGGTTTGAAAAAACGCTGGATGGGTGCGCTGTTTGCCGTCTTGATCACATTGTCCTTCGGAATCGTGTTTAACGCGGTCCAGTCCAATACGATAACGGTCGCTTTTGAAAACTCATTCGGCACAGACCGTCTTACACTGGGAATTATCATTACGATTGCTTTCGGTATCATTACCTTCGGCGGTATCAAACGGATCGCCAAGCTGTCCGAATATATTGTCGTATTTCTCGCCGTCTTATATATCGGCGTCGCCGTTTTTGTCATGCTGATGAACATTACGAAACTGCCGGACGTCATCTCTTTGATTGTCGGTCATGCGTTTGGCCTTGAACAAGCGGCAGGCGGAGCCATCGGCGCGGCGCTGATGAACGGAATCAAACGCGGCCTCTTCTCGAATGAAGCCGGGATGGGCAGCGCGCCGAATGCCGCAGCCGCAGCGACAACGAGCCACCCTGTCAAACAGGGCCTTGTCCAGGCTTTAGGGGTCTTTACGAGCACTCTCGTGATTTGTTCAAGCACGGCTTTTATCATTTTGTTTTCCGATGCGTATCAAGAACCGGGACTGAGCGGAATCGAGTTGACGCAAGCATCGCTCAGCACGCACATCGGAGCATGGGCCTCAGGCTTTCTCGCCATTATGGTGTTCCTGTTTTCTTTCAGCACCTTGATCGGAAACTACTACTATGGAGAGACGAATATCGAATTTCTGCACACGAACAAAGCATGGCTCCTCATTTACAGAATCTGTGTGCTTGCGATGGTTATCTTCGGATCGGTATCAAAAGTCCAGCTTGTGTGGGACCTCGCCGATTTGTTCATGGGCTTGATGGTCATCGTCAACTTAATCGCGATTTTCCTGCTGTCAAAAGTGGCATTTGCCGCCTTGAAAGACTATGTGAAACAGCGAAAAGCGGGCAAAGATCCGGTCTTTTATAAAGATGTTCTTGAAAACCATGAAGGCGTCGAATGCTGGGAACGCTCCGGCACCGAACAAAAAGCCGAAAGCAAAAATGCGATATAACACAAGCCGCCGGGTACGGCGGCTTGTTCGTTCATTTTATAAAACGTTTTTCCTCTTGTATCCGTCATGTCTCCGAAGATTTACTTAACCTGCTTTGGCAGAAACGGGGTTCAGACATGAATATGAAAAGAAGCCGTATCCGCCGGCTTGCGCTGACGTTCGCAGCGATGGCGGCGGGGCTTGCTTCAAGAAAGACGGCCGATATGCTGCCGGACATCGTGAATGCCTATTTAGGGGATGCGCTGTGGGCGCTGATGATTTTCTTCGGCGCAGGCTTTCTGTTCAAAAACGCGAAGACAGCTTCAGTGGCGCTGATTGCGCTCGCGTTTTGTTTTTTAATCGAATGCAGCCAGCTGTATCACGCTCCTTGGATTGATGCTATCAGAGCCGTTCCGCTCGGCGGACTCATTCTCGGTTACGGATTTTTGTGGAGCGATTTATTGGCTTATGTGCTCGGCATTTCCGCAGGCGCCGCGGGCGAAATGCTGTTCCGTAAACGAATAAGACAGCCGTAACGCTGTCTTAGGGGAATATTTACGCACTTTGATTTTGAGTCTTTTTGCGGTTTAAAACAAACATAGCAAGTCCGATAATAAGAAGGATGGGTCCAATGAGTAAAGCACGGTACAGGCCGTTATTTCCTGTATTCGGCAGCGGGTTGCCTCCTGTTTTTTTTGACATGTCCAATGTCTCTATCCTTTTTGGCAGGAGGAGCTGCGGTATTTGTCTCTTCCTTATGATTTTCTACCGCATGCTTTACGATTTGCCCATCTTTTTTGAGTTTCAAATTCGAACGTCTCTTCATTTAAAATAGATCACTTCGGGGCAATCATTTCCGTGTGTTTGTCAAAGCGAGCGATCCCGTTTTCATCGGGTTTTCTCCTTACAATTTCTGCGCAATTTTTCGTTATGACTGTGGCAATAATAAAAAACCGGCAGCAAAAGAGAAGCATTTCAGATGCGCCGCTAATATTATTCGTTAAGCTGTATGATAACGGTTACTAATGCAGCCAACATCAAAAGAATGATAATGGCGAAATAAGTCCAAAGGATGGCAGTAAAGGGGTTGAGCGGCCTTGTTGTACTCTCATTCCACTTTACGTTTTTACGGTTATTGGATTTGAGCTGTGCCAGCTGAAATATATTTAAAAACACAGATATAACTAATGCAACTGCCAGAGATAGATTCAAAGTTTCAACCTCCCTTAAAATAGAGCTAGCCAAGGCAACCTGACCATGAATTTCCTCCTCTAAATGAATCATTTCCTCTGTTTCTTCACAGCTGAAAATGGGAATCGTCTTGAACGCTTCCTAAAACCTATTCCATTGCTTTATTAGCCGTTATCTCCCCTTATCCTCTTTTTTAGTTTCAGACCGCCGTCCATAAATATTATCCCGTTTTTTAGACAGACTACCTGAATAAAGGAGGCAGGTCATATGAAATTAAGCAACAAACTCATCCTTGGATTAACGGTTTCGTCACTGGCCGGGAAGTTTCTTGAAAAGCTGCTGATCCAAGACAATGTCAGCCCCAATATTACCGCGTCATTTAATCAAGAAGCAGATATTCCGGATATTGATGCGTCCTCATACATCCATCATTTCGCCTCGGTCATCGGCAGTGTGGTCATCGGGCGCAACGTCTTCATCGGGCCTTTCTCTTCGATCAGAGGAGACACAGGATTAAAAATCTTCATCAGTCATGATTGCAATATCCAGGACGGTGTTGTTTTGCACGGTATGAAAAACTATGAATACAACAACCCTGTTACTGAACATTCCGTTTTTAAAGATCGTGAATCGTACTCCATTTACATAGGCGAGAAAGTATCACTCGCCCCGCAATGTCAAATTCACGGCCCCGTACGAATTGACAACAATGTTTTTGTCGGAATGCAGAGCCTTGTTTTTGATGCCTATATCCAAGAGAATACGGTGATCGAACCGGGAGCAAAAGTAATCGGTGTTACAATTCCCCCAAAACGGTTTGTTCCGGCGGGTCGTGTGATTTCAAACCAGGAGGATGCCAACCGGCTTCCTGAAATAACCGATTCTTATCCATATCATGATCTCAACTCGAAAATGACGGCCGTCAACCTTGAATTGGCAAAAGGCTATAAAAAGGAAGAAAGAAAATGGAAACTGTGAAAGAAATTTTGGTTGTCTACGGGCGAATCTTCACCATCCTCCCGCTTTTATTAATTGTCACACTGTTTATGGGAAAACGCTCAATCGGGGAAATGCCTGTGTTTGATTTTTTAATCATTATTACATTGGGGGCTGTCGTCGGAGCGGACATAGCCGATCCGAGGATTGAACATTTGCATACCGCCGCTGCGGTGGCTGCGATTGCCCTATTGCAAAGACTCGCTTCAAAAATCATGATCAAAAACAGTACACTCGGACGTCTGATTACATTTGAACCGACCATCGTCATCAAAAACGGAACGTTTATCGTCGGAAATTTGAAACGAATCAGATATTCGGTGGATAATATTCTGCAAATGCTTCGGGAAAAAGACGTTTTCAATGTCAGCGATGTAGAAATGGCGTTTGTAGAGGCGAATGGAAATTTAACGGTATATAAAAAGCCAAATAAAATGGAAGTCACGGCTGAAGATATGGGAATTCAAAAAAGCAGCGGCGAATTTTCATATCCGGTCATCGTTGACGGGAAAGTGTACACATCTGTCCTTCACCAATTGAATGTAACGGAAAGCTGGCTCAAAAACCAGCTGAAAAAGAAAGGGCTTGAACGAATGGATGAAATCTTTTTCGCTTCGGTTAATCAAAACCATGAACTGCATGTTTCGCTCGATAATGAAACGACGAAAATTGAGCCGGAGCTTTTGCATTAAAAGCTCCGGCTGATTTTTTTCATCGGCCGTCTTCGGGACAGAAATCGTTGTGAATCATGTAATATTCGAACACCTGCTGCAGCCACGCTTCCTCTTCTTTTGTAAAAGGTGAAGAAAACTTCTCTGTCAGCTGCTGTGATTCGATTGTCTCCATCTGTCCTAAAGCCGACAGAACGTCCTCCCCGATAAATTCCAAACTCGTCTTCATATACCGGTCCGCCATTTCCTGCACCTCGGGGTCATCAACCGGTTTTCCCATGAGCCGCTTGGCTTCTTTAGATAAACGAATATACTCTTGATCCAATTTGGCCATCTCATCTTCTGATTTGCCGAATACATCATCGGCAAAACGTTTGGACACCTGCTGTTCAAGCCATATGCGCTGCTCCTTCTCAGTCTGAATGCTGTTCAGCAGGCTCATGAAAACAGAACTGTCGATTTCCTCTTCCTCCTCCAGAAGACCGATTGTCCTGTTTATCGCTTTCAGCCCTGTTTCAATATGCTCCTTTTTCTCCTCCAGCGCCTTTTTCTGCTTCTGCAGCGCCTCAATCAGACCGGCACCGAAGCATGCATCCTTCATGAAAGCGCGAATTTGTTCAAGACTGTACCCCAGAAACTTAAAACATGTGATTTTCTGCAAATCTCTCGCATCTCTGTCTGTGTAGAAACGACGGCCTGTTCCCGGCTGTTTTTCAGGCTTTAACAGGCCGATTTCATCGTAATAATGGAGCGTCCGAACGGATGTCCCTGTCATTTCTGAAAAAACACCGATTGAATAATACCCATCTTTCTCCATGAAATCCCCTCCAACTGACGATTTATATCCATCATAAAGCCTCACGCTGCTGGAGGTGCAAGCTTATTTTTCGCAGATTCGAGATTTCCCCCAAAAGGTACGGAACAATCAACTCCAGTTTTTAATCCGGCGGAGTCTCCTCGATCAAGTTCTGCAAGTCTTTTTTCACATTCCCAGCATCCGTTCCGATCACAATCTGGATATGATGCCGGTCAATTTTGATCACACCGTGCGCTCCTAATTGCTTTAATTGCGCTTCATCCGCCAAGGACGTGTCTTTTAATTTCAGTCGCAAACGGGTTATACAGTTTTCGCAAGTCACGACATTCTCACGGCCGCCGATATGCTTAAGAATGCCTGCGGCCATCGACTGATGCAGCCGGTTTCCTTCAGGCGTTTCCTGTTCCCTTCCGATCACCGGAATGTTTCGCTTTATAATCACAAAGTAAAACGTAACATAATAGAGAGCAAAAAAGGCAAGGCCGACCGGTATGATCCATAATCCGCCGTCTGATAAATTAAGGTTCAGCAAATAATCGATGGCGCCCGCTCCCCATGAGAAGCCGTGACGAATCCCCAGCAAACAGAGCACCGCTCCGGCAAGTCCCGTATAGACCGAGTGAAGAAAGTACAATAAAGGCGAAGTAAATAAAAACGTGAATTCAACCGGTTCCGTAATCCCGGTGATCAGCGATGTGGCTGCTCCGGAAGACATGAGCGCTTTCGTTTCCTTTTTTCTCGTTCTGGACGCATGCGCGATTGCCAAAGCGATCGCCGGAATGCCGAACATCATCGTGATAAAAAAGCCGCCGAGAAAGTAGCCGGCTGTCGGGTCTCCATTCAAAAACCGCGTAATTTCCCCTGTCACCGCTTCTCCGGATGCCGTCTCATAGCGCCCAAGCCCAAAATAAATATACGTATTCATGACATGGTGAAGGCCGAACGGCAGCAAAAACCGATTCAGAAATCCGAACACAAACACCCCGAAAGCGCCAAGATCTACAAGCGACTGGCTAAAAGTGTCGATCGCCGCTTCTGCATAAGGCCAGACGATCGAAAAAAAGCCGGCCACCGGAATCGTCACCAATACGATCATTGTAATCGGAAACTTCTCTCCGCCAAAAAATGAAAACATGCTTGGCAGTTTCGTATGTTGAAACCGGTTATAAATGAAAGCCGCCATCAGGCCGGCGAGCACCCCGCCAAAGACGCTCATATCAAGGTCGGGATTCAAGATGCCGAGCCCCTCTTTTAATACGGTAATCGCCAAATATCCTGTCAGCGCAGGAATCCCTTTATCTTTTGAACGGGCAAAGCCCATGGCGATGCCGATCGCGATCAGGACATCCATATTGTTCAATATTACGCCTGACGCTTGAAAAAGCGGTATATTCAGCATATCTTCCGCAGAAAGCCGCAGCAGGAGGCCGGCGATCGGAAGAACGGTAATCGGAATCAGCAAAGACTTTCCCAGCAGCTGAAGAATATGTTTCATTCCGGCATTCTCCTTATGTCAAATTCCTAAATGATACGAGCTGAACATCGGCAAGCTTATTCAAACGGATGACAACGTCCGGATCGGTTAAAAATTCAAGTTCATCGACTCTCGGATAAGTATAAGAAGAGTTCGTCAAAAGCTCCTTATCGAGGTATGCCGGGTGGGTCATGACCTCCACGGTATCATGCTCTTCAAACAGTTCAGAGACGGCTTCTTCGTCCTTTAAAGCCGCTTCGAGGACAGGTGAAAAAGAGTCTGTTGTCTTCACTCCTTTTTCCGTGATCACGGCACTCTCCATATTGCGCCTGACGGGCAGACGATACTCTTGGGCGAGCGTCAAAAATGCGTCTGAGATGCCCGGGGAAGCGTTGATGTGATGGTGGCTGTCCAAATGATCGGGTTCCAAGCCCATGTTGATGCACGTTTCAATCTGCGATTTCCACTCGCGGTATACTTCATCAGCATCAATCGTAAAAGCACCTTGATAAAATGCGAGATTGCGAAAATTCCCCTTTGCATCGACGATCGTCCGGTGGTCAGACAAAAGCGGCCTGCCGCAGGTCAGCACCAAATGTACGCCGATTCCGAGTCCGGGCGATTCGCGAGCCAGCCGGGCCGCATGACCTGCGCCAGGCATATTTGTCATGAACGTCGCTGATGTTAAAATCCCGAGCTTATAAGCATCAATAATTCCGTAGTTCACGCCTCTTGAATATCCAAAATCATCAGCATTGATAATCAGTTTTTTCATCCAGCCAATACCCCTTATCAGTCTTTTTTAAAAAATATGCGAAGACGGACCGTTTTACCCTAAATAGAAAACGACAAAAGTGACTAGTAAAAATTAATTTTTGGTAGATTGACAAAAGCTACTGAAGTCTTTTAAACTATTTTTCATATATTTTTAAAAACTCTAAAAAAGGAGGCCGGGGTCTCGAACGACAGATCCTCAACAATGAGATGACAAATCCGATCCAATCGATTTTAGAACAATTTCCTATCATCACACTTGACGGCGCGATGGCCACCGAGCTTGAACGATACGGCTGTGATTTGAATGACAGCCTGTGGTCTGCGAAAATGCTCATCGAAAACCCAGAGCTTATCAAACAAGTGCATCTCGATTATTTCCGTGCGGGCGCCGATTGCGCGATTACAGCCAGCTATCAGTCGACGGTTGAGGGTTTCACAAAACGCGGCCTCAGTGAACAAGAAGCGCTCCACCTCATCCGGGAGTCTGTACGTCTTGCTGTAGAAGCACGCGATGAATTTTGGGCGGTGCCGGAAAACCGCGAAGGCCGGCCCAAACCGTTTGTAGCCGCTTCAGTAGGCCCTTACGGCGCTTTTTTAGCGGATGGTTCCGAATATCGTGGGGATTATGGCGTCACAGAAGACGAATTGGCCGATTTTCACAGGCGGCGAATGGGCGCTTTAATCGATGCAGGCGCCGATATTTTGGCCTGTGAAACAATACCGTGCCTTTCAGAAGCAAAAGCAATCGTTCGTTTATTGAAAGAATTCCCTGATATACATGCGTGGATCAGTTTCAGCGCTAAAGACGGACGTCATATCAGCGACGGCACGAAAGCCGGCGAATGCGCGAAATGGCTCGATCAGCATGACCAGGTTGCGGCAGTAGGCGTAAACTGTACGCGGCTGGAGCATGTCTCTTCGCTCATCGGCGTTATCAAAAAGCATACAGCTAAACCGATTATCGTCTATCCGAATTTTGGTGAACAGTATGATCCGGAGACAAAAACATGGCATGGTGCGGCATGCAAAGCTTCCTTCGGAGAAAGCGCCCGCAGCTGGTATAACCAGGGGGCACAGCTGATCGGCGGCTGCTGCAGAACAACACCTGAAGACATAAAAGCCGTCGCCGACTGGGCGAGAAAACTGGAGGTATGATGGAACAGTCAAACAGCAATCGTCAGAACTTTCAAAGAAAAATGCAAACGAGACACCTGATCATGCTCTCCTTGGGAGGCGTTATCGGCACGGGCCTTTTCTTAAGTTCCGGTTATACGATCTCACAGGCGGGTCCTGCCGGAACGATTTTAGCCTACTTAGTCGGGGCTCTGATCGTCTACCTTGTCATGCTCTGCCTCGGCGAACTATCGGTCGCCATGCCTGTCACCGGATCGTTTCATATGTACGCCTCCAAATTCATCGGGCCGGGCACCGGATTCACCGTCGCCTGGCTTTACTGGCTGACCTGGGCTGTCGCACTGGGTTCGGAATTTACCGCTGCCGGGTTATTAATGCAGCGCTGGTTCCCCGATACTTCGGTGTGGATGTGGAGCGCGGTTTTCGCTGCACTGATTTTCGTGTTCAACGCTGTCTCAGTAAGATTTTTTGCCGAATCCGAATTTTGGTTTTCGAGCATTAAAGTGCTTGCCATTATATTGTTTATTATTTTAGGGGGAGCGGCGATATTCGGCATTATCCCGATACAAAATACAGACTCTGCACCGCTTCTTTCAAATTTTGCAGGAGAAGGCGGGCTCTTTCCGAACGGTTTCCTTCCAATTTTTATGGCGATGCTCTCCGTGAATTTTGCGTTTTCGGGTACGGAGCTGATCGGGATTGCCGCCGGAGAAAGCGCCGAACCGGAAAAGAACATTCCAAAAGCGATCAAGACAACACTCTGGAGACTGGTGCTTTTCTTCATCGGAACGATTTTCGTGCTCTCATGCCTCATTCCTGTCAACGAAGCCGGTGTGATCAAAAGCCCGTTCGTCGTCGTTTTTGACCGTATCGGTGTTCCATACGCGGCCGACATTATGAATTTTGTGATTTTGACGGCTCTGCTCTCCGCGGCCAATTCAGGCTTGTATGCTTGCTCCCGGATGCTCTGGTCACTGTCAAAAGAAAAAACGTTACACCCCGTTTTTCAAAAGCTGTCTTCACGGGGAATCCCGTTGAACGCGCTGATTTTCAGTATGATCGGCGGCATTCTGTCGCTGCTCTCCAGCGTTTTTGCGCCTGATTCCGTCTATATCGTTCTTGTGTCGATTTCAGGCTTTGCCGTTGTTGCCGTCTGGATGAGCATTGCAGCCTCGCAGTTCATGTTCCGCAGACGCTTTTTGGCTGAAGGAAACACCGCAGACGGCTTAAAATACCGGACACCGCTTTATCCGGCAGTACCGATTGCCGCTTTTCTACTATGTCTGGCATCCTGCATTGGCATTGCCTTTGATCCGAACCAAAGAATCGCCCTTTTTTGCGGCGTGCCATTTATGGCGCTATGCTATATCATCTACTATGCAAGAAACCGAAAGAATAGCGGAAATCCGTCTAAGCCCGTTAAAAAAGCAAGTTTGCATGTTTCGTTTTCTGAATACGAGGAAAAGAAAAACTAAAATCTCGTATAAAGGAGCGAATTGTTATGGAACATGTGAAAGCCCTTGCCATCAAAGGCATCATGACGATTGTGATTCTGTATCTTATTCTCGGGCTCGGGTTTAATTTCAGTTTTGAAAACACCCTCTTCATCACGATTGTTCTTGGCGCGGTATCCTATTTGCTGGGTGATTTGTTTATTTTGCCGAAGACCAATAACATCACGGCCACTTTAGCCGATTTAGGCGTCGCTTTTCTTGTCGTTTGGCTGATGGCTCTTGCGATGGGAACGGCTGCAAGCACCGCTGCATTGGCCGCGTTTTTTGCAGCAGTCGCTATGGCAATCGGAGAATACATTTTCCATTTTTACTTGATGAATAAAGGCCTTGGCTCGCCCAACCGCAGAATGGAAACGAGAACGGAATAATATATAAAAAAAGCGTCCAGCAAACTGGACGTTTTTTAATCAAGAATAGAAATTTTCCCAATACGGCCGCACTCTTCTGCAAACCAGATCGATTGGGCTGGTCCGGCCGCTATCCCGTGCGGTTCAGAATCGGCCGTCGGGATTGGATATTCCGTAATATCTCCGTTGACTGTAATGCGGCCGATTTGACCCGCACCCCATTCCGTAAACCACAGGGCACCGTCACAGCCGGGGGGTAATCGCGTGCGGGCGGGCATTGGCTGTCGGAAGCGGGTATTCGCTGATCTTACCTGAGACCGTTATTCGCCCAATTTGATTTTCGTTTATTTCTGTAAACCACAAAGCTCCGTCCGGGCCAGCAGTGATTCCAACCGGTCCGGATTGTTTTCCAGGAAGCGGATACTCGCTAATGTCTCCATCTGCTGTTATTCGTCCGATGGAGCTGCTTTGATTTTGTGTAAACCAGAGGGCATCGTCTGCTCCCCTTGTAATAAGTGACGGGAAGGCTCCCGGTTTGGGCAGTTTATATTCCGTTATTTCGCCTGAAGATGACAGCCTGCCGATTTGATGTCCGGCCATATCGGTATACCATATGGCATCGTCACAGCCTACGGCGATCCCAAACGGGGCAGTACCTGGAGGAAGGGCATACTCGGTTATTTCCCCTTGAGGCGTGATTTTTCCGATTTTCCCCGCTTTATACTCCGTAAACCATAGCTCACCGCCAATCCCGGAAGTGATAATCGAGGCGCCTGCGCTCTTCGTCGGAATCGTATATTCGGTGAAACCCCCGGATTCTGTGAACATACCGATCCTGTTTCCCTTTTGTTCAGTAAACCAAATACGCCCGTTTGCACATACGGCGATCCCGTACGGACCCGATTCGGGGTCGGGAACGTGATATTCAGACATGCGAATCTGCATGAGCGACCCTCCCTTTATTCCATTTTCCTTGAGCATCTGATCTTTCAGAACGATCCCAGGCATTTCTCATTTTCATGTTACCTCAGGCGGAGCATGCAGTGAAACAGAAAGTTCCATTATATATAAACTGTACAGGCATGCTCTAATATCATAAGATTGTTTCAAAGCGTAAACTTATTTTTCTATATATGGTTCAATAAGGAATCATCTGCCGTATCTTATCATTTTGAAATATATTCATATTATCGCCCTATCAATTCATTTGTGACGGCATACTTTGGTGTATAAAGGCAACCGCTGTCTCAGGGCGGACCAAAACCAAGAAAGAAGTGGATGTGTTCTGCATGTTTGAAGATGAGAGACTGAATCGCTTGATTTACCTTTATACCCCTCTTTTTGCGAAAGATTTTCCTATTATTCTGTTCTGGATTCCAAAAAGCGGCTGCACGACGCTGAATCGCTGGTTCTTTTTCCAAAACGGGCTGCTTGAAGATGTTAGCCGAAGATGCGCGGGGGAGGTTCATCACTACAGAAATACGATCTATATGCAGCAGCCGGATTATGTGAAGGATCTTCTGGCAGAATTAAAAGAGGGAAAAAAGGACACTTACAAGCTTGTGCGCAACCCTTTCCGGAGAGCAGTCAGTTCCTTTCTGACGGCGATTTGCTCCCCGCATTTTATCTGTCTGTTCAACAGTGACATGAATACAGGGCTGTCTTTCACCCAATTCTTGCATCATTTAAAAGATTTGGGGCCGGATATCAGCGCCATTGACCGGCACCTTGGTCCTCAGTATCTCGAAGAAGAAGAAGAGTTTGTCACCAATTATATTTACCTCGAGCAATTCAGCGCGCAAATCAGAGAGATTGAAAACAAATACAAATTATTGAAATCTCCGATAACCCAGCTGTCGAAATCACCGCACCATCTTTCCGATACTATGCTTAAAAAAGGAAAGTTCGCGGACACCGTTTTCACCATGTCAACCTTCGACTGGGTGTTACCGACTTTTGAGAGCTTTTACAATGACGAAACAAAAGAGTTGGTGCAGGAGATTTTTGCGAAGGACTTCCAAGTCTACGGCTTTGATCCGAAGCATATCAAGTAAACCGGAACTCGGCCATCACATTACGATCTCCTTTCAATTCGATTACATTTTGGAAAATTGATTCCAAATGGTTTCTTTTTCAGAGACGATCGTTTAGAATGCCCACTAAAGGTCATTTTAAGAATCACTTCTGTTTGAAGAAAGGAGATATATTATGAAAAAAGGCATATCATCTCTCATGATCGGATTATTGGCTGTCGTGTTGGGCGCCTGCGCTTCAAATCATGATGATCAGCAATCCCAGACAAAAGATCAAGCGAAAACAGCCCAAAGCGGGCAGCAGGATCAAGAAAAGCAAATGAAAGCCATGCAGAAAAAACTTGATCAGCAAAAGGTCGATGAAACAAAAACAGTGGCTGTCGTTAACGATGAAAAGATCACAGGCAAGGACTATAACAGCGTATTATCAACCGCACAAATGCAGTATCAGCAAACAGGACAGGATCCGACTTCAAAAGATGCGGCACAGCAAATCAAAAAGCAGGCCATCGACAGCCTCGTCGGACAGGCTTTAATTACCCAAGAAGCGGACAAAAAAGGCTACAAAGCATCTGAGAAAGAAATTGAAAAACAGCTGGACGAAAGCAAAAAGCAGTATAAAAACGATCAAGATTTTGAGGAAGCGGTCAAAAAAGCCGGCTTAAACATGAACACGCTGAAAAGCGACATTGCCGACAGTATCAAAACAGAAAAATATATTGACAAAGAACTGCCGGCAGATCAGGTCACAGACAAAGAAATCAAAGATTACTATGATCAATTTGCCGCACAGCAAAAAGACAGCGGACAGAAAAACACACCTGCGTTTGACGACGTCAAGAAGCAAATCCAAGACATGCTCAAACAGCAAAAAAGACAGGAAAAACTCGGACAGCAGGTTGAAAAACTGAAGAAAAGCGCCGATGTGAAAGTAGAAATTTAACAAAGTCAGCCATCCTGTAACGGATGGCTGACTTCGTTTTATTTATCAATATCTTTTTTGGACAGATGGCCGTCTTTGATCACGGTCTCATTGATATTGCCTTTTGTAACGGCATACGGCTCAAGTAAAATCGCCGGTACTTTGGCTTTGCCGTTTTCTACGGTTGTATCGGTTTGAATCGCTTCGCCTTTCGCCGCTTGAACAGCCATTTCAGCGCCTTTTTTGGCGAGCGCGGGAATCGGTTTATAAACGGTCATCGTCTGGGTACCGTTCACAATTCTTTGGACGCCTTGAAGTTCCGCATCCTGTCCGGACACCGGAATTTTTCCGGCCAGGCCCGCCTCCTGCAGCGCCTCGATCACCCCGCCAGCCGTACCGTCATTGGCGGCGATGACGGCGTCGATATCCTTCGTCTTGTTCAATGCTTTTTTCATGTTCTTTTTCGCTTCTTCAGGAAGCCAGTCTTTCGTATATTCGTCAAGCACGACCTTGACTTTCCCCTGCTGCTTCAACGGTTCGAGCACTTTCATGGCGCCGTTTCGGAATAAGACCGCATTGTTGTCAAGAGACGACCCGCCGATATATACGAAGTTCCCTTTCTTCGCTTTTTTTACAATCGCTTCAGCCTGCAGTTCCCCGACCTTTTCGTTATCAAATGAAACGTAATAATCAACATCCGCGTTTCGAATCAGCCGGTCATACGAAATCACTTTTACACCGGCGCTGTGCGCCTTTTTCACGATTTCCGCCGCAGCATCCGCATCTGCCGGTACAACGACAAGCACGTCGACCCCTTCGCTGATCAAGAGCTCGGCCTGCTGAATCTGAACTTCTTTATTTCCGTTAGCGGCAAGCGTCTTGACTTCTCCGCCGAGGTTTTTGACTTCTTTCTCTAACGCCTCTTTATCTTTGTACCAGCGCTCTTCCTTCAGCGTATCGATGGCAAAACCGACGTAAAATTTGTCGGAGTCGGCAATCAGCTTTACTTTTTCTTCACGGTTGGAGCTTTTTTCAGCAGAATTGAATGAACACCCGGCAACAGCTGCGAGGAGACTAAACAGCGCAAGTGCCAACAACCCTCTTTTCACATATATCGACAACATTAAAACCCCCCATTCTGTTTAGAGTTTAAACCGCTTGATCATCACATTCATCCGTTCAACCATCTCTCCCAGAAGCCTTGCGCTTTCGTCCATCTTTTCAATCGAACCGCTTTGCTCATGCACGGACGCTGAAATTTCTTCAGAACCGGCCGCGCTTTCTTCGGAAATCGCCGCAATATGCTCGACCGAGCCGTTAATCTCCTCACTTGAACGTCTGAAATGCGATAATGCCTCCGAAATGTCCGACACACGGTCAGTCATATCCGTCACTTTATCTTTAATCTCTGAAAAATACCGGCCGGAAGTCTCAATCTGGGTTTTGCCTTTATGAACTTCGGAAAAACCGGTTTTTAAATCACCGGCCATGGAAGATGTTTCGGTTTGAATCGCCGTGACGATTTCGGTGATGCTGCTGACAGAGCTTTTCACTTCTTCGGCCAGTCTTTTCACCTCGCCGGCTACTACGGCAAACCCTTTTCCGGCGTCGCCGGCCCTTGCCGCTTCTATGGACGCGTTTAAGGCGAGCAAATTCGTTTGTTCGGCCATACCTGTTATCATTTCGACAAGCTTGTGGATCGACTGTGTCTGTTCCTCCAGAACACTGACTTTTTCTACGGATGCCTCCATTACATGATTGATGACATTCATTTGCTGCAATGACTGAGCCATCTGTTTGTCGCCGTCGACAGACACGTGAAGCACTTCTTTTGAAAACCGGGCCAGCGTTTCGCCGCTTTCATGGGCGTGCTGAATCTGCCCGGTGAGCTCCTGTGTCTGCTCCGAAATATTGGCCGCTTCATTTGCCTGATTCGTGGCGCCGTTTGCCAATTCTTCAACAGTGACAGCGACCTGTTCGCTTCCTTCTTTAACATCAGCCGAGACGCTCGTAAACGTGAGACATTGCTTATCGACTTCGGCTGCGATCCCGGATACTTCGACGATCATCTCACGCAGGCTTCCGCCCATATGATTCACCGCTTGCGAAAGCTGCCCGATTTCATCTTTTCCTTTGTAATCAAGGGCTTCAAAATTCAAATGACCCTTTGCAATTTCTTCGCTTGCTGCCACAACTCGCTTCAGATTTTTCTTGATCTGCCGGCTGACAATGATCAGAAGTCCTGCTGACACAATCGCCGAAATCAGGATTGAGACGCCTAAAATATAAATGGTTTTCGTCATATTGGATTGGGCTTGTCCAATCGACTCAACATTGGATTTGACAGCGTTTTCTTTCAGGTTTTCGCCTAACGTCATCGTCTCCTCTTTGAGCTTGTTCGCTTTTTTCTGAAGGGTTAAAAATTTCTCAGTGTTGATTTGCTGCACATTTGGGACAATTTCGCTGAAAAAGTACTCATCCAGTGAATGATTGTTTTCAATGATTTGATCAAACATGTCAAGCTGCTCATCTGAATGCAGCTCTTTTTTCAGCTTTTTGGCCGTATCGGCAAATTCCTGGCTGTACTTCATATAATCGGTCAATTTTTCATCCTGGGCATTTATGATGTACTCCGGAATGTGCAAATATTTATTTTGATATAGGGACATCAGCTTTGCCGACTGAACGGCCGTTTCATTTTTCGATTTCGTATCCTGAACCGTCTGGCTCGTATCATGTAACAGACCATATGTAATCAAAACGGATGTTAAAAACGCTGTTAACATCACACAGAAAATAATGCCGTATTTGCCGCCGATTGTGATATTATTCCATCTCGGGCTTTTCACATTGCTCCCCCTTCTTTCAAGCAAAGTATTTTTTATTTATATCGGCCGCGGATGAAATTTTTTTACAAAAATATAGTGATAAAGACCCTGTTTACAAAAAATAAAATACGCCTTTGAATAGTTCAAAGGCGTATAAACCCGGGTTTATTCGAGCGACTCTATCGCCGCCATCACATCAGCTTCATGAAAAGATCCCATCAAACATAAAGATTCATCCGGACGCACGGCATGGGCGGCGATGGTCCGTTTTGCCTCTTCAACGTTTTCTAAAATGCCTAAATCGCTAAGTCTTCTCGGAAAACCGAGCCCTTCATAAAAGGGAACGAGTTCGGCGATTTCATCTGTCCGCCCTTCTAAAGCAAGCTGCACGAGTATTCCGTAGGCTACCTTTTGGCCGTGCAGCACACGATGGGTTTCGGGGATGAACGTTAAGCCGTTGTGAATGGCATGGGCTCCGGCCATTCTGCCGTAGCGTCCCGCATATCCGCCTACTGTGCCAGCCAGCGCGATGACCGCTTCGAGGACATTTGCGAAAGATGAGGAGGATTCGCCTTTTTCAAGACTTTCTATCGCTTTCAGGCTTTCTGTCAACAAAATATCCCGAATATAGACAGACTGCCTCAGCCCTGTCTGAACCATGATGGAAAGCGAATCGGCCGTATTTCTGATGATCGCTTCAGCCTCATACCATTTCGCAAGCGTATCACCGATTCCGCTTTTCACATAAGCAACCGGCGAAGAGAGGAGAAGCAGCGGATCGACCAGCGTCAAATAGCTGGAGCGCTTATGATATTGAACGCCCGAAAAGTTGCCGTCATCATCATAGATGACGCTTAACGGCGTGCTTGCCGCGCATGTTCCCGGGATCGTCGGAATCGTCATGACTTCAATGTCCAACAAATCGGCGGCTGCCTTCGCCGTATCTAAGACGGTACCCCCGCCTATCCCAATGATGACATCTGCCGATTCTGCTTCTTCTGCTGCTTTTTTAATCTTATTTAGGGAACTGCAGCCCGTATGCTGAATGACTTTCCAATTGTTTGGAGGCGTCGTATAACTCGTAAAAGCTTTAAACGATTTGACTCCAGTGATGATGACGGGATGTTCGAATGTACTCGCAAATGACGGCAGTTCTTTCGCGATCCCCTCTCTGCAAACGTATTGGTTCGGACCGCTTCTGACAATATCTTCAGGCTGCATATTTCCCCACTCCTTCTATTATTTTCTAATATTTATCATCTCACTTTCTAACAAGATGTCAAACGATATCACAAACCGCTCACCGGTTTCTTTCTCCTTTAAGCAAGACTCTCTTCCTTCCCATTCAAGCTCAAACAGCTGTTCCAAATGAAATATTCCGTGCGGAAAGCTTCCGGTATACAGAGCGGACGCGGCTGCAGCGGCTGTCTGTGCGGTAATGAATGATTCATTTTCGCCGAACAGCGCGATGCCTGTTCCGGCGCTTCGGCCGTTTTTCACCCCTTCAGCATCCACCTTTACCGCGTATTGCGCCGATCCGATGTTGAGCATCCCCAGCATACGGACCGCCAGATTTCGAATTCCCTTATTGTTTAAGAGCTTGACTGCGCCGATTTTTTGCATGGCGGCAATCAGTGCAGTTGCAGCCTTTGAATCAAAGCAAAGCCGGGTGGAAACAGAAGGGACGGCTAATGTGCCTGGCAATGTCACCTGATCTGAAAAAGGAAACCGGTACGCTGTCCGGCGCCCCAATCGTCCGCCGAAGTTTGTCCGCCGGCCGTCTGTAAAACTGCTGACTTTCATCGAGCGTCCATTTTCTTTCACATCATACACCGTATTCAGATGGTCAACTGTCCACTCGATCGCCGCTTTTCCATGGCTGTCACCTAAACCGAGCATGATCGCAATATCAATCCGGCTCGTTTCATCGAGAGCCTGGGCGGCTTTCTGCGCAAGTAAATTGGTAAGCCCCGGAGCCAGGCCGACGCTTAATAATCCTGTGCCGCGGCATGCTTCGTCATTCAGCTGTTCAAGCTGAGCCAAAAATGAACCGTTCGCCGTAATGTCGATATAATCCGCGCCGTTCGCCAGACAAGCCTCTGCCAACTCAGTGTTTTCCTGATCGATGCACACGATCACCAGCTTTGTCGTCTTGAGCCAATCCCAGTCAGCCGGTGCATCTCTGTTGAAACGCATCGGCTTCACTTGGCCGCCCGTTTCCTGACTAAAACGCTCGGCGCGATCCAGGTTTCTTCCGGCAGCATACACACGGCCCGGATATTTTTCCCCGAGCCTCCGGCAGATTTGGGCGCCGACATGACCGTACCCGCCGATCACGACAATATGTTTCTTCACTGTTTGCCGCCTCCCTTCACAGCAAACCAGCCGTCGATTACATAAGCGCTGAAAAATCTCGTTACGTTTGTAAAGCCTGCTTTGCCGAGCAGATCCTCCACCTCTGAAGCCGGCACCGGATGAGAGCGGCTGCCGATTGAAGCGGAAAAGCTCTCCCATTCCTGTTCAGAAATCCCGCCTGCCAGCATATGCTCCTTCCAGGCACACATCTGCCACTTGAATGTCTCTGACGTCATGTCGCCTTGAATGGCCGCAATGAAAAACGGAGCGCCATCGCCAATCTTGAAGCGATCTGCTGCAAAAATTCGAGCTTATGGCGGACAAAGTGAAGCACAAGCATGCATGTCGCAGCATCATAATGAAATCCGCACTCAAGCTGATGTACTTCTCCTTCAATCAGATCGGCTTGAAGCTGAATTCCCGCAAGCTCCAGCCTTTTTCTCGCCAAACCGAGCATGCTGGCAGACGGATCGACTCCTGTAAATGACCAATTCGGGTGCCTTTTTGCAAGCGTCACGAGCTCCTGCCCGCCTCCGGCCCCGACGACCATCACATTAGCCGCATCTTCAGAAAGCCGGACCGTCAACAAGCGATCCATCATATCGTAAAGCATTTCATAGCACGGGATTTTTAAAGGGATTTTTTTTTCGTATTGATAGACATCAGGATGATTCCAGTCCATGTTCATGACAAGCCGTTCTCCTTTTAGTAAAATTAATTAAGAATCGTTCTCAATTATAAAGGAGTTTCAGCAAACCACCATCCCTTAAACCTGGGAATTTTTAAAGAGGAGGACCGACATGAACCGGCCGTTAAAAGACATACTGAACGACCTGCAGCGCACATCCCGTTCTTCGCCCCAATATATCGAAGCCATGCTGTCTGCATTAAAACAGGCGATTCCGTTTGACGCATCATGCTGCACAGCTGTAGACCCCAAGACCTTACTGTCCATCGGAGCCGTCACAGACGATCAAATTGAAGCGATCCATCCGCAATTATTCGAGCTTGAGTACACGGAGGAGGATGTGAATCGATTCGCAGCCTTAATTCAGACACGGCAGACAGCGGCTATATTAAGTGAATCGGTCAAAGGAGACTTCCGGCAAAGCAAACGCTACAGCAACATTCTTGGGCCGGCAGGCTATGAAGATGAATTGCGCGCCGTTCTCCTCAGCAAGGGGGAGTGCTGGGGATACCTTACCCTGTTGAGGAAAAGAGGACAGCCGCTGTTTACAGAAAAGGATAAGAGCTTGCTTGCTTCTCTCGCACCGCTTATCGGCCGGCACCTTCAGCTATTCAGACACCACCTGTCAAAAAAAGACGTGTTTCACATGAAACATGTCGGAGGCATTCTGATTTTGTCGGAAGACCTGCAGCCCTTGTCATGCAACCGAGCGGCCCTCCATTGGCTGAACATCTTGCGCGGCTGGGAAAGCATCGGCAGCGATGCCGTGCCGAGACCTGTCCGGGCCGTCTGCACGCGGGCAGCGGCCGAAACTGCCGATCCGGCAAAAACGGTCATCTCGATTCCGGGCCATTCCTACCTATCCATTAAAGCGAGCCGTTTAGACGGCTTTGGCCCGTCAGGCCAGATCGCCGTTTCATTCGAGCCTGCCTCACCGGCAGAAACCATACCGCTGATAGCAGAAGCCTACAGCCTGTCGGACCGGGAAAAAGACATCGTTTACCGGGTCATCCGCGGACTTTCAACAAAAGCCATCGGAAACGAATTGCATATATCGGCTTACACCGTTCAAGACCACTTGAAATCGATTTTTTTGAAGACGGGCGCAGGAAACCGGAGGGAGCTGATGTGGAAGCTGCTTGATGATGTACTGGAGTGAAAATAAGGCGGGGGGAAAACTGTTCTCACGTCCGATTGCAGACACGACACGCAGTGTTTTTCACTATGTCTGTCTTAGAGGAATGAAAACCAGCAAATTCAGAGGACTTAACTTTTTCTTCATTCCACCCCGTCCTGTTCATTTAACAGCTCGTCCAAACGCGCCACAGCATCCTGTTTTTCAAATGTGCTGAACCATAGGTCGTCATACGAATCCAAAATGCGGTAATGGTGAGAAATCAAGTTTTGCTGAAGGCGGAACTCGCCTTTTTTCTCAATGTCCCGCCACCACACTTTTCCGCCAAGCGTCTTCCCTTTTGGTCTGTCGATGCTTCGATGAGCGACAGTCTCCACCACCTCAAGGGGCTCATCCCCGAGCACGGCCTGCAGCACTTCACTGTTCCGAAAAAGCGCGCATACCGCGACAACATGCGCCCACCCCGCTGCCGACCTGCCCTTTTCAATTTGCACGAGCGTTTTCTTCGACATCCCGAGCACGTTCGCCATTTTCTCCTGTGTATAGCCGCTTTCCGCACGGATTAATCTTAATTTAGAAGAAATAAGTTCGGTTATGTACTCTTTATCCATGGAGGAACCTCCGACGTTCTTTTTAGTGTAATATTACACTAAAAGTTACAATGGATCAATTTTTATGACCCTGTAGTTGCTGTCAGTTTAACCCTCTCCTTATGATCTTCACCATTCTGATTCCATTCCACGACACCTTCAAATTGCTCATTCTTTTCAGGGGCATCACCCAGCCAGACAACATTGACTGTATCAGAATGCGCTGCGCTTTCCTCTTGTTCATCCTGTTCGTAATGAACCATCTCTTTTCCATTCACAAAAAATACGACTCTCTTTAACTCCGCATCTTCACTCGTTTTCTTCGAAACATAGCCATTCCAATATTGCTCTTCCCTTTCTTTAGAATAAGAGAGTTCCCATTCCCCGTTTGAAGTCACTCCACTCAGCTTGTTATGTTCAAAAAACAGACAGTAAATCGTGATGCCGATGCCCAGTATCATCGTGAAGGCAATTGATGCAATCCATTTCTTTTTCACTTTGGGTACCTCTTTTTTTCTTCCATTGTATCCTTTTTTTCATTAAGCAACATCATACAAGAAATCTCCCATAAACATGATAAACTTAAACATCATCACACCAAGGAGGCCCGACATGCGAAATGAAACCCGCACGCTTTTTCTGGACCCTGATCTGAATGTTGAAGCCTACCGCTTTAAAGGGATTATGCAGAAGTTTCCGAATCACTTTCACGAGTATTTTGTGATTGGTTTTATCGAGAAGGGGCAGCGCTATTTACTTTGCAAGGGAGAAGAATACATCATTAATCAGGGCGATCTCGTGCTTTTCAATCCTTATGACACGCACAGTTGCGAGCAGATTGACGGAAAGGCGCTCGATTATCGCTGCATAAATGTGATGCCTGATGTTATGAGAAGATTTGTGAAGGAGATCACCGGGACCGACAGCCTCCCCTATTTCACGGAGAATGTCTTGTTCCGTCATGAGCTGAACGCCAGCTTGAAGGAGCTTCACATTCAAATATTGCAGAAAGAAAAAGCCTTGAAAAAAGAGGAGCTTTTCCTCAACCTTCTCGAGGAGTTGATTCGAACGTATTCTGATGTCGCGTTTCTCGAAAATGCGCCTGAACCGTCCGACGAAGTCAAAGCGGTGTGCGGTTATTTGGAATCCCATTACCAGGAAAACATTACGCTTGAACATTTAAGCAAGCTGACAGGCTGGAGCAAGTATCACCTCCTGCGGTCGTTTACGAAGCAGAAAGGAATTTCTCCCTACAGCTACTTGGAAACCGTCCGTATCAATCATGCGAAAAAGCTGTTGGAAGAAGGCGTAAAACCAATCGATGCCGCTTTCCAAACAGGCTTCAGCGATCAGAGCCATATGACGAAATTTTTCAAGCGGCAGGTCGGGCTGACGCCGAAACAATATATGAAAATCTTTGAATATGACAGGCAGGAGATCAAAGGATGAAGACAAGACGCGAAACCGCCGGACACCTCGCAGCTGTCATCACGATCATCATCTGGGGTACCACTTTTGTCTCGACAAAGGTGCTGCTCGAGGATTTCCCGCCCGTAGATATATTGTTTTACCGGTTTCTCATCGGATTGATTGTGCTGATCATGGTGCATCCACATGTGCTGACATTCCGGAGCTGGAGGCAGGAAGCGCTGTTTGCGGGAGCAGGCTTATGCGGGGTGACGCTTTATTTTCTGTTGGAAAACATCGCGCTTACCCTTACCTACGCCTCAAACGCCGGCATGATCGTCGCGGTTATTCCGATGATCACCGCGGTATTGGCGCATTTTTTCCTTTCGGGCGAAAGGCTGGAGCCCCGCTTCTTCATTGGATTCGCCGCCGCTTTTACAGGACTTGCGCTCATTTTCTTTAACGGACAAATCATGCTCAAGCTGAATCCGCTCGGCGACATTCTTGCTGCTGCCTCCGCATTCGTCTGGGCGGCATATGCGATTTTGATGAAAAAAATCAGCACATTCGGTTATCATACAATCCAATGCACACAGCGGATCTTTCTGTACGGCTTGCTATTCATGGTTCCCGCTCTGTTTCTGTTTGATTTCCGCTTCGACGCAAGCCCTTTCGCCTCCCCCGCCAATTGGCTGAATATCCTGTTCTTAGGTGCGGGCGCATCTGCGCTTTGCTTTGTGACATGGAACTGGTCGGTCGGTGTGCTTGGGGCGGTAAAAACGAGCGCTTATATCTATATGGTACCCGTCATCACCATTGCCGCATCCGTCGTCATTCTGCAAGAAAAACTGACATGGGTTGCTTTTTGCGGAGGAGCGCTCACATTGGCCGGTCTTTATATTTCTGAAACAAAACCAAAACCGCAGCTGAAGGAGGAACAAATTTGATAGAAGAAACAAAATGCGCACTGATCATCGATGAAAGCCTGCCGCTCGGGTTAATTGCCAATACAGCTGCAATCCTGGGGGCTGCACTCGGCAAAAACAAACCCGGCCTGCTCGGAGAAAATGTAACGGACGGCTCGGGAATCGACCATTTGGGTATCGTCAAACTTCCAATCCCCATTTTAAAAGGCAACGCCGAGCTGCTTCATCAATTAAGACAAAAGTTGTTGACCGACGAATTCAACGATATTCTGACGGTCGATTTCACCGATGTCGCGCAAGGCATTCATACATATGAAGCATATATTGAAACATTTCAAAGCACCGCAGCTTCCGATTACCGCTATTTTGGAATCGGCGTTTGCGGCGACAAGAAAAAAGTGGCGCGACTGACAGGAAGCTTGGGGCTGTTGAGATAAACGAGATACGGAAAACTTCACTTCATTTAGTGAAGTTAATTTCCGTATTTTTTTATGTCAATAGTAAAAAGAGGAACAATTGGGATTGCAGTTGGCGGAAATATCATAACAGAAGCTGGTGTAATTAGCTGGAACTCAGCATCTGAAATCGCTATTGGCGCGGCGGTGTCTGCTGTGATATTTAGATAACTAATATCTCATTAATTTCCTTATTTAATGAAAGCTGAATAAATACATAATATAATGTATTTATTCAGTTTTTCAAAATTAAAGTATCGTGGAGGTATCAACATTGAACACAGACAAACAAGTATTTATTGAAACGCAAAAAACAGCCAAAACCCTTAAAACTTACCGCGATAAGAGTGACGAAGAGTTATTAGCCTTTCTCGCTAAACAAGATTCATTAACCTTAAATCAACTGAAAGTCTATTACTCAGATCCTTCATTTGCGCTTCATTATTTCATCAGTGCAGCATTTTTCAGTATAATATTGGCTACCTTCATAACTGCAATTCTTTCTGGTCAAGCAGCTTCGATATTCCCTTTCGTTTCCGGGATCTCCATTCTAATATTAGCTGTCATATTTGCGGGGTGTATTTTTTGGGTGCTTAAACAGCTTGTCACTTTGAAAAAAAAGCCGATTCAATTTATTACACACTTTTCCAAGAAAGCCGAGTTTGCACGTAACGTAAAAATGATTGATAATGTTTTACAACAAAAATACAAAAAGGCATTGAAAAATATACCGCACCAATAAAATTCTCATGTTTTTTATGAAGTAGGAGTGACAATCCAATGATAAAAGAAAAACAATTATTTCAAAAAGCTGAACAAACAGCCAAGCTCCTTGAGTCTCACAAAAGTGACGAAGAGCTGCTTACATACCTTGCAAATCAAGATTCTGTTACATTAAATCAGCTAAAAATCTATTTTTCAAATCCAAGTTTTACATTAACGTATTTTATTAAGGGCATTTTTTTTAGCAGTATGACTGCTGTCATTATGGCAGCCTTTTTATCTGGTCAAGTCTCCACCTTCACCCATGGTCTTTCAAGTTTTTTTTCATTCTGCTTCATGTTCTATCTGATCTTCTCTTTGCTTTGGATCGTCAAGATGCTGATCTCCTCGCGAAAAGGACCAATGCAAACAATCCTGCATTTCCAAAAAAGAGCGGAGTATTCCAGAATCACGGGTATGATTGATTTTATTTTAGATGAACGTTTTAAGAAAGAACTCAATTAGAAAGCAGAGGGACATTCACCTCCGCTTTGATTCTCTATCAATCTCATAATAAAGAAGGGCAAAAGACATGCAAACAGACAAACAATTATTCGAAGAAACAAAACAAACGGCTGAAACTCTATTGTTATCAAAAGCTGAAAACGATGAAGAGCTGATGGCATACCTCGAAAAACAAGATTTATCCACGTTAAACCGGTTGAAAGTTTATTTTTCGGGTCCAACGCTAAAAATCAGCCATGTGATCAAAGCTTCGCTTTACAGCTCCTTCACCGCCAGCATTATAACTGCTATATTTTCTGGTCAAGTCGTTTCCATTTCATATGACATCGAGCATAATTTTTTCCCTTTGATATTAACAATATTACTTTTAGCCAGCTCCATCTGGGTGTTCGGCACGATCACTAAATCGCAAAGAAACAAAGACCAAAACTTCTTACACTTTAGAAAAAAATCGAACCATTCAAAAATTATTGGAATGATTGACTTCGTTTTGGAAAACAAATATAAAAATATTTCAAATTAAAAAAGGCATCCCTAAAGATGCTTTTTTTAGCTTACTCACCACTCGACAAATTCTGTCTTCTCTCCTGCTCCGCAATGATTTCATTGTCCTCGGCGTTGTCTCTCGTCACTTTCTGCGTCAAAATCGCGCCGACCGCCACTAAAATCATCACAGCTATGTAATAGCCTTTTTCATTGAGCTGCAGGTTGTCGGCATTGTAAAGGCCGATACCGAACAAAAAGACTCCCGCAAAAAATGTGAAATATGACATAACCGTAAAGGCCGTTGTGTTTCTTCTTCTGTATTTCTGCATCTTAATACCTCCTAAAGAATAAAACTATTATACTTGATTTGCGTCTCTAGAAGAAGAATGTTCTTCCTTTTTGCTCACAATTTAGTAAATATGTCACACCGTGATAAAAAAGGCCCACAAAATAAAAAAACCGGGATTGACTCCCGATTTTTAATGTTTTTCTTCGCCTAAAACAGCTTCTGCAATATTGACGGCATGGTCGCCGATCCTTTCCAGATTGCTGGTGATATCGACGAAGATCACGCCGGCTTGTCCGCTGCATAATCCGTCGTTTAAGCGAAGAATATGCTTTTTGCGAAGCTTGCGTTCCATTTTATCGATTTGATTTTCTTTTTCGACTACACGTCTTGCGGCATCTTCGTTATTTTCCCCAAGAGCTGTAATGGACTCCTTAACAGTAGAAATAGTCAGATCAAGCATTTCCGTTAAATCAGCCATTGCCGCTTCGGAAATTTTCACCCTGTTGGATTGCTGGTACTCGCCAAGCTCAACCAAGTTTTCAAAGTGATCGCCGATTCTTTCAATGTCTCTGACTGTGTCCATTAACATATGATGTTCTTCAGATTCTTGTTCAGAAAGCGTAGTGGCTGACAGTTCGATTAAGTAATCGGTAATCTTCCTGTCCAAATTGTTGATCGCATCTTCTATTTGAAAAGCGCTTTGCGCATGTTTTGCCTGTTTTGTATTAAAAAACTCTTTTGTTTCCTCAAGTCCCTTTACCGCAAATTCACCCATCCGTAGTACTTCTTCTTTGGCCTGTCCCAGGGCAATTGAAGGCGACTGCTGAATGAACAGCGGGTCCAGATGTGTTGCTTTATAGTCCACAACCGAATCTTTGCCCGGAATCAGCTTCGTAACGATCAAAGCCAATATCCCGACAAACGGAAGCTGAATCAGCGTATTCGACGTATTAAAGATACCGTGGGCAAACGCAATCACCATCTTAGGATCCAGCCCTATAGCGGATTGAAGCATTAAAATCAAAGCTGTGAACGGCTTCAGCAAGATCAGGAAGATCGCTGTTCCAATCAGGTTAAACAATACGTGAACGGCCGCAGCCCGTCTCGCTGCAACGGAGGCGCCAAGAGATGCCAGTACGGCGGTAATCGTCGTACCGATATTGTCACCGAATAATACAGGAAGAGCGCCGTTAAGATCTATTAATGAATCGGCAAACAGCCCTTGCAGGATCCCGATGGTTGCACTTGAACTTTGGACGAGAACGGTGAAAAGCGTGCCGACAAGCACACCGAGAACAGGGTTCGTACTCATGCTGACGGTTAAATCATGAAAAGCCTCAACCGTTCGGAGCGGCTTCATTCCGCTGCTCATCAATTCCAAACCATAGAAAAGCGCACCAAATCCAAACAGAACTTGTCCGAGGTTCTGAAATTTTTTGCTTTTTAAGAAAAACAGCAAAAATGAACCAATGGCGATGATCGGAAGCGCATATGCACCAACGTCAAAGCCGATAATAAATGCCGTGACCGTCGTTCCGATGTTCGCACCCATAATGACGCCGATCGCCTGGCGGAGGGTCATAAAGCCGGCGCTGACGAGACCGACAGTGATAACGGTCGTGCCGGAACTGCTTTGAATTAAAACCGTGACAATGATACCAGCCAAAACACCCATCAGAGGGTTGCTTGTAAAACGATCTAAAATGTCTCTCAGCTTATCTCCGGCTGATTTTTGGAGTCCTTCTCCCATAAACTTAATACCGAGAAGAAAGATCCCGAGACCTCCAATGAATTCAAAAAGCAATTGCTGCACATCTATTTCCAAAGTCTTGCCCCCCTAATTCGACATAAATCTACAAACCAAACACTATGATTATGATGGAGATTAAAACCTATGTAAACGATTCAAATCGAAAATTTACAATAACTTAACATTGCCGCCCTGATGATTTACATTCCCTTAACATTGCCTGGACTCATCGCAAATATACCCCATTCCAACAGGCAAAAATTCCGAACTTTTTCATGGGTCAAACCGTATTTAAAACTAAAGGAGGGATCATATATGCCAAACAGAGCTGACGGTTCTCACATCAAAATTGAAAAGACAAAAGGGGAACGGGTGTGGAACGCATTTGGCTATTTATTTTTCTTGGGGTCGATCATCTTGTTGATCGCTGTCTGGGGAGCGCTCCCCGAAAAGGTGCCTGCACATTACAACGCACTCGGTGAAGTCGATCGCTGGGGGTCAAAATGGGAGCTTTTCATATTGCCGGGGATCGGAATACTTATCCTTCTGTTCATGCAATTCTTAGAAAAGCACCCTGAGATTCACAACCATCCAAAGCGCCTGAATGAATCAAATGCTGAACACTTCTATCTGCTCAGCAGAAAAATGATCAACCGCTTAAAAAATGCATGCCTCATCATTTTTTCTCTCATATTAATGGAATCTGTGTCAATCGCTTTAGACTGGGGAAGCGGATTTGGCGGATGGTTTCTTCCGGTTGCCTTACTCGGCACCGTCATGCTGGTGGTTATAAGTTTAATACAGCAAAAAAAGATCAAATAACTCTCAGGTGCATATTTGTGAAGGTTCAAAATGGCCGGCCCCGACGGATATTGATAGTCGGAACGGAGGTATTCGATGTTCGAAGCAATTATTCTATTGATTTTAGGGATCTCAGTTCTCGTAGCCGGTTTTTTATCGTTAAAAATGGAGCTGTCAACTGAGTCTGTTTCTACCACTGACGAAGCTAAATCCGAATTCAAAAAAATGTTAGATAATTATGGCTGGTTTTACCTGACCGGTATCACCCTTTTCATGCAATTTATATTTCGCGGATTTCACTTTACATTTGAACACTTTTTTATGCCTTCATCATTAGCTCTGGAATCCAGTCGATATTTTACTTATTTAATAAAAGGAACTTGGGCTATACAGTATGCGCAATAATTGTGGTGAAAAAAGAGTGATGAACACTGTAATCTTGTTCATCACTCTTTCGAATGCCGTTAATTATTTCGCTTCTGAGATTTTTGCAACGATTTGAGCCAATCCTTCTTTAATCGGAGTCAGCGGACGGCCGAGCACTTTTTCAAAATCATCGCTTTCGACTTCAAGTGTGCCTTCACGAATGCCTTTTTGGATATCGACAACCATCGGAATCAGAAAATCCGGCACACCCGCATTTTTCATGATCTCGCGATAGGCAGCATCGTCAACATGCTGGACGGGTACTTCTTTGCCCAATACTTCTCCAAGGGCTGAAGCGATTTCTTCCTGAGTTAATAGTTTGCCTGAAAGTTCGTAGACGGTGTTTTCATGGCCTTCGCCGGACAGAACCGCTGCCGCTGCATCCGCGTAATCCTGCTGCAGCGCCCAGCCCACCTTGCCGTTCTCTGCTGATGTCACCCAAGGGGCTCCCGCCAAAACACCTTGAATACTCGACATTTCATTTTCCAAGTACCAGTTATTGCGCAAGAAGGCGTATGGAATCCCCGTTTTCAAAATCGCTTCTTCAGTTGCTTTGTGAGTCGGCGCAAGGAAGTTTTTGCTTTCGCGGGCATTCGCAATACTCGTATAAGCGATAAACCGAACTCCCGCGCGTTCTGCGGCGGCTACCGCATTGCCGTGCTGACGGATTCTCGTCTCATTGTCTCCATCGGCTGAGATGATCAGCAGTCGGTCAATGCCTTGAAATGCGGTTTCCAATGTTTCCGGGCGGTCAAAATCCCCTTGACGCACATCGACTCCGCGCGCCCGCAGCGCTTCCGCTTTTTCCGGATTGCGCACGCTGACCGCCAGCTGATCAGCCGGTACAGTTTCCAGCAGTTTTTTCACAACTTTCGAACCTAATTTTCCAGTTGCTCCTGTTACTAACATTTTCATACTCAAATTCCTCCTGATGTTTTAATGTCGAACTGTAACAAAAAACGTTACACTTGATGTAACTATCATAATTACAAATAAACTGATTGTCAACAGGAATGTCTTTCACTTGACTAAAAAAATAAAAGTAGACGACATACGCCCTCCTGGCCGTCTTGTCAATATGGAAATAATAGAGTAAGATGTTATCATTGATTTTGGTCGACCAGATACCGTCGACCCTAAGATAATGCGAAATCAGTTATTCATAAAGGAGAAGAAGCAACATGTTGATTGTGTTGGTTATGTTTTTATTAGGTCTTGTGCTTGGCTTTGTCGGGGCCGGCGGAGCCGGATTCGTCATCGCTCTGTTAACGATAATGTTTCACATTCCGATTCATACAGCATTGGGAACGTCTCTGGCCGGTATGGCTTTTACGAGCTTATCAGGAACGTACAGCCACTTTCGCGAAGGAAATATCAAGCTGAAAATCGGCTTAACCGTCGGCTGTTTTGCTGCAATAGGATCCTTTGCAGGAGCTAAGCTGACTTCTCTGATACCTTCAAGTTCATTGCACTATATGACCGCAGGAATGTTATTCTTATCAGCCATTCTGATTTTAATCAGATTATTCTTTTTGCAAGAAAAAGAAGCTGACCAGGAAACGAACCTTGCCTTTTGGATCAAGGCCAGTTTATTGGGAATCGTGGCCGGCATCCTGTCCGGAACGTTCGGAATCGGCTCGGCGCCTTTTATCCAAATCGGGTTGATGATGATGCTGAACCTGTCAATTCGCCATTCCGTAGGAACGACGATGCTCGTCATTATTCCGCTCTCGTTAGGCGGTGGGGCGGGCTATGTTTCAGAAGGATTCGTCGATTATGTTCTGTTAGTCAAAATCTTGATCGGTACGATGTGCGGCGCATATGTCGGGGCCAAATTCACCAATGTCCTGCCGAAAGTCGTCTTGAAATCGGGTTTATTTTTAACTCCCGCCGTTTCAGGGTTTATTCTCTTATTTTAATTCAATGCCCGGTTTGCGGCCGGGCATTTTGATGAACTTGGAGTGGTTATAGCGGGAGATCACGAAGGAACCTGTGGTAAAATACGAAATGAGAACGAATACGAGGATGAGAAGCGTGATTGAAAAACCAAAACCGTTTTATGAACAATCCTACCATGCGATTAAGCGAATGATATTTGAAGGGAAATTAAAGCCCGGTGAACGAATCGCCGAAGCGAAGTTAGCCAAGGAGCTCGGCGTCAGCAAAAGCCCTTTGAGAGAAGCGATCAGAGTTCTGGAAAAAGAGGGGCTCATCGTCATCGACTCAAGAGTGAAGGTCTATCAGCCGACAATAAAGGATGTTGAAGAAATCTATTTTTGCAGGACGGCGCTTGAATCATTCGCTGCGGGATTGACGGCAAGAATTGCAACGGCAGAGGAACTGAAAACGATTGAAGACGTTTTGCAAAAAACGGAGGAAGCCATCCTTCAATCCAAGGATCAAAACACAATTATCGAATTAAATGATACATTTCACGACTTAATTATCCAATATACACGAAACAGTCTATTGCGAAAGCAGCTCAACGATTTGGAAGGATTAATTTATTATTTCCGCATTTTGAATTTTGAAGGAGAAAAACGGGCTGAAGCCATTTTGGATCAGCATCGGGAAATTTTCCGCTATATGAAACAAAGAGACGACGAGCAGGCATCAAAAGCGATGATTCGCCACCTTAAGCTTGATCTTGACCACTTAGTCGAAGTGCTGTCTCATCAATAAAAAGGGCAGCCTTTCTAACGGCTGCCCCCCATTTTTAATAAAAAGAAACAAATTCATTAACCGGCTTGCGATATCCTCTCAAGCGTCGGCTGCTTTCTTTTTCTTTGCCGATCGTAATCATGAGGACGATTTCATGTGTATCCGGGATCTCTAGCAACTCACGGACCTGATCGCTGTCAAATCCGATCATCGGGCATGTGTCCCACCCCCGATTCTTGGCGGCAAGCATAAACATCATCGCAGAAAGAGAAGCATTGCGAATCGCCTCTTCCTTCATGAATGGCTCCCCGCGCGACTCGTAAAATTGGGTATTGTTTTCAACCATTTCCTGCAGCTCAAAGTCCTTAATAATTCCTAAATCCCTCATGCCTTCGTTGATTTTTTCCGTTTGCCGGTAGGCGTAGCGGTCTCCCGTCACTAAAATCACGGCAGAGGCTGAATGCACTTTATATTGGCCGCTCGCAGCTTCCCTGATTTTTTCTTTTAAATCCTTCTCCAATACCACTTTATACTCTGCGTGCTGCAAATTGAACGCCGAAGGTGCAAGCTTGATATCCTCAAAGATAGGCTCCAAATCTTTCACCGTAATTTGAACATCTTCCAGAAAATTATTTTCAGAGTGACGCGTTTCGATAAGCTCGTTAAATTCCATTCTCAAAAAACTCCATTCATCTATCCTTTTGCCTAAATATCCTTATTTATATGATCGGCGGTAAGCTACCTATTGTTTAGCGACGCTCACATGAATCAAAGAGAACGCGTTACAATCATCAGTTTTGGAGAGACCGCCGGCATGGTGTCGGGCTTCTGTCGATAAACATGCACAAATGCCTTGTCACCGGCGTCATAGCAGCTTCTGTCACCACATTATTTTTTCTTCGAACCTTGTATTATTCAGCAATCAACCATGATACGCCAAAATCAAAATGCTATAATTGAGAAAAAATGTGAAAGAAAGCAGCGTGTGAACTATGAAACTATCCTTTTTGCCCAGTACCATTTTTATCGATCCAAGTGGTCAGAGTATTAGGGCATCCCGCATAACCTTGATGAAGCTCAATGGGATAACTGGAATCTCGAATTGCAGCAGTTTTTGTTGAATGAAGAAAACGTCTTCTTTTCATTGCCTGCATATAGGGGAAACCGCTGGGTCCGTGCCGTTTTGTTAAATCCTTTTCTCTTAAATACCCTTATTCAAAGGGTTTTTGAAAAAATTGATCAGTTTTATGATCAGGAGATATCGTGTTAGATGAATAAACAGAATTTGAAAAGGAGGAGAAATATGACAAGGAAAGTTGGCACAGAAGATGCCATTCAAAGATGGAACCGATTTGCCGATGCATATGCCGCCAATCATACCGAACTTGGAGACATCCACAAAGAAGTGTTTTTAAATCCTGCTATTTTTTCTCTCATTGATACGGTAAAGAATAAATGTGTGCTCGATGCCGGGTGCGGTGAAGGGTATTTCAGCAGGCTGCTGTCCAAGGCCGGAGCGAGTGTAACGGCTGTCGATTACTCCCCGAGAATGATCGACATTGCCAAGGAAAGAACGCCGGATGATTTGCCGATTAAGTATCGGCACGGCAACTGTGAAGACCTGAATATGTTCGAAGACAAAAGCTTTGATTTGATTATATCGAATATGGTCATGCAAGACCTTGCGGATTATGAAAAAGCGTTTCAAGAAATGCATCGGCTGCTGACAGATTGCGGATTTTTTATTTTCTCGATTTTGCATCCCTGCTTCATTACGCCGGAAAGCGGCTGGGAGAAAACAAAAGACGGAAAAAAACTGCATTGGAATGTAGACCGGTATTTTTATGAAGGTACATACGAACAAAAGCTTGGCGATCGGGAGAATATGCTGTTCTTCCATAGAACCTTAACGAGCTATATTAACACTTTGATGAAAACGGGCTTCATGCTGGAAGGCATAGTAGAACCAAAGCCATCAGAAGAAATCCTGAAAAAATATCCGTCATTTGAAGAAGATTTCAGATGTCCTGATTTTATTGTTTTTAAATTAAGAAAGCCCAGCGGCGATGTCCGATAGGCCTCATATCGATGGATTCTTTTCCTATCCTTTTTGAGTGTCTGTTTTTCTTCGCGACCAAATGACGGATGGAATCAGAGCCAGGGATAACAGCCCTCCCGCCAATGCGATCAAAACATCAAGCATTCCTTGCCCTTTTGCACGTGTTGAAGGCAACGATCAATAAAGGGATCCAGCGCCACCACTGCACCAGCGAGCAGTAAGGTTACTCCTGAGGCGATGCTCATGGCTGTCCGGCCAATTTTGTCAACAAGAACCCCTGTGACAAGTGATGGAAGATACATTGAACCGATATGAAAACCTATCACGATCCCGACATCTCCTAAGCTGTGTCCGTGGCACTGCATATGAACGGGCGTCATGGTCATAATCGCAACCATCACAATTTTTCGTTTATGAATAGTTGAATTTTTACAAAAGCACCTTTTGTAAATTTGTTAAGAGCATGTCCCCTTCAACATTTTATGAACTGAATCTATCCATATTCCGATTTTAGATTGTGGTGGCATTTCGGTTTCAGGTATTAAAAAAACTAGTCACCGAATCAGTAACTAGTCAGATGATGTTCTGTTAATTCTTGGCTTGCGACAACTATTAAATCTTCCTATTTACACTTGGTACATAAAATTTCGTGAGCAAATTTAGATAACACTCTGTCTAAAGGACCGACAGGCATCCGCCTTTTATTTGGCATTCTAATAGCTACAGTCATCTCATCATTTTCATTTATTTCTTTTCCACATCGAGAACATTGTAGTTTTACGTCCTTAAAAAAACCTTTAAAAGAAGCCGTCATATTAAAAACCTCTATCCTGTACATTTTAAGTAATCACAGCAAACAAATTTAACGTTATCTTTATTCGTATACTAGCTACTATATTAAAATTGGAGCCTATATGGTATTTATTAATTCCTCAATCGAATAAATATCTTTCAAACTAAGAAGTGCAAAACGATGATTCTCGAAGCGACTGCTGCAATATGCTTTATTATTTTGTTTTAAAAGTAAGTTCATAATATTTCCCCCACTTTTTTGTATTTCGTCTTTCCAAAAATCAAGTTTTATGATGTGTCCAATAATAAACAATAATAAATAGCGGTTGCAATTAAAATAGCAAACCTGTATTTCCTATTTTAACATAACTTACCTTTCAACATGTCTTCTTAACATAGAAATTATTCTATTCACATAAACTGTGCACCTTCAAAATCCCCCCAATAATATGTGTTTAAAAGACCTTTAAATTCCAGATCAAAAACGATAACACAGCGACAACAGCCGCCCTATCGAAGATATACTTAACACACCCACAATCTTTTGGCGGTCCCCTTTAAGGGAAGAAGCGAAGTGAAAAAACAAGATTGTGCTTTGTGCATTTGCTATACGTCCTACCAATTTTCTTACTGGAAGTCCCCTCCTATATGATTGGATAGTTTGGTCTTCCTTTAAAATACAGTTTCAGCACCATTATTTGCTCTTTAACAAGATTACAGCAATCAAACTCAGTCGCAAATCGGTTCTTTTTTCGCTCTTGAAACGGTCATCCCATCGCCGATCGGCATCAACAGGGATTCTAATTGAGGATGGGCGGCGACCGCTTGATTGAATTTCTTCATGGATTCGGTATGACGCTTCGGTGCAGCATCATCGTCTGCTACACTTCCCCCTGCAAGTACGTTATCGGCAACGATTATAGCGCCAGGTTCCGCCAATTTGATGCAATACGCCAGGTAATGTTCATAATTTCCTTTGTCTGCATCGATAAAGAAAAAATCGAATCGCTTTTGATTGCCGGCTAATGTTTCAAGGCTTTCCAGAGCCGGTTCTGTCATATCCGATACCTGGCTGCCGAATCCCGCTTTAGAGAGATTGCTGTTTGCCAGGCCGAAGGAAGACTTTTTGAAATCGGACAATAATGTGATGGTGCACATTACAAAAATTAGAGAAAAAATAGAAGAAGACCCCAAACACCCTATATACATTAAAACTGGATCGGGATATAAAATATGAGGAAGTTTGGAATTAAGCTTGTTGCAAAGCTTCTTGGCACGATTGCAATTAGTTTTCTTGGAAGTCACCATACATACATAAACACGCCCTCAACCCCGTCGACTGGTACCTTTGCCTTCGCGAGAACAAGCCTGTTCTCGTATCTATTGGGTATATCTAGATCAGCATCTATACCCATATATCTTTAATAACCTAGGATAATCCACTCATGTAGAACTCCATTAAAAGATAACAGAAGCCATTTTAAACTAATACCATTTATTCAAATAATACAGTTTACCTTTTATGTCATTCATTTTTTAAAACCTGTAATCCGTAACCATGCGGTAGCAGGTTTTTTTATTTGCTTGACTTAGAGTTAACTCTAAGTTGTAAACTAACTTTAATCAAAAGAGAGGAATGATGTTTGTTGTATTCCATTAGTAAAGCTGCTGAGAAGACTAGTATTAGCTCGTATACATTAAGATATTACGAAAAGATCGGGTTACTTCCACCACCAAAACGAAAAAACAGTGGAAGGCGTTTTTATACAGAGACTGATATTCAGTTCATGACATTCCTTAAAAGTTTAAAGGAAACAGGTATGTCTTTGGAGGATATTCATGAGTTTGTCAAAGACGGCTGCATTTTGGAAAAAATCAATTCGAATGTTAAATCGTCTCAACTCTCCCCATCTATAAATAAACGTATTGAGATTTTAACCAAGCACTTAGAGAAAATGGAAATTAAAAAAAAGGAGCTGGAAGAAGTGATTTCTACTACAAAAGGAAAACTGGATACATATTATTCAATTTCGAAAGAGGAAGTGGAAAACAAATGAAACATTTAAATATATACCTGATGTTACTTGGCTTCTCTATTTTTACAGGAGCTACTTTTAATCTTGCAAAATATACAGTTGGATATTTTTCTCCATCGTCTTCTGCGGCATGGCGTTTCGGTTTAGCTGCTGCGGTGATGCTCATCATTTTGATTTTTACTGAAGGTATAAAGAAGAGTCAATTACGGAAAAACGCCGTTTCATACATTGTTCTTGGAATTATAGGAATCTTTGGATTTAATGCATTGTTTTTTGTTGGTTTAAAATATACATCTCCCGTTAACGGAGCATTAATAATGGGTCTGAATCCTTTATTAACAGCCATTCTCGCTCGAATGATCTTAAAAGACAAAATTACAAAAAAACAAGTGCTCGGTATATTCTTTGCTTTCATCGGTGTATTGTTAGTTATTACACAAGGTTCTATCGAAACCATTAAAACCTTATCAATTTCAGGCGGAGACTTAATAATCTTTACAGGTAACGTTTGTTGGGCACTTTATGGTGTACTTGGACGTCGGTTTGTAAAGGATGGAACTCCGCTATCTACAACCACTTATACGATGGTTATCGGTGCTGTTAGTTTAATAGTAGTTTCCTTATTTACATCCAATCCTGTTTCTTTACCGAACATCCCGATTGGAGTTTGGGGAGCAATTGCCTTTATGGCTTTCTTTACAAGTGTTTTGGGTTACCTATGGTGGAATCAGGGGATTAAGGAGATTGGGGCAAGTAAAACATCTTTATTTTTCAACCTTGTTCCCGTTGTAACGATGATTATTTCATTTGCTGTTGGAACACCGATAAAGGTATTTCAAGTTATTGGGGCTGTGTTAGTTATATTGGGCGTTTTAACTGCTTCGGGGGTAATACGTATTCCTAAGTACACTACTAAAGAACAGTCAGCTGTATAAAGAAACAGGGATTATTTTTGAGAAAATGTGTTAAGTTAAATATAAACTAATCATAGGAAGAAGGTGATCCCATGCCAAACAAAAGTAAACCCAATAGATTAATCGCTGAGAAGTCTCCTTATTTACTTCAACACGCCCACAACCCCGTCGACTGGTATCCCTGGGGCGAAGAAGCCTTCGAAAAAGCAAAACGCGAAAACAAGCCGGTACTTGTCAGCATCGGCTATTCGACTTGCCATTGGTGCCATGTCATGGCTCATGAAAGCTTCGAAGATGAAGAAGTCGCGAAGCTTCTGAATGAGAAATTCGTCTCTATTAAAGTGGACCGCGAGGAGCGACCTGATGTGGATTCGATTTATATGACGATCTGCCAGATGATGACGGGGCAGGGCGGCTGGCCGCTGAATGTGTTTTTAACGCCTGATCAGAAGCCGTTTTATGCGGGTACATATTTTCCGAAGACGAGCCGGTTTAACCGGCCGGGGTTTGTTGAGGTGGTGAAGCAGCTTTCCGATACCTTCGCGAAAAACCGGGAACATGTTGAGGATATTGCCGAAAAAGCCGCCAACAACCTGAGAATCAAAGCGAAAAGCGATGCCGGCGCTGCGCTCGGCGAAGACATGTTGAGGCGGACGTATCAACAGCTGATCAACAGCTTCGATGCGGCATACGGCGGTTTCGGAAGCGCACCGAAATTTCCGATCCCCCATATGCTGGCATTTCTGCTTCGCTATCATCAATACAGCGGCGAGGAAAACGCGCTGTACAGCGTGACGAAAACGTTGGACAGCATGGCGAACGGCGGCATTTACGACCATGTCGGCTACGGGTTCGCCCGCTATTCGACAGACGACGAATGGCTCGTTCCCCACTTTGAAAAAATGCTTTACGATAATGCTTTGTTGCTGATCGCATATACTGAAGCCTATCAAATCACGAAAAACGACCGGTATAAACAGATTTCCGAGCAGATCATCACATTTGTCCGCCGCGAAATGACCGATGATAAAGGCGCTTTTTATTCAGCGCTTGATGCCGACACGGAAGGCGTGGAAGGCAAATATTATGTGTGGTCAAAAGACGAAGTCCTCGAAACGCTCGGGGATGAACTCGGCGAATTGTATTGCGCTGCCTACAACATCACGCAAGAAGGGAATTTTGAAGGCCGCAATATTCCAAACTTGATCTACACTAGGCTGGAAGACATTAAAGATGAATTCGCGCTGACAGATGAAGAGCTTCAGAACAAGCTTGAAGAAGCGAGAATAAAACTTTTTGAAAAACGGCAGGAAAGAACGTATCCGCATGTCGACGACAAAGTGCTGACATCTTGGAACGCTCTGATGATCGCGGGTCTTGCCAAAGCGGCGAAAGTCTACAATGCGCCCGAATACTTGGAGATGGCACGGGCGGCAGTCGAGTTTATCGAGAATAAATTGATTCAAGACGGACGCGTCATGGTCCGCTACCGTGACGGCGAGGTGAAACATAAAGGGTTTATCGATGACTACGCCTTCCTGCTGTGGGCCTATATCGAATTGTATGAAGCATCACTTGATTTAACCGATTTGCGAAAAGCCAAAAAGCTCGCCGCGGACATGACCGGGCTGTTCTGGGATGAAGAGCACGGCGGTTTTTATTTTACGGGAAGCGATGCCGAGGCTTTGATCGTGCGGGATAAAGAAGTATACGACGGCGCCCTCCCGTCCGGAAACGGCGTCCTGGCCGTGCAGCTGTCCCGGCTGGGTCGGCTGACCGGCGATTTATCGCTCCATGATCAAGCGGCAAAAATGTTTTCGGCATTCCATGGAGACGTCTCCGCTTATCCGAGCGGCCATACAAACTTTCTCCAAGGCCTGCTGAGCCATGTCATGCCGCAAAAAGAAATCGTTGTGCTCGGAGAGCGCCATGACCCGGACAGACAGAAGATCGTAAGCGCTTTGCAGCAGGCCTTCCAGCCGAACTATGCCGTCCTCGCCGCAGAATCGCCTGACGATTTCAAAGGGATTGCCGACTTTGCGGCCGAATACAAAGCAGCCGATAACAAAACGACTGTCTATATTTGTGAAAACTTCGCCTGCAGACAGCCGACGACGAATATAGACGAAGCGCTCGATCAGTTGGTTTAAACGGATGCCATCATGGGAATAACATCTGCAAACACCTAATCAGAAAGGGGTTATGACCATGAAGCAAAAGAATCTGATCTCAGGTCTCGCCGTTGTCGCCGGAGTCACCGCATATATGCTCAAAGACGAAACAAACAGACAAAAACTGAAATCGTACTTGCAAAACGTGAAAGAAAAGATCCCTTACTTTTCGGAAAAACACAACGTAGATTCATTCCCGGTTGAAAAAGCAGGCCATCCGTCTCCGCAAGATATCGAAGATAACAAAATGGTATCGGAAGGATCCATGTACCCTGTTCAATACTACGATGAAAAGAAAAAATAGCGATGCATGAGCTGTCATACTTAATGGCAGCTTTTCTGCTGCCGTTCTAAAAACTGTAAGCGGATTATAAATATAAAAATCCAAAAATAAAAGCCGCCCGGTCGGCAGCCTCTTCAAACCTTATATTTTATTTTCATAACAATAATGATTGACAAGCTCTTCAATTAAATCATGTTCTGGAAACTCTCCGTGAAACTCAAAGGGAATCTCCTCGACAAACCGGCCGCGCCGGTATACATGGATGGCGCCGTTTTGTCTGGTCACGCTGTATTCCGGTTCAAACGTGTATCCGTTCCGCTCTATTGCACCCATTGATCATGCCCGCCTTTCAAAACAACAGTTCATACACTTCGTTTAATTCTCTTGTTCGTTTATGATCCTGTTCATTCAGCGCATATTTCATCTCATGTTCAAGCACTTGATTCAGAAATTCCATTTCCCGCTCCTCCAAGTGCTCGACAAACTCTTCCTCATTGGCATATCGCCCGGAAACGATTTTTCTGTAAATGTTTTGTCCTATGCCGTGTTCAAGGTGATTCGACAGTGACTCACGGAGGTAGCCCAATGTTGTGTCCATGATTCAATCTCCTTTTTTACCTTATAGGTTGGGTGAATTCTTGATGATTCATGCATGAGCGGGCCAAATTTTCAATAAGAAAAAGGCGATACACCATGATGCTGTGCAGATAAAAACTTTCTCCTTCCCAGATGGTAGGCACCTAAAGCGAAGAAGACTGAACACGCAGCAATGAGAAAGACGGCTTTTCCCCCGTACAAGGCAAGCATCATTCCCCCCAGCCAAGGCCCTAAAAATTCACCGATGTTATATAAGTTTTGCATACCGTAATACGCGCCCTTCATATGATCGGGAGCTAGTTCGTCCAAAAGGACATTCATTGAAGGAAAACATAAGATTTCGCCGATTGTCAGAATAAACATCGAAAGCATAAAAACAATCCAGCCATTTGCGACAGAAAAACCGATATTCCCCAACATGCAGAAAACGGTTCCAATTGATATTGTTGTTAAGGATTTATACTTCTCAAATAAACGGGTGAGCGGCACTTGTAAAAGGATGACCGTCACTGCGTTTAACGTAATTAAAGTCGAAAATATTTTAACTCCGTTTGCAAAGTCGTTATTTAAATACTGCAGCAAAGTACTTTCCATTTGCGAATAGCTGAACAAAAAAAGGATACCGCCGGCTATGTAAAATCGAAGAGCCTTGTCATGCCTTAACGTTTTCAAAACGGAACCTGCCTGAATTTTTTCAGGAGCGGTTTTTGTCTCTTTCACCGTGATCAGCCGAATCATCATCAAGCTTAAAAGTGCGGCATAGCCAAAATAGACAAGCCCTGTAATGATAAACGGCGTTCCGGTTTTGGCAAGACCGAAATAAGTGCCCAATAAAGGGCCGACAGCAGCTCCAACATTGATGGCCAAATACCGCAAAGAGAAAATGCGGAATCTCATTTCCCGTTCCGATAACTCAGCCATCAAAGCCTTTGACACAGGTTCAAAACACGAATGGCAAAGCCCGCTTAAAATGTTTAATAATAAAAACCACATGAAATCATGAACAAGTCCGAAAAGAATGAATACAAAGCTCCAGATGAAAATGGATGAAAGCATTACCTTTTTTCTGCCGATTTTATCTGAAAGCGCTCCTCCGGCTACCCCTCCTACAGTGCTTGAAAAATAGCCTAAACCGATCACAAGCCCGATGGTTCCAAAATCGGCTCCCGTTTTCATATGAAGATAGAGTGCCAAAAACGGGGTTGTCATCGACTTAGCCGCCTTTGTGACAAGCGTGCCTATCAGCAAAAATCGGATCAACGGGTGAAGGCGGCTGAATGCTTTAAATCGCGCAAACATCCGAAGTCTTTTCCCATTCGGTATGATCATGAAACCACGTTGCAAGCCGGTTGATGCGGCCGCTTAATTCGGCTTCTGTGCGCCCGGTAATCAAACAGCCTGCAATTGCGTCTACACTGGAAGACGAACCGTGGAACCTGTCTCCGGCTTGAGCGGAAATCTTTTGTTTCGCTATCCAGTCTGCGGCTGGTGCCGGCATGATTTCTTTCAGCACGCCGTCTTTTGGTGGAATCAACAGCCATCCGCTTAGGTGGTGCGGATTGTAGTTCACCTCCGGAATATGAAAATCCAGGCCGCATTGCGCTTTAACACAAGCTTCATTGATATCAAAGCCGAAAGTCTGCGCAGTAGCTTCGCGTACCATAGCGCCGCCGGTTCTGCTGGCCACTTCACAAAACACCAATTCATCATCCCGTGTATGAAACACTTCAGCATGGAATGTTGTAATATCCGGAACAGGAAGGGCAGCAAGCGCTTTTTGAACAAAATCAGTCAACCGCAGGGTGAGCGGATTTTCCCGTTCAAGCTGGAGGCTGCCTAAGAACTGTTGATCTTGAAACGCCAGACATCCGTTGATATAACGCGACGGCCAGCTGAGGACAGTCTCTCCATCAAGGATGAGGCCGTCTATATGATACATATCCCCTTCGATAAACGACTCAACCTCCAGATGATCAGGAAGACCTTTCGAAAGAAAATTCCACACGTCCTGCCGATCCCTTAAAACGGTTGTATCAACTGACCCGGAGCCATAAATAGGCTTAACGACCACAGGAAAACCGAAAGTTTGAACAAACGTATATAAGTCGGCTGCCGAGTCGATTTTCTTAAAGTCTGGAACCTTTACACCGGCTTTTCTGACATGCTCTTTCATTAATATTTTGTTGCGAAACAACTGAGCGCTTTCGTAAGACTGCCCTTTTATCCCCAAAAGCGACCTCAGCTTCCCCGCCCTCAGCATATCAAATTCTGATGATGCAATAATCGTTTTAAAGTGATACGTTTCATTCAGCTCTAAAGCGCGCATTTCGATGCATCCATTAACCGGATAATCGTCAAATGCTTCGATTACATCATAATTTCTGCACTCATCTGCACGATCGGTTGAAGTCAGCATTGCTACCGGTTCGTCCAGTCCCTCAAGCCATACATCATACGGAGACTTGCAATAAGCTGTTTTATTTAGGATAAGCGTACTCATAACCGTTTCTCCTTTCTTGTAAAACATGTTGTTCAACTTTATAATAGTAAAAGTATTTAGATAACTCTAATATATCTTTATTTGATATTGATAACTTTTATTTATAAATAGAGGTGTGAAATATGAATCTTCATGCACTGCGATTGTTTTATTCGGTCGCTGAAACAGGCAGCGTCACCCAAGCCGCCAAACAGTTAAACATCAGCCAGCCCGCCGTCACCTCGCAAATTAAGAAATTAGAACGCGAGATCGATTGCACCTTATTCGTTCCTAAAGGCAGGGGGATCCTGCTGACACAGTCCGGCGCAGAGCTTGCAAAACAGGCAAAGCGGCTGTTTTCACTTGAAAAAGAAATTGAATTGTACGTGGAACAGTTAAGGGAAGGGTCAATTGGAAAACTGCGTATTGCCGCCACCTTCCTCCCCGCCAATTATTTGTTGCCAAGGTGGCTCAGCCGCTATAAACAGCAATTCCCCAAAACGGAAGTTGAGATCACGACAACGAACTTTCAAAAAGCTTGTGAACAGCTGATCAACTATGAAGCGGACATTGGCCTGATCGGCGGCACAACGGAATTCGGTCCTTTCATAAAAGGGACGCTGCTTTTAGAAGATGACATGCTGTTTGTCGTCAATAAAAATCATAAGCTTGCAGCACAGTACACGACATTGGAAGAAGTGGTGAAAGAACCGTTTATCTTTCGTGAAGAAGGAAGTCTTTCCCGGGAGAAATTAATTTCTTTATGCACATTGCATCATGTCGACAAACCCAGAATAGGTATACAAATAAACGGATTAAATGAAACGATCAGAACGGTTATGGAAGGGTATGGAGTCGCTTTCACATCCTCTCTTGAAGTAAACGAATATATTGACCGGGGAGATATGGCGCAGGTTCATGTCGAACAAGTCGACTTAAAAAATCCTATCTCATTATGTATCAGAAGAGAAGATCACCTTGCTCCTTCCGCCAGCAACTTTATTCAAATGATCAAAACGGCTCCGTATAGGTCTTAGCCGGCAAATGAAGAAACGGGTTAAAGCGCTTTAAAGGAGAGGAACATAAACCAAAAAAAGCTCTCACGAAAAGCGAGAGCTTTCTTTATGACTTGAGCCAATCAAGCATCGCATTCACGATCTCCTCCTGCTGTTTAACAGCTGGGATCTGCGCGGGGCGATCCCCCCTTTGTTCGCCATACATACCAAATTGCGCGTGATTTCCCCCTTTGATTTCCTTAAACACTGTTGTATCAGGTAGGTTCTTTCTGGAGGCTGCTGTTTTTTCTTGAGTTGAAAGGCCATCGCGTTCACCAGATATAGAAAGAACACGGTACGGCGCACTTTTTATCGATTGCGAATCAGAAGGATAGGAGGCGAGAAAATAAAGCCCGTCAATCTTATCTGGATGCTTTTTATCGTACATGGCTGCTGCCGTCCCTCCTAAAGAATGACCGCCGAGATACCAATGATCAATACTGCTGTTTTCTTTTATAATCCTTTCTGCTTGATCCGGATTGAAAATGGCCAAAGAAAAAGGCATGCGCGGGATAAAGACACTGTAACCATTTTGTTTAAGCTTTTCACCGATGTAAGCATAAGCAAGCGGTTCAACTTTTGCCCCTGGATATAAAATGATCCCCGTATTTGCCCCATCCGCTTGAAATGTGTAAACACCGTTTTTACTTTCGACTTGATCAAGGTTAATCATCTTTTTGAGTTTGTTTGATGGTTCATATGTGAAACGGCTCCACACAAAAAACGCGCTGAATAACAGAACAAAAACTGCGATTAACGAAAAAACCGCAGTTTTCAAAACTTTTTTTCGTTTCATGTTGCACCAGTCTTCCTCTGCTTGGTTTTAATTTAGCTTCCGGAAAAACGCACCGCGGCTCACCCGTCGGAAGTGCGGCTTCTGCATCCTTCCAGTTACAGTTTGCATACAAATGCAATGATCGCAAACCGATTTACTCGAATCGGCATCTCAGGCCGAAGGTATTCTTCCATGATTTAAAATGTGTTGCAGTTCATTAAGCTTTTGAATTTGATAAGTCGGCTCAATGTCCGTATCATTCGCTAACACGCCCGGATTCATCCAGCATGTATCCAATCCGGCCAGCCGTCCCCCTTCTATGTCTGCTGTCAATGAATCCCCGATGATCAGCCCTTGATCGGCAGAAAAATGAGGAATCCGTTCAAAAACGTAATCAAAGTATTCTTTCATCGGCTTTTGAAAACCGGTGTCCTCTGAAACAAAAATCCCTTTAAACATCGGGTATAATCCTGAAGCATGCAGGCGCTTATACTGCGTTTTTGAAATACCGTTCGTCACGATATATAAATCATATTGATCCTGCAGGCTTTCAATTAATTCAAAAGCGCCGTCCATCAGCTGATGCCCTTCTTCAAGGAAGCTGCGATACTTCTCCTCAAGCAAAACGCCGTCAGCCTCTAGACCATATTCTTTGAATAAAAGGGAAAAACGCGTATTTACCACTTGGCCGCGGTCTATCTCCCCTTTTTCAAACGCCCTCCATAAACCTTGATTGATACGTTTATAATTCGCTTCTATTTCAGCTGTTAAAGAAATTTGCTGCTCCTCAAAAAGCTTCCGCAGTGCTGACTTTTCCGCCGCACCGAAGTCTAATAGTGTGTCATCCACATCAAAAAATAAAGTACGATAATTTTTCACAGATGTTCCTCCATTTAGCTTTTTAATGCCTTAAGCTCCTTTTTCAGCAAGCTCATCGTCTCTTCCTTTTCTTTTTCTGTCTGAATGTCAAACGCCAGCTGCTCTGTAAACTCCCATATGTCCTCCAGTCTTCGCCTGATCTGATAAAACCGCAAAGCGTTCTGATCAATTTCGAACCCTTTATGAATCTCGCGGTAAACCCGCAAAAACTCTTGTACATACGGCTGATCGGCAAAAAACATCAGATCCGCTTCAACAGGGGCCAATTTCAAGCCCTCCCAATCGATCAGAATTAACCATTTCCCTGTCGATGCCCTTTTTTATCATACACTTTTAAAAAGAAAGCTGCTTCACCATCGATTTCTTGATAATATCCACCCGGCTTGTTTTTTGGAAATACCTGTTTTAGGATGTGATAAGGAAACACACACCACAATCTAATAATCTAGATTATCTACTAAATATTTAAGAAAATCGAACTTCCTGGATTTTGTTATACTTTTTTTATTAAAAAAGGTTAAGGAGTAGTGAGGAGCTTATGTTTAAAAAAAGAGAGATAATATGTTCAGAATGTGGCCAAGAAATCAAAGGAGGAGAAGATTTAGTAGCGTTTATAAAAGTTCCTAGAGCGATTAATATGCCGTACGGTTTATTTAGTGTCGCGCTCGCAAAAAAGGCTAAAAAAATTTATTGTATGTCTTGTTATAAAAAATAATTATTTTTTACTTCACCATATATTTATAAAAAAGGTTAGTCATTTAGACACCTTCTTCAACTTAGAATTGAATATCCTATGTTAATAATATTTAATATTAATATGCTAACAAATGAAGCCAGCGCTGTTAATACGTCGATGTCGCCAATATTTTGATCCTCCTGGAAAAGGCTTGATAAACCCGATCATTATACGCTTCCGCTTTACCGGGTTCTTTTGCAAAGTATTGCGTTCACCTCCGCAAAAAACACACTCCCGGCTCACTTGCCGGGAGTGCGGCCATCATCTGATTAGTCAATTTCCTTTGCATCAGGTTTCAGCTGCTGAACGCGTCTCACGTACTGTTTGACTTTCTCGGCTTCTCTGAAAAGGTATAGTTCATCAAGATGTTGAGCGACTGCTGCGGCTGTCTCTTCAAACAGATCCCACATCTTAAACAAACTGTGCCATACACACTCATAATCAGCTGGCGGATACGTCTCCAAAAGCCTTTCCCACGTATTTCGATCAACATAGCGATCAAGAAACTTTGCATTCTTGCCTATGCTCAGCGAAAAGACCGTTTCAAAACCGACCTTCCATTCGAGCATTTTCAGCAGCATGGCCCTGACGAGGTTTAAATGATCGAGTGCATAAAGAATTTCCTGCCGCCACAACCCTTTGGCCACATATGTCGATGTCCACCAAAATTCATTGCAGCAGTCGGCGAAGCATTGCGGGGACGGTTTTTGCACCCAATATTCCCGATCCGTCGGCGGCGGGATAGCGGGCAGGTCCTGATCCTTATCGAGCAGGATCACGGTTAATCCGTCTTCCCGGCAGTATTCCAGCTTTTCTTCAAGAGGCACAAGAATCAAATCAATGCGGCTGCCGTCAGTAAATAACATCAAATAAGAAAAGCGGTTGCCAAGCTCATTCGGAAACAGCTCCATCGCTTCCGGCGTCTGCATGATGATCCGCTCCCCAAAAACGTCAACCCAGCCCGGCTCATCAAGAAAAGACTGCATATCTGTTACAACATAGACCATATCATAATCGCGAAAAGGGTCTTTCGGAACATTCGGATTCGTCCGCGAACCGTTCATACCGACCGCTCTAACGCGGTCGTCCTCCCGTGCGACCTTCAGCACCAAATCGATGATTTCCTGCTCTGTACGCATGTATATCAACCTCCTCTTTTTAATGGTTATAGAAAAACTTGATGAGGAGGTCCGCGATTACGTGGTTATATGAAATGCTCAGGAAACGTCGTCATCAATATACCCTCCCTCTTTTAACGAATGGCTTTCAGATCGTCTTCAAGGCGATCAAGCTGTGAAGAAAAGCCTTCGGCCATCCCTTTATCATGATTTGTTGAAGATCTTCCTCTCAAGAAACTGTGAACGCGTTACCAGTTTACCTTTGGAGTTCCTTCATATTTCTCCTCAACCACCATCTCCGGCATCTCGGGAACAGGATTCCCTTCCTCATCTGCCGAACATATCTTTTCATGGATGTCCTGATAAACGCCTTTACCAAAAGTTATACGTCCATGAAATTACCCTAGGTCTGACTTGTGCACTCCATGCAATAATCCCATTCACCATTGAAAACCAAAAAAACAGCTTTCAGTTTTCCTCCCTTTGGCCGCCACCAGCAATTTAATATAACGAAAAAGTTCTTTTCCAAACAAAAAATTCCTATAAGCAGAGATCTTCACCTTAGAGGTTATGCTTAACCCGTCAACATCCTATTCAACATTAACAACTGCTGGGGTTACTTTTTTAAAGAATAAAACTCCGTCATACTGTTGAACCGGCTTGAAAGAAATACGCAAGCCTCCTCCCTCAAAAGCCTTCCACTTTTTTTCCCCCCACTTTGAAGCACATGGTATAAAAAAATTGGGATGGGGTGAATTGCTGAGAAGCCACTCCATGTGCTTTTTGTTAACTTTTTTGATAGGATGATCGCCTCCTTGGTTGTCACCCATTCTTCCTTCTCCCGCGTAAAGACCAATAACAAAACTGTCCTCTTTCATAAATTGCGGAAGGTTTTCTACAAATGATCGATATGGTGAAAACCGATTGACGCTGCTTTGTTTTTTGATGTGAAGGTTGTGAGCCCAAATGATAAATTTCTCATCAGGATAAACATGCTGAGATAAAAATTCAAGATTCTTCGCCATTAATTCATCACGATATTCAAACAATTTTGAAAAACCTTTTGTAAAATTCGCCTTAAAATAATTGAGTCTGTTTTTCATCGTCTGTAACACGACATCACGAAGCATAGCAGAGGGGAAAGTCTGTTTTTCAAGCTCCCTTATCAGTCCTTGGCCTATTCTTTCAATTTCTTCTACTGTTTTCCTAAAACGCCGCTTTAACATATAATCTTTATCGAGCATCTCATTTGTGCGCGTATCAAATGTTACAAACGTTTTCCTGAGATCCCCTGTCAAATGCGAACGCATGTAGGAGGAAAAGTGCTTATCCATGCTCTGCTGAACATCAACGCCTGTTAAATGCAAAGGCTGCCGCTGTTGAGTTTCCTTCATATACTCAAACAAATCAAGCATAAATTCATTTTGCCAAACTTTCCCGATGGAACCGGACATATTTTCTTTGGCACTAAGTTCTTCTGAAAGATAATTTCCTATGCTGCAATCTCCCAATTCACTTTCGAAAGCAAGAATACGAAATCCTAATTCCTGATGCAGATATTTGATCAAGCTTGCCTTCGCCTCAATATATTCTTTGACGCAATGGCTGCTTTCACCAAGAAATACAAATCTTTTATTTCGCAATATCTCTTTTAAGGAGCCGAATTTGTAACCATCAATCCCCCCAATATTAATCGACTCATCTCTTATTTCATCAAATAAATCATTCACTGTTTTAGCCTCCTCCCACAATCGCTTGGTCATTGTTTGAATTGTACAATTTGGTGTAAAACCCTTGGTTGCGAATCAATTGTAAATGGTTGCCCATCTCTTGAATCTCTCCGTCTTTTAGCACTAATATGAGATCTGCATCCTTAATCGTACTTAGCCTGTGAGCTATGACAATGCGCGTGCACTGATTGGACATCTAAATGAACCGGCGGCCGAAAAAAGGTGTGAAAAACCTGTGCCACCATGTTTTATTTACGAATCTTGACCAGCTGCCGCTCCTCAAAATAAAACATGCCGGCAATTTCATCGATGTATTTCTTTTTATCCAGTTTGACATGCTTGCCCAGCTGAAGAGCTTTTATATCAATGAAAAAGTCCAAACGGTCGTCTTTTTCTCTGTCTTCCTCACCGTCCCAGCAAGAGTAAACTTCAATATCTTCGCCATCGGCAATATTTGAATTGATATAGCTGAATAGCGATCTTATGCCATTTCCGTGTCTATGCAAGCAGCCGGTTGCCTCATACACAAACGGCTTGCTGAATTTTGTTTTGATCATTTCCTACCCTTGATCAAGCTCAGCGATGCTAATCAAACCTTCTTCTGTTTGATCCAGGAAACTCCCCAGCGGAAGCTCCTGATCGGCTGCAATAAAATGATGGAGTGTCAACTGTCTTCCCTCTTCTTTTCGGTATAAAAAAGAACCCAATTAAAGGGTTCTGCAAATCGCTCATTTTTCCTGCTCAGCAGTTATTTCCGTCAAGGCCGCACTGCAAGCCGGCTGCAGGCTTTTGTTTGCTTTCCTTCTCAATTACCTGTTCAAACACTTCCCTCGCAGCGGCCCCGGCGATCCGTTCATTGCCAATGATAAATGTCGGAACGGCCGTAATGCCTGCTTCTTCGTAAGCGTGTTGGAGCGCCTTCCGCTGCACGTCCTGATATGTTCTGGAGCTTAAAGCTTCTTTAAAAGCCTGCTCATCTAGTCCGGCTTCTTTAGCCAGCGCTGTTAATACGTCGATGTCGCCAATATTTTGATCTTCCTGGAAAAACGCTTGATAAACCCGGTCATTGTACGCTTTCGCTTTACCGTGTTCTTTTGCAAAGTGATAGCCTTCATGAGCCAAATCTGTATAAGGATGCGGTGAGACGTTTGGCAGCTTCATGTTGACGTCCCAAGCCTCGATTCGCGGCTTAATGGCGCCGTCCCACATTGCCAATTTGGACGGGTCGTTTAACGGATCAAGCTGCTCAGATGGACGCGGCCTCAGTTCGAATGGCAGCCACTCGACTTCCACATCTTTGCCTTCGATCGCTTTTTCGAATTGGTCTTTTCCGAGGAAACAGAATGGACAGACATAATCGGAATATACTTTAATATTTATCGTCATGTTTTTTCTTCCTTTCTTTTCATTCAATCAACTATATGTAACAATAATAGTTACAATTATCTCTCCTGTCAATCTTTTTAGCATGAAGTTAAAATCCGCAATGATCGGGAACTTTCTGCTGTTTATATCGTAATATGATGAGTTACAGCTTGCGCCATCCACTTCTTTGACAAATATCGATAAGGAGTTTATCAAATGAAAACAGAAAACAACAATAGCATGAAACCGTTTTTCTCCATGATTCTCACATCCGGCGTACCCAGGCTGGCTTTAACCGTCGGTTTGACCGCAAGCCTCGTCACGACATTGGTCGGCCTGTCCATTCCGCTGTTGACAAGAGAAATGGTTGACGGCTTTTCTGCCCATTCGATCAATCTGGCCTTAGCGGGAATCCTTGCTCTCGTTTTTATCGTTCAAGCGGTCTGCGACGGGTTTTCGACCTATTTTCTTTCCTATGCCGGACAAAAAGTGGTCGCTTCCCTGCGCGAGCGTATGTGGTTCAAGCTGCTGCGCCTTCCTGTCCGCTACTTTGACGAAAAGACGAGCGGTGAAACCGTCAGCCGTGTTGTTAATGACACCGGCATTGTTGAAAGCTTGATTTCCGACCATTTTCCGCAGTTTGTTTCCGGCATCATCACCATTGTCGGATCGGTAATCATTTTGCTGATCATGGATTGGAAAATGACACTGCTCATGCTGATCTCCGTTCCGATCACGACCTTCATCATGATCCCCCTCGGCATGAAAATGCAGCGCATCTCCAAAACGCTGCAGGATGAAACAGCTTCTTTCACCGGACATGTCCAGCAAACATTGAGCGAAATCAGATTGATGAAAGCATCAAACGCCGAGCATACAGAAAAAACGAAAGGGTTATCAGGCATTTCGAAGCTCTTTCAATACGGTCTCAAGGAAGCCCGTATATTTGCGCTCGTCTCCCCGTTTATGCACCTTGTCATTATGATTGTGATCGTCGCCATCATCGGCTACGGCGGCATCCGCGTCTCTGAGGGGACGATGTCGGCAGGCTCGCTGATCGCCTTTTTGCTTTATCTGTTTCAAATCATCTTCCCGATCACATCGTTCACAATGTTTTTCACTCAGCTGCAAAAAGCAAAAGGGGCAACAGAGCGGATCATCGAGATTTTGCATACTGAAGAGGAAGAGGGCCAGGAAGGGCTTGAAATGGATATCTCCAATCTGCCGATACGTGTCGAGAATGTATCTTTCTCTTACGGCGATGACGAGCCTGTCTTGCGCGAGGTATCTTTCGACGTCGATCCCGGGCAGATGATTGCATTTGTCGGTCCGAGCGGCGGCGGAAAAACGACGATGTTCGGCCTCTTGGAACGATTTTACGAACCGGACTCAGGGGCCATTAACATCGGGGAAACACCGATCAACAAGCTGTCGATGAAGTCGTGGCGCAGCCAGATTGGCTACGTGTCTCAAGACAGCCCGATGATGTCCGGCACTATCCGTGAGAACTTGTGCTACGGCTTGGATCACGCCGACAGCATTGACGATCAAAAACTGTGGAAAGTCGCGGAAATGGCGTATGCCGACACATTTATTAAACAATTTCCAGAGCAGCTTGATACGGAAGTGGGCGAACGCGGCGTCAAGCTGTCCGGCGGCCAGAGACAGCGGATCGCCATCGCCCGCGCCTTCCTGCGCGACCCGAAAATTTTAATGATGGACGAAGCGACAGCCAGCCTCGACAGCCAATCAGAAGCCATCGTCCAGCAGGCGCTTGCCCGCCTCATGGAAGGCCGCACCACCTTCGTCATCGCCCACCGGCTATCGACAATCGTGAACGCGGACCAAATTATATTTATCGAAAAAGGCGAGATCACAGGGCGGGGGCGGCACCACGAGCTGATTGCTTCGCATGCGCTGTATCGGGAGTTTGCGGAGCGGCAGTTGACGTGAACTTTTATGAAAGAGGAGGTCATTCACATGAACTTTCAACTCGAGGAAGCAATCGAAATCCTGGAGCGCACACCACAAACGCTGAGTCAGCTGCTGACCGGATTATCAAGTCCCTGGATCAGCTGCAATGAAGGCGCCGACACGTGGAACGCCTTTGATGTCGTCGGCCATCTCATTGAAGGAGAAAAAAACAATTGGTTGCCGCGAATCAAAATGATCGTGACAAAAGGAGCAACGGAACCTTTTCCGCCGTTCGACCGCTTCAGCCAGTTGAATCAAAACGACGGAAAAACGATGGAACAGTTGCTTAACGAGTTTGCAGACATCAGACGGGCGAACCTGGAAACATTACAGCAGATCATTGATCCTGAAACCGACTTCGAACAAACGGGGATGCACCCTGAGTTTGGAATCGTCAAACTGAGAGAACAGATCTCGACATGGGTTGCCCACGACCTTACTCACATCTCGCAAATTGCAAGAGTGCTGGCGAAACGGTATCAGGCTGATGTCGGCCCCTGGAGGGCTTATTTGCGGATTTTAGCGGACTAAATAAAAAACACCCGCTCGTTTTACAACGGGCGGGTGTTAGATTTTTCGGCTCAACACTACCTGCCAGACTTCGAAAAAAACAAGTAAGATATGAGGAATGAAACCATTGAATTTTCAACACCAATCAAGGCAACGTATTATGAGCTGATTTCTCTTACAGATCCTGCTTTCCGTTTGTAATGCGAACTGAAAGTCACCAAAACAACAACAATCGCAAGCGTAACCTCCAGTGCTCCAAACCATGTAATAGAAGCCAGCGATATTTTTTCTACAAAAATCCCTCCGATTCCTGCACCTGCGGCCATGGCGAATTGCATCATCGATTGATTGATGCCGAGCAATACACCTGACAATTCCGGTTCGAGCGTCGCTAAGTGATATTGCTGTGTCGGGCCGGTAGACCATGCGGCAAACGACCATAAGATGAGAATCAACAATACTCCGACATAAGAATGGGTGACAAGCGACAGCAAAATCAATGCGATGATATGCAGTGTCATCCCGCCAATAAGTGTAAAGGGAACGCCCCATTTATCGGTGCTATATCCGCCAAACTTCGATCCAACCAAGCTGGCGATTCCAAATATAAGCAAAAAGCCGCTAAGCAAATTGCCGCTTATCCCTGAAACGGTCAGAAGGTAAGGAGACAGATAAGTATATGCAACGGAATACCCTCCGAGCCAGAAAAAAGTGATTGATAACCCCATTGCTACTTTCCGGTTCTTTAAAAGAGAAAGCTGTTGAAGCAAAGGAACAGGCTTATCGCCTTCGGTATGCGGCAAGATTAAGAATATAACAATCATTGCGATGAATCCCAGTAAAGCAATTCCTCCAAATACAGACTTCCAGCCTAATGCTTCTGCCGTCATTCTTCCGAGTGGAACACCTATGATCAGAGAAGCAGTAAACCCCATGACCACTGTAGCAATTGCACTGCCCTGCTTACCCGCCGGAGCGATTTTGGCGGCAATCGTTAATGCCGTGACCACAACCATGCCTGCCCCCAATGCCATAATGACCCGCGCTGCAACAAACCAGCCATAGCCAGGCAGGGTAAAGGCCAGAATATTTCCGATCACAAACAAAGCGAGAGCATACATCATTAACTTGCGCCTATCCATACTTGCCGTCAACGCCATGAGAACCGGTGTGAAAACTGCATACACAAGTGAAAAGATCGTAATCAGCTGGCCCGCGGCAGCTAAAGTTATTCCGAGTGTTTGGGCGATCTGATCCAAAATCCCGGAAATAATGTACTCTGAGGTTCCTACCAAAAAACTGATGATCGCTAAAATATAAATTTTCCAAGCACTAAACATAATCGTTCGCTCCTTCTTCGTTTTATACATTTACATATCACGAAATAACGATATGTAAATCAAAAAATAAACACATCGGAATATGTCGATATGTATGGTGTAAAAATAAACATCATCTAGAGATGTTTATTTTTTGAATGCTCATATCTCTGTTTTAAGAAAGTCAGCAAGCTTTCTGATGGCCTCTTCGTCTCTTTTGTAGTACGTATACTTTCCGATTCGTTCCGCCTTAATCAAGCCGGCTCTTAAAAGAATGGCAAGATATTGAGAAGCCGTTGATTGCGTCATTTTCAATTTGTCTGTGATTTGGCTGACACATACCCCGATTGTGTTCATATCAATCCCTTCATGGGGTTCAAAATGACGATCAGGCTCCTTCAGCCATTGCAAAATTTGCAGCCTTGATTCATTTGATAAAGCTTTGAAAACTTCAATAGGTTCCATACCAATCATTATATCTTCATATCGCAAATTGTCAATATGTATGGTGCCCTTTTATTCTCTCTTCGGGTAATCTGATACGTGGAAAGAGGAAGACTTCTTGAACGACTCATTCCCTACATTTTTACCGTTGCCGTTTGACATAAATACCGACACGCTTTGCATATCGAAAAAGCGACACTCTCTTCTAAATCGAGAATGATAAAATTAGGAACATCCTTTTCATTTCTTTATATTATTGTAGATATCAACTCCGAAAATTAACAGAACGCCAGTCCCCACAGCCCACATCACTATACTGACAGTTTGCCAAAGGATGATCCTTTTTTTATTTGCTTTCGCTATTATACACACCAATGCGCCAATATGATTTGTTCCTATTATAGGACCCAAAAGGGAAATCCCGGGAACTCCGTACTTATTGAAATATGACTTTGCTTTTTGAAAACGTCTGTTAATGTAATGATCAGTGTTATTCTTTTCTTTTTTGGAAAATGAAGTTCTCATAAAAGAAGAAAATACTATTACAGCCATAACAGACAGCCAGTTAGCGATAGCCCCCACTAAAACGACGAGAATAAATGGTAGGCCTAAAAGTATTCCGATTGGTACAGCTACGAAAGCCTCAAGGAAAGGTACAAATCCAATTATAAATACTGCTACAAATTGATAAATAACATTGACTTCTTCAACTCTTTGGAAAATTTCTTGAACCAAAATTAAAACCTCCGTAAATAAGCTTTATACACAGAAAGTGGGAGCGCCAATTTTTTTCTTTAGCCATTGGGTGTACTCTTTTTCAATTAATCATTCTTGTAACTTTGACATATAAGCAAAAGCATTTTTAAGAAAGGCTCTTTCTTCTTCCGTGAAGGGATTGAGTATATTGGGTTCATTATATTGAACCGTTGATTCTATTTCTGCTGTATCAATCTTTAATAACGTTCGGTTAGAAATATCTACCAGCTGTTTGATAAATTTTAATGCCTCATCGGATTCAGGATTTGTTTCGTTTGCTATAAGTTCCTTCAAATCCATAAACAATGAAAAGTACTCTTTATCTAAATTAGCTCTTTCACTGCTTCTAAAATTGTGAATAGAACCTTTAGCTTGACTATATTCATTAAAATTTTCCTCTTCAAAAAGAATAGAGTGAATAATAAAGCTGAATAATTTTATATCTACCTTTTCATACCCTGAGATAATAGTTTTCATATGATCCAACTGATCAATCGTTTGACGAATTCTTTCTTGTTCTGCAATAAGTTCTCTTTTTTTGAATGAAATTGAATAGCTAAGTTGCTGTTCTTCTATAAATTGCGATTTTAATAAATCTGCGATGTCTTTAAGTGAAAAGCCTATGAATTTAAGAGATTGTATTTGTTGTAAACGTGAGAGTTCATCAAGGCTATAAAGTCGGTGTCCTCCTTCTTTGTAGTCGGTTGGTATTAGCAAACCAATTTTATCGTAATACCTAAGTGTTCTTATAGAAACTCCTGTTCGTTTAGCCAATTGTCCGATTGTCAACATATTATTTGACATGCGAATACCTCTTTTCTATATTTTCATCTTTACTTTTAATGTAAGGAATGGCTGGATAATAATATGGTTTTTGAAAAGCTATTCGAATAATAGCATACATGATTATTAATGTTTCTATAGCCAATATAACGTACTTAACCCATGAAGGCAGAAAACTACCAATTACAAACAATGGGAAAATCGTCAAATGAAAGTTAAGTGCTTTGCGACTTGATTCACCGTAATATAAGTCTTTCTTTCTTGAAATTAAAAACATAATAAGGGGAGGTATAACACCAAGAATAAGTGAAATTCCAAGCATTAATTGTACTGAAAAGATTGCTTTTTTTGATGGCTCTTCATCCATTTTCATCACCTTTCCTATCTATTCTTCAATATAAGTGTAAAAGGTGACGTGAGTAGAGTATCAAGAAAATTTCAGTACAAAAAATCGTTGCCATTCAGGTAATCTTTGTGTATATTGTACATATTGTATATATTGTGTATAAATAAAAGAGGTTTTGAAATGAAAATTATAATTTCGAATCGTTCAAAGCAACCCATTTATGAACAAATTTACACCCAAATTAAGGATCATATTCTTGCCGATGAATTGAAGCCTGGACAGCCGCTGCCTTCTATGCGCCAATTGGCAAAAGATCTAAATGTCAGCCTTATTACGTCAAAGCGCGCCTATGAAGAACTTGAGAAGAATGCCTTCATTTATTCCGTAGTCGGGAAAGGCTCTTTTGTATCAGATCAGAATAACGAAATGATGAAAGAAGGAAAAATGAAAGCAATTGAAGAGCAGTTGACAGCAGCGATAAAAAACAGCAAAGACATTGGCGTTCCCCTTACAGAATTAAAAGATTTGCTTACCATTTTATATCAGGAGGAAGAATGATGGACAATGTAATTGAACTCCGGCATGTTCATAAATCGTTCGATGGTTTTCAACTAAAGGACTTTTCAATGAATGTAAAAAAAGGTTTTGTCACCGGATTTATCGGCGGAAATGGCGTGGGGAAATCGACAACGATTAAACTGATCATGAACTTATTGCAGCCTGACAGCGGAACGATTACGGTATTTGGCTTGAATTACAAGGAGCATGAGAAAGAAATCAAACAACGAATTGGCTTTGTATTTGATTCGAACATATTTTATGAACATTTAACATTGACTGAAATGAAAGATATTGTGAAAAGATCCTATGTCAATTGGGATGAACAAGTATTCAATGATTATGTGAACACATTTAACTTGCCGCTCACTAAAAAAATCAAGACGTTCTCAAAAGGGATGATGATGAAAGCATCATTAGCCGTCGCTTTGTCCCATCATGCGGAACTAATTATTATGGATGAACCGACGGCCGGACTGGACCCGATTTTCCGCCGTGAGCTGTTGGAAATCTTGCATCAGCTCATGCAAGATGGGGATAAGACGATCTTTTTTTCAACTCATATAACAACTGATTTAGATAAGATTGCAGATTATATCACGTTCATTCATAAAGGAGAGCATATCTTTACAAAGGACTTTTACGAGATTGAAGAACAATATGCAATTGTAAAAGGCGGCATGGAGTTGTTGGACCGGGAAACCGAACAGGAGTTTATAGCGGTTCGAAAATCAACTCATGGATTTGAAGCATTGACTGCGAATAAATCACGAACAGAAAACATTTTTGGGGATATGGTGTTAATTGAAAAACCGACTCTGGAAGATATTATGTTTTATACGAAGAAAGGAGCTAAAGAGCATGTTCAACTTAATACGTAAGGACATTGTCTTGCAGAAAAAAACATTGGCAGTTTTATTTTTGGGGTTATGTGTTTATTTAACATTAGATGCTTCCCCCATCTGGGTTGGAATTGCATTTAGTATTGCTATTTTTATGAATACCATTTCAATAGATGAAAAGTCCTCTATACATATGCTTCTCAATTCTTTGCCTTATACACGGAAGGAGATTGTCAGTTCAAAATATATTGTCGTCGTTCTCTTTACATGTATGGTGGCTGCGGCCATATTTATCGCAAACTTTATTATTCACCAGGAACTTACGATCTGGAAAGACATTTTGCTAATGGTCGCCATTGTGATGACAGCTGCTTCATTCATGCTGCCATTCTGTTATAAATTCAAAAGTAACTATTTGTTGATTGCTTCTATTGTTGCATTTGGCTTGTATATGCTAACGGTTAATTTTGTTGTCCAAAATTTGAACGATCAAATTAGAAAGTTCATTCACATGCTTCTAACCTTACAAAATACTTATCTGTATCTGATCGTTGCCATATCAATTATTACGCTATACGGGTGTTCATGGCTTCTGTCGATTCGGATTTATAGAAATAAGGTGTTTTAGGCTTTTTCTTTCATCGACACCGCTTCATATTCACCTGGGGATAAAAAACTGCACCGTCACACTTTTCGTCAGGTTGTTACGGTGCAGCGTATGATGGCGATGATGCAGACCAAAGCTGCTTGCAACCGCCTATTCCTGCTCAATAAACGAATACTTTTCTGGATCGGCCAATACATAAAAAAGTCCGAAGAACATCTTCCATCCACGAACCGGACTTTCGCATCTAAACTTTAAAGCTTCTCCTTCATCTAACGTAAACCTCAAAGCTTGGCTTACACACCAATCAATTTTCACTTGGATCTCATGTTCGCCAGGCTCCAAATCAATTCGCAGCCTCCCGCCATCTTTGATTTTCCCAGCCTCAACACTATCAATCAGCACATTAATATTTTTCATTTTATTGGCGTACTGCGATGTTCTCCTCACTTCAATGTACGTCTCGTTGTTCATGGTTACACTTCCTTTAAAAAATAAGTATGTATACGAGGCTTCACTTATAATCTAGCGCACTTTCAGACTACCAGAGTTCGATTTTTGATAAGACTTATTTCTCTTTCAAACACAAAAATACCCCTCCAGATCATCCAATCCAAGAGGGGTACAAATTTTTATTTCAAACGACTCCTACTCCACCGTCACACTCTTCGCCAAGTTCCTCGGCTTATCAACATCACAGCCGCGGTGCAGCGCAGCGTAGTATGCGATCAGCTGCAGCGGGATGACGGAGACGAGCGGTGCAAGCTCCGGATGCACTTCAGGCAGGACAAAGCGGTCGTCTGCTTCTTCCAGGCCTTTCAGGGAGATCACGCAAGGGTTGGCGCCGCGCGCTGTCACTTCCTTGACGTTTCCGCGGATGCTTAAGTTGACGTGCTCTTGTGTCGCAAGGGCAATGACCGGTGTGCCGTCTTCGATCAATGCGATTGTACCGTGCTTCAATTCGCCGCCGGCGAAGCCTTCAGCTTGAATGTAAGAAATCTCTTTCAGCTTCAGGGATCCTTCGAGGCAGACGAAATAGTCGAGACCGCGGCCGATGAAGAAAGCATTGCGTGTTACGGTCAAGTATTCACGTGCGATCATTTCCATTTCGTCTTTCTGGTCGCAAAGGGCTTCCATCGCGTTTCCGATGATGCCGAGCTCTTTAACAAGATCAAAGCCGAGTGCTTTTCCGCGGGTTTCCGCAGTCACAGCTGCCAAAATAGCGAGAACAGCGATTTGCGCCGTATATGCTTTTGTTGACGCTACCGCGATTTCCGGGCCGGCATTCAGTAAAAGCGTATAGTCCGCTTCACGGGAAAGCGTGGATCCCGGTACGTTGGTCAATGTCAGCGCTTTGTGTCCGAGCTTTTTCACCTGTACGAGAACCGCGCGGCTGTCAGCCGTTTCTCCGCTTTGAGAAATAAAGATAAACAGCGGCTTTTCAGAAAGCAATGGCATATTATAAGAGAATTCGCTTGCGACATGGACTTCAGCCGGAACTTTCGCCCATGTTTCGATAAATTGCTTGCCGACAAGACCGGCATGATAGCTCGTTCCGCAGGCAATGATATAGACGCGATCCGCTTCTCCAACAGCATTTGCAATATCTCCAGGAATGGAAAGCTTGCCGTTTTCGTCTTGGTACGTCTGAATGATTTTCCGCATGACAAGCGGCTGTTCATCGATTTCTTTTAACATGTAGTGAGGGTATGTGCCTTTTTCGATATCGCTCGCATCAAGCTCTGCAATATATGAGGCACGTGACATCAATTCTCCGTCAAGGTTTTTGATCACGACTTTTTTGTCTGTGACAATCACCATTTCTTTATCCATAAGCTCCACGTATTCGTTTGTCACTTGAAGCATCGCCATCGCGTCAGACGCGATCACATTGAAATTGTCTCCAAGGCCGACAAGAAGCGGGCTTTTATTTTTCGCAACATAGATTGTTTCTTTGTTTTCATGATCGAATAATGCAATCGCATAAGAGCCTTTGAGCAGCATGAGCGTTTGGCGGAACGCTTCTTCCGTGTCAAGGCCGTTATTGACAAATTGCTCGATCACTTGAACGACAACCTCTGTATCCGTATCGCTTTTAAGGGTTACATCTTGTAAATATTCGCGCGTCAGCTGAACATAGTTTTCGATGACGCCGTTATGAACAAGTGTAAATCGGCCTGATGCGCTTTGATGCGGGTGAGCGTTTAGACGGCTCGGTTCCCCGTGAGTCGCCCAGCGTGTGTGTCCGATTCCCGCTTGTGACTTCACGTTTGCATCAACGGCTAAGCGAAGATCGGCGATCCGTCCTTTTTCTTTAAACACGTGTACGCCGTCTTCGTTCGCTACAGCGATTCCAGCTGAATCGTAGCCGCGATACTCCAGCTTTTCCAAGCCTTTAAGTAAAATTTCCTTTGCATCAAGCTGGCCAATATAACCTACAATACCACACATAATTTTCTTCCTCCTAAAGTCGCAGGCAGGAGACGAAGAAAGTCTGCTTATCAGGCGGGGACATTCTTCGTCCCCTCCTACATGTTTTTTATGGAAGATCATGCGATTTCCCTTTGTTCAAAGAGTCGCCTCTTTGGTTTGAGGAAATCCTTGCGGCTGTGATCTTGTGGTCAGCCGGGAGGCATCCGCCGAAAATTCGATAAACCTCCATCCTCGTCAACTAAGCTGTTTCATCCGTACGCTTAGTCCGGGCGCTATAACTATAAAAAATGTTTCTGCCCTGCCTTTCCTTTAAAATTAAAACAAGACAAGCTGATTTTACTATACGCTAAAGGAACCGTCAAACATTTTTCAAAATGGTTCACATTTTTTCCAAGATTGAACGGTTCACTTTATCTTATGTCAAATCAGCATGTCTCGTTCGTCAGTCTTCTGCGGAAAATCACTCCGCTCCCATTTCAGCTTTCACAACATCTGCAATGCGGCCTACGTATTTCTCGCAAAGCTCCTTCGTTTTCGCCTCAGCCATGACACGCACAAGCGGCTCGGTGCCGGACGGGCGCACAAGGATGCGGCCGTCACCGTTCATTTCCTTCTCAACTTCTTCGATGACCGCTTTTACCTTTTCGTTCTCCGTCACTTTATGTTTATCGGTTACTTTCACATTCAAGAGGAGCTGCGGAAACTTCTGCATCTCCGCTGCAAGCTCTGACAAAGACTTGCCTGTCATTTTGATCGTGTTCATCAGCATGATCGCAGAAAGCAGGCCGTCGCCTGTCGTATTGTAATCAAGGAAAATCAGGTGTCCCGACTGTTCTCCGCCGAAAGTAAACCCGTCCTTTTTCATCGCTTCCACTACATAGCGGTCGCCGACCGCTGTCTGAACGCTTTTAATGCCTTCCGCTTCAAGCGCTTTGTAAAAGCCGAGGTTGCTCATCACCGTGGACACAACTGTATTGTCCGCCAGGCGCCCCTCGCTCTTCAAGTACTTCGCGCATATGTACATGATTTGATCGCCGTCTACGATATTCCCCTTTTCGTCGACAGCGATCAAGCGGTCGCCATCCCCGTCAAACGCCATGCCGACGTCAGCTCCCTTTTCTTTCACAAATTCGGCCAGGGCTTCAGGGTGAGTCGAGCCGACTCCGTCATTGATGTTTAATCCGTTCGGAGAAGTCCCCATCGTCGATACATCTGCGTCAAGATCGGCAAACAGGTGGGTCGCCAGCGAAGATGTCGCTCCGTGCGCACAGTCAAGCGCGACATGAATGCCTGTGAAGTCTTCATCAGCAGATTGCTTAAGAAACTGCAAATATTTCTGTCCGCCTTCAAAGTAGTCGTTCACCATACCCAGATCAGCGCCTACAGGCCTTGGCAGGTGATCTTCAGGCTGATCCATCAGACGCTCGATTTCAAGCTCCTGCTCATCGGAAAGCTTAAATCCGTCGCCGCCGAAAAACTTAATTCCATTGTCCTCTACAGGGTTGTGGGAAGCTGAAATCATCACACCCGCTTCCGCGTCCATAGCCTTCGTCAAATATGCGACGCCGGGCGTCGAAATCACGCCGAGACGCATGACTTCTGCTCCTATCGAAAGAAGGCCTGCAACTAGGGCACCTTCCAGCATATGGCCGGAAATACGCGTATCACGGCCGATCAGCACCTTGGGGCGCTCCTTATCTTTTGTTAAGACATATCCGCCAAAGCGTCCGACTTTAAAGGCCAGCTCGGGTGTAAGTTCACTGTTTGCCACGCCTCTTACACCGTCTGTACCAAAATACTTGCCCATTAATATCGCTCCTTTTTGATTCATGAAGGTTGTGAATCCTTTTCAGAATGATTCTCTTCTTCTTCATCCTGACCATTATTTTTTTCGTTTTGGGTTGTTTGAGATGAGATTTTCACTCGAATGCTCTGCCGCGGCAGCGACCAAGTCATGTTCTGCGGTCCGTTTACTTCCAGCTTCACGTTATGCTCGCCGTCATCGAGATCCGCCACATTGACATAGAGCTCGACGTCGGAAGGCTGGAGTTTTTCGATCGCGGCTGTCGAGCCCTTTGCCGTGATATCCAGCTTGCCTGACTTCGGATCGAGAAATTCAAGATCTCGGCTGTCATTCAGCCCCGCGGTTTTAATTGGAACGTTCTGCAGTTTTTTCTCTTCTTCCTTGTCAACTTTCACCTTGATTTTCACTTTTTCGGGTGACACTTTTTTAGCGCCGTCCGGCACTTTAATGTTGGCTTCCAACTCAGTGTCATCTTTCATTTTACTTAAATCAACCTCATCGGCCTCGACAAATTCTAACGAATCAAGAACATTTTGCGGCCCGTAGACGGTTACCTCTCCCGGACTGATATCAAGGCTGGAAATGCTGATACCGTCAGGAAGGCTCCCTTTCCGGTCAACTTTGACGGGAATCTTTTTGCTGGGGCTTGTCACGGGAACGGTGATTTTAACGACGGATGGACTGATTTCAACCGGAAGAACATTTCCGTCCCTGTCGTACACTGTTAGCTTGGCTTCTTTTTCAACCGTCTGGTCGACGCCCTCTAAATTGATCGTCGCCTTAATGTTTTGGATTCTGTCGATCACGGCTTTTGAGCCGGTGACGCTGACGTTTTTCGGGTTGATAATCGGCAGCTCCGGCGTGTAGCCGTCTTTCATTTTGTTTTTATTATAAAAATCAACCTCGACCGGGAATTCCTTCGTCGTTTTTTCTTCGATGGTCACGGTTGTCACCGATGGATTGATGGTCAGAGTGAGGCCTTCGGCAACATTTCTGGCCTTCAGCTCGACTTTGTGCCTGCCTGTTTTCAGATGCTGCATATCGGCATAAATCTCAAAATCCTTCACTTGTCTGACCTTCTTGACGGTTCCTGTCGGGCCTTTAATCGTGACATTCACCGTCTGCGGCACGCCTGTTACGACGTAGTTTTCATCATCATAAAACGATTTGACCGGTATATCGGTGAGCGTCGCTTCGTCTGTCGTCGATGTCGGGAAAAACGATTCACCTGGTTTCTTCGGAGTCGGCGCTTGAGCGCTGTGGACCGCAAAGTAAAGAAGAAACGCGAACAATAATGCGACTACTTTGACAGCCCAGGGATTGTTTAAGAACTTATCCATTTTTCTTCGCCCTCCAATACCAGCGATTTGAGGAAGTTTCTCGCGAATTTTTCTTGAATTCCGCTTCAAGCATGTTTTTCAATGCCTCTTCCGATAAATCACGGTGAAGGTCTCCGTTTTTGGCGACGCTGATGCCGCCTGTTTCTTCGGATACGACAACTGTCAGACTGTCGGTCACTTCACTGATTCCCACTGCTGCTCTGTGCCTCGTCCCAAGCTCTTTTGATATAAAAGGGCTTTCAGAAAGCGGAAGGTAGCAGGCGGCTGCAGCAACCTCATCATTTTTCATAATTACGGCACCGTCATGAAGCGGTGTATTCGGAATAAAGATGTTGATCAATAGCTCAGAGCTGACCTTTGCATTTAAAGGGATCCCCGTTTCTATGTAATCGCCCATTCCCGTCTCCCGTTCAATCGTCAGAAGCGCGCCAATCCGGCGTTTCGCCATATATTTAATCGCTTTTGTAATCGCATCAATCGTTTTCTGCTGCTGCTCTTCCTCAGGTGTTCCGCTCCTCGAAAAAAAGCGCCCCCGCCCCAGCTGTTCCAGCGCTCTCCTCAATTCAGGCTGGAAGATGATAATGATCGCCAGGAACCCCCATGTGATCGCCTGGTCAACCAGCCACTGCAGGGTGCTTAATCCTAAATATTGACTGGCCAGCCTGACGAGAACAATGACCACGATTCCCTTTAAAAGCTGAACCGCTTTTGTTCCGCGGATGACCATCATTAATTTATATATTACGTACCAAACAAGGAGAATATCAACGGCATCGCCGAGGTACTGCAAGAAAGGGATATCCTCAAAAGCCATTTCCTCGTCCTCCAAGAATTCAGTCATTAGTAAGGTTAATATGTTTCAAAATGGTATGATCTATTATTTTTACATATACAGAGGCTATTATAGCACAAATTGATTTTCCAAGTGAAATGGCGGCCCCTCATAAAAAAAGAGCAAAGCTCATTCGCCCGCTTTGCTCTACTCTTTAGACTCCTTCACGCCAAAAACCGATTTTCCGGTCGATTTGATCTTATACCACATCCAGTCAAACATCTCGTTGATCTCATGGATCTGACCGGTGACTTGTCCTGCTGAAGCCGTATATTTTTCGCCATTAACAATCGTGACATCGCCGTCGACTTTGCCCTCTATAATCAGCTTTCCGTTTTTCACGGTCACATCGCCTTTGACAACTTCGCCTTCAGGTACGATGACCGTGTTGTTTTTCACCACGAGATTGGGCTGGCTGGATACGCTGAAATCCTGATCGTTTTTCCAGCTGGAGAAAAAGCTGCCGCCCATCAAAATTGCAAATAAAGCTGCCGCCACTAAAAACGGATGGGCTTTAAGCCACCTGTTGATCGATACCGTCCGCTTTTCCTTAGGCAGATTCGCCAGCACATCGGCTGTAAAGTTCGCCGGAGCTGTAAGATGCGACGTGCTCTGGACAAGAGCGATGGATTTTTCCATTTCATGAAGGTGCTTTTTGCAGCCTTCGCATGATTGGAGGTGCTCTTTTAATTGCGATTCATCTTCCGGTAGTATGTCTCCGTCAAGGTATTTATGCATAAGCTGAACAATATGCTCCGGACAGCTCATTTCATCACCCCACTTAAAGATCCCTTAATTGTTTTCTGAGAGCCTCTCTGCCCCTGTGTATCCTCGTTTTCACCGTACCTACGGGAATATTGAGAATTTCACTGATCTCAATGAGTGAGAGCTCATCAATGTACTTTAATACGATGACCGTCCTGTATTTATCGGGAAGCCTTAAGATTTTTTCCTGGATGGTGCTGTGCAGCTCCAAAGAAACCACTTCATCCTCTGGAAGCGCAACATCCGCCGCAACCTGGGAATACATCGTCAGTCCTTCAGTCCCCGCCACCTCTGCATCCAAGTAATAGTCCGGCTTTTTTTTACGGATACGATCGATGGTCAAATTGGTTGCGATTCGATAAAGCCATGTGGAAAATTTCCGGTTGATATCAAAACTGTCGATATTCACGTATGCTCTGATAAACGCTTCCTGCGCAATATCTTCCGCCTCATGCGCATTGCCGAGCATACGGTAGCAAAGCTGATAAATTTTGTCTTTGTAAATATCCACGATGTCTGCAAATGCGTTACGATCGCCTTTTTTCACCTGTTTGATTCTTTTTTTAATCATTGTTTCCATATTTATCTAACCTCTGCCTTCACCGGTCTTTATGTATACGAATTGATTTTTATAAGGTTTCATTAAATTCATAAAAATAGTTTATCAAATTTTTGGCAGGGTGTAGATGCTTTGACAGGAATCATGCGCTTAATATTAGCTTAAAATTATTATACAACCTAAATATTATGAAGTTGAGACTTCTTCGCAAAAAAAAAGCAGCCAGAGGCCGCTCTTCAACCTTATTTAAAGCAGCTTTTCGCCAAACAGCGATCCCATTAAGGCGACAGCCGCTTCCGCCGTCCTGTTTTTCTCATCCAATATCGGGTTGACTTCGACAAACTCAGCGGACGTAATCAACTTTGATTCCTCCAGCATTTCCATCGCCAGGTGGCTTTCCCTGTAGCTGATGCCTCCAGCTACCGGGGTGCCGACACCCGGCGCATCGTTCGGATCAAGCGCGTCTAAATCGAGTGACAGATGGACACCGTCCGTTCTGCCGCGCAAATAGTCTATCGTTTCTTCCATCACCCTCGTCATGCCGAGGCGGTCGATTTCATGCATTGTATACACTTTGATCCCTTTGTCGCGAATCAATTCTTTTTCCCCGTCATCAAGTGACCTCGCACCGATGATGACGATGTTCTGCGCTTTAATTTTCGTTTCTTTTCCATAGATGCCCGTCAGCCCTTCATGGCCGATCCCCAGGCTGATGGCGAGCGGCATGCCGTGAATATTGCCTGAAGGAGACGTTTCTTTCGTATTTAAATCAGCATGGGCATCATACCAGATCACACCCAGGTTTTGATAATGCTTCACAAGGCCGGCCAGCGTTCCGATCGCAATGCTGTGGTCACCGCCCAGCACGAGCGGAAAAGCACCTGAAGCCACGATCTTATCAACGGTCTCAGCAAGTTTTGCACTCGCCTTTGTAATCGCTTTCAAGTTTCTCAGCTCTTCAGCTGCTGGCTCCCCGCCTTCTTTCTCATCCTCTCTTTGCCCGATCGTCATATCGCCGAGATCTTCAATATCCTGACAAAGGCATTCTAACCGTTCATTAACACCGGCACAGCGAAGCGCGCTCGGTCCCATATCGACTCCCCGCCTCAGCTGACCGAGATCCATCGGTACGCCGATCATAGAAATCTGCTGTTTCAACATATGATATCCCCCTTTCAGACCTTCATTGTACCTTCCAATTCAGAATTGACTCAACAAGACATTTTTTTGAATAGTTATACAAAAAAGACAAAATAAAAAGGACATCCGAACAGGATGTCCAAAAACTGGGCTAGCTGGATTCGAACCAGCGCATGACGGAGTCAAAGTCCGTTGCCTTACCGCTTGGCTATAGCCCAAAAATGGTGGAGGGGGACGGATTCGAACCGCCGAACCCTGAGGGAGCGGATTTACAGTCCGCCGCGTTTAGCCACTTCGCTACCCCTCCACAAACAGTGCCGGCCAGAGGACTTGAACCCCCAACCTACTGATTACAAGTCAGTTGCTCTACCAATTGAGCTAGACCGGCATGATATGGTATCTTATGCAATTACCGGCACGGTTGTGACAAAAACCGATCCGAAAAAAATGGTGGAGGATGACGGGATCGAACCGCCGACCCTCTGCTTGTAAGGCAGATGCTCTCCCAGCTGAGCTAATCCTCCGCAGTACAGGACGTACAAGTGCATGCGTTGCAACAGGACGTTGCGCTTTTAGCATGACTTCCTTTAAAAAGCTTCGATGTAAACCTGATGCTTTTTAGCGTGCTGTCCAAAAAAATAATGGTGACCCGTACGGGATTCGAACCCGTGTTACCGCCGTGAAAGGGCGGTGTCTTAACCACTTGACCAACGGGCCATCAGCGTGTTTCAAGCAGCTCTCGTAAAGCTGACAAAAGTTATTATATACAGGTTCCTCCCCATTTGTAAAGGGGTAAATTAAAATTTTTATTTTCAAATTTTTTATTCATAGACATTGCGAAAAACGCGGAAATTTTGTTTAAAATAGAGCTATCTGATGTGCAAGAGAGGGGACACGAAAAATGATACTGGTGAGTTCATGTCTGGCCGGGGTGGAATGCCGCTATAACGGATCGCACAGCTATGTCGGGAAAATCAATAAGCTTGTTGAAGAAAAAAAAGCGGTGATTGCTTGTCCCGAGCTGCTCGGCGGATTTCAAACGCCAAGGGAACCGGCCGAAGTTATAGGCGGGACGGGAGAGGACGTTTTAGACAGCAGGGCGGTGATCAAGACACAATCGGGAAAAGACGTAACAGATCTGTATATAAAAGGGGCTTATCATACATTGGAGATGGCAAGGCAAATCAAGGCTGATACGATCGTGCTGAAGGAAAACAGCCCGTCTTGCGGCAGCGGCCATATATATGATGGAAGTTTCTCAAGCCAAAAAATAGCCGGCAACGGTGTGACGGCGGCGCTTCTGAAAAAAGAAGGCTTCCGCGTGATTTCCGAACATCAAATAGACGAGCTGTAATACCTGAACATAAGCGCAGTTCATCTGCGCTTTATTTTATTTCGGCAATCCGATGTTTAGAACTTCATTGAAATAAAATTTTAATATTTATCTTTTTTTATTGAAATAATATTCCACCCTTAATATACTGAAAATTAAGAAATATATGCACTTCATATTCAGGAGGAGTTGTCGATGGAAAACAGCCATTTAGGTTCCTTAACGACCGAACGCCGGAATGAAAGATCCAGTCGCATTCACCAGGCAAAGACGATTGATATTTTGAAAATCATCAATGATGAAGACAAAACGGTGGCCGAAGCTGTACAAGACGTCTTACCAGAAGTTAAGACCGCCGTTGACTTTGCCGTCGGGTCGTTAAAGAAAGGGGGACGGATCATCTACATCGGTGCCGGTACAAGCGGGAGGCTCGGCGTACTTGATGCAGCTGAATGCCCGCCGACGTTCAGCATATCTCCCGAGTCGGTCATTGGCATCATTGCAGGAGGAGAAAAAGCTTTGTACAAAGCTGTCGAAGGCGCTGAAGATCACGAGGCATTCGGCAGACGGGATTTAGAAGCCGTTAACCTCTCAAACAATGATACCGTCATCGGAATCGCCGCCAGCGGCCGGACTCCGTACGTTCTCGGCGCTTTAAAGTATGCCAGGGAAACAGGCGCCAAGACCGTCTCACTGACATGCAACGAAAACTCGGCGATCAGCCAGGCGTCAGAACACAGCATAGAAGTGGTCGTCGGCCCTGAAGTTATTGCCGGGTCGACGAGAATGAAAGCCGCAACCGCTCATAAAATGATTTTAAACATGATCTCAACGGCGGCTATGATCAAAATGGGAAAAGTCTATGAAAACCTCATGGTAGACGTAAAAGTAAGCAATGACAAATTAAAGGAGCGGGCGATTCGCATCATCCAAACGGTCACAGATGTTCCAAAAGAAACGGCAGCACTAGCGTTAGAAAAATCCCATAACCAGGTCAAAACCGCCATCCTCATGGTGAAAACAAACGAAGATGCGGCCGCTGCCGAAAAACTGCTGGAGAAATCAGAAGGCGATATCGAAAAGGCGCTATCCATTTATGAAAAACAATCTTAAATAAGAAAGGAAGAAACAATGGCTGCAGGAGGATTGGAAATCATTCAGAATATGCTTCACAAATTGCCGCAATCTGAACGAAAACTTGCCGAATACATTTTGAAAAACCCACACGAGGTCGTAAACGGCACCATTCAAGAGGTGAGCTCTTCGGCAAAGACAAGCGGGGCGGCGGCAATACGGCTCTGCAAATCTCTGGGCCTGAAAGGCTTTCAAGATTTAAAAATGAGGGTCGCCGGCGATTTAATGAAACCGTCTGATCAGGGATACCGGGATATCGAACCACAAGAGCCGCTCCATTCAATCGTTCAAAAAACGACCAGCAATTCGATTCAGGCGATTCGCGATACCTTTGAAAACATTGACCACGAAGATCTTCAAAAAGCGATTCAAATACTGATTAACGCAGAAACGGTTCATTTTTGCGGGATCGGGGCTTCAGGAATCGTCGCACAAGATGCCCAGCAGAAATTTTTGCGCATCAATAAAAAAGCCACCGCTTTTAGTGATATGCATCTTGTCGCGACATTAATCGCCAATGCCGGCGAGAATGACGTTCTGTTTGCCATATCCCATTCAGGAGAAACGCTTGAAATCGCCAATGCAGTCAGACTCGCCAAAAAACATGGCATTAAAACCATTGGACTGACGCGGTTTGGACAGTCTGCTGTCTCTTCATTAAGCGATATCGCCCTGTATACGTCATGCTCAAATGAAGCGCCGTTTCGCAGCGCCGCCACCTCCTCTCGTTTAACTCAGCTTTACATGATTGACATTCTGTTTTTAGGCATAGCCGCGGAGCGCTACGAGGACATCATTCAATATATTGATCAAACAAAAGCGGCTATCCGCATGATGGGAATGAGCGAATTGTAAATAAGGGGGATATAAAATGAGCGATGAGAAAAAATATGCCGGCCTGGCAAAATTGATTTTACAACACATCGGCGGCCCGTCTAACGTCGCGGATTATACCCATTGTATGACGCGCCTGCGCATCACGCCTGTCAACAGTCAAAAAGCCGACATTGGCTCAATCAAAGCGCTTGAAGGCGTGATTGGCGTCGTTGAGGAGGAAACGCTTCAGATTATCCTCGGCACTGGCGTCGTACAGCACGTATCAGACGAGTTCGGGAAGCTGCTTCAATCCGCGGAACATGTTGACTTAAAACAATCCGCAGCCAAACATAAAGCGGAGGTTTCCAAGAAAAACGCGACGCCTTTTAAGTTGTTTCTTCGGCGGATCGCAAGCATTTTTATACCGCTGATCCCCGCTTTGGTTGCCTCAGGCTTGATTACCGGAATCACCAAAGCCGTTATCCAAGCCGGCTGGCTCGCTGAAACATCACAAACCGCCATTATTTTAACGGTAATAGGTTCAGGTTTATTTACGTATTTGGGCATCCTGGTCGGGATCAATACGGCGAAAGAATTCGGCGGCTCCCCCGCACTCGGCGGATTAGCCGGTATTTTAATCATTAACCCGGCCGTTGGTGATATTTCGCTTTTCGGTGAAGCGCTTTTGCCGGGACGCGGCGGTTTAATTGGCATTTTATTCGCGGCCGCATTTATCGCTTTTCTCGAAAAACGGATCAGGCGCCTTGTACCTCATTCACTCGACATCATCATCACACCTACAATCTCCCTTCTCATCACAGGAATCGTCACTTACGTTGTCTTCATGCCTGTCGGCGGCTTGATATCCGACGCCATTACGTCAGGACTTCTCGCCATCTTAGATCTCGGCGGCATAATCGCCGGCTTTGTACTGGGGGCCACCTTCCTTCCGCTCGTCGTAACCGGACTGCACCAAGGATTGACACCGGTTCATATGGAATTAATCCATTCAATCGGCGATGACCCGCTGCTGCCGATTTTGGCCATGGGGGGCGCAGGTCAAGTAGGCGCCGCTTTTGCGATTTATTTCAAAACGAAAAAAGCAAAGCTCAAAAGAGCCATTGCCGGCGGACTGCCGTCAGGCCTGCTCGGAATCGGTGAACCGCTCATATTCGGTGTGACCCTTCCACTCGGACGTCCGTTTTTAACCGCGTGCCTCGGCGCCGGAGTAGGCGGAGCCTTTCAAGCGTATTTCAAAATCGCGACCGTATCGATAGGCGTATCAGGTCTTCCTTTGTCGTTTTTGGTCCATACCCACCAGGTGCTTTTGTATATTCTCGGTTTGTTTATTTCCTATGCTGCCGGCTTTGCCTTAACATATCTCTTTGGTTTTAAAGACGATATGGCAGTTGAATTTGATTAAACGTTTGTTTAAAATTCCCACTATGCATTTTTTTACAGAAAGGAGTGAAGCAATCTGAAAAAGTTTATGATCAGCGCTGCCGCATCGTCCCTATTGTTGCTGACATGCTTTTTTCCGCTTCCGTCATCAGCACAGACTGCCATTGCGAACGAGACAACAGGGCGGCTGACATATCCCGTATTAACGAAGGCGAAAACGCCTGAAGAAGCCGGTTTTTCTTCGGAAAAGCTTAAAGCTGTGGACCGTCTGATCGAACAGGATGTCAAAGCGGGCTTTCCCGGGGCTGCCCTGATTTTGATAAAAGACGGAAAAATTGTCAAAAAAGAAGCATACGGCTACAAGCAGAAATACAACGGCCTCTCGACGCTCAAACATCCAAAAAAAATGAAAACAAACACGATGTTCGACCTCGCCTCCAATACAAAAATGTATGCCGTCAATTTTGCCTTACAGCATTTAGTGAGCACCGGAAAGCTTGACTTGAACAAAAACATTTCACATTATCTTCCTGATTTCAAAGATCACCCTGAAGACGATGTAAAGGGAAAAAACCGGCTCCGCGTCATTGATTTGCTCCACCATAACGCAGGCTTCCCTGCAAGCTGGAACTATTACGACCCGAAAGCAGCCGGACACCTCTACTCTCAATCACGGAGCAAAACGCTTGAATATCTTGTCAAAACCCCCTTGTCATATGAACCCGGCACAAAACAAATTTACAGCGACATCGACTATATGCTCCTCGGGCTGATCATAGAAAAAGTCACAAACGAGCGTTTAGATACCTTTGTTGAAAATCAATTTTACCAGCCTCTCGGGTTGCGGCATACTTTGTTTAATCCGCTCCAAAAGGGCTTTAAACCATCGCATTTTGCAGCTACGGAACGAATGGGAAACACCAGAGACGGCATCATCTCGTTTCCAAATATCAGAACTTACACGCTTCAAGGGGAAGTCCACGATGAAAAGGCGTTCTATTCAATGGAAGGCATCTCCGGGCATGCCGGCCTGTTTTCCACCGCTGACGACACAGCAGTGCTCCTTCAAGTCATGCTGAACGGCGGCGGTTACGGGAAACAGCATCTATTCAGCCGTTCGGTCATTTCACAATTTACTGAGCAGTCAAAAACAAATCCCACATATGGACTAGGATGGCGGCTTAACGGCAATACCGATATGGAGTGGATGTTCGGCAAGCACGCCAGCAACAAGGCATACGGCCATACCGGCTGGACGGGAACCGTTACTATCATCGATCCCGTGTATCAAATCGGCATTGTGTTGTTAACCAATAAAAAACACTCTCCTGTCATCGATCCTAAAGAAAACCCGAATCAATTCAAAGGTGATGCATTTGCAACCGGAAAGTACGGCAGCGTCATTACAGCTATTTACGAGGCGTTACATCACCAATAGGAGGCTACCTTATATGAAAAGATTTCTTCAATGCGCGTTGATTGCATTGCTGTTATCGTCTCTCGCTTTGCAGCCCGCCACTCGCAAAGCAGAAGCGAAACAGCAGCCTGAACAACACCTCAAACAAATGGTCAGCAGTATGTCGCTTGAAGAGAAAATCGGACAAATGCTGATGCCTGACTTTAGAAACTGGAAGAAAAAAGGGGAATCGAACGCCAAAGGATTAACGAAAATGAATGACGAAGTTGCGGGAATCATTGAAAAATACCGGCTCGGCGGCGTCATTCTTTTTGCTGAAAACGTCACAGGCACAGAGCAGACTGTACGGTTAACGGACGGCCTGCAAAAAGCGAGTCCTGACATTCCGCTCTTTATCACGATCGATCAAGAAGGCGGGATTGTCACCAGACTCGAATCAGGTACAAACCTGCCCGGCAATATGGCAGTCGGTGCATCGAGAAGCAGCAAAAACGCCTTTAGATCAGGAAAAATCATCGGAAAAGAATTATCATCACTGGGCATCAATGTGAATTTCAGTCCTGTACTTGATGTTAACAACAATCCCGGCAACCCCGTCATCGGCGTTCGTTCTTTCAGTTCCAAGCCTGAGCTGACTTCAAAGCTCGGCATCCAGATGATGAAGGGCCTGCAGGACGAGCAAATGATCGCTACAGCAAAGCACTTTCCCGGACACGGCGATACAGCGGTTGACAGTCATTACGGATTGCCGCTTGTTCCGCATGATGAAAAAAGGCTGAGAAGTGTTGAACTTGCGCCATTTCAAAAAGCGATCGATGCAGGGATTGACATGATCATGACAGCGCATGTCCAGTTCCCCGCCTTTGACAATACAACCTATAAAAGCAAAAAAGACGGCGAGGACATCATGGTGCCTGCAACACTTTCCAAAAAAGTCATGACAGACCTTCTCCGCAAAGACCTCGGCTTTAAGGGCGTTGTCGTAACAGACGCTTTAAATATGAAAGCCATTTCTGATAATTTCGGACAGGAAGAAGCCGTCGTCATGGCTGTTAAAGCAGGAGTCGACATCGCCCTCATGCCCGCGCAAGTCACATCGCTTGAGACCGAAAAAAATCTGGCGCGTGTGTTCGAAGCTCTTCTGACAGCCGTTAAAAAAGGTGAGATCCCTATCGAACAGATCGATCAGTCGGTGGAGCGAATCCTTCAATTAAAAATAAACCGTGGTATCATCGATCACACCGGCTCCGAACCGCTTCAGAAAAAAATCAAATACGCCTTGAAAACGGTCGGCAGCAACAAACACATGAAATCCGAAAGGAAAATGGCAAGAGAAAGCGTCACCATCCTTAAAAACGACAAAAGCACCTTGCCATTCAAACCGAAAAAAGGAGACACCGTCCTCATTCTCGCCCCATACGAAGAGCAAACAGCAGCAATCGCCAAAACCATCAGCAAAATAAAGAAAAACATTAAGGTGGTCGAATATCGATTTGCAGAAAAAACGTTTGATGAAGAGATTCAAAAGAAAATTGACGAAGCCGATTATGTCATCACAGGATCATACGTCATCAAAAACGATCCTGTTGTGAATGACGGTGTCATTGATGACAGCATTCAAGACTCAAGCAAGTGGGCAACTGCTTTTCCGCGCGCCGCCATGAAATACGCTCAGGCAAACGGGAAAAAATTTGTCTTAATGAGCTTGCGAAACCCTTATGACACGGCAAATTTTGAAGAAGCTTCTGCCGTGATCGCAGTATACGGCTTTAAAGGCTATGTAAACGGGCGCTTCAGGCAGCCGAATATCCCGGCCGGAGTGGAAGTTATCTTCGGAAAGGCAAAGCCTAAAGGAACATTGCCCGTAGACATTCCTTCGGTCACACGCCCCGGAGAAACCCTTTACCCGTTCGGCTACGGGTTGAATATTAAAAACGGCAAGCCGCTTCACAAAGGAGGGTCATGATGAGAAAAAAAGCGATCTGGCTGCTTGCGGGAATGTTTGTCTTCAGTACATTAACCGCAGCAGCGGCCTTTCCGGACAAAGAAAAGAAAGCTAAGGTCTCACCGGGTATTGAAGTGATCATGAAAAAGCAAAGCATATTAAAAGGAAAAAGGGTCGGTCTCATCACAAATCCAACCGGTGTCAATTCAGCATTAATAAGCAGCATCGATTTGCTTCACCAAGCCCCCGGTATTGAGCTGACCGCTCTCTATGGTCCAGAGCACGGTGTAAGGGGAGACGCTCAAGCCGGCGATAAGGTTGACTCTTATGTTGATGAAAAAACCGGTCTCCCCGTCTACAGCCTTTACGGAGATACGAGAAAACCGACACCGGAGATGTTGAAAAACGTTGACGTCCTGCTATTTGACATCCAGGATGTCGGAACGCGGTTTTACACTTACATGTACACAATGGCATATGCGATGGAGGCGGCAAAAGAAAACGGCATTCCATTCATTGTTCTTGACCGGCCAAACCCGCAAAACGGCTTAAAAGTTGAAGGACCTGTCCTTGATCCGGATTATTCTTCATTTGTCGGAATGTATCCAATTCCTTTAAAGCACGGAATGACCGCAGGAGAACTGGCAAAGCTGTTTAATGATGAATTTAACATCGGCGCCGATTTAACCGTCATTAAGATGAAAGGCTGGAAGCGGCAGATGTTCTTTGAAGACACGGGTCTTCCTTTCGTCCTGCCGTCCCCGAACATGCCGACGCCGGATACGGGCATCGTCTACCCGGGCACAGGTTTAATTGAAGGAACCAATATGTCAGAAGGAAGGGGCACGACAAAGCCATTTGAATTAATTGGTGCGCCCTACATGAAAAGTACGGAGCTCGCTGAAAAATTAAACGGTCTGAAGCTTCCTGGCGTCCGATTCAGAGCCGCCTCGTTCACTCCGACATTTTCAAAGCATCAAAATAAACTGTGCCACGGGGTAGAACTTTACGTGACAAACAGGTCCGCTTTTAAGTCTGTAAATACCGGTATCTCGATCATCAAAACCGTCCATGACCTCTACCCGGACGACTTTGAGTTCCTCCCTTCTGGAAATTTCAACCGTCTAATCGGGAACGGATGGGTCAAAACCATGATTGAACAAGGCGCTTCAATTGATGAAATCGTCAAAAAATACGAAGCAGAGCAAAAACGGTTTATGAATATCAGAAAGAAGTATTTGCTTTATTAGGAAGAGCGGGAGCCGCTCTTCTTTATTTTTTTAGACTGTTCAATGATTCTCATCTCATGTAAGATATGTAAAACTGCCTTTAGGGCGGGAAGGTCATTTTAAAGGGGAGAGACATCAGATGGAATTTTACCTTGTGGATGTGTTTGCAGAAAGAAAATATACAGGAAACCAGCTCGCTGTTTTTAAAACAGAAAAAAACCTATCAAGTGATGAAATGCAAAAAATAGCCAGGGAAATCAATTTTTCCGAGACAACATTTATATTAGGGAAACAGGAAAACAGCGGGTATGATGTCCGAATCTTCACCCCGGAAAAAGAAATTCCTTTTGCAGGACATCCAACGCTGGGCACAGCGTTTATCATAAAGAATGAAATCGAAACTGAACCATCTTCAAGCGTCATTTTAAATGTTCGAGCAGGTGCAATACCGGTGACGTTTGACAAAGGTGAAGATCAGATCATTTGGATGAAGCAAAATCCGCCTGTATTTAATCGAACTTTTAATAAAGAAATGATGGCAGAGGTACTCGGAATCGACACATGCGATATGGATTCGAATTTCCCGATACAAGAGGTTTCCACAGGTCTGCCAGCAGTTATCGTCCCGTTAAATTCGCTAAGTGCAGTTAAAAAATGCAAAATCAACAAGGAGCGGTTTGAAGCTTTTATGAAAGAAACAGAAGCCAGTCTGCTCGTTTTTTCTACGGAAACCTATCATGAACAAAATCACATCAATACACGAGTTTTTTGCGACTGTCTCAGCGTTCCCGAAGATCCGGCAACAGGCAGCGCAATCGGGGATCTCGCAGGTTATTTACTGCATCACGGTTATTTTAATCAAAATGAGCTCAGCATAAGGGCTGAACAAGGGTTTGAAATAAACCGGCCTTCCCTCCTTTTTATTGAAGCGCACACAACGGAAAACAGCACAGAGATTCACGTCGGGGGCAACGTCCACCTGATCGCAAAAGGAACTTGGCGAACTTGAACACAACGCGGGAAAGCGGTTTTTTAAATATTAGAAGAAGCAACCGCTGACGGCCTGCGAAAAGCGGCGACTAACCAAATCACATTCACGATCGCTAACAGAATGCAAAGGCCTGCGACGCCCAATAAAGCAGAAGCATATCCGCCAACAGCGCCAATCAACATAACCACTGGAATCATGGTCAGCATGATGATTAATCCAATCACGCAAAGAACAGCCATTACAAACTTCATCGCATCAAACCCGGCCATATAAACAGCGAGGGGCAGGATATAAAAGAGTAAAACGGTTCCGATAGCCGCCCACATCCCCAAAGTGCCAAACTCATTAGCATGAGGGCCTGAATGAGCGAGCGGAGAAAGAGAAGCTGTCACTAATAAAGAACAAAACAAAAATGCGGAAATTAAAGTCCAAATCATCACACTTACTCTATTGGTTTTCATTGTTTTCACTCCTGTAAGGTTCAAGTCTGCCAACTATGAGGGCAGACCCGTTTTTTTGTCCAAATGATACGTTTTTTTCAGCTCGCTTCTTCCAAGCAAATGCCCAAATAACGCAGCCAGGATCTGCTGAAACAGCATGCCGATGACAACGGGCACCGCCACTTGCGGCGGAAAAAACCCGGTGGCCAACACAGCGCCAGCGCTAATATTCCGCATTCCTCCGGTAAAAATTAAAGCCACGATTTCCTCCTGGGGCCGTTTCATCAGCCGACCGATCAGCCAAGCTGTCAGGTAGCCTGTAAATGCCACCAAAAAAACCGTAACGGCTATCGTTAAAAACTTTAAATCGACGTTTTTCAGGTAAGGAGCGACCACTGAGCTGTTAATCGCCACCACGGCGGCTAACCCGATTTTCGAAAATGGAGCGCAATTCGAGCTTAAACGCGCTGTCCGCTCCGGTATTGAAAATTGATTGACGAGCATTCCTAATAAAGAAGGAATCACAATCATTCCGACTAAACCTTTCATCATACCGATCACATCCATTTCAACATGCGCTCCGGCCAGGATGGAAAGACTGAACGGAACGATGAAAGGCGAAAGAATCGTGTCCACTAAAATAATCGATAGTGTTAAGCCGATGTTTCCTTTATACATGGCAGCCCAAATCATACTCGTAATCCCCGTCGGAATGACAACACCGAGGGTAAGCCCCGTAATCGTCAATGAATCTCCGCTAAACACAAGATGCCCCGTGCTCCATGCCAGAACAGGCATAAATAAGTGTAAAACAAATAAAGCGAGAAGCATCGGCAAGGGATGAACCATCGCTGTTTTCAGCGACTGAAAATTTGCCCCAAGGCTGCCGGCAAACGTCATAAATGCAAAAATCCACGGCACAAGACCCGCCAGCCCATTTAAGTAATCCGCAAGCAACACCCCGCTGACAACACTTAAAGGCGTCAGTAAAGGCATAATCTTACCAAGTGTTTTATTGATCGTCTGAAGCATAGATGTAAAACGCCCGCTCTCTTTAAATCGAATTTACATTCATTATAACAAAAGATGGAATATCAAAACAGGAAGGGAATACTGAAAGAAGACAGCAAGATGAAAGAGCAGCTTTTAGGCATAATAAGCTAAGCTTCTTTTTTTATAGGGGAACACGGTTAAAATGGCCTCCATCTTAAACATTCTGAACTGCTGTTTTTGGAAGCAAAATGCTTTCACATAACCGTTTTTAATTTCTTTCACGAGAATGGCCCGTTTAGAAAAACTGCTTTCTTTCATGTAAATGATTTCTACCGGAAAACCGTCTTCCATTGAACGATACAACAGCTTATTCATCGTCTCACCTCTCATCTTTATTTTATACGAACGTTTGTTCCTAATCAAGTGTAAACAAAATGTAAATTTTGGCATTATCCGAGTCCATGTATGAAAATATTAGCATTTTGAAGAAACTTTTTAAGGGGTTATTGCGTCAGTAAATACGTCACATATAAAAGAAGGAGTACCCGCCATGGCAAGAACATACAGAACGCGAATAAAGAAAAGAAAAAAGCAGAAAACAAAAAGAAGGCTCATCATATTTTCCTTTCTGCTTGTTTGTGGATTAATTTATCTTGCACTTCCAAGCGGTATGCGAGATCACCAAGAAAACCAACTGCAGGCAACTGAAAAAAAAGAACAGCCTGAAGCAAAGAAGAAGACAAATCAAAGTGAAACAAAAAAGAACCCTGTCATCACAAAAAATGATAATGCTCAATTGGATCAATATTTAAAAAGCATTGGATTCAGCGGCACAGCATTAATTGTAGAAGATGGAAAAGTTGTGACAAGCAAAGGGTATTTATATGCAAACCGCGAGGAAATGGTCCCCAATACACCGGACACCGTCTTTTATGTAGGGTCATCACAAAAAGCAATTATTGCAACGGCAATTTTACAGCTTGAGGAAAAAGGATTGCTATCAGTAAATGACCCTGTTTCTAAGTATCTTCCTGACTTTCCAAACGGTTCAAAGATCACCCTTTATCATTTCTTGACACATACATCAGGGATTAGGGGACACAAAGAAGGTCACGGATATATTTCGCCGGAAGATTTAATTAAAGATATCGAAAAGCGGGGCGTAAAATACCCAACTGGAAAATGGGATTATAGAGACTCCAATTACTCGGTTCTGGCATACATTGTTTCCATGGTAAGCGGTGAACCAGTCGACCAATACATCAAAAAGCATGTTTTTAAACCTGCGGGTATGAAACACGCAGGCTTTTATAAAACATTTGCTAAAGAGTCAAATCCGACGACAGGGTATAAATTAAACCCGCAAAAAGAGCTTTATACGCCTGACATGCCGAATTTATCACAGCTTTACGGGGCCGGTGATATTTATATGACCGCTTATGATATGTATCTGTTTGATAAGGCGCTTTACGAAAGAAAAATCATTTCCAATGAAAGTTTTATGAAAATGTTTACACCGAACAAAGCAACATACGGCATGGGCTTTTATGTGTCACCGGGAAGCTATTCTAGTCACGGTGTCATGCCCGGCTATAACATATTAAACAGCTTCAGTCTGACAGGAAGCAGATACGTCATTCTATTTTCAAACATCCAAAACAACATTAAGTCTTTTGGCAGTGTGAATAATCGGATCTTCTCTATTTTAAATGGATTTTAAACATGTTCAAACAAGCTCTCTGACTCGGATGACAGAGGGCTTGTTTGAATAGCAGAGAAAGTTTTTACAGCTAAAAGGATCTTAATTATAAATGTAGAAGATAGATGATAAATGAATTTTCAATATAAAGGAAGGTCGTCATGTCATTATTAACGCTTAGCAAAATCGTGACCATTATAGGCGTTGCAGCATTATTTATATGGACTTTTAAAGACTCAAAACAGCATGAACCTGATACGTTAAAGTACGGGAGTTATATGTTGTTCCTTCTTGTCTTAGAAGTCGCAATTAGCGTTTTATAGGAGTGGGTATAGCAGTAAAAGCAGGCGTTAAGCCTGCTTTTATACATTTAATAAGTCGGAAGCAAAATATCGCAAAACCAAGTCCAGTAAAACGTATTCTAACACCATGCCCTTCATGTTCGTCTTGAATCATCTGACCAAAACCAACTAGTCCGCCTCCGATTACTATGCAGCTGTTCCAACTGGGGTTTTTCCAAAATAAAAATGAAAGAGGGGAGACTATGACTTTCTTAGTTTTAATGGCAGGGTTATTTCTTTTCATTTACATGAAAGAACCATTCAGCAAAAAAGTGTATGCTTATGTTTACGTGGCTTTTTATTTAATGGTTTTAGCCCTATATATTATTAACACTACATTTGTAAATTTAATATCTAGCAGACTATTATTAATTGTAACAGTAATTGTCATTTCACCATTATTCATCAGTTTCCTTAAATCCTCAAATGAATCTTGTTAGTTTAAAAGCAGAGGAGCAGGCATAATGCCTGCTCCTTTTTTATTACTTCAACAACGCTTCAGTTTTAGACCCGTAAATAGCAAACAACCCATGCATCAGCTGGAACTGTTGTTTTCTCCCCTTAATAACCGTCAATACCGTTATTTTTAGTGCTCTTGTCGGGATAGAATCAATACGTCTGTTGCAGAGAACTGATTACAATTAAAGAAAGAAGTATTCGACTACCGGAATAATCGCAAGAAAGAAATAATGAAAAGACGGGATGAATATAAAGGTTTTAAGCATGAAAATGGCAAACCTATTGATTTGCTATTTGGACATATAGAAGGCTCTCCATTCAGTCCAAGGTCAGTTACGCAATTTTGGAATAGGATTGTAAAAAGATACAAACTAAAGAAGATAGAGTTTCACGATTTACAACCCTCTGCAGCCTCTTATTTGTTAAGTCAGGGGTTTAGTATGAAGGTTATCCAAGAAAGATTGGGACATAAAGACATTTCAACCACAATGAACTTGTATACTCATATCACTAAAGAACTTGATCAAGACGCGGGAAATGTATTTTTGAAAGTGAGAAAATAGATGGGGGCTTATTTGGCCAGTTAATTGGTCAGTTGAAAAAGCGCAAAAACAAAAAAAGCTTTCTCCACCTTAGGAGAAACCTTGTCATATCAACATATTCACTTAAGCTTCCAAGCGGGCTCGAACCGCTGACCTCTTCCTTACCATGGAAGTGCTCTACCTGCTGAGCTATGGAAGCATTGGCTCCGCAGGCAGGATTCGAACCTGCGACCGATCGGTTAACAGCCGATAGCTCTACCACTGAGCTACTGCGGAATAAGATAAGCTTCAATTCATGCAGGGTAAAGAGATATATAAACAGCTTGGCGGCGTCCTACTCTCACAGGGGGAAGCCCCCAACTACCATCGGCGCTGAAGAGCTTAACTTCCGTGTTCGGCATGGGAACGGGTGTGACCTCTTCGCTATCGCCACCAAACTATGCCTTCAGGACGAAGGTACTGGGCGTTCCTCACAGGATGTGAGGGCCTTTAGCCGAGTTTCCTTGCCTTTGGCTTTCTGAGAGGCATTCTCTCAAAACTAGATAACGGTCAGACAATTCACAAAAATATTTAGGTTAAGTCCTCGATCGATTAGTATCTGTCAGCTCCATGTGTCGCCACACTTCCACCTCAGACCTATCAACCTGATCATCTTTCAGGGATCTTACTTCCTTGCGGAATGGGAAATC
>NZ_JALHKQ010000005.1:0-257796 GCF_022832475.1 Bacillus sp. B19-2
AAGCCACCTTTTATAATTGAACCATGCGGTTCAATCAAGCATCCGGTATTAGCCCCGGTTTCCCGGAGTTATCCCAGTCTTACAGGCAGGTTACCCACGTGTTACTCACCCGTCCGCCGCTAACATCAGGGAGCAAGCTCCCATCTGTCCGCTCGACTTGCATGTATTAGGCACGCCGCCAGCGTTCGTCCTGAGCCAGGATCAAACTCTCCATGAAGTTTGATAATGACTACGCACAACAAATGTGCGATTTATTTAATGAATTAACAGGTACGTTTGTCTTGTTTAGTTTTCAAAGATCATTTCCGCTCCTGTCCGAAGCGACTTTATTAGTATAACATTTTCAACAAGGTGTGTCAAATGTTTTTTTGTTTTTTCGTCGCTGCTGCTTTCAGTTCAAAAACCGTTCCGCTAACAGCGACGCTTAATAATATATCACCGTTATGAATTAGTGTCAACACTTTTTTTAATAAAATATCCTCGGTGAAAAATCTTTTGGCCTTTCGTCTCCATCGGCTTGACTCCGACTAAGTCCTTTTCAGCCAAGAACTCCAGTATGACTCCCAGGTCTGCCGTGAAATACTTGAGATCCGGATGCTTGAGAAGATCGGCAAATTGCCAAACCGCTTTTTCATCCATGACATTGAGAATATGTGCGGCCCCGATTTCGGCTTTTGAATGAATGAGAAAATCGCTTGCGAGGAATAATAACTCCAGCCGTTTTTGCAAGCTTTCATTGCTCTCAATTAATTCCTTATACAATTTATAAACCTGAGGCTCCATGTGGCGGACTTGGTTCCATACCGTAACTTCAGGGTGAAAACCTTTATCGATCACTTCGATTCTGGCCAAATGATGGAGGGCGTGTACGATAGAATTGTAGGCGTCCAAAAATTGACCATCTTCAAAAAACGATTTTCCTTCTATATATCTTCTGATTAATTTTCCGTATTCAAGTCCGATTTTTAGTTTTCTTTCTGAAAACGGAAACGTATTGAGCTGCTCAATCAGCTTGGCGATAAATTCGTTTCGGTCGAAAAGCACCTTTCCATTGAGGACCCAGTCTATGATTCTTCTATTTGTTCCGAGCAAAATCCATTCCTGAAGCTGTTCAACAGAAATAATATGAAGAGAAGCCGTTTTTCCGTCGAACTCATAATGCTTCACGAATACAGGGTCTTCAGCCTTATTAACGATAATCAACAAGGCCGCATCAAAATTATCTGTCGCAGATGAGGTTTGATTTCTCCTCTCAATCAGCATGACAGCGAGTGTGTCAGGGCGGCTTGCTCTTTCTTGGTAAATCGGACGGAGAAGATTTTCCATCACCATTCCTCCAATACGATGTAAATGCGTTGCTCTAAATGCTTCTCTCTTGTTTCTACCTATTTCTACGAGCCAATAAAAACTCCTTTATTTTGAAAACACATTGAATTATTATAATCAATTTCCCCAAAACTCTCTATAGAAATTTTCCAATTGATTCGTTTTAATTAAAGAATAACACATCTTCGATATGCTATATTAGAGACAGGGGGATGGATATGGCAAAATACTCTAGCAAAATCAACAAAATCAGAACGTTTGCGTTAAGCCTTGTATTTATAGGCTTCATTATTATGTATGTCGGGATCTTTTTTAGGTCCTCGATCCTCTTGATGTCGGTGTTTATGATCTTGGGGGTATTGTCTATCTTGTTGAGCACAGCGGTTTATTTTTGGATCGGCATGCTTTCAACGAAAGCGGTTCAAGTCGTCTGTCCAAACTGTGAAAAACCGACCAAGATTTTAGGCCGGGTCGATATGTGCATGCATTGCAGGGAGCCTCTGACACTGGATAAAAACCTCGAAGGAAAAGAGTTTAACGAATCGTATAATCGAAAGTCTCAGTAAATGCTGCAACAAAAATAAGCTGACCGTTAAAAAAGCGGCCAGCTCTTTTTAATGGCTTTCTTTTTTGTCGCATTCCTGACATAAACCGTATATCTCCAGTCTATGGTGACTGACTTTGAATCCTGTCACATGTGAAGCCAGCTGCTCCACTTCGTCGAGGCCGGGATAATGAAAGTCGACGATTTTCCCGCAGCGTTCGCAAATTGCGTGATAATGCTCGGATGTCACGAAGTCAAACCGGCTGGAGGAATCTCCGTACGTTAATTCCTTAACGAGTCCTGATTCCTTAAAAACCCGCAAATTGTTGTAAACCGTTGCTACGCTCATGTTTGGAAATTTCCCTTCCAGAGCTTTATATATATCATCTGCAGTTGGATGAGACATAGAATTCACGAGAAATTCCAGAATGGCATGACGTTGAGGAGTAATTCGAACCCCGGTTTCCTTCAACGCTTCCAACGCTTCTTTCAGGTTATGTTCAGCCATCGTCATGCACCTCTCTTCTAAAAAAAATTCTTACATTATAACGTTTATAATTAGTGTAACTCCTGATCAGAATCTTTGTCAATTCCAATCCCTGCGAAAAAGCTATTTTTAAGGCGAAAAAGGCCGATATGATCAGCATGTCCGGTCAGACAGACGAATATGAGCGTAAAAAGAGACCAAACTTAAATACAGTCCGGCCTCCCCCAGAGCTTTACGCTTCGGCGATTTCTTTTACTGCTTGAAGCGCTTCTGCGACATGGTCTTTTACCTTTACTTTCCGCCACTCTTTCACAAGGCGGCCTTCTTTATCAATCAGGAATGTCGACCGTTCGACACCCATGTATTCCTTGCCGAAATTCTTCTTCAGCTTCCATACGTCAAAGCTTTCAGCGAGCTTATGTTCATCATCGACGAGCAGCAGAAACGGCAGATCGTGTTTCTGCTTGAATTTTTCATGTCTTGTCTGGTTGTCAGGACTGACTCCGATGATGACGGCATCAAGTTCGGCAAAGCTTTCATGTCGGTCTCTGAAATCGCACGCTTCCGTTGTGCATCCCGGCGTCATATCTTTCGGGTAAAAATAGAGCACGACATACTTTCCTTCAAAATCCGACAGCTTTACTTTTTCTCCGTGATCGCCCAGCAGTTCAATATCAGGCACCTTTTGTCCAATTTCAACAGTCATTGTTTTGCCTCCTGTTATGTTTAATCGCTTGCTTTCCCCCATTATAAAAAACAGCGCCCGCTTGTTCAAATGTTCGGCGGCTTCTTTTTTGCGCTCTGTCCGCCTCGTGTTACAATATAGAAATAGATAAAAGGTGCAGAAATGAGGAGGATATTATGCAGCATACTCAATCTGAAAAGCTTCATGAAGAAGCTCTTCACCATATAGTCGGAGGCGTCAACAGCCCCTCAAGGTCTTACAAAGCGGTCGGCGGCGGTTCTCCAGTCGCGATGGAAAGGGGAAGCGGCGCTTATTTTTGGGATGTGGACGGCAACAAATACATAGACTACCTTGCCGCATACGGACCGATTATTACGGGCCACGCTCACCCGCATATCACGAAAGCGATTCAAACAGCTGCTGAAAACGGAGTTCTTTACGGCACGCCGACAAAGCATGAAGTGACATTTGCCAAGATGCTTAAAGAAGCGATTCCTGCCTTGGATAAAGTCAGATTCGTCAATTCGGGAACGGAAGCTGTGATGACGACGATTCGCGTCGCCCGGGCCTATACAGGCAGAACGAAAATCATCAAGTTCGCCGGCTGCTACCACGGCCATTCCGATCTTGTGCTGGTGGCGGCCGGTTCAGGTCCGTCAACGCTCGGCACACCTGATTCAGCGGGGGTTCCAAAAAGCATCGCCAACGAGGTGATTACCGTTCCTTTCAATGATATCGACAGCTATAAAGAAGCGCTCGATAAATGGGGGGACGATATTGCGGCAGTTCTCGTTGAACCGATTGTCGGAAACTTCGGGATCGTCGAACCGAAAAGTGGATTTCTCGAACAGGTCAATGAACTGACACATAATGCAGGAGCGCTTGTCATCTATGATGAAGTTATCACCGCCTTCCGCTTTATGTACGGCGGCGCCCAGGATCTTCTTGGCGTCAAACCTGATTTGACGGCGCTCGGCAAAATCATCGGCGGCGGCCTGCCGATCGGCGCATACGGAGGCAAAAAAGAGATTATGGAACAAGTCGCACCGCTCGGACCTGCTTATCAAGCGGGCACGATGGCGGGGAATCCGGCTTCTATCCTCTCAGGTATCGCCTGTCTTGAAGTGCTGAAAGAAAAAGGCACATACGAAAAACTTGACCGCCTCGGCGCTATGCTTGAAGAAGGTATCCTGGGACACGCCGAAACCCACGGCATCAACATCACTGTCAACCGTCTTAAAGGCGCGCTCACCGTATACTTTACGAACGAAAAAGTCGAAAACTATGAGCAAGCCGAAAATACGGACGGAGAAATGTTCGCGGCCTTTTTCAAACTGATGCTTGAGCGCGGAATCAATCTTGCGCCTTCAAAATATGAAGCATGGTTTATCACCACAGCGCACACGGAAGAGGACATTAAAGCGACGCTTAAAGCCGTGGATGACTCATTTAAACAATTGAAACAGCACATGTAAAAAGAGAGCGGGTCCGCTCTCTTTTTTATCAAATGCGGAGCACTTTGTGAACGCGGTGAACAGGCACTTTTCACCAGCTTGTTTTTCTTTTTTGTCAATGATTTGTTTTTTCTTAAAAATGGGTTGAATATTTCGGAAGATCGCTGTATATTACTTTATTGTTTGGCAAATTAACAGAGAGGGAATGTTCAATACAATTCATTTTCTGTAAAGAACGAATTTTATTATAGAAAGGGATGCAAGTACAGCCTAATGAAACTTGGTGCCCGTATTTTCAAAACAGGCATTGCCATTACGCTTGCGCTTTACCTCGCGTCTTGGCTCGGCCTTCCGACTCCTGTCTTCGCAGGAATCGCGGCTATCTTCGCGATACAGCCTTCGATCTATCGTTCATTTTTGACGATTGTCGATCAAGTGCAGGCGAACATAATCGGAGCTGCCACAGCCATTATTTTTGGACTTATTTTTGAACCCAGTCCGATCATCATCGGATTGACAGCGGTAATCGTCATCACGATCAACCTGAAGCTGAAGATCGAGAATACAATTTCGATCGCTCTCGTCACCGTTATTGCCATATTGGAGAGCTCAGGCGACAACTTTTTATGGTTTGCCTTGGTGAGAACCGGAACGGTTATATTGGGCGTATTGTCTGCGTTCCTGGTCAACCTGATTTTTCTGCCGCCTAAATATGAAACGAAGCTCGTCAGCCATGTTGTTGAAAATACAGATGAAGTCATTAAATGGATCAGATTGTTGACGCGGAAGACAACGGAACACTCCATGCTGAAAGAAGACATTGAAAAGCTGAAAGAAAAAATGATGAAGGTCGATCACCTTTACTTGCTTTACAAAGAAGAAAGAAGCTATTTAAAACGTTCCACATATGTAAAACAGCGAAAGCTCGTGCTGTTCAGACAGGCGATCATTGCATCGAACCGAGCGCTTGATGCTCTGAAAAAACTGCACCGGCTTGAAAACGAGTTTTGTCATATGCCTGAAGAATTTCAAGAAACGCTGGTCGAAGAGCTTGATTATCTTCTCCATTGGCACGAGCGAATTTTAATGAGATTCGTCGGCAGGATTAAAACGCAGGATCACGTCGACCTTCACGAAGAAGGAGACGTGTACAAACAGCATTTGACCGAATCATTCCTGAAAAACCAGGACAAATTGAAAGAAGAACTGTTGGACTACAATATGCTGACCATTATGGCGAGCACCGTAGAATACCGAGAACAGCTTGAACATTTGGAAACCTTGCTCACAAGCTTTCAGACGTACCACAAAAAAGACAGCGAGCTTGAAGTTGAGGAAGAGTAAACCGGTTAACGAATACGTTAACCGGTTTTTTTATTTTCCTTCCTTCATTTTCGGATCAAGGGTGTCGCGCAGGCCGTCTCCCATCAGATTAAAGCCGAGCACGGTCAGCATGATCGCAAATCCCGGAAAAAATAATGTCCACGGGGCCTGCGCCAAATAAGGCCTGGCATCCGCAAGCATTTTTCCCCACTCGGGGTTCGGTGCCTGCGCCCCCAACCCTAAAAATCCGAGCGCCGCCGCTTCTATAATCGCCGTTCCAATATTCAGTGTCGCTTGAACGATAACCGGGGCCATGCTGTTGGGAAGAATGTGTTTAAACATCATCCTTATATTGGACATCCCGACAGCACGCGCTGATAAGACATATTCCTCCTGCCTGATGCTGAGCACTTTTGAACGAACGAGCCTGCCAAACGTCGGAACGTTGATGATGGCGATGGCAATCAGGGCATTTTCAAGGGAAGGCCCGAGAATCGCCACAATGGCGATCGCCAGCAGAATGCTGGGAAACGCGAGCATGATATCAAACAGCCGCGAAATCAACGCATCAGCCCATCTGCCGTAAAAACCGGCGATCAGCCCTAACAGCGTCCCCGCCAAGGCCGATGCCAGACAGGAGAAAAAGCCGACCCATAAAGACAGCCTCGCGCCGTACAGCACCCTTGAAAAAATATCCCTGCCAAAATCGTCCGTGCCAAAAAGGTGTTCAGCAGACGGAGCGGCGAGCCTGTCTGACAGTGACTGGTCGTTTATTCCGTAGGGTGCGATGAGCGGCGCGAAGATGGCCAGCAGGATAAACAGCGCGACTAAAATCGTGCCGGCGGCAGCCAGTTTATGCTCAAAGAACTGCCGAATATGTTCCGCCAAAGGCGAACGCACCTTCACGTCCTCCCTCTGCTGTTTATTTTGAAGCACAACCACATTTCCCGCCTCCTAATATTTAATTCTCGGATCGATGACGGCGTACAGCAGATCAACAATGAAGTTAATCATGACGAAGATGAAGGCGATCACGAGAATGCCCGATTGGATAACCGGGTAGTCGCGGTAGCTGATCGCATCATAAATGTACCGGCCGATGCCGGGCCAGGCAAAAATCGTCTCCGTTAAAATCGCGCCGCCCAGTAAAAGTCCGGTTTGCAGGCCGATGACGGTCAGCACCGGAATGAATGCATTTTTTAAACCGTGCTTATAGATAACGAAAAACATATGCACGCCTTTTGCTTTTGCCGTGCGGATATAATCGGACTGCAGCACCTCTATCATGCTGGCCCTCGTAATTCTCGCAATGATCGCGGCGGGAATGGTCGCAAGAGCGGTTCCCGGCAAAATTAAATGGCGGATGGTATCTGCAAACTGATCAAACCTTCCGTGCAAAAGGGTGTCCAGTGTATGAATGTAGGTAAAGGCTTCGACCGGATTTCTGACATTCTCCCTTCCCGTTGTCGGCAGCCAGCCGAGCTCGATCGAAAAGAACCACTGGCCCATCAGACCGAGCCAAAAAATCGGCATCGACACGCCGATTAAAGCAACCAGCATCGCAACATAGTCGAATACCGAATTCTTAAACCACGCGCTGATGATTCCGGCATTCACGCCGACAAACACCGCGATCAGCATCGCGAAAAAAGCAAGCTCGAGAGTGGCGAACAAATACGGCTTTATTTCTTGCGTAATCGCCGCTCCCGTGCGGATTGATGTCCCGAGATCCCCTTTCAGCAAATCCCCGATATATCTGGCGTATTGCACATACCACGGCTGATCAAGGCCGAGCTGGACGGTCAGCTGCTGCACCGCTTCCTTTGTCGCCCTCTGACCGAGAATAACCTGGGCGGGGTTGCCGGGAATAAAGCGGATGATCGAAAAAACGACCAGTGTCATGCCGATGAGAACGGGGATCAGCATAGCCGTCCGTTTAAAACAGTAAGCAAGCAATGGCTGTCACCACCTATTTAAACTCTACGCCGGACAATACTTCACTCCCTGTCGGATGCGGAGCATATCCTTCGATATCTTTTGAACCGGCCAAAATCGGCGTGGAATGGACAAGCGGAACCCAAGGCGATTCTTCATGGAGGAGCTCCTGCGCATCTTGATACAGTTTATTTCTCTTCTTTTGGTCAGGATCTGACTGCGCTTCGATTAAGATGTCATGAAGCTCGTCATTGCTGAAGTACGTATAGTTGTTACCGCCGATATTATCTTTATCAAGCAGCGTATAAATGAAGTTGTCCGGATCTCCATTGTCTCCGGTCCAGCCCATCAAAAACGCATCGGCTTCCCCTTTACTCACTTTATCCAAATACGTCGCCCAGTCGTAAGTGACGATTTCCGTTTTGACGCCGATTTTTTCGAAGCTTGATTGAATCACTTCGGCTATTTTCATACCGTCCGGCATATACGGCCGCGGGACAGGCATTGCCCAAAGCTTCATTTTAAACCCGTCCGGGAATCCGGCTTCTTTTAAGAGTTCTTTTGCCTTTTTTAAATCATACGGATATTCCTTTATCTGATCGTTGTACCCTTCAAGCGAAGGAGGGAGCGGGTTTTTGGCAGATTCGGCGAGGCCTCCGTAGAAGGAATCGATAATCGCCTGTTTATCAACAGCATGGTTCAGCGCCTGGCGGACCAGCTTATTGTCAAAAGGCTTTCTTGTCGTCGTCATTCCGAGATACCCGACGTTCATTGAAGGCCTTTCAAATATTTTCAGATTGGCGTCTGCTTTGATGCTTTCGATATCAGACGGATTGACGCCGTCCATTAGGTCGATTTCGCCCGTCTTCAATGCATTTAAGCGGGCTGAGTTTTCAGGAATGGCTCTGAAAATGATCTTCTGCAATTTCGGCTTGCCTTGATCCCAATAGTCTTCATTTTTTTCAAGGACGATCCGGTCGTTCGGCTTCCATTCGACAAATTTGTAAGGGCCCGTGCCGACGGGGTGCTCCCTGAATTTTTCGCCGTATTTTTCGATCGCGGCAGGACTTGCAATCCCGAATGAAGTCATGGCAAGGTTCTTTAAAAACGGCGCTTGCGGGCGTTTTAAAATGAACTGAATCTTATGGTCGCCGAGCACTTTTATATCTTTGATGACATGCCCATCATCTTTCTTATAGCCTCCGAACATGCCGTAGTAAGGAAATTTTTCTTCATCCCCGTTCATCCACCGCTCAAAATTGTATTTGACGGCTTCTGCATTAAAATCCGTTCCGTCATGGAATTTCACGCCTTGCCTCAGCTCCAGTGTGTAGGTCAAACCGTCATCTGAAGCGTCCCATTTCACCGCGAGGCCTTCCTTCAGCGTAGTGTCTTGTTCTCCGTAATTCAGCAAGGTTTCAAACATATTGATCGTCACTTTAAATGCTTCGCCTTCTGTCGTTGTGATCGGATCAAGCGATGTTGAATCACCGCCTCTGCCGATGATCAGCGTATCTTTTCCGCCGTTCGTCCCTCCGTCGTTTTTTCCGCTTTCGTTACCGGAGCATCCCATTAAAAAAGCGGAAATAGACAGAATCATTCCCAAACAGATCAGCCAGCTTTTCTTTTTCATCTTACAGCCTCCTTATTGGTAAAATGACATGCGGCATAATGCCCGTCCGCAGTCTCTTCAAGCGGCGGCTCCGCTTCCAGACAAACCGCTGCCCGCTTCATGCATCTGCTGTAAAAAGGACAGCCCTTTTCACTCATGCGGGGCGCGGCAATATCCGGTGCCGTATGAACCGCTTCGCCTTTGCCGATGACCGGTACTGCCGCTAACAGCGTTTCTGTATACGGGTGTTTCGGTTCTCTAAATAACGATTCGGCGTCCGCCATCTCGACGATCTTTCCGAAATACATCACGGCCACCCTGTCGCTGATATAGCGAACGACTGCGAGATCGTGAGAAATAAACAGAAACGTTAAATTAAATGCCTCCTGCAGATCATTCAGCAGATTTAAGATCTGCGCCTGAACGGATACATCAAGCGCGGAAACAGGTTCATCGGCAATGATCAGTTTTGGCTTTGTGATCAGCGCTTTTGCAATGCCGATCCTTTGCCTCTGACCGCCGCTGAATTGGTGTGCGTAGCGGTCGCCGTATGAAGCATCAAGGCCGACAATTTCAAGCATCGAGCGCACGACTTCTCTCCTTTCCGCCTTCGTTCCGAGTTGATGAACGATCAGCGGTTCTTCCAAAATATCCTTTATTTTCATGCGCGGATTTAACGAAGCGTACGGATCTTGAAAAATCATTTGTATATGCCTTCTCATGTTGCGAAGCTCTTTTGCATTAAGGCCGGTCATCTCTTGCCCGAGAAATGTCACCTTTCCCGCAGTCGGCTCGGTCAGCCGCAATATCGATTTTCCCAAGGTTGATTTTCCACAGCCTGATTCACCGACGATCCCTAAGATTTCGCCTTTTTTAACTGACAGAGTAACATCATCGACCGCTTTCACGATTTTCTTACGGGACACGCGGTAATACGTTTTCAGCTCTTGGACGCTCAGCAGTTCGTGATTCATGTGAAAGCACCTTCCTCTTCGTAGAGAAAGCAGCTTACGGCATGATCATCCGCCAGCCTATTCAATCCGGGCGCCTCTTCAATGCAGCGTTCGTGTTTATGGGGGCATCGCGGCGCAAACATACAGCCTTTTTTAATCGATCCCGGCTTCGGCACCTGCCCCTCAATCGAAGACAGCCGCTCGGATTTGCCTGTGAATGCCGGAATAGAGGCGAACAAACCTTTTGTATAAGGGTGTTTCGGGCTGTCAAAAACAGCGGTGACACCGCCCTCTTCAACGATCCGGCCGGCATACATGATCATTACGCGTTCACATGTATTGTGAACGACGCCAAGGTCGTGGGTAATGAGGAGAATGGCTGTGTTAAATTCGGCATTGAGCTTTTTCAGCAGGGACAAAATCTGGGCCTGGATGGTGACGTCGAGAGCTGTTGTCGGTTCATCGGCGATCAGCAGCTTCGGTTCGCAAATTAATGCCATTGCGATCATGACCCGCTGCCTCATGCCTCCCGACAGTTCGTGGGGATACTGCTTTATCAGCTGGTCCGCCCTCGGCAGGCCGACGGTATCCAGCATTTGAACGGCTTTTCTTCTTGCTTCTTTTTTATGAATATTGGTATGGCTGGAGAGTGCTTCTGTTAGCTGAGCGCCAATTGTGAAAAGGGGGTTGAGGGAGGTCATCGGCTCTTGAAAAACCATTGCGATGTCATTGCCGCGCATCTGTCTCCATTCTTTTTCAGACTGCATGAGAAGATCTTTGTTTTGAAACTTGATCCGGCCCGTTGTCCGGGTGTTTGCGTTCAGCCCCATTAAAGCCAAAGAGGTGACGCTCTTGCCGCAGCCGGACTCTCCGACGACTCCCATGATTTCTCCGGGATGGAGATCGAAAGAAACGCCTTGCACAATCGGGGTTTCAGACTTTTTCTGGTGAAACGAAATCGATAAATCCGATACTTCAAGCAATTTTTCTTTTGTCACTTATACACCTCCGGAGCTTGTATTTTTTAAATTGTATTGAGACGAGATAGGAAATATGTACGAAATTTGCAGGGAAAGAAAAAGCCTGACAATCGTTCGGCTTCAAACGAAAGTCAGGCTTTTGGCGGTTTTAGTTTAATTTTTGAATGGTGAACAAATGCTTATAGTGGCCGTCACGGCTCATTAATTCGTCATGTGTGCCGGCTTCCGCGACACGTCCGTTTTCGATGACGACGATTTTGTCAGCGTGGGTGATCGTCGACAATCTGTGGGCAACGATAAAGGTCGTCCGGTCTTTCGCGAGCTTTTCCATCGCTTCCTGAATATAGTGCTCGCTTTCAAGGTCAAGCGCTGATGTCGCTTCATCCAAAATTAAGAGAGGCGGATTCTTGAGGAACACCCTGGCGATTGATATCCGCTGTTTTTGGCCTCCGGACAGCTTGACGCCCCTTTCTCCGACCTTTGTATCATAGCCTTGCGGCAGTTCCATAATAAAATCATGGGCATTTGCGGCTTTTGCCGCTTCAATGATGTCTTCCATCGAAGCTTCGGGATTTCCGATCGATATGTTTTCACGTACCGATTCGCTGAATAAAAATGTATCCTGAAGCACCATGCCGATTTGGTTTCTAAGGCTCTGCGCCTGATAATCGCGCACATCGATGCCGTCGATCTCCAGGCTTCCGGCTGAGACATCGTAGAATCTCGGAATGAGGCTGACGAGCGTCGATTTGCCGCCTCCGCTCATTCCGACGAGCGCGACCGTTTCGCCCCGTTCGGCTTTCAAAGAAAGATTCTGCAAAATCATTTCTTCCGATTTTTCGTATTGGAAGGAAACGTTTTTAAATTCAACAATTCCTTTTAATCGCTCTGCTTTCACAGCATTGGGTTTGTCTTTTAATTCATAAGGTTCATCAATAAATTCAAACAGCCTGTCCATCGATGCGATCGACTGAGTCAATGTTGTCGATGAATTGATCAGGCGGCGCAGCGGGTTGTAAAGGCGTTCGATATATCCGAAAAACGCCACCATCGTTCCTACAGTAAGGGACCCGTGAATCACATGGTAACCCGCAACCGTAATGATGATCAGCGGAGCGAGGTCTGTAACCGTATTGACGACAGCAAACGTTTTGGCATTCCAGGCCGTATGGCGGATTGCTTTGCCGAGAAAATTCCCGTTCTCGTGGTCAAATTGCTTCTGTTCATAATCCTCGATCGCAAAACTCCTGATGACAGGCATCCCCTGCACCCTTTCATGAAGGTGGCCCTGCACTTCGGCCAGTGCCTGGGAACGTTCTCTCGTCAGCTTTCTAAGCTTGCCATAGAAGAATTTAACAGACAGTCCGTAAAGCGGAAACAGCACGATCGAAATAAGCGTCAGCTTCACGTCCATCGTCAGCATGATGGCGATGGCGATAAAAATCGTCATCACGTCAAGCCATACATTCATCAACCCGATGATGACAAATTCCTTCGTCTGTTCGACATCGTTGATGACCCTTGAAATGATTTCTCCTGCGCGGGTGTTCGCATAATACCTGAGGCTCAGCTTTTGAATGTGTGCAAACAGCTTGTCCCTGATATCATAAAGCACCTTGCTTGCCGTCCACTGCGCGAAATACTGCCGATAATATTCGACAGGCGGCCGAAGCACCAAAAAAATGGCGAACATAACCGCCATTACCATGAATAATGTGGATGTTTTTTCTTCAGTTGTCCCGCTCCCCTGGATGATGTCGTCCACGACGTATTTCAGCAGAAGCGGGATGACCAGCGGAATAGAAAATTTAATAATACCGATTAAAACCGTCAAAACGATTTTCCATTTATACGGCTTCACAAATTCCATGTACCTTTTGATTACCCCCACACGTCTTCCCCCCTCTATATCTTGATGTGTGAGTACACCGCAAAAAACCTGTTGGTCTCAACAGGTTTTTCAGGTTTATTTTGTATAATGCAAATACCGTTCATACCAAATATCAATAAATTCAGATGCAAACGGGCCTTTTCTTTGGTGTATCCAATGCAGCAACGTATTTAAGTGGTACCTTAAAATGCCGTCGATTTCCTTCGGATAATTCATCGCCTTTTTATGATCCGCGTACTCATCTTCATCAAGAATATGATACGTCATATCCGGGAAGACTTTCACGTCTAAATCATAGTCGATGTATTTGATGGCTTCATCGTCCAAAGCAAACGGCGAGCTGATGTTGCAATAGTAATAAATCCCGTCTTCGCGAAGCATGCCGATGACGTTAAACCACTGCTTTGCATGGAAATAACAAATCGCGGGCTCTCGCGTCACCCATGTCCGGCCGTCAGATTCCGTGACCATTGTCCGGTCATTGGCGCCGATGATGCACAATTCCGTTGCTTTTAAAATCGTTGTTTCATTCCAAATCCGATGAATCTGTCCATTGTGCTTATAGCTATGAATTTGAATGGTTTCTCCTTCCTTGGGAAAGCCCATGTTTTTCTCCCCTACTTTCTTTGCAAAAGCCTTACAAGTCAGTGTGTCACATCGCCTGTCCGACAGTTCTTTTATTTATTATAACGTTTGAAAATAAAAAATGAAAATAAAACAGCCACTCCCGAACAGGAATGGCTCTTTTCTAAAAAACGATAAAGAGAGGCTCATGCTTCGATTTTTTGATAAGCCTGAATCACCTGCTCCGTCTGCTTTTGGAATAAATCCTGAATTTGAGCAAGATCTTTCCGCTTCTGGGATATATCTTCGCGGATCGATAAAAGCTGGGCTTTCTTTTCAAGGGCAGCCAGTTCTTTTTCGATTTTCTGGCATCTTTCAATCTCCGCTTGCAGATACAGCAGCTTGTCCATAATCTCCATCTGCCCCTGAACCAAGTTTTCAAATTCCGGCATTCGGGATCCTCCATTCTATGCTCTACTCCATTTATTTCCTAACTAACATTTCTCTATACATGCCGGATGTCCTTTGACTGATTCTGGCTAAGATTCGGATGTTTTGTCGGATCAAAAAACGAAAAGAAAAAAGCACCTCATCCGATGGTGAAGTGCTTTTTCCTGTTTCAGTGATTAGCTGTTTTGCTGTTTTTTTTGCTCAGCTTGTTGGTTATGTTGTTTTACTTGCTGCGCGTCAGTTTCGCTGGCAAATTCAGTGCCGAACTGACCACCTTGTGCAGAAGCTTGGTTTTGTTGTCTTACTTTTTGTGCGTTTGTTTTGGATTGTTGGTTAGCCATTGTATATCACCTCCACGACCATTAGATTGTGCAGGAGGATGATATCCTATTCATTGAACGCGAAAAATTTATACGAGCAGTGAACGGCCGCCGTCAATAATGATCGTCTGTCCGCGGATCATGTCCGCTTTCCCTGACGTTAAAAACTCCACCGCATCGACCATGTCGCTAATCTCAACCATGCGGCCGGCAGGCGTATTTTGCCGGGCATCTTCCAAAAGTTCTTCGCGGTTCGGAAAATGCTTCAGGGCGTCTGTATCGATCGCGCCTCCCGAAACCGCATTGACGATGATGTTTTTCGCCGCAAGCTCAACAGCGAGATATCTCGTCAATGATTCAAGCGCAGCTTTTGAAACGCCGACTGTCGTATAGTTTTCCAAATAACGGATCGAACCGAGCGAACTGATGCTGACAATGTGGCCGCCTCCCGTTTTCTCCATCAGCTTTGCCGCTTCCTGCGCGCAGAATAGCAGAGCTTTCGCATTGATGTTCATCGTCCAGTCCCAATGGCTTTCCTCAAGCTCCATGACGGGGCGCAATACGCCGGATGCAGCGTTGTTGACGAAAACGTCCAGTCTGCCGAACGCTTCCTCGATTTGCTGAAACATATCTTTTATTTTCGCCGGCTGCCCGACATTCGCCTTGACGACCAATGCTTTAACACCGAGTTTTTCGATTTCTTCAGCCGTCTCAAGGGCCGCTTTTTTGCTTCTCGCATAGTTGATGACGATATTGTAGCCGTTTTCGGCAAGCCTCAAAGCGGCTGCTTTGCCGACGCCGCGGCTGCTTCCTGTAATAAGGGCACATTTTCTTTGTTCCATCTGTCATTCATCTCCTAGTATAGTGATTGAAAATCTGATAAAAAATAGCTTATAACACGATCAAAAAAGGAGGCATTCGCCTTATGTACGTAGGACGCGATATGAGCGAGCTCGACCACACGCCGAAAAACGAGTGGAAAGATGCGGAGCTTCTCTATTTTCACCGCGCCTTCCAGCAAATCATGCCATTCCTCAATGAAGAAGGGCATGCCGAGTACCTGGAGGTTGTGAAAGAAATCCAAGCAAGAGGCGGACTGCGCCGCCAGGAAGCCGATTACACGCACGGCACCACCATCCAGTACGACTAACGGGCAGCATGCACAGTCAAGCTGCCTATTTCATATACATATTCCATATTTTCTGATGCGAAACCGGGAAGGCATATTCAGCGAGCTCTTCTTTCGTGACCTTTTTAAAGTAAGAATCATCCGGTTGATCGAGCGTTTTCCCGAAAAAGACAGAAATGTTCCAGACAAGGTGTGTAAACACGTGTTCTACGATTCCTTCAAGCGGACCGATTTCGGCTTCTATTCCGGCTGCTTCTTTCAAAAAAGCCGCAAGCTGCTCGCGCTCGTGCTTCAGCCCTTTCTGCGTTTCTGTGTTCGGGAATTCCCAAAGGTTTGCCAAAAGGCCTGATGCCGGTCTTTTATGGATATAAATGTATCCTTCTTCATCAGTCAGGACAACAGCTGCAAGAGTTTTTACCGAGGGTTTTTTCTTTTTGCTTTTAACCGGAAGCTCTTTTTCACAGCCTTCTGCAAAAGCGGAACAGTGCTCTCGGACGGGACAGAGAAGGCAGGACGGCGATTTCGGCGTACAGATGACAGCGCCAAGCTCCATCAGCCCCTGGTTAAATTCGGACGGTTTTTCTTCAGAAATAAACGCTTCGACAATTTTTTCAAACAGGGTTTTGGTTTTAGGCTTTGCGATATCATCCCATACGGAAAGAATCCGTGACATCACCCGCATGACATTTCCGTCCACCGCGGGGACCGGCTGATTGTAGGCGATGCTCAACACCGCGCCTCTTGTATAAGGGCCGACACCTTTTAAGCTTCCGAATTCCTCTTTTGAAGGAGGAACCATTCCTCCGTATCGTTCGTGAACTTCCCTGACAGCGCTCTGCAAGTTCCGAACTCTTGAATAGTATCCCAGTCCTTCCCAAGCTTTAAGCACTTTTTCTTCGTCGGCTTCAGCGAGCGCTTCAACGGTCGGGAACTTTTCGATAAAGTTGTTAAAGTAAGGAATCACCGTGTCCACTCTCGTCTGCTGAAGCATCACTTCTGACACCCATACCTTATAAGGATCGCTGTCTGAGCGCCATGGCAGATCCCGTTTTTCTTGCTCATACCAAGAAATTAAATCTTCTTGAAATTGTTTGATGTTTTTTTGCTCTAATTTCTTTTGCAGATCCATCATGAAACTTCTCCTTGCCTGTGCACGTCACATTTGCATACCGATCTTTTGTTACTTCGGCTTTTTGTTGTAAACTATATGCATATACGATAACATGTTACATTAAAAGTGAAGAAAGCAAAAGCGTTAAATATTTCAGGCAAGGTCCATCGTTCGTTCTGTTTTTGGAAAATAAAAATGATTTTCTAGCACCATTAGGGGAGGTCACCAATGGATACTGGCACACATGTTGTCATGGGCGTTGCACTCGGAGGCATCGCGACGCTTGATCCAGTTGTCGGAATGGACCCATCAATGGCTCAAGCCGTGATGATTGCGACAATCGCCGGATCTCAGGCTCCGGATATCGATACCGTTTTGAAATTGAAAAATAACGCTGTTTATATTAGGCACCACAGGGGATTCACCCATTCCATCCCCGCTGTTCTCGCCTGGTCGCTGATGATTCCGGGCATTCTCATGCTCTTTTATCCAGAAGCCAATCTGCTTCACCTGTGGCTTTGGACCTTTGCCGCGGTCGCGCTTCATGTGTTCGTGGATATTTTTAATGCATACGGAACACAGGCGATCAGACCTTTTTCAAGGAAATGGGTAGCGCTCGGCTTGATTAATACATTTGATCCGTTTATTTTCGTCAGCCATCTCATAGCCATCGCCTTTTGGCTGGCAGGCGCGCATCAGGGCTATACATTTTTGGCTCTTTACATCGTCTTGACCGGTTATTATGTGCTGAGATATTTCATGCAGAGGAACATCAAGCATGAGCTCCGTGAAAAAATCGAAGATATTGAAGAAATCATTATTTCGCCGACGATGAAATTCAGGCAGTGGCGAATCGCCGTCAAAGCAAAATCGGCTTTTTACGTCGGACGAAGCATGGACGGTAACGTCGTCATCGTCGACACCTTCAACAGGGTGCCTGTGCCGGATACGGACGTGATGAAAGCGGCGAAACAGGATAAGAACATTTCGGCGTTTCTTTCGTTCTCACCGGTTTACAAATGGGAGATCGATACGTATAAGGATCACTACGAAGTCCGCTTTATCGATCTGCGATACCGCAGCAAAGGACACTACCCTTTCGTGGCGATCGCGCACATCGACAGGGACACGCTCGAATTAATCACCTCCTATACGGGATGGATTTTCAGCGAGGAAAAACTTCAGAAAAAATTAAAGCTTGGCTCTGTTTAAGAGCCAAGCTTTTAAATTGTTGACAAAATCTTATAACGGTTTTCAGTTTTAAGATTTTGTCATCCTTTCAGCGTGACCCGCAACCCTTGCAGTCTAGGAAGGCCGAGCATCGGAAGCTGACTTTCACAGGATGTGATGACGGCGGTGTTCAGGCAGGACGCCTGGGCGGTTAGCCGCCGATCCTCCTCCTATTCGTGAGCACCGACGCGCAGGCCTGACAACGAATGCGAGGGTTTCTCGACACGCTGAAGCTTGGCTCTGTTTAAGAGCCAAGCTTTTTTCTCCTTCTGCCGTACCAGATTCCGATGATGAGGCTGATGACTGTTACGGCTAAGGCAGCTTTGAAGTACGGCGGGTAATAAACGAGCCGGATGTCGTTTTTCCCTTTTTCGATTGAAAATCCGATAAACGCGTAATTTGCCTTATGGACGGTTTGCGGTTTTCCGTTTACAGTGACTTCCCAGCCTTTTTCGTACGGAACCGGCAGGACCATGTAACGGTCTCCATTTTGATTGTCAAAGCTGATGGACACTTGATTGTTCCGCCAGTCCAAGTCGGCGGCCGGCGCTTTTTGGGCGGCCGCTTTTTTCAGCAATTGATAGTCTTCCTGGTGCAGGCTCAAATGGTCCAATTGATATTTCCCTTTTGGCAGCCTGATTGATATTTTATCTGTTTTCGGCACCCTGATCGTTAAATCGTAAACACCCGTTTTGTAAATCGACTCGTTCGACTTTCTTGATGTTACATAATCATTAACCCGCAAGTTGAAGAATTGGTCTTTTGCAAGGCTTTTCAAATAAAATCCGACATAATAGTCGCCTTCTTTCGGAAGCCCGCCTTCGGGAATGAGATCGATGCCGCCGTTTTCGGCGGTGATGTCGAGGACGCCGTTATGATAGCTTGCCCCTTCGGTTTTCAGCTTCGTCCGCTTCATCAAATCAGGAACGTCCGGCGGCTGCACTTTTCCATCATCGCCATTCTCAAGCACGATTCCTTCAAGCATTGCATGCTCCCGCGCCAAAACAGGCGCATCTGCTAAATCTTTTTCCGTAAATACCGTTCGCGCGGTCCGGATAAACGGCATGGTGTATCTGTTTTTATAGACCGCGTAGTGCTCTGATTCATCCGTTTTGATAAACCCGTACGGAACATTGGCGGCATTCTCTTTTTCCGTCATGTAATACTTGCCGTACAGCAGGCTGTACAAGTTGGCCCGGTCGCCCATCGATGCGTAGCGGCTGACGCTTTCCCTTCCCATATCGATTTGCAGGTCTTCCCAATAAAACAGAAGAAGATCGCGATTGAGAATGCTTGAGTAGGCGCTGAAGCCGTTAAAATCCTGCATCAGCGGAGTATTGTTGCGCACGCCGTTCATCCAGTCGATTCTTGTATACGGGTCACCGTCATCGTCTTTTCGAATGTTGTTCAAGAGGCGGCGCTGTTCTTCGCCATTGTACTCATTGCTGGTCAAATAGCTTTTTGTGACGTTTTTAATGCCGCTTGACTCAGACAGAACATACTTTTGATACGTGTTCGCCACGAGAACGGACGATAATAAAATGCAGGCGTGCAAAAAAAGCTGCGATTTCTTATATTGAAACCCCGCCGCCGTAAAGATGGCGATTGTCAGGAACAGAAGCACAATTATGCTCCAATTTTGCATCAGTGATAAATCCACGTCTTTCTGCCAAATGACCGCGATATAAACCAGAAGGGCGAGCAGGATGGACCATATCATCTCTTTCCGCCTGATGTTTTTCAATTCGGTCATTCCTGCGGCCGCCGCTCCCCCGATCGTAAAAGCGAGCAGGTATTCAAAGCGGTTCTGCGGAGCGGAGAAACCGTTGAACGCGCTTGCCGCAAGCGGACTGTAATGCAGAAGCACAAGCAGCACACTGATTGAGGCAAACAGCCTGAACGTTTTATTTTTATAGAACGAAAACGCGAACAAGAACAGCATAAAGACAGCCGGCAGCAAAACAATGCGGCTGGAAAACAGAATGTTGTCCGTCAGATCGTATACAGCGACAGCCTGTTCATACGGCGGCCGTAAATTGTTTAAAAATCCGTAAACCGCAGGCACAAAGGAAACCGCGCTGATTCCGAAAGAAATCAGGCATGAAGCGGCGAACATCCTGAATTGTTTCCACCTCGGCGCTTCCTTTTCCGGGTCAAGCCGGATCAGCCAGCGGAAGATGATGTAGATCGCAATGAAAATCAAGTTGATATAAGCAAAATAAAAGTTATTGATCAGCGTTAAAGAACAAGCCGTAATAAACAGTCCTGTCCGCTTTTCCCTGATGACTTTCTCGGCTCCGGCAACAAGCAGCGGCAGCCACAGCATGGCGTCGCTGAAAAATTCCCAGAACACCGTGTGCCTGAAATAGATGACCGACGTGCCGTACAAGACCGCACCCGTAAAAGCGGCAAGTTTGTTTTTCACCATACCGTTTAACGCATATGCTCCCGCTAAAATGATCAGGCTGAGCTTGATGACACTGATGAATACGGAGGCCTGGGCCCAAAACAAAGGGTCCGCATCCCCGGCCAAATGCAAAAGCTGCATCAGAAAAAAGGCCGCGGATGAAGCGATGAAGACAAAAGAAGTCGTGAAATAATAGCCAAGCTGGCTGTAGATCCCGCCTCCGAGACCGAAAGAATACGAATAAAAGAAGTTCCCTTGTTTGTATTGTTCAAAAAGAAACGACTTAAAAATGATCATTTGTGCAAGTCCGTCGCCGTTCCCCGTCATATAGCGGTCATGCGCCCATTCATACAGAAAAAAAGAATGGGCGGCCAAGGAAACTGCAACGCTTGCGATCACAAATAAAAAAACTGTTTTCTTCATACTCTTCCCCTGTCTTTTTTCAAAATCTTCCCTGTCACTAAAAATGTCAGAGGAACGGTTAAAAACATGGAGACAAGCGGAGCTGCCTCACTGTTCATCTTAAAAAAATTCACAAACGTGTAGACGAACAAAGAAGATACCGTCAAATTAAACAGCTGTGTCAGCGGAAATTGCAAAAACTTTGCCAGCGTCGGCTTGATTTTAAATGTAAAGTAGCAATTCAAGAAAAAAGAAATCACAAGACTGACGAAAAAAGCGGCAATATGTGAAACCATATAATTCAACTGAAGCAAAACATGCAGCAGCAAATACACCGCATAGTAATTCAAAGTATTCACTGCACCGACGACGGCAAAGCGAATAAATTCAGGATTCACGATTTTCATGAGTTTCTCCATGAGCGATGTTTGCCTCCTGTATTAAGTAATGAGGCCGCTTTTTCGTCTCATAATAAATGCGCCCGATGTATTCGCCGATGATTCCGAGGCTGAGAAGCTGGATGCCGCCGAGAAACAGGACGGCGGAAATAATCGTAAAATAGCCGGGAACGATCACACCGTATTTTAAGATTCTGATGAATGTCGCCGCGATATAAATAAGCGATAGAAAAAGGATAAAAATACCGGCGTAAAAACAAATTCTCAGCGGTCTGTTGTTGAACGACACAACCCCGTCGATACCATAGTTCAGCAAGTGGCGGAACGACCACTTGGATTTTCCGTTTTTCCTTTCGACGTTCTCGTAATAAACAATCTTTTGGTCAAAACCGATCCAGCAAAACAGCCCTTTTGAGAACCTGTTGCCTTCGCTCAGCTTCAACATCGCATTGACGGCTTTTCTGCTTAAAAGACGAAAATCGCCGACGCCGTCCCTTAAATCGACTTCCACCGCATTATTGATAAAGCGGTAATAAAGGGACGACAAGTAGGAGCGCACAGGGTTGTCTCCCTTTCTGTTGCGCTGGGCGACCACTTGATCATAGCCTTCCTCATATCCTTTAATAAAATCGTGCAGGAGGTATGTCGGGTGCTGCAAATCCGCATCCATCACCACAACGGCATCGCCGCGGGCATGCTGAAAACCGGCAAGGATGGCTGCCTCCTTGCCGAAATTCCGTGAAAACGAAATATATTTCACACGCTCGCTTTTTTCGGCTAGTTTTTTAATTTCCTCCAATGTTTGATCAGTGCTTCCATCATTTATGTAATAAATTTCATAATCATAATCAATGGATTGAAATTCGTTCCTTAACGATTCATAAATCAATTTAATATTGCTTGCTTCATTGTATGAAGGAATAATGATTGAAACGAATCCTCTCTTCACTTAAAGGCACCTCTTTTGGACATAATAAAATTGCATCCGGCATCCGTTTGGCAGGATACTTACATCTAGCCGCTTCCCACACAACAAAAGGAAAACTGTGGGCATGCTGTACTATTTTCTACAAGATTATTTTGTCATTATATCAGACATCTATGAACAAGTGGTAAAAAAATGATATTCCTTTAGCATCAAACACGATAGCCTAATGGTTTTCCTATTTTATGACATTTTTCGCGCGGATCATATTTTTCCAAATTCAACCCATTGCTCTTCACCAAAAGCCAATGAAGCCGCAGGGAAAACCTCGTAAGGACCGATTGTTAAACCGGAGGGTCCACAGCCCGCCGCCGCAATCAAATCCGTTCCCTTAATATGTCCTTTTCCACCGGGCGGAAACCGGCTCTGTCTTCTCCGACTGATCCATGATGGAAAAACGGGCGTTGCAGAAAGAGCTTTTTGCATGACTTCAGGCCAAGCCTCCCGCGGTTATTCTGCAGGTGGACCGTGAGTCCGTTCCTCTTCGGCTCCTCTCGACAACCCGGGAATCGGCGAATGACACAATGTAACGGTCATGGATCAGGCAAGTTTAACACCCGGCGGCACCAGTCTTCGCTTCAACGGACAGACGGCCCCCGCTCCGGCCTCGCCTGGCCTTCACGCCCTTCATACGCCATTCGGGCTCCTTTTGATATGCGGCGCTAACGCCGACATTCCGAAACCAATGACAATCGCTTGCATGCCAATCATTCTTTTCGAAAGAAATGCTTAATGAAGCAGCCCACGGTCTCCGGAGAACAGATCCTTGTAAGAAGGCTTATCATTTTGAAATAAATGCAACTTGCTGCCATAGTGCTCAATCCACTCTTTGACGACACGCTCTGTCAGCTCTTTTCCTCTGTACGGGTGGCCGGCCTTTGCAAATGTCGCCTCGAAATCCCCCCACAGCAGTTCAACCCATGTTCTGGCTTGTGCGTAACTCAGCATATGATTTTTTTCAAGAAGCGCATTTGTCAGCTTTTCAAAGTACTCTTCCACTTGGCTTTTCCCCCTTTCCCTAAGGAAAAAACTTTCTTTTTGAAAACGTCGTCCTTTTCATATACTAACCTTACGTCTTCCGAACCGAAGACGCAAACATTATGGACTTGATTGGAGGAGCCTAAAAGAGATGCGAAATAAATCAAGAGGCTTTCCGAACATGAACAACAATAAATTTGAAGGCGAGCCCCGGGCCAAAGATGATTTTGCTTCAAAGCGCCCTGACGGAAGCACAAATACTCATCCGCAAGAAAGAATGAGGGCTTCCGGCAAACGCTAAACTTTTCTGGGATGGAGTGATTTCTTTTGTGTGCAAATCGCAAACCGTATACAAACGATTTTAACCAGATGAAAACGCAAAACTATCCGCAGCCATGGGCAAACACAAAGCATGCGCGCGCGCAGGTAAACGGAGAAACGCAGCAGACCCAGGACCTCATCATTCTCCAGCGCAACACGCGCATCCGGACAAGATAACATTTGCGAAAAGGGTTTAAGCTTTTGGCTTAGCCCTTTTCTTTTAATAAAGAAATCGGCAGAGCCTCTTCATGATCAGGTGACGAAAGACGGTATCCCCAGGCGAAGACGCCGTTTAAATAGCGGATATGAAAATCATCGCCCCCATCTTCGATTTCGTATACGTTGCCGGCTTTAAAATCTGCCGGATCAAGAAGGTAAGCTTTCGCCATCGCGATTTTTCGTTCGTGAACGGCCAGTTCATTCACAATCCCCATTTGTTCCGCTTTTCTTGCCTTTTCGGTCAGACCCGCGATTTCCTGGTGCAGTTCGTGTGCAGTCATTTCACTGTATCTTTTCTCCATATTCTCATCCCTTTTCATCTAAAAATTGATCAATCATGTCGATTGAAAAGCCTTTTCTGAACAGATGCTGTTTGACCTTCATTTTCGTTTCGTACGATCCGTCATAACCGCACCTCTTCATCGCTTTTTCCCCTTGCTTCTCAAGCGCTTCCCTTTCAGCGCTGTCGTTGTTTTCGTAATCCGTTTCCTGAAGCGCGGCCGAGATGACATCGAAGGAGAATCCCTTTCTGACAAGGTGCTGTTCGATGGCCTGTTTCGTCTCTTTGGAGGACAGCTTTTTTTCTTTTTTGAGCACTTTTTCCGCATGCTTGAGCGCGGCCTCGACCTGGTCGGAAAACGAAAACGAACTGAGCGCTTCCTGAATCAGTTCATCATCGATCCCTTTCAGTTTAAGCTCTCTGAATAAGACATCGGGGCCTTTGCCGCTCGTTTTTCTGTGGGTGCTGACATATGCAGCTGCAAATTCACGGTCGTCCAAATATTTATAACCTTTAAGCATATGCAGGATTTCTGTGATCGCAGAATCTGCGACGCCTTTTTTCTTGAGATGGTCTTTGACTTCCTTTGTCGAGCGCATCCGGTATGACAAATAATCGAGCGCTTTTTTGAACCCTTTTTTTACGTCGTCTCCGTACTGAATCTCAATGATATCAAGCTCATCAAGTTCTTTGCCTTTTCGCAGGTCAAATTTGACGAGCACGTCCAGGTCGACGCTGAACGCATACTTTTCATCCAGAAAAATATTGACCCGCTCTTCATTGTTTTTCTGGGCAGAAATCTTTGTAATATATGGCATAAATAACTCCCTTCTTTTGTTTTCTTCTTTTACAATAAGGTTAATGATCATGAAAGGGAGGAATCATGATGAAGATTGCGATTGCCGGCGGGACGGGTTTTATCGGCAGGCATTTGACAAACGCCTTAACCGCCCGGGGACATCACGTCTATATTTTAACAAGAAAACCGGCGGAAACCGAACAAAAAAACACTTCTTACGTTCTCTGGCAAAAAAACGGCGCCCGCCCTGAAACAGAGCTGACCGATATCGATGTTTGGATCAATTTAGCCGGAAAATCGCTTTTCGGCCGTTGGAATGAAAAAACGAAGGCGGAGATCGCGGCAAGCCGCCTCCGCTCCGTGCAGGAGGCGGCCCGCATCATACAAAGTCTTCGGAAGAAGCCGAACACCCTCATTCAGGCGAGCGCAGTCGGCATTTACGGAACGAGTCTTGAACAGACATTCACAGAGGAATCCCCCGTCTCAGCTGAAGATTTTTTAAGCCGAACGACAGCTTCGTGGGAGAAGGCAGCCGAACCAATCGAAGCGCTGGGCATCCGCACCGTCTGGATGCGTTTTGGCATGGTGCTTGGAAAAGACGGAGGGGCGCTCCCAAAAATAGCGCTCCCTTATCAATTGTTTGCAGGAGGACGCATCGGCTCAGGGCGGCAATGGGTTCCGTGGATTCATATCGAAGACGCCGTCGGCATGATTTTATCAGCGATTGAGCAGCCGCGGCTGTCCGGCCCTGTCAATGTTACGGCACCGAATCCCGTTCAGATGGAAACATTCGGACAAACCGTCGCAAAAGTAGAAAAGCGCCCTCACTGGCTCCCGGTTCCCGAATTTGTAATAAAAGGCGTCCTCGGAGAAATGAGCATGCTCGTGCTGAAAGGGCAGCGAGTCCTCCCGAAAAAAGCGCTTCAGAACGGCTATCGTTTCATATATCCCGAACTGGAAGATGCCCTGCAACACCTTTTGACATAAAAGGCGTTTTCCAGCGAACGCCTTGTAGCTTTTCCTTTCCCAGCTGCGTAAAATGTAAGTATCTTTTTAGCAGCATACACGTACAGGGAAGGCAAATGGTGCGCCACCAGGTCTCTGGTTTTAGTGGGTTCGATTCCCACCCCGAATTTTTTAATGGATGTGCAAGATACGCGGACAACGGTTTCCGCAAATTAAAAAATTCCGAGGGTGGATTCACGCGTCCCGTTCTTGCTGGAAAAGCCGCCCTCGAACTAAGGAGGGGCTGCCATGCTGAAGAAACGGGAACTGACCGACTGCTATGCACTTTTTGAGCTGATGATTCATCCGGATGTCTTCCCTTTTGTCAGAAATAAAGCGGAGACGATTGAAGAGTATATGTTTCATGTCAAAAACATGATCGAAGAGGAAGAACAGGGAAAGCTGATATCGCGAACGATACTTGATGAATGGGAAAACCCGGTCGGCTGCATCAGCTTGTATGAAATCGAAGATCAAAAAGGCTTCCTTGGCACATGGCTCGGCAAACCTTATCATGGAAAAGGCTTGAATCAACGGGCGAAAGACGCGTTTTTTTGCGAGCTTTTTTATGAAAAGCAAATCGAAGCCGTTTTTATGAAAATCAGAAAAACAAATATGCGCTCCCTCAAAGCAGCGGAAAAGCTCCCATATGCCGTCAAGGCTGATCTTGACTGGGCCGGCAGCGATACATTTCACCTGTATGAAATTCCGAAAGATATGTACACGCTGTACAGCATGAGAACATTCGAAGAGGAAAACCGCCAGTTAAAAGAAGCTTAAAACTTGTATAAATGCCGTTGAAACGGACAGCCTGTGAATAACTGAGGTTTTGAGGAGGCTTGAAAAGATGGCTGACAAGAAAAAACGGGAGCATTTTAAATCCTCTCTGAACAAGACGCAGGAAGTCAGATATTCGCGCGAATTTAAAAGGGCTGAGCGCGCCGCAAGGGAAAAATCGTAATGCATAGCGGGAGCCTGATCAGCGAACAATAAAGCTTGACCGGCCGATTATTGATGAGGAGTGATCATATGGGCAGAAATGCAATCCACAAAAACCGTGACAAAAACAAGCAAAAACTCCCTCAAGTTCCTGATCAGTATAAAAGAGAAGCTGACGGAGTGTACGAAGAATATTCTGCAGAACTCGCCGATCAGGATGACCGCGAAGCACAAGCCCGCATGCAGGCGGCTGATAAGCGCGCGGAAAAGCGGCAGTCAAAATAATAATCGAGGCCCGGGATTCCCGGGCCTCATTCTTTAAGTTAATTCAGTAAAAAGCTTTGCGGCCGGGGTTCTGTGCTTCGCTTCAGGAATTTCCGCAGGATATCCGAGCTGCAAGAGAGCCGCTACCCGCTCATCGCGCTCCAGTCCCATTAACCTGTGCAACGCTTCATGAGAGAGAACTTCCCCGCTTTTCCATACCATGCCGATGCCTTTTTCCCAAGCGAGAAGCTGAAGATTCTGGATCAAACAGCTGACGGCTGCAAAGTCATCCCGTCTGACCCGTTCATTTTCGTCTTCTTTCATAATTACGAAGAGAAAAGCCGGAACGCTGAGAATATGCTCTCTGAACTTATTGATTTGTTCTTCCTGCATATTCGGCTTGAGCTCTTTAAACGCCGCTTTTAAATTGTCGGCATGCTTCTTTTTCCCGCTTTCCGTCCCGATATAAATGAACCGCCACGGTTCTGTCAGCTTGTGGTTCGGCGCATAAACGGCATCTTCCAAAAGTTCCAGCACCACTTCTTTCGGCACCGGATCCTGTTTAAACTTTCGAATCGTTCTTCTATTTCTGACGCAATCGCGAATACTTTGAATTTCCAGCGTGTCTTTCATGTGGCCGCCCCCTTAAATGAAAATGATTATCATTGTTGATTATAATGTTTACCGCTGGCGTTTGCAATGATCATCACTCGTTAAAAAAGGCGGTGTCTGTTTTACACCTCAAAGCTCTGCTTTTCAGCAAATACAGCGGTTCCTGTCATACGCACTTTCATGATGCCGTTTTGTTCCGCAACTTCGATTTTCACTTTTCCGTCTTTCCCGATTTCCTGGCCCTGTTCGATCAGAAAATCAGTCCGGCTCTCTTCACAGAATTCCTTTCCGTACGTTTTCATATAAGCGCCCATCACTCCTGATGCCGTTCCTGTGACAGGATCTTCACTTGTTCCGGAGTAAGGCGATGAAAAATGCCTGCCGTGAAGCTGGCAATCCCGATGGATCGTCTCCAGGCAAAACGGGTGGACAGACGCCCGCGGCATCTCGGTTAAAATGTTGGGGAATTCAGCTTGAACGGGCTTCATCCTGCGGATTGCGGCCAAATCTCTCACCGGCACAAGCAATGTCCATATCCCTGTGCTTCCGTAAACAACGGGCAATGCTTCATGAAAGTCCGCTTCGCTGATCCCCAGCGCTTCCGCCAGTTGGCTTCTGCTTCCTGTGAAAGACTGAAAACACGGAGGCGCCTGCTCCAACGTCACAAAAAACCGCTGATTGCCGTCAGAGGCGGTATACACGGAAAGAACGCCCGCTTTTGTTTCGACCTTCAGCTGCGCCCCGGCTTCGATCGCGCCTTTTTCCAGAAGCGCATAAAGAGAAGCAACAGTCGCATGTCCGCATAGATTCATTTCATGGCCCGGCGTAAAGTAGCGGATCCTTATGTCGGCTGACTCGCTCGGCAGCAGGAAAGACGTTTCGTTATAGCCTGCCTGTTCAGCGATCTTCTGCATTTCAAGATCGGTCAACCCGTCTGCTTCAAGCACGATGCCCGCCGGGTTTCCCTGACCCGCCGTCTTTGAAAATGCGTCATATCTTAATACTTCAATTTGCTTCATTGTGATCCCCCATTTGTCGATTCGATCCTTCCCTTCCAATCATTTGCAGTATACCGCCTTTCAGTGCTTCTTACAATGGCAATCTAAAAAAGACCGTTTTAAAAAACGGCCTCACTTCGTTCTCCTTCCGATCAGCCTCGTCACAAGGATCATCGTCACCGGGAGAGATCGATTTTTCCGATAGGCTAAATATTTTCCCCGCCAAACCGGTTTATATTTTTCTTTAAAAGACCGCAGTCCGCTGAAACTGTACATGTAGCTGACATTGTTGAAAATCACGGCGGCTAATCGCTCCGTCCAGAACGACTGAAACGATGTCCCTACATTCGATAAAGGGGCCATTCCCATATTGAAGGCCGTGTAGCCCTGTTCTTTTCCCCATTGAAATAAATAGATGAACAGCGCATCCATGATTCCTTTCGGCGCTTTCTTCGAATAGCGCATCAGATCGATGGATATTTCCCCTTCGCGGTACATCGGCATGATATTCATAAACGCGACGATCTCGTCTTCTTCGCTTTTTAAAACGGCAATCGGCGCTTTCTGCAAATAACCTTCATGAAAAAACCCGAGTGAAAAGCCTTTTTCTTTTTTTCGGCCGAGCCATTCATCAGATACCTGCCTCAACTCGTTGAGGAATTCTGCCGAAAACGGAGGCTGTTCGACATGAAATGTATACCCTTCCCGTTCAAAACGGTTGTGAATCGCCCTTAATCCGGCCCGCTTTTTTCCGCTGATTGTAAAGGTGTCAAGGTCGACAATCGCCTCTTCTCCAAGCTTAAAAAAACGGTATCCGAAATCATGATAGAGCCCCATGTCTTCTCGTTCGATCTGATAGAAAATGACAAGATACCCTTTTTGGTCAGCCGTATGAAGAAATTCTTTGATTACGAGCGGAAACGAGCCTTCCAGGCCGGACGGGTCGCCGAGCACAACGAGACGCTGGCCGACTTTGGCGAATTGAATCAGTGCATTCCCGTCGCTTGAATAAAAAAACCGTTTGTCACCTAAAAAGCCCAAATGGCTCAAAGCGTTTCCGCCTTTTTCTTTTAAGAATGCCTCCAGTTTCTCCGGGTCAGGAGCTTCACCGACCTCTTTTGTTTTCCTGTTAAACGTCCAGATGAAAACAACGAAATACAGGGGAACGAAAAATAACGCAAAAAACGTCGCGAAATCGACATGGCGTTCACTGTGAATGAAATAATCTTTTACAAGGATATGGCCGAGCGCCTCCCAAATGTTTGAAGCGATAATATTGTAATTCAGCAAAGTAAAGAGAAAGATAAAAGCTCCCCATGCGATTTGCCCGAATGTGTAGACAGCCCGCTCCCTTGTAAACTGCCCCCTCAACAGGACAAACAGGGCAAACACCACAGGAATCATGAAGACCGCGCTAATATTAAAACCTTTAAAAAGCGTGAACAGAAAGGCAAGCGCCAAAGCGGTCAGCGTCATATAATAAGATCTCTTTGTCCTCCGATAAAGTTCCAGCGGCAAGATCAGCAAAATCAAGCCGAAACTGAGGGACAAGCCGTTAAAAAACACGAGCATGTACTTCGGAATATTCGGTATTAATGTAATTCTGTCAATCGGCAGCGCCACAGATGCAATCACAATCGCTCCGCTGCAAAACGCGATGACTGAAAGCGAACCGTTCAGCAGTCTGAATAACAGCGCTCTGTGTAAAATCAACAGAATATTGGTCGTTTCTATTGCCGGGGCAATAATCGGCTTTTCTTCGAGCTTCTTCATCGTATTCCCAGTCAAATCAGCTGCTGCAAAAATAAGGCCGAACACAAAAGGGATAAACGAATAAGCAATCCTGTAAAGCACAATCGCCGTCAGAGTGATTTCCTGATCAACCCCAAGCTTGCTCATCCCCACCAAAAAAAGCAGATCGAACGAACCGAATCCGCCGGGAACGAGACTGATCATTCCGGCTACAGATGCAATTGTAAAAACGCCGAGAACGGTTTTCGCGTCTAATTCGACACCCATCGTTACAAGGGAATAATACATGACCGCTGCAGCGGCAAACCACTCGATCACAGATGCACCCAAATAAGAAAAGAAGACCGAAAGCCGCATGCCTTTTTCGGCTCCTGCGCTTCTCTTCTTTTTGATCATTAAAATGACGGCCGCGCCGGGAGCGATTATCGCCGTACCGGTAACAGCCAGCAGCACCCACGTTTTTTCTGTAAACAGATCCCCGGCAGGCAGAATCCCGGCAAGGACGAGAAGGCTGAGGACAGACAGTCCGAGAAGAATCGAAGACGCAAGCCAAGCGATCCCCCTGATCAGCTTCTTCACATCATCAACATGCTCTTTGTAAAGGATCGTTCTCAATCCTGCACCGGACAATCCGCCGAATCCGAGAACATTGTTAAGCGAGTTGGCGATCCAGGACACCTTGATCGTCTTCCATTTCGAAACCTTCATTCCGAGGGAGCGAACCAGAACAAAATCGTATAATGTCATCGCCAAAATGGCGGCAAGTCCGAGAAAAACAAGGATAAACAGGTCAATCCGATTAATTTGATCGATAATCAAAAATGTTGCTTTAAAAGACAGCCCGGCCAGTTCTTTTTTCGCTTGAAAAAAGACAAACAAAAGAACAGCCGCCGGAATTACAATCCTTAAAATCGCCAGCGCATTTTTTTTCATGAAAAACCACTTCTCTCTAATCACAGGATAAATCCATCACATTTTGATAACTCATATATCTTACCTTAATTTACCGGCTAGAAAAAGCAAAAACCAACGATTCTGCTGTTATGTTAGTGTTAACCATCCCCTCTGAAAACAAACGGTAAACAAAATCGCAAAACAGCTTTTTGTTTTGGGATTTTGTCATCCCTTCAGCGTAGTTGAAAACCCTTGCAGTCTAGGAAGGCCGAGCATCGGAGCGCAGCGAATGTTGGAATTCGTGAGCACCGACGCGCAGGCCTGACAACGAATGCGAGGGTTTGGCGACACGCTGAAAAAACGCGCAGCGGCGCGTTTTTTTCAGTTCCAACCCATTCTTTTTCGAAGCTCTGTAATATGGGCAATATGATGATGTGAGTGCCACACATAGAGAGCGAGCGCTTGATACAGCTTCATTTTCTCTCCTGTGTCCGGATAAACGTACGCTTTTTCAAAATCCTCCTCTGTTAAAGATTCAAAAAAAGCGGTCCAGCGCAGATGCAGCGTGTTCAAAAGCGCGAGCGACAAATCCGGATCGAGCGTTCTGGCATCGGTAAGTCCGGCCCAATTCTGTTCGTCAAACGTGCGGATCAAAGGCGACTCCTCTGTCATCGCCAATTTGCTTCGAATATAGCCGTTCATATGGCTGTCGGCGAGATGGTGAACGACTTGCCGGACAGTCCAGCCTCCGGTTCGGTACGGCGTATCAAGCTGTTCTTCATTTAGTCCCGCCACCGCGCTTCTCAGGAGATGCGGCGCTTGCTTCAGATCCCCGATCCATTTCTCCCGTTCCTTTTCGTCCGCTTCAAGCGGTTTGGAAAAGGCGCCGATCGGATATTTCAACTGATCCATTGTCTGTTCCTCCCTTAGTCGCAATACACTTCCTCATGCTTTCCAAAAAGGTATTCGATCTGTTCATACGTATTCCTTGCTTCCGATAATTCAGGAAGATTCTCCAATGGGAAAAACCCCAGGTTTTGCGTTTCCATCCCCGCTTCCGCCTTGCCTCCGACAATCTGACAGGCGATAAACAGCTTATAGATGTGGAAGGCGGAAGGAGGGTGGTTGTGGCGCATTTTATCCATGACCGCCAAAAGTTTGTGCGCCTTGACTTTCAAACCTGTCTCTTCAAGCGTTTCTTTAACCGCGATTTCTTTCGGCGTAAAGCCGATGTCTGCCCATCCGCCTGGCAGCGCCCATTTACCGTCTGCTTTTTCCTGGACAAGGAGGAGTTTATGATCTTTAAAAATCACGGCTCTTACATCGACTTTAGGCGTTTGATAGCCCGATTCTCCGGCAAAAAGCTCTTTCACTTTTGAGAAATCGGCTTCCGCATAATCGGCGATGATTTCGCAGCTCAGCTCGCGAAGCCGCTCAAAACGTTCACGATCAAAGTCATCTTTTGTATAGGCCAGCCCCGCCTGGGCGATGGCTTGAATTTCCTTTGCCCAATCCAGCCATTTCAGATCCTTTGTCATTCGCTGATCCCCCGATCTGCAGGAGCAATAGACCGGTAGACACGGTCAAGCCATTGCGTTCGTTTTTCTTCAGAGCTGTCTTTTACACCGGCAAACAGCAGGCGCTTTACCCGCCGTACGCCGAAAAACTTCAACATCACATCTTTAACCGTCACCCAGTCGGCATCCCGCCGCCAAAACCGCAAATACCACGACGGAGCGTCAGCCGTGTAGTAAACCGTTGCCGTGCGCGCCTTCAGCAGGCCTTTTGGCAGCTTTCCTTGATATGTATAAGCTTCTCCGGCGGCAAAAACGCGGTCAATAAATCCTTTCATGATCGCCGGCATCCCGCCCCACCAAAGCGGATAAATGAAAATCAGATGGTCGGCGTTTTTGACACTTCTTCGATATTCGGCGGTTTCCGGGTCGCGCTTCATATCAGAACGCCTTTTCTTTTCATCAAATAAAAGAACGGGATCAAACCGGTCTTTGTACAAATCGATGTCCTCAAGCGCCTTTATGACTTGATTTAAAATGGCCCCGTTGAAACTGTTTGGATTTGGGTGTGCATATAGAACGGCAGTCTGCATATCGCTTCCTCCTTTTCGTCCTTTGATGGAATTATATTGTTTATTTTGCAGAATTTAAAGAAAATGAACTTGGAGCACATATGATAGAAAAACCCTTTCCTTTTGTAAAAAAACGGAGACAGGCGGATGTTTCGCCTTGCCAGTCAGGCTTTTTGCCATCAACCTTCACCCCTGTTTCATTTCCAATTTTTCAAATTCATGTTAGCACAGCTGCTGCCCCTGAATCTTTGTTATTGATGTCTGCTTATTCTCATTCTTTGCTGTTGTTGTCCTTTGATTGAATGGCATAAAAAAAAGGCGAAACTAAAGTTTCACCTTAGTTTCGCCTTTTCAAGCAGTCAACCTGATATCAATGCCTGAAGCCGGGTCTTGAACAAACCATGCGTTTTCTTGATGCTCAACGGCATAACCTGAGCTTTTCAGTTTTTTTACGATTCGGTCCAGTTCCGCCTGACTCGGGAGAAGAACCGTGTAATACGCCATGCCTGCCGCATCACGTGGAGCAAATGGCGCATGTTGTCCGGCCCAGATGTTTAAGCCGATATGGTGATGGTAGCCTCCGGCAGAGACGAAAAGCGCTGACATGTGCTGATAATCTCCCGTGATATCAAATCCCAGCACAGCGTGGTAAAATTCTTTCGCCTGCTTCAAATCTCTGACGTGAAAATGGACGTGTCCGATTTTTGTTTCAGGGGGAAGACCTTGCCATTCGTGGCCATCGGCTTCTTCAAGAAGACCTTGGACATCAACCGGTTCCGTGCCCATCACGTAGTTCCCCTGTTCATCACGCTTCCATCCCTCGCGCGGGCGGTCCCGGTAGATTTCAATTCCGTTTTGATCAGGATCTGACAAGTAAAGCGCCTCGCTGACAAGGTGATCTCCCTGGCCGAGTTCGATACCTGAGCGGAGCAAATGCTTTATAGCCATGCCGAGCTGCTTTCGATTTGGAAGCAAAATGGCAAAATGATAAAGGCCTGCTGCCGATCTTTCAGGCAGCACAACAGCATTTGGAATCTCTTCAATGATCAGAAGCGGATTTTTCCCGTCAACTGTGAACTCCACCGTTTTGCCGTCCCGTTTTAATACTTGAAAACCGATCACATCCCTGTAAAAAGAAACCGATCTTTCAAGACGGCTCACCTTCAGCTTGACATATCCGAGCTCAGTGCCCGGGTAAATTTGCTGCGTCATCTGTTTTTCCTTCTTTCCTTGATTTCAGGATCACTTCCCCAAGGGACAGCATGCTGCTTCCACTCAAGGCCAAGTATACAGACATGGCAAGAAGCGCTACATCAAATTCATAGCCTGCGCCTCCATCCGTTCCCATGAAACCGGCGGAGAGCTTAACAGTGAAAATGGCCCCCAGCATGACAATCGCAAATAAAAGGCCAATCACACGCGTACCGAGCCCGAGAATCATTAAAGCCCCTCCGGCCAATTCGATGATCGCTACGATATAGGCGAGAAAGCCTGGAATTCCGACACTGCTGAAAAATCCGACAGTGTTTTCAATCCCGCCTTGAAATTTTGAAAGCCCGTGAAGCAAAAATGTAAGACCGGTAACCAAACGTAAAATAAATGCACCTAATTCGTATTTGTTGTTCATTATTTTCTCCTCTTGTTTATTTTTTATTTAAGAGACCAATGACGTACGCCAACTTTACCCATCTATCAACATATCATCCGCATCAGAAGTCTGCAGTGTCCTCCTTTTTTCGTTCGTTACTTACTTTGTGTAAGTTAGTATATATAAATAACGAACTTACGTCAAGACATTTTATGAGCTTTGCTCATTCATTAATATACCGTTATAATAGACCTAGAGAGGTGAGGAATATGAGCCTATCATCTTTATGTCCGAAATTCGAAAAAGGAATGAAAATGATAAGTCAGCGCTGGAACGGATTCATCATTCACCAGCTTCTTAACGGCCCGCAGCGGTTTTGCCATATAGAATCTTCCCTTCCCATCAGCGGAAGGCTTTTATCCGAAAGATTAAAAGAACTCGAACACGAGGGCATCATCCACCGGCACGTGTATCCGGAAACTCCGGTGCGGATCGAGTACTCCCTGACTGAAAAAGGACAGGCGCTCGAATCGGTCCTTAAAGGAATGGAAAAATGGTCGCAGGAATGGATCGATCTGGACGACGCCAATGAACGGGAAAATCATTAAAAAAGGCGTGCATCTCAGGTGCATCGCCTTTTTGTTTTGCCGTTTTATTCCGCATATTTTTCAGTTCCCCGCCTTTTTAATGCTTTCCTGAACATCAATTTTTAATCCTCATATATTAAATAGGGAAAGATTACATCCTGAGAGGAGAAAGAAATGCGGAGATGCTTGAAAATATTAGTTCTGATTAAAACGTTTTGGAAGACCATGCCCAAACATGAAGTAAAGTATAAAATGATGAAATCGATGGAGGAGTTTGCCGAAGTCATGTACTGGCATACAGACGGCTATCTTCCGGATATATTGGACAAAATCCAATTTCGCCCTGATTTCATTTTCCACTACGACATTGCCTACGGCTTCTCACTATCCCCAAACATAAGGGGGCTCAAGGATACAAACATCCCCACCGGCGCGTTTGTGATCGATTCTCATTTTAATAAACATATCAGAAGCAGTTATTTCGAAGAAAACCAAATTGATTTAATTTTTTCAGTGACAAAAGAGCATTTTTTAAATGAATATCCCCAGTACGAAGAAAAATTCAGATGGGTCCCGTGGGCAGTTGATCCAGAAATATTCAAGGACTGGAAGTTGAAAAAAACGATAGACTATTTGCTCATGGGGCTCGTGCATGAAGGAAACAAAAGATACCCTCCAAAAGGAAAGTACCATTTTAGGGAAGCTGTACTGCAGACCATGAAGCATGAAGAAGGGTTTGTTCACCACCCCCATCCCGGCAATGTCATAACTGATGAAGAAGAAATCAAGCAGGCTTTTTTGAATGAAAAGTATGCCCAGGAACTGAACAGGGCCAAGATATTTTTCACGTGCGGAAGCACCCTTCGCTACCCGTTGTTAAAATTTTTTGAAGCTCCTGCCTGCAGAACGCTGTTGCTGGCGGAACCAAATCAAGATATTTACGATCTTGGTTTTAAAGACGGCACCCATTTCATTGCTTGTGAAGTTGAAGACTTTTATGACAAAGCAAAATACTATCTTCAAAACGAAAAAGAAAGGCAGCGTATCACAGACAACGGCTACCGTCTCGTTCATTCGCGGCATACCTATCGTGCGCGCGCACAAGAAATAGCAGACGCGATAATAGATTTTTTAGAGCAGCGGAAACGGTGATGAATGGATCCATTTTTCTTATCCGGCGGGATTGTTCCCGCACGCATTTTCTTTTCGGACATATATTTCTATTACTGATGATTTAAAAGATTTCGAGGTGAAAAACATGGGAACGGAAATGCCCGCTGAGTTTTATGATCAATTTATTGACCGACATCTGATTCCGCTTGAAAAAAGCCCTTGGAAAAAGGTGTATGAAGAAGCTGCACGTCTATTGCCGGAGTCCAAAGATGAAACGATTGTTGATATTGGCTGCGGCACAGGGAGATTCGCAAAGCTTTTATATGACAAAGGATACAGAAAATATTTAGGCATCGATTTTTCCAAAGGAATGCTTGAAGAAGCCAAAAGGTATAATCCCTCGTTTACTTTCATCGAAGGGAATGTATATGACGAGGCGATCGTCCGGATGCTGCAAAAATACAATGTTTTTGTTTTGCTGGAAGTATTAGAGCATATCGAGAAAGACAAGGCGTTTTTATCAAGTCTTCCTCAAGGGAGCGATATGGTGATTTCTGTGCCTAACTATGATTCTCGCGCCCATGTCCGCCACTTCAAACATATTGACGAAGTCATCGAAAGATACGACGGCATACTGGATTTTCAGGGCAGCGAAAAAGTCGTCATTAAAACATCTGAACAGCTGAAGAATGAAATTTACGTGCTGAACTGCAAAAAAAGATAATAAACGGGAATTGGCATGCAGCGAGCTAATGCGGATAACCTGTGAAGCGTTAGCTTGTCTCTGCATCAAAAGAGCACCCCCCAATCGTACATGCAAGTCTCCGCAACTTGCATTTGTCGTTTCAGGAGATGCTATTTTCCCCGGCACAATTATGATTGATCCAGTAGCTTCTCAACCCTTTCACGTACTTGCGGAACAGAAAGACCGATGATAATTTGCAAGGCTTTTCCGTTTCTGACGACACCGTGAACGCCAAAGGTCTTAAACGTACTGTCCGGCTCCACTTTCGATTCGTCATACACGCTGACTCTCAGTCTTGTCGCACAATTCGTCACTTCAGCTATGTTTTCTTTTCCGCCGAGCGCTTTGATGCAAAGAACCGCCTGATCGGTTTCATCCATTTCTTGCGCCGCTGAAACCTCTTTTTCGGACTCTTTTTTCGCCTTGTAATCTTTTTTCGAATAAAATTTAGTCTCCTGCTGCTGGTCTTTTTCACGCCCCGGTGTGGCAATATCCAATTTTACAATCAAGTACCTGAATACGAAGAAGTAAATGGCGGTGAAAGACAAGCCGATCAAAATTTGAAAAATATAAGTGCTGCCATGCTGATGAAACAGAGGGATCCAGTTGAGCGTTAAAATCTCGATTAAACCGCCGCCCATATTTCCGACCACCCCTGCAGCATACATCAAGGTTGCCATCGTCGCGGCCAATAGACTGTGTACGAAAAACAGCAGCGGCGAAATGAACAAAAACGTAAATTCGATCGGTTCCGTGATCCCCGCAATCACCGCTGTCAGCGTGATCGGAATCAGCAGACCGGCAACGATTTTCTTCTTTTCTTTTTTGGCTGTTACATAGATTGCGAGCGCGATCCCCAGAATTCCGAAGATTTTAGAGTTTCCGTGGAGCGCGAATCCCCCTTGAGGAAAGAGCTCTTTCAACGGCTCAGAGCTTGCCGAGAACTCGCTGAGATGCTGCGCCCAATAGGTGACAATTCCGCCTTCAACTACGGCCGGACCGAAAACAAATGGCGTGTAGATGAAGTGATGCAGGCCTGTAGGGATCAAAATTCTTTCCAAAAATGTGTAAACCCATACACCGAAGGCTCCTGAGGCGACAAGGAAGCTTTGCAGCGACGCAATGCCGCCCTGCACCATCGGCCAAATCCACGCGGTCGCAAGCGCTACCGGAAGCATGATCGCGAATGAAATGATAACGACGAATGAAGAGCCTTGAAATATTCCTAAAAAATCGGGCAGCTTCTTATCAAAGTAGCGGTTGTGGATATACACGACAATCGATGAAATCAGAATCGCCCCGATAATGTTCGTATCAAGGGTTTTGATGCCGGCGATTTCCGCAAGCCCGCTTGTTCCTCCGGCTTCCTGAGTCATATCAACACCGAAAACATCTCCCCATACAGTCAAAATGGCACTGACAAAATAATTGAAGGTCAGATAGGTAGTAAGCGCTTCCAAACATGCCCGCGCCTGCGCTTTTTTCGCCAGTGCGATCGGAATTCCGACCGCAAACAAGAGCGGCATTTGCCTGAAGACAGTCCAGCCTCCTTCCTCAAGGATATACCAGAATTGATACCAAAAGGTGTCCTGACGGGCAAGCGCTCCCATCAGCTGCTCATTTTTAAATAATGTGCTGAGGCCCACGACGATCCCGGCAAAGGCAAATAGCAAAACCGGCACAAACATGGCGCTTCCGAATCGCTGTACTTTTTGCATCAATGTGAATCCCCTCCTGTTATTCCTGATTTTTCTTTTCTTCAGCATAGTCGACATAGCTGCGAAACAGCGCTTCCCCAACGAGAAAAAAGGGCGCAAAAGCAGTCAGCTCTGTTTTTGGATAAACCGTCACCGTCTGGCTCGGCGCATAGAGATTGTAAGGAGTGAGCTGGGCGAGCAGATTATTTTTCAAATTCGTCAAAGAGATAAAAGGAATGCCTTTTGCCGACAGAGACTGTGCCTGCGGAATCAGCGACGGGGTTTCTCCTGACAGCGAAATGATGATGATCAGATCGGCCGGGCTAAAATCAGGAAACATGAGGTCGAAATCGATTTGATCTTTGATCACCGTCAAATAACGGTGCTGAGAAACAAACATTCGCTGCAGCTCATAAGCGCACGTCGTCTGAGCCGTACCTGAACCATAGACAAAAATGCGGTCTGCTTCGTCAATGAGCTGACACATCTTGCGCAAATCCGTATTTTTCAAATACTTCATGCTCGCTTCCATATCCCTCATGAGGCTTTCAAAGGAACGGCAATCTTCCCGCTCTTCTTCCCGTTTCTCAGCCTCCCATTTCAGAAACACCCTGAACTCGCTGTACCCGCTGAAATCCAATTTTTGAGAAAGTCTTAAAATCGATGTGCGGGACACGTTGCATTTCTTTGCTAATTCGTTGATGCCCAGCTTGTAGCAAGTATCTTGATGGTTCAAAATATATTTCAAAACATGAAAGTCGTTTTCGTTCAATTTTTTATAATGCTTGTTCATTAATTCTTCCAACTGCATCATTTTCACCCCATTTATTCTCTGTCTCTATTATATAAAATACGAGAATAAATGGGGGGATATGCCTGGGCTGACGGTATGGCTCAGGAGCCCAGGCGCTTTCATCCTTAAAGCGACGGCTGAAGATGTTCCGCGGAGAGCTCCGGCCAATATGCTTTGTTCGCTTCAATCAGATCATCGAGAATCAGTTTGGCTGTTCTTGCATTCGGCACGGTTCGCGACAAAATCAGTGCCTGCCAAAGCTTTTGATACGATTTTTCAATCCAGGCTTCAACGACAAGCTTTTCAACAGACACCTGCTGTTCCATCAGCCCTTTTTGGAACTGCGGTATCTTGCCGATTGTGATCGGCTCCGGACCATTTTTGCCGACAATGCAAGGCACCTCAACCATCGCCGATGAATCGAAGTTTTGGATCGCTCCGTTATTTTCAACGATTAAAAGCATCCGTTCACCGGTATTAAAAGCAAGGGCGCGCGCAAGGTCGACAATATATGAAGCATGATCATCAATTTTGATTTTGCTGCCGGCGCTGGATTGGGCTTTTGCGATTTTTTCACACTCGCCGAAAATGAATTTTTCCCGCCCTTCCATTACTTCATTCGCCCGCGTGAATTCAGGGTTTGATTTTTTCACCATGTCATCGGGATAAAAATAATATTGCAAATACGTATTTGGAAGCGTCTCAGGATCGAGTTCATATACTTCCCGCGCTTTTTTGAACGTGTCGTTCCAGCTGGCCTCAGCCTTTTCATGTTCATGTTCAGGAATATAGCCGAACTTCCCGACGTGCTCCTTGATCGCCGGCATCAGATCATTGCCGTTTTTATCACAAATTGACGTCCACCAGCCAAAATGATTAAGACCGTAATAACGGACGACCATCTCTTTCCGTGATGACAGCCCGAGAATTTGAGCCATCCTGTCTTCGATACCGATCGGCATATCGCAAATGTTCAGCACTTTTGATGTCGGCCGCAGCCTTCTCGTCGCTTCGGCAACGATTGCAGCCGGGTTTGAATAGTTCAGCATCCACGCATCAGGTGAATAAGTTTCCATATAATCAATGAGCTCAAGGACGCCGCCAATCGACCTCATTCCGTACGCAATCCCTCCGGGTCCGCACGTCTCCTGGCCGACGACTCCGTATTTCAGAGGGATCTTTTCATCGAGCTCGCGCATTGCATATTTGCCGACTCTGATATGAGCCATGACAAAATCAACATCGGAAAACGCCTCTTCCGGATCGGTTGTCGCTAAAAATTGAATGTGCGGAGCCCTTTCTCGAACCAACACTTCACAGGCGCCGGCTATCTTGTCTTGCCGCTCCCCATCATTGTCATACAATTTCAGCTGTCGGATCGGGAAATCATCCAAATTGTCCAAGAGCATCAATACAATCCCCGGGGTAAATGTGCTTCCTCCGCCTGCAATGACAATCGAATACGTTTTATCCATTTTTAAAGCCCCCTTATAAGCGTTTACAATTTACTTATATCATGCTGAAGGAGCGGTTCCAACTGGTTCGGCAAAGACAGTTCCTATACTCGCGTTCTGTTTATTTTCCCGAAAAACGGGAACTTTCCCGGCCGTTTCATGTCGTGTAGAATAAAGGCAATTAACTGAATTGGAGTGTGTTGTTGATGCTGATCGCAATCGGTTTATTTTTGCTGGCGGGCTTGGCTGAAATCGGCGGGGGCTATCTCGTATGGCTGTGGCTGAGGGAAGCCAAACCGCTGTGGTACGGGATAGCCGGAGGGCTGACTTTAATCATTTACGGCATAATCCCGGCTTTTCAGGCGTTTCCATCGTTCGGGCGCGTCTATGCCGCATACGGGGGCGTATTTATTATTCTGGCTGTGCTTTGGGGTTGGCTGGTGGACAAAAAAACCCCGGACCTCTATGATTGGGCCGGGGCTGTGATCTGTTTAGCCGGTGTCAGCGTCATGCTTTGGGCGCCGAGAGGTTAAAGGTTATACTTTCGAAGCCGCTTGTAAAATGTACTTCTTGGAATTCCGGCCAGCTTGGCCGCTTCGGACACATTTCCTTTCGTTTTTTGCAAAGCTTCCATCATCGTTTGTTTTTGAACACGTTCTCTGAATGTGAGCCGGTCTTCTTCAGAAGGTGCGCCGCATTTCCAATGGAGTCCGTCCAGCACCGCGCTGTATTGGGACGGATCGATCAGCCCGCCGTCCGGAAATAAAACCCTGAGCCTTTCAAACGTATTAAAGAGCTCACGGACGTTTCCCGGCCAGTGATATTCTTGAAGCCGCTTGAAAAAAACCGGCGGAAACTCGGCCTTCCACCCGTGTTGCTGTTGATAGTGGCGGAACAAATCAGGTATGTCCTCTTTGCGCTCTCTGAGCGGCGGTATTTTTACCGGATAAACATGAAGGCGGTAATACAGATCTTCACGTATCATTCCTTTTTGGAGAAGATCTTTCAGATCACGGTGTGTTGCTGTGATGATTCTGATGTCGAGGTTAACTTCACGGGTTCCGCCGATCGGAGTGACCTTCCGCTCTTCGATGATCCTTAAAAGCGCCACTTGCATCTGATAAGGGATTTCACCGATTTCATCGAGAAAAATCGTACCGCGGTGAGCCTGTTCAAACTTCCCTTTTGAACCGCGGCGCTTTGCTCCTGTAAATGCGCCTTCGGCATATCCGAACAATTCGCTCTCCATCAAGCTTTCAGGAATGGCGCCGCAGTTGACGGCGATAAAAGGCCCGTTTCTCCGGGCGCTTGCCTGATGAATCGCCCGTGCGGCAAGTTCCTTTCCGGAGCCCGTCTCCCCCCATATGTATACATTCGCATCCGTCTGAGCCGCAAGCCTCATGTCGTTAAGCGCCTGCTGAAACGCCCGGCTTGTTCCTGTTTCTCCCGGATAGATGAAACGGGATACGAGTGATGGAGCTGTTTTTTTGCGGGACACTTCAGCCAGTGCCATCGACTTTCCGAGGGGCCTCCCGTCTTTGGCGGAGAAAATCGGCTGCTTGTGCACGCCCGTAAACCCGCGCTCATACAGATCATTGACATCCATTCTCCTCCAGTCGGAAAAACGTTCCCGCACCGGTCTGCTCGCAGCTACGATTTTGTCTTTTTCATTGCAGACGATAAACGGCTGATCCGAATCGATTTTTTCAAGGCAATGGCTGATGAGCTCGGCTTCGTTTTTTTTCGTGTGTACGCTGACCTCGCGCTCGATGGCGTGTGCGGCAGTAGCAGCCATCCCAAGCATAAAGGGATGCCTTCTATCCGTGAGACAGGAAATATCGATCAAACCCATAACAGTGCCGTCTTCATCGCGAATCGGTGCAGCAGAACAACTCCAATGATGGGATGCCACCGAAAAATGCTCGGTCCCGTGAATGGTGACAGCTTCGCCGATTTCAAGTGCGGTTCCGATGGCGTTCGTGCCGACTTCTGTTTCCGTCCAGCGCACCCCCTCAACAAAATTGATTTTTTTCGCCTCTTCAAGCGTCCTCAGGCATCCGGCCAAGCTCAATACGTACCCGTCGGCATCGATCAGGAGCGCCATCATTTCCGACTCTTTTAATTCACGGCTGATATTGTGTAAATAAGGCAGGGCGATATCGAGGAATAACGAGTGTTTCTTTTTTTGAGCGTTGAATAAATCCTTTTTTAAAATTGACTGTCCTTTATCTAAATACGGATTTACATTTCGGCTTTTGCAGCGGTACCATGATTCCATGACTCTTTTGTTCAAGCGGGCCTGGTCAAGGAGCCCCTCCTGAACAAAGCGTTTCCACGTATTTAAATAGCAGGGCGTCGGATTCATTCCATCCTCTCCTAATGCTTTTTCCTCATTATATTATAAAAGCGCTTTCAATATCGATAAAAAAACTCCGCACTTACCTGCTGTGCGAAGTTTTCCATTATTCAGCAGTGAACCGCCTGACCTGTGGCTTGCAGCAAAGCTTCGTGAATCGTTTCCGAAAGAGTCGGATGAGCCGCGATGAAGTGCTCCATTGTGTCTGCCGTCAGCTCAGCGTGCATCATCACGGCTGCCTGGCCGATCAGTTCGGTTGCTCCCGGACCTACGATCGAAACCCCGACAATTTCCTGATACTCCGGCTCTATGATGATCTTGACCTTACCGGCAGCCTCATTTAAAATAAGCGCTTTTCCGTTTGAAGAAAACGGAAATTCACCGATACGAACATCCCCGTAGCGCTCCCTCGCCTTTTTTTCATTTAAGCCGACGCTTGCGATCTCAGGCGAGGTATAGATGCAGCGCGGAATGATTTCACTGTTGACCTTCATGTCTCGGCCTGAAGCATGGGATGCGGCGACGATTCCTTCGTGAAAAGCGGCATGCGCCAGCTGAATCCCGCCTGTGATATCCCCGCACGCATAAATATGCGGAATGTTTGTCTGCATATGTTGGTTGACTTGAATCCCTTTCCTGTCATATTGGACTCCGATATGCTCAAGCTTCAGATCAGCCGTTCTCGGTTTTCGGCCGACGGCGACCAGACATCGATCCGCTTGGATATTAAAGCTGTCATCGCCATTTTTCAGAAAGACGCGCTGCCGGGCAGGATCAAGACGCTCCACTTGTACAGATGTGAAAACACGGACGCCGGACTCTTCGAGTCTTGTATGGAGAAAAGCGGCAATATCCGGATCTTCTTCAGGCAAAATCTGTTCCGCTTGCTCGGCTATAATTACGTTCGCCCCCAGCCTGCTGTATATACTTGCAAATTCACAACCGATGATTCCTCCGCCGATAATAAAAATCGTTTCAGGGATGGACGGCAATGACATGGCATCTCCGCTGTGGATGATCCAGTTCCCGTCAAAAGACGCAAAAGGCAGTGCGGCAGGTTCCGCTCCTGCCGCTATAATCACATGCCTGGCATTGATGACCTCCTGTTTTCCGTCCTTTTCAACAAGTATGTCGTGTTCCGACAAGAACGATGCTTTTCCTTGCAGCACCTTGATTTTATTTTTATTCATCAAATATTTAATACCCCCGGCGAGCCGCTGAATGATCTCTCTTTTACGGCTTTGGACGGCCTCCCACTGAACCGTCGGGCTTTCGCCTGACAGCCCGATGCCGAATGCGCCTGCGGACTTTACTTTCTCGAACATATCGGCGCTCTCAAGAAGCGCTTTTGTCGGTATGCACCCTTCATTTAAACATGTCCCTCCGAGGGGGCCATCTTCAATCAGGATGACTTCTCTGCTATTCTTGGCGGCTGTTATCGCCGCCACGTAACCCGCAGGTCCCCCTCCTATAATCGCGAGTGTCACAGTCTATCCACCTTCTCTCTATAAAAGAATCGATGCAGGATCTTCCAAATATTTTTTTACATCTGAAAGGAATGCTGCAGCAGGCGCACCATCAAGCGCGCGGTGATCAAAAGTCAGACTGAGCGGCAGAATGGCGCCCTTTGTCAGTTCTCCGTCTTGATAGACGGGGGCCGAATACATTTGGCCGATTCCGAGTATCCCGGTTTCCGGCGGATTTAAGATCGGCGTAAAGTGCTCGACACCATATGCGCCGAGATTTGTAATCGTAAATGTCGATCCTTCTATTTCGTCGTGCAGAAGCCGGCCTTCCCGCGCTTTTTTGGCATACCATTTGATTTTTTTGGCCAGATCGATCAGCGGGAGCCGCTCGGCATGGCGGATGACGGGAACAGCCAGGCCTTCGTCCAAAGCGGCCGCCATTCCTAAATGAACATGCTCAAAGATCGTAAGCCTTCCGTCTTGATAAACGCTGTTCATGGCCGGATGATCCAAAAGCGAAAAAACAGCTGCCCTTGCGGCAAAATCAGTGATCGTCAGCTTTGTATCATACCTGGATTGGGCTGTTTCATTAAGCTGTTTTTGCAGGGCTGTTAATTTCGTGATGTCCGCCTTCATCGTAATCGTCAGCTGGGCGCTGTTTTGCAGGCTTTCCGTCATTCTTGCGGCAATCGTTTTCCTCATCGGGCTTGCCGGGGGACGATCTTCCGCCTGATCCGCCTGCTTGTTCGGCCTGTCGGGAAGCGCCTGCAGCACATCCGCTTTCGTAATTCTCCCCCCGGGCCCTGTGCCTTTCAGCGTTTTGACGTCTATATTTGCGCTTTCCGCGATTTTGCGTGCAGCCGGAGAAATTTTAATCCGTTCTTTCGGGGGATCCGGCTGTTTTGTTTGACTTTCCGGCGTTTGTTCGTTTTCATTCCCGATCTGGCAGATGACCGTTCCCGGCGGCACTCCCTCTCCTTCGGACACTTTGATGTCCAACACGGTTCCGTTTGCCGGAGATTCGATTTCCATTTCGATTTTTTCGGAATTGATGCTGGCAATGCTTTCTCCTTTTTCAACGGCTTCACCGACTTTTTTATTCCAGACGGAAACCGTACCTTCTTTCATCGACATTCCCAATTTCGGCATGACAACCTCGACAGCCATGTTCTCCTCTCCTTTCCAATCTTTACACCGTATGTGCTGAGGTTTCTCCTAGCATCTCAAGCACGGTGTTCACCACTTTTTCCGGTGTCGGCAAATACAGGTCTTCAAGAGGCGGTGAAAATGGCACCGGCGTATGTGGAGCCGTCACCTTTTTAACCGGTGCGTCAAGCGAATCAAATCCTTTATCTGCCGCCAATGATGCGATATCCGCGGCGATACTGCATCTCGGATTGGCTTCATCAACGATCACAAGCCTGTTTGTTTTTTCTACAGATGAAAGGACAGCCTCTTCATCAAGCGGCGAAAGACTCCTCGGATCAAGGACTTCGGCTTCAATTCCCCGCGCTGAGAGCTGTTCCGCCGCTTGAAGCGCCGTATGAACCTGTTTGCCGACTGCGATAATCGTTACATCAGCGCCTTTCCGCTTGATATCGGCTTTTCCGATCGGCAGCGTGTAATATTCTTCCGGCACATCGCCTGTCATGTTGTACAGCGTTTTGTCTTCAAAAAAGATAACCGGGTCCTGATCCTCAATCGCAGCAAGCAATAAGCCTTTCGCATCGTACGGGGTCGACGGCACAATCACTTTCAGGCCGGGAATGCTTGTAAATAGGGCATACAAGCTTTGCGAATGCTGGGCGGCTGCCCTAAAGCCGGCGCCGTGGGTCGTCCGGATCGTAATCGGAACTTCCGCTTTGCCGCCAAACATGTAGCGGAACTTCGCTCCCTGGTTCAGCACCTGGTCCAAACATGTTCCGATAAAATCGTTAAACATCAATTCCGCGATCGGCCTTAAACCTGTTGAAGCCGCCGCCATGGCTGCGCCGATGTACCCCGCTTCACTGATCGGCGTATCAAGGACGCGCTCCCGTCCAAATTCCTGAACAATCCCTTTTGTGACGCCGAGCACACCGCCCCATGCTTCATCATCCTGCAGATGATCGACATTCGCTCCTCCTGCGACATCTTCTCCCATTAAAATGACGTGATCGTCCTTTCTCATCGCAAGTTTGATCGCTTCATTCAATGCGGCTGACATGCTGATTTCCCTCGTCATGTTTCCTTCCCCCTTCATGAATTAATAGGATACATATACATCTGTCAGCAGTTCGGTTTCTTCCGGATAAGCGCTTTTTTCGCTGAATGCGACCGCTTCCTCGACCGCTTCTTCAACTTCTTTTTCAATCCGCGACTGCTCTTCTTCACTCATCAGCCCTTTTGCCAGCAATTCGCTTTTGAACGCGGCAATGGCATCTTTTTCTTCCTGATGTACCGCCTTTTCTTCATTTGTTTTGTAGCGCTGGGCATCTCCTTCAAAATGACCGTAGTTCCGGTATGTCATACACTCAATGAGCGTCGGTCCTTCTCCGTTTTTGGCACGCTCTATCGCCCGGCCCGCAGCCTGGAAAACCGCGGCCGCATCTTTTCCATCCACGCGAATGCCCGGAATCCCATAGGCGGCCGCACGATCTGCGATCGATTCGCAGCTTGACGCATAGGAAAACGGCGTCGCTTCGCCATACCCGTTGTTTTCGGCGACAAATATGACAGGCAGCTTCCAAATGGCGGCAAGATTGATCCCTTCGTGAAACGTCCCTTGGTTGTTGGCGCCGTCACCAAAAAAGCAAACGCTTACATTTTTAGTCTTTTTATACTTTGCAGTGAGGGCAGCTCCGCAGGCCAAGGGAAATCCCCCGCCGACGATTCCATTTGCGCCTAGCATCCCTTTGTCAAAGTCTGCGATATGCATTGATCCGCCTTTTCCTTTGCAAAGTCCTGCAGATTTTCCGTATATCTCGGCCATCATCCCTTTCAAGTCGCACCCTTTTGCAATGCAGTGCCCATGGCCGCGGTGTGTGCTCGTGATGGTGTCTTCATCATTCAGATGAGCGCAGACGCCCGCAGCAACCGCTTCTTCTCCGGCGTAAAGATGGACAAAACCCGGCAGTATTCCTTTAGCAAACAGCTGATGAACCCGATCTTCGAAATGGCGGATTTCCAGCATTTTTTGATACATCCACACCGCCTTTTCCTTTGTCAGTGCCTCTTCCATATGAAAAAACCTCCTGTCTTTTTTTACTCACACGTTATGATGCAAAAATCGTGCCAACTCTCCGACGCAAACATGAAGCTCTTTTCAAGCGGACATCCTTCCAAAATAAGAGACAAAACGAGACAGGTGTCTCAATTTGTCTACTTCATCAGTTGCGGAAATGTCTTTGCCGCAGTTAGAATGAACGGTAGAGACGAAGGAGGTTATTCTCATGAAGAAAGCGTATGTTTTTTTAATCGGCGGATTTGAAGAAATCGAAGCGATAGCAACGATTGATATTTTACGGAGGGCTGAAGTCGAGACCGTCACCGTCTCGCTTGATCCATCCCGCAGCGTGAAAGGCGGGCATGACATTGTCGTCGAGGCAGACGTCATGTTTGAGGATGCTGATTTTCAAAAAGCGGATATGCTGATTCTTCCGGGCGGAAATGTAGGCAGCAAAAAAATGCTGGAACACCAAGCTTTGCACAAGACGCTGACAGAAGCGGCGGATGCAGGAAAATATGTCGCCGCCATCTGCGCCGCAACGATGACGCTCGGAAAAACGGGGCTTGTCAGCGGAAAAAAAGCGACCTGCTATCCCGGAGTTGAAGAACATTTGACAGGAGCGGAGGTCACTGCAAATGAAAATGTTGTCGTGGATGGAAACATCATTACGTCCAGAGGCCCGGCGACCACGATTCCATTTGCCCTCAAGCTTGCCGAATTGCTGAACGGCAAAGAAAAAGCCGATGCAGTTGCCAAGGGAATGCTAGTCTGCTAAGACGGCATTCCTCTTTTTTATCCAATAAAAGAACGGTATTGACATCATAAATCTTAAAAGATATGATATTTAAAAAGTAATTCCGTAAAATCAATAATTGTAATCTCATGCAAAAGAGCTTTAGCATTCGGCTATAATCCCATTATGGTCGCGTGAAAAAGCAACCTTACCATGCATGACATTAACATTTTGATAGGACGGTATATTTCATTTTCCCTACCTGCCGTGTATAAGGAAAAGAAATATACCGTTTTTCAGGAGGATATAACATTGAAAAAACAGAAAGTGACGAAGGGGTCTTTGGAGGCGGAGATCAGCAAAACCTTAACCCAATGGGAAAAAGACTATTTGGGCCGCGGGTCCGTGTCTGTTAAAACAGATATTCTCAGAAACATGGTCATCATTTCCCTGAACGGTATTTTGACACCCGCCGAATACGAACTTTGCAGTACAAAAGAAGGCCTGCTGTCAATTAAAAGAACCCGCTCCGGTTTGGTGGAATCGGGTATAGAACAACTGAGCCGCATAATGAAGGAGCTGACCGGTGAAGAGACGATCAGCTTTCACACGGATATCAGCACCCGCACTGGCGAACGGATCATGGTATTTAAATTGGCAAACGACCTGCAAAAAAAATTGGCATAGCAAAACGGAAGATCTTTAAAGCATGAACATGAGTTAAAGATAAGCCGGTATTATTCAGAAAGATTGGCTAAATGGGCCGATCCTGAATATACCGGCTTTTTTACGTTTTCAGAAAGGAAGGCAAGACATGAAACAGTATGTTCTTTTCCATCATCCCGACGGAGGGATGCCGGATGTTTGATCTGCTAGATTCTTTATTTTGGCTGAAAATATTTTTCGCGTCGCTTGCGCTTTGTTTGTTCAGCGCACTGCTCGTCCTGAATCGAAAGGTTCCATTGGCATATGTACGGATTCACGCCAAGATCATCGCCCTGCCGCCGTTTGCCGCGCTGGCAGCATTGATAACGGTGAATCCCGGGCAAGCTGGAGCTCCGTGGCGCTTGGATTCGCTTGCTTGGTTAATCGCCTTTTTTGTCTTGACCATCGGCTTCATCGTCCAGCGCTACTCTGTCCGGTATTTGTTCGGTGACCGCTCCTACCGTAAATTTTTTGTGTTGCTGACGCTTACGACAGGAGGCGCTTCATGCGCCTGGCTGAACGATGATCTTCGCTGGCTCCTCTTATGCTGGGGCATCACGCTTTTCGGCTTGACCGCGCTAATCGGCTTAAACAGCGCGTGGCAAGCGGCCAAAAATGCCGCTTTATATGCGGGCCGGATCTTTGCGCTCAGCTGGCTGGCGATAGCAGCCGCCGCTCTTTGGCTGTCTCTCGCGACAGGTCACTGGCAGCTTTCCTCCGCCATAGCGGAGGAAAGCCTAGCACAGCTCAGCTCATGGGAGAAAACCGGGATCGGCCTCCTTATCATTTTAACGGTGATGATTCCTGCGGCACAGTGGCCGTTTCATCGCTGGCTGCTCGATTCTGCAATCGCCCCGACTCCCGTTTCCGCGGTCATGCACGCCGGACTCGTAAATGTAGGCGGCGTCATGCTGACCCGTTTCGCACCGATGTTCAATGGTGATGGGCTGCAGCTTATTCTGCTTGTTCCCGCCGTTTTTTCCGTCTTGCTCGGAACGGGCATGATGATCGTCCAGACGGACTACAAGCGGCAGCTCGCAGCTTCAACGGTCGCGCAGATGGGTTTTATGCTCGTCCAATGCGCATTAGGGGCCTATATTGCGGCTGTTATTCACCTCATGTTACACGGCCTGTTCAAAGCCGCCCTTTTCCTGCAAGCCGGATCAGCAGTGCGCCGTTATGAATCGTTCACATCTAAACGGGGCAGACCGGCTCTTTTCTGGAACATGATAGGCGGCGTCTTTGCTCTTACTGTCGTCATCGGAATCTGGGTTTCAGCTCCAGACGATGGCTATCAATTGATCAGCGCCCTTGTTTTAGGCTGGGCACTGTTCATTGCTTGGAGACAGCTTGTCACAGCCAATTACGGACGCGTCACACGAATAGCCGGGCTTTTCATTTTAACGGGGGCTTCACTCGCGTTTGCCATCATTCATTCCGGTTTACACGGGCTCCTGAAGGAAGCTGTTGTACAAGGGGCGCAGCCGCCTGCAATGGCGGCCGTTTTAACGGCAGTCGTTTTGTTAGCCGGCAGTGCGGCCGGCGCCTTGATCGTTCGGCAGCGCTTTGCATGGTCCGGCGCACTCTATCTGCGTCTTGTAAAAACGGGTGAGCCTCATTTTGAATCGGTCGAAGAACGGCCGAATTATCTTGACCAATATCTTACTCAAGGAGGTCGTCAATCATGAAAGCAGCACCGACATTGTCTAAACAATTGATCTTCAAATATGAACATCAGACAGCGGACTTTAATATTGATGAATCGGTTCAATCAGCAGCACGGGTCATTGCGCCGCTTTGGCCGATTGAAACTTTTGCCGCGCGCCATCCGTGGATGGGTCTTGAAGAACAGACATTTGAACAGACGGCCCGGCAGCTTAAACAGCAGCTTCATGTTGATATATACCCAAAGTCCTCCATTTTCCGCTCCGCAAAACAACGGGGAGAAATCGATGAGGCCATTCTTGAAAAAAAACTGACGCATTGGCTCGATTCACATCAGCCCGGCATGCAGAGGGAAACAGCGGAAGCGTTTTGCAAAGCCGCGCTCAAGCTGGACGAAATCCCTGAACAGCTCTTGAGATCCCGGCAAGTCGAAAAGCTTGCCAAACAAGTGGCGCGCGGGGCAATCGATGATCAAAAAACACGCTTGATCAAACCGCTCAGCGTTTTTGCCGGACAGAAAACCGCTCACCTTCTTGATCATCATGTGATTAAATGGTGCAAGCTGTTTCTCGATGAATCACAATCGGCATGGCGGCTTCCGCATCGCGAGAAAGGGTTTTACAGCGCTTGGCGGCAGCTGATTGAACATGATCCCGCCCTGGCGCGAGCGGAACGCCAACGACTGAAAGGGTGGCCGGAAGAGCCGCGGGACGCGATGGAAAGAGCACTCCGAGCGCTTGATATTTCTGATGGAGACGTTCAGGCATATCTTGAAGCTCATTTGCTCTCTCTTCCGGGATGGGCCGGGATGATGCTTTGGCGTTCCCAGCAATCGCAGGACGAACAAGGGCTGTTGCTCGAGTATTTGGCCATCCGGCTTTCAATGGAATGGATGCTTATTGAACCTTATTTGCCGCTGTCTAAGCCAAAACCTGAAAAAGAGATGCTGGTCGTTCCTTTGATTGCGGCCTGGCTGCATTGGGGCGGCCTGACGCCTGACGAATGGCTCAAACTTTCAGCAGCAGAGCAAAAAGCGAGATTAACACTCGCCCGCCGCTTTGATGATCTAATGCGCAGGCGCATCTGGCTGGAAGCGTGGGAACACTCATACGCCGCTGAGGTAAGGAATCTCATCACGGCAAACAAACCTGCCGCTGCCGCCAAAAGTGAAGCGGCGCTGGCCCAGCTTGCATTTTGTATTGATGTCCGTTCAGAGCCGTTCCGACGGGCATTGGAAAAGTCAGGCCCTTTTGAAACGTATGGAACAGCGGGCTTTTTCAATCTGGCAATCGAAACGTGCGAGCTTGGCACTAAGCACACTCACAGCTCTCTGCCTGTCATCCTTAAACCTCAGCATCGAGTAAATGAAACGGCAGATGAATCAAGTTTCAAATCGTATCAAGAACATAAAAAAGCAGCATCCTCGCTGAGCTCCGCCTTTAAAACGATGAAACAGAATCTATTGGCGGGTATGCTGCTTCCCGAAGTGAGCGGGCCGTGGCTGAGCGTGCAAATGGCCGCGCGCAGCCTGGTCCCCCGCGCAGCCGGGCAAGCTTTCCGGAATGCGCGGAAAACATGGCTGAAGAAGCCTCAGGCAAAGCTCTCGCTTGATCGCATGGAAACATCTGAAACCGGCATTCCGGTCGGATTTACAGAAGAAGAAAAAGCCGCCTATGCCAGACAGGCATTAAAGATGATGGGGATCACTGACCGGTTCGCTCCGCTGGTTGTCATTTGCGGGCACGGCAGCAGAAGCACGAATAACCCTTATGCATCGGCACTGGACTGCGGCGCCTGCGGAGGCGCATCAGGCGCTTTCAACGCACGCGTCCTAGCCGCTTTATGCAACCTTCCGAGCGTCAGACAGAGACTCCGCTCCGACGGCATTTTTATTCCGGATGATACGGTATTCGCCGCCGCAGAGCATATTACAACATTGGATGAACTGCAATGGCTCTATGTACCTGAGCTTCCGTCTAAAGCTCAACAAGCGTTCGACCGCATCAACTCGGTACTTCCCGATGTGAGCCGTACCGTCGGAGCCGAACGCTTAGAAGAGCTGCCGCAGCTCGGCTACCAAAATCCGCGGAATGAAGTTGAGCGCTTCGCCGAAGATTGGAGCGAAGTCCGCCCCGAATGGGGGCTGGCCCGAAATGCTTCCTTCATCATCGGCACACGCCGGCTTACACGCGGAGCCGATCTTGAAGGAAGGGCTTTTCTGCACAGCTATGACTGGCGGAATGATGAAGACGGCTCCATCCTCAGCGGCATCATTTCAGGGCCTGGAACAGTAGCCCAATGGATCAATCTGCAATATTACGCGTCTACCGTTGCACCGCATTATTATGGAAGCGGAAATAAAGCAACTCAAACCGTCACTTCAGGCCTCGGCGTCATGCAAGGAAATGCAAGCGATCTTTTGGCCGGCCTCCCGTGGCAGTCCGTCATGCGGTCGGATGACGAAATATATCATGCGCCTCTCAGGCTTCTGATCGTGATCGAAGCGCCGGATGATGCTATCGAACGTCTTCTTGACCGCGATCACAGCTTCCGGCAAAAAGCCGAGAACGGATGGATCCACCTGGCATCTATTAACCCGGAGGGAAAATGGAAGAACTGGACAAATACGATAAATAAATGAGGTGAAATGTCATGGAAGAAAACAAAAAAATACTGATGATTATCGGAATGGAGAAACAGCTTGAACAGACCATCTGCCGGGCAGCGAATATTCAGCCTGAAAACGCCCTCGTTTTAAAAAGCGTCTTCCCTGATATTTCACAGCCCTATGGTGATTTGATGAGGGATATCATCACCCTTGTCCACCGGAACAAAACGGAAGAAATCTGGATTGTCCGCGATAAGCACGAGCAAACGGCAGATGAAGATATTTCTGACCTTTTAAATAGAAACAAAGATTTAAGTGATAGAATGCAAACTTTAGAGTACCTTTTCCAAAACTGCAGTCCGGAGTTTACGCAGGGCAGCATCGATGAATGGCTGTCACCGAGCGGAACCGTGGCTGAAGGCGTCCAAAAAAGCGTCGCCGCCATCCGCCGGCACCCGCTAATCCCTTTGCACGTCAAAGTGAAAGGATTTCTAATCGAAAATTCGGTTTTAACGGAAATTGAAGCCTTAAACAAAAACGGAGCCCGATAACAGGGCTCCGTTTTCTTAAACACACCATTCTTTACACGACAGCAGACCGCTGATAAAATCTCTGAATATGCATGGTAATGTAGCACAGCTCTTTTTCCGGAAATTCAAAACCATACTCCCGCTTCACAAATGCCCCGATTTCTTCTGCGCACATAAACGCTTGTCCAAACTTCTTTTTAATGAGGCTGATCATTTCACCATCCATTTCGTAAAATGTCTCTCCCGATTCGATATGCTGAATGGCGAAACGGAGATGGTTGACAAGCCGCTCATACGAAATCGTCTCATCCTTTATTTTAATGTTGAGTTTGTTTTCGATGATCTCGATAATATCTTTGATCATCGTTGTGAGATCGAGCGTTTTTGTCATATCTCCCGCGTTTGTTTTGGCTGTATGAATATGAAGCGCAATATTGGCGACTTCATCCTCCGGAATATCGATCTTCAGCTTTTCTTTAATGAGGGCCTTTGCCCAGCGGCCGATTTGAAATTCTTTCGTGTAGAGGACTTTGACTTCTTGAAGCAGCGGATTTTTAATGACCATTCCCTTGCTTAACCGTTCTATCGCGAATGATAAATGATCTGAAAAAGCAACATGGATTCGCTCATTGATTTTGATTCCGAGCTCTTTTTCCGCATGAGAAATAATATCCTCCGCCACCTGAATATGATCTTCAGGCAACGTTTTTAAGATCTCCTCGAATTGGCGGTATTCTGATGAATCTTTCATTACGAATATTTTTTCAATTTTAGATCTATCGACAATATCATTCTTCTTTTTTTGAAATGCGATTCCGGAACCTAATACGATCTTTTCCTCGCCGCGATCCTTGACGACGAGCGCATTGTTATTTAAGATTTTTTTTACTTTCATAGCTGCCTTCCTTTCATCCTGTTTTAATGAATGAAAACGGAATTATTCTTTTTCATCTTTAAAGCCAAGACACAAAGTCGCAATGAATGCTGAAATCACCGCAATCGCAAAAGCGATTAAATAATGAATGAGATTGGCGGTGCCGAGAGGAAGAATGATTGAAATCATCGGGATGCCGGACAATCCGTAAGAGTTTGCCGCAACGTGTGTGAAGACGGCGTATGCACCTCCGATGGCGCCTCCGATCGATGCGCCGATAAACGGCCTGACGAGCTTCAGGTTGACGCCAAACATGACAGGTTCGACGATTCCCAAAAAAGCGGTGAGAGAAGCCGGAATCGCAATCTTTCTGATGCCGGCATTCTTTGTTTTCAAAAATACGGCGAGTCCCGCTCCTCCCTGTGCGACATTGGCCATCGACCATATTGGAAGCAGAAAATTGACCCCGTATGCGGGATCTGCGAGCAGCGACGCTTCAATCACATAAAAACTGTGATGCAGGCCGCTCAAAACGAGTAAGGAGTAAAGCCCGCCAAATAAAAATCCGGCGCAAGCCCCCGCAAAATGATAGACAAACCCGAGACAGCCGCTTACGAAATGGGCGATGATCAGTGAGAGCGGCCCCATGATAAACAGCGCGGCAAATCCGGAAGCCATGACTGTAATAAACGGTGTGACAAGCAAATCTAAAGAACGGGGGATGATTCTTTTTAAGAATTTTTCGATTTTGCTCATTATGTAGACGGATAAGAGAATCGGAATGACTGTCCCCTGGTATCCGATCAAAGGGACTTCAAGGCCGAATACTTCGACGGATTCCGGCTTTTGGCTGCCGAGCAATGAAGGATCAAGCAAATCGGGATGGGTCAGAATTCCGCCGATAACAGCGCCTAAAAACGGATTCGCTCCAAACTGTTTAGCCGCACTGAACCCGATCAGCACAGGCAAAATGACAAACGCTGAGCTTGAAAAAATGTCGAGCATTTTCATCATCGGGCCGCCATAAGCGCCGAGGCTGAATTCTTTAAGCACACTGATGAGACCCATGAGCAATCCGCTCGCAACGATTGCAGGAATGATCGGCACAAAGATGTCTGACAGCGTTTTGGCAAATCGCGTCAATACGTTCATGTTTGGCCGCGCCTCCCGCCGGGCTTCTTCAAAAGGAGCCGGATTGCTGTATTGGATCATTTCTTTATAAATCTTATTGACCACACCTGTACCGAAAATGATCTGGAACAAACCGTATCTGAAAAAAGTCCCCTGCACAGACTCCATCTTTTCAATAGCAGCTATATCGATTTTTTCTTCATCTCTGACATTGAAGCGCAGCCTTGTCGTACAATGGCTGATGCTGATGATATTCTCCGCGCCTCCAATGAGGGGCAAGAGTTCTCTTGCAATCTCTTTTTGCAGCACCCGGATCTACCTCCTCCAATTTTTCTATCCTATCAAATCAACAGAAGACGATCAAAATGAAAAATGTGCCATCACATCTAAAGACCCCGGCGAAAGGAACAAAAAAAGACCTAAAACATGCGAAAGCATCAGCCGATAGGCGCAAAAAAGCGCACTAAGGTCTGTGATTCCTTTAGCACATTTTAGGTCTTGCCTGCCTTACCAGTAACAATCCCATCGATATTTATTTGTTCTTAATATGATTCTATTCGCTACGGGCATGGACATCAATAGTGCAAATCGCCTATATATCCCGCATATAAAAAAAGAGAAGGCGTTACAGCGCCTTCTCTACATCTTCAATGGCTATCGCGCGGTCCTTTAAAACATGCACAATGTACTTCACATAACCGGGCCGGTCTTCCCCGTCTAAACCCATACTGTCAATCTCAATGTTTTCATAATGGTAGCCGCTCAATAACTTTTTCACCGCTTTTGCCTGGTCATAGACCTGTCTCTGGCCGTCACGGCCTGAATTCAAGGTAACTGTAACAGCGATCGGTTCTGTTTGCTTCAGTTTTTTCCAATCTGTATTGACATCATAGCTTCCAGATAGAGAAACTTGGACGTCGATTACGTTTTTCAGCTTTTTTTCAAGCTTTGCCTTGATCTCATTTGAGGCTTCTTTGCTTATTCTGGCTCTCGTCTTTTCCTGTCTGACTTCTTTGATGCCATCGTTTGTGACAGCCGGCTGCAAGCCGCCTTTCACGCTGAAAATGTACTCATCATTCCGCTCATCTGATACGCGAAAAAGGTATTCAGCGAACTTGAAATTATAGGAGCTCCCTTTCATATTTAAGGTTTCGCCGGCGTGGGCTTCCTGCAAGTATGCCGAAAGCTTTTGTTCAGCCAGCGCGCGGCTGACCGGATTTCCGTAAAAGGCGTTATACACATAACAGCCCGTCACAAGAATTAACAACGAGAGACCTGTAATAATGGCTTTCTTTTTCAATTCAATCAACTCTTTCCAAATTCTCGCGTCCCGTCCATTATGAAGGAGAATTCGGACATTAGGCAAGCTCTTTCTGCTTCGTCTCCGTTCCCAAAAAGAAGATGGCCGCGACGGCCGCAACAACGGCGACGCAGAAGATCAAAAAGATCATGGAAATCTCTGTTCCACGGGCGACGAGATAGCCGACAAGAAGCGGGCCGAGAATGCCGCCGATTCGGCCAAAGCCGGCTGCCATTCCTGCGCCGGTCCCCCTGATTGACGTCGGGTATTGTTCAGGCGTATAAGCGTAAAGCGCGCCCCAGGCACCAAGGTTGAAAAACGATAAAAACATGCCTGACGCAAGCAGAAGCGCCAGCGAATCAGCCGAACCGAAGAAGTAGGCGCTGACAGCCGTCCCTAACAAGTAGACGGTAAGCACCATTTTCCGGCCGGCTTTTTCAATCAGCCATGCCGCGGAGAAATAGCCGGGCAGCTGAGCCAGCGTCATAATCAGGACGTACTCAAAGCTCTTGATCATGCTGAATCCTTTCATCACCATGACGCTCGGCAGCCAAAGAAACATGCCGTAGTAGGAAAAAACGACGCAAAACCAGACGATCCACAGCATAGCCGTAGGCCGGGCATAGTTGCGGGACCAGACGCTCTTCACATTTTCCATGACGGTCGGCTTCCTTTCCTGCGCAAGCTTCTCATATTTCGGAGAATCCGGCAGGGCGATCCGCAAATATAAGGCGTAAATAGCCGGTATCGCGGTTATTAATAAAGCAATCTGCCAGCCGTAGGCCGGAATAATAAAATACGAGATGAGCGCTGCGGCCAGCCAGCCGAATGCCCAGAAACTTTCGAGCAGGACGACGACTCTTCCCCTCCGCTCAGGCGCAACCGTTTCGGATACGAGCGTAGATGCGACTGGAAGCTCTCCCCCAAGCCCCATACCGACGAAAAAGCGCAGCACTAAAAATGCCCACAATGTCGTCGTCAAAGCGGACAACCCGCTGCCGATCGAGAAAAACAGCAGCGTAATCATAAAAACGTATTTTCTTCCGACACGGTCAGCCAAAAGGCCAAAGACGAACGCCCCGACTGCCATGCCGATTGAGTTGACGCTGCCGATCCAGCTCATCTCCTGCGGCGTCAACTTCCATTCCGCGTGCAAAGCGGCGATAATAAACGATAATATGCCAACGTCCATGGCATCAAAAAGCCAGCCGAGCCCGGCGATGCCAAGCAGTCTGCGCTCTGAAACAGGACGGTTCTTCTTCATACTCACAACACCTCTTTACTCTCTTAGCAGTTTACATGAGTATTAGTTTACACCTGTCTTTACACTTTTGTCACGAAGAAAATGAGACGCCGTCTTTTTCAGTTTAATGAATATGATGCTTGTGAAACTTTTCTTTTTGGTGCTTCAATTTTGGCAGAAACCCGTTTTCTCGCTCTTTTTCATAGCGCTTTTCAATATGAGATTTGATTTCTTTTCCCCTTTCCTGATCAAGAATTCCGTACTCCACATACTTATTGATCAGCTGTTTTTTCTTTTCCATAATGTCCTTTTGCAAAGAAGCCAGTTCATTTTTTTGCTTGTCCGTCAACTCTTGATAAACATGTGTTTCTCCGTAGGCAGAAGACATGACAGCCGTACATGACAGCGGAATGACGAGAAGCAGGCAAACGCACAGTTTGCGCATCATGCAACATCCTTTCTGATCTATGATTTATTCTATTTTTTTCTTTTTTGCGGAGTTTATGCATAAAAAAAGCCGCTTGGTAAAGCGGCTTGGCTTTCTATTAAGACTGCAGCGATTTCCGCGCCGTATATTCATCAATGCGCGCCAATGCGTCTTTCATGTCCATGCAGTTGCTGAAGCTTTCATCAATTTTTTGAATGCCTTCCTGATATTTTTCGTCAGTGAGTACTTGTTCTGCTGCATCTCTTAATCTTTCAGCATTGACCTCTTCTGCAAACAGCGGATATCCAGCATTCAGTTCTTTCAGGCGCTGGGCGATCATCGGCTGATCTTTATCATGCGGAAGCACGACCATCGGGACGCGGTAATGGATGCCCTCATTGACACTGTTCATGCCGCCGTGTGTGATGAACACATCGGCTTCTTTAAGCACTTCTAATTGCGGCACATACGGCGCAATGATAAAATGCTCCGGCACTTCTTTTACATCCGCGTAGTCCGACTTTTCGCCGGCGGCGATGACAACCTTGCCGTCGAAATCACGGAAAGCATCAATGCACATATTGAAAAAGTCAGCGGTTTTACCAAGTACGGTTCCCATTGAAATATAAATGACTTTCTCATTCTTTAACGATTCTACCGGAAAATCGGTCTTGTCGAGGCGCTTCGGAAAACGCGGGCCGATAAACAGCACATCATCCCCAAAACGGTCGCTCTCAGGCTGAAAATACCGGCTTGTATACACAACGGTCAGCTCCGCCTGATTGCTCATAAACTGTCCTGTATGCCGGGGTGAGACGCCGTACTTTTCTTTCAGATCCGCAAGGAGGTCTTCGCATTCTTTATCCAAATGCAGCTCCGCGCCTGAATCCGGATGCAGCGGCAGAATCTTCATATGTTCTTGTCCAAAGAGAAATGAAGCCGATGAAGCGATTCCCGGAATGTTCAAATAATCCCTGACCAATTCACCCGCACCGAATGTGTCATAATACACGGCATCGAACGAAATGCTTTTGGACAGCTCTTTTACAATGTTTAGAATATACAGCGAGGTTTTGAGATGAATTTTTAAAAATTCAAGAAGGCCGGACGGTGAATTCGGATCAATATGCGCGTTTCTCACCAGATCTTTGTATAAATGGACGGTAGCTCCGACGCCCTCCAGCCTGTCTTTATACTTTTCTGTTGAAAGATAGTGCACATTGTCGCCTCTGTCAGCAAATGCTTTGGTGATCCCTAATGTAGGATTGACATGCCCTTCCGCCGGAAAATTGACGATTAAAATATTTTTCATGATTAAAACTCCTTTTTATCCTTTTTGAAACGGGTTGACATCAATTCAGCGCCTGATTAGACTGATGTTAGTTACTACTAACTATCATAAAATGGGGGTCAACACCTTTGCAAGAGACGAACGAACGGATCATATCTGCTGCTTTAGACTTAATGCAAAAATACGGATTCAAGTCGGTGACAATAAAGGATATCGCGCTTCATTCAGGCGTCAGCGAAATGACCGTCTATCGGCACTTCAAAACAAAGCTCGGACTTTTGGAAGCGGCTGTTCAGCAATTTTCTTATATCCCAGCCTTTCAGCGCGTATTTGAAAACGATATCACTTGGAACCTGGAAAAAGATTTAACATTGATTGCAGAATCGTATTTGCTCCATATGGAAAATAACAAACCGCTCTACCTTATCGCTGTTCAAGACGGCGGAAGGATGACTGATCTTTTCGGTTCTCTGTTAAAGCATATGGAAGAACTCCTTCGTTATTTAACAGACTACTTTCAGACGATGCAGGACAAAAGCCTGATGAAAAAGGGAGATCCAGGTTCACAGGCCTTCGCGTTTCTGTCCTCTTTATACGGATACTTCTCTTCTGGCGCATTGGCTGACGGCCGGTTTCGAAAAACCGCTAAAGACACTTATATTAAACAGATAACCGCCGCTTTCTGCGACGGTTTGCAAATATGATATCACCCTTCAACTGAAGGATGGATCGCTATTCATTCAGCTCTTCAACATCCTTCAGCTTGATATCCGCATTTTTTTCAAAGGAAGTGCTGTATTTGACATAGCCGATCTCCTCGTCTTTGATATCTTCCCCCTCAAAAATGTTGGCATTAATCGTCACGCTTTCGTAGTCGTACCCTTCCTTATTCAACAGGCGCTGAATCTTTTGCGCCGTTTTGTAGACGTCTTTTCGGTCGGCATTTGCGGCATCAAGTAAAATATGAATCTCCATCGGCCGCTCTAAGCGGAGGCTTTTCTCCCATTTTGCGTCATTATTCAGCTTTCCTTTTAATACTTCGACTTGCACGTCAACGTCTTTCAGATCGTTTATGCTTTTCGATAAAAACGTTTTGATTTCTTTTCCGGCTTCTTCTCCAAGCCGCTCCATCAGCGGTTCGTTGAGGTTCTCTTCATAGATCCCGTCAGTGTACACTTCAGGTTGAACAAACCCTCTCAAAGAAAACAGATAGGGGTCTTTGCGCTTTTGATCGCCGGTATCAGTGACTTCAAATACATATTCGGCGAACTTGAAGCTATAAAGCCCGCTGTCGATCCGCAAGTCTTTTTCAGGATAGCGGTCAGTCAAATAATGCTCAAGCGCCGTTTGAGACAATTTCTTGCTTACGGGATTTCCGTTGAAGGCGTTGTATGCGGCAAGCACAAAGGAAACGAGCACCACGATCAATACGCTATACAAGATTTTCTTTTTCATCATATCAGCTACTTTCTTTCAGCTTTAAGAACAGCCATCCGATCATCATCCCTGCCGCGGCGAAAAAACAGTGAATAACTGCAAGCATGAAAGCGCCAAAGACAGCATACAGCAGGTGCTCCACAACCCCTGTACCGTCGGCTGCATCCCATCCGGCCAAAATATCCCCGATCCCCCAAATGAAAATCGGCGCAAAGGAGAGGAGTATCACGAGTTTCATATCCCGGTAAAACAAGTACACCGCAAGCCCAAGCACGGCGTACCACAAAATAAAGCCGAAGCTCTCATTTAAAAGGGATGTGTGAATCGCGAGAAAAAACGAAATGGCTGTAAACATTAATTGGTACAAGGAGAGCTTCCGATTGATTTTTTTAAACATTTGACTTTCATGAACAGACGATTCAATATGTTCCTTCGGAAGCTCGGCCTCCGTCATCTTCAAAAGCCTCTGAAGCTCTTCATCGTTTTCGGCCGCTTCCTCAATCCATTCAGCCGACTCTTTGCTTAACAGCCCCTCATGATATAAAGGAAGCAAATCTTTGAATACACTGCGTTCCTTATCCTTCATCATACCCCTCCATTTCTTGCTGTAGCTTGAGCTTCGCTCTGTGAAACCCGACCCTGGCACCGTTTTCGGTTTTGCCTGTGAGCATGCCGATTTCTTTAAATGACAATTCTCCGTAGATACGGAGGGTGACAATTTCCTTTGAAGTCTCATCAAGCCGGTTGATTTCCTCGAGAAGCCGCCGCTCTTTCTCGGTTTTCAGGAGGTGTTCTTCAGGAGATAAGCAAGCCGATTCCTCATGCTGAATCGTGTTTGTCCCGGCTTTTGATGCTCCTGAACGAAAGTGTTTTTTCAACACATTTTTAGCAATCGCAAACACCCATGTTTTGATTGTCGACTTTCCCGAAAATGTATGATAGCCTTTCACAGCCTGATAAAATACTTCCTGTGTTAAATCTTCCGCCGTTTCTTTATGGAATGTCTTGATGTAGAAAAAGGCATAAACGGAAGGCTGAATACTCTTGTAGACTTCCTCAAGCTTCATAAAGCCCCTCCCCGGCTGGGCATGCCGCTATTTTTCCATTCACTTATTAGTACCGTTGAACTTCTTTTTGTTACAAAAAATCGCATAAAAAAAGAGGCAAAAATGAATATTTCATTTTGCCTCCGTATATCCCATCCGCCAAACAAATGTCTTCCAGATCATGCCCTGCCCTTATTTAGACAAACCCGCACAGCGATTTTAAAAACTCACTTTCTCTTCAGCTGTTTTCAGGTTCCCTAAGCTCCCGGCCTTCATCGACAGCCGCTTTCAGCGCCTGCAGCATATAGCCGATTCCCCGGTATCCCGCCAGCGGGTAAGTGATCTGCTGGCGGCTGCCAAACACGTTCCTCAAAACAGGCCTGTATTTTTTTCCGCCGAGCATGACGATTTCGTCATAATCCATCAGGTTTTTCCGTTCACCTTGAACCTTCAGTTCATCATCCGCCATAATCTCCGGGTGGCGCATCCCGAATGTGACGTCATAGTTTTCAGGAACGATATCTTCCGGTTTTAAAAACCCGTGTTTTGCTGAAAGAATCACCCAATCCGCAAAAAACGTTTGCGCATATGTGCGGCACGCCCGATGAAACGGGCTCAGATAGACATCCTTTGCGGCGGACGGGCCGCTGCCCGGATCGACATCCCAGATTTTCTTCGCCCCGCACGGGATGATGCAGAGTCTTTTCATCATGTATCCCCCTTTTGGTTCCGCTAAAAAACGCCTTTGAAAAGGCGTTTTATTTCAGCTTCAGCGATACGACCGATTCGACGTGCGCCGTCTGCGGAAACATATCGACAGGCTGAATGTATTCGACATGGTAATCCTTCGCCAAGTACTGCAAATCTTTCGCAAGTGTTGACGGATTGCATGAGACATAAACGAACCGTTTCGGCTTAACCTGCCTGATCGTATCAAGGAAGGTGCGGTCACAGCCTGTTCTCGGCGGATCGACGATGACGACATCCGGCCTGAAGCCTTCTTTTGTCCATTTCGGCAGCCAGTGCTCCGCCGTCCCTGCGACATAGCGCGCATTTTCGATTCCGTGCTTTTTGGCGTTTTGGTTGGCGTCATCGATCGATTCTTTAATGACGTCCATGCCGCGGATTTCTTTTGCACCGCCGGCGATCCACATTCCGATCGTGCCGACGCCGCAGTAGGCGTCGACGACTTTTTCGCGCCCGCTCAGTTTCGCCGCTTTTTTCACTTCGTCATACAGCTTGACCGTCTGGATCGGATTAAGCTGAAAAAAAGCGCGGGCGCTCAGCTCAAATGAAACCTCGCCGAGAAATTCCTGAATGACCATATTGCCGGCTAAGAGCCTTGTATCCTCGCCGAAGACAACCGATGTCTTGGCTTTGTTGACGTTTTGAATCACGGAGGTCACTTCAGGCAGACGCTTTTTGATTTCTTCTGCAATGAGCTCCTTGCGCGGCAGATCTTCTTTTGACGTGACAAGGACAACCTGCACTTCCCCCGTCTCAAAGCCGACCCTCGTCACGATCGTGCGGACGTCGCCCGTGCGCTTCCGTTCGTTGTAGACGGAAATGCCGAAGTCTTCAAGAATCTGCTTGACGGTTTGCGTCGTTTTGTTCGTCGCCGGATGCTGAACAATGCATTCCGTAATCGGGACAAGCCGGTGCGAGTCAAGGCCGTACAGCCCGGCCACCATCTTGCCGTTTTTCGAAAGCCCGAGCTGAAACTGGCTTTTATTCCGGTAGTGCCACGGGTTTTCCATGCCGATCGTCGGCCTGATGTCCATTTTGCCGATGTCAAAACGGGTGTGCCGTTCGAGCGATTGAATGACGATGTCCCGTTTTCCTTGCAGCTGCTCCTCATAAGCCAGATGCTGGAGCTGGCAGCCCCCGCATTGCTCATAGATGATGCAGGGCGGCTTGACGCGGTGCTCTGAACGCTTGCGCACCTTTTTGACCCGCCCTTCGGAAAATTTCGGATGAACCTTTGTCGCCTCGACGACGACTTCTTCACCCGGCAGTGCGCCGGGGACGAAGACGACTTTTTTCTTGAAGTAGCCGACGCCTTCGCCATTGATGCCGAGGCGCTTGATCGTCAGCGGAAATTGCTGTCCGACTTTTAATTCTGCTGATGATCCTTTTTTATCACGTTTCACTGATGTTCTCTCCATTTCTACTCAATGCTCCTCCATAAATACAAGGAAGCATAGCTTAAATAAGGGTGCCATTCTTTGCTCATTTCAAGCATTTGTTCTTTTGTCGGTTTATCGTTTAAGCCAAAATGGCGTTTGATGGCGTTTTGGATGCCGATATCGGCGGCCGGAAACAGATTGGGGCGGCCCAGTCCGAACAGCAGAACGTTTTGGACGGTCCACGGGCCGATGCCTCTGATTTTCACCAGCTTTTCCATCATGTCTTCATCTGATAATTGAGCAAGCTCATCAAGATTTAAACGGCCGTCTGCGATCATCCTTGATGTATCGATGACATATTCAGCCTTCCGCATGCTGAATTGAAGTTCGCGCAAGTCGTTATAGTCGAGCTGTGCAACCGTTTCGGGAAGCGGATAAAACCAGACCCCGTCCTTTTGCTCTCCAAAAGTGTGAACGAACCGCTCTGTGAGCGTATAAGCAAAAGACAGATTCAGCTGCTGGTGGATTATGCATTTCATCAAGCAATGATACAAATGAAAATCGAGCACCAGCGGCGTTCCGGCATGCTCTGCAAAAATTGATGATAAGCTCGATTGTGAAAAGTGATCCAGTACAGGCTGAAGATTTTCCTCCCATCTGAAGATCCGTTTCACTTCTTTCATCATGTCGTCTCGATCGTCTGTACCGCTGACGGCAAACGCCGGGGCTTCGACAGTTCCCGTCGCCTGCACAGCGACAATCCGAGGCTCTTTGTTTTGATTGCGGAGCGGCAGCTTGACCTCCCTTTTGTCGAGGTTGACCGCATTGAGCGGATCAAGCGAAAGCCTGTCCAAGACGCGGTCAAAATGATACGGCGGTGATACGCTTACAGTTTCCTTCCACATCGCTTCCCATCCCTTTTTCTTCTTTGTCCACAGTATACCATGTTTCAAATTCTCTTAAAAAAGAACAACATTTTATTTTTCGCCGAATGAATCACAGCGCACCGCAGCATCCTATGGAAGCGGAGGGGTGCCGATGATTAAACATTTTGCGATGACAAAAGACGGAAAGCTTTTATCCACCGACACCAAAGCAGAAAGGCTGACAGGTCAAGATATTGAGTGGTGCTGGACCGATTTCGATCAGCCTTCGGATGAAGAAGTCTCCTTACTCAAAAGCCATTTTCACTTTCACCCTTTAGCAGTTGAGGACTGTGTTCATCATTTGCAGCGTCCGAAGCTTGATCAATACGAAGAATATCTTTTTTTCGTCATACACGAGTTGAATCAAAGGACTTTGGCGTCTGAAGAAGTTGACCTATTCGTTGGAAAAGATTTTATCGTCACATTTCACTTTCATCGTTCAGACGGCATTGAAAAAGTAAGAAGACAGCTTTCGGAAAACAGCGAGTTGTGGAAAAAAGGACCGAGCCATATCGCCTATATGGTCATGGATCAGCTTGTGGACGAATATTTCCCGATTCTTTACAAAATAGAAGACCGCCTCAATGAAATTGCTGAAAGCGACAGCAGAAAAACGTATGGAACGCTGATGAATGAGGTGTTTGATATCCGAAACGACCTTTTAAAGCTGAGGAAAACAATTATTCCGATGCGGGATTTGCTTTACCGGATTTTAAACATTGAAATTTCAAAAGAAAACCGCGAACGAAAAGCGTACTACAGCGACATTTACGACCACCTCTTGAAGCTGACCGAAATCGTCGAAAACAACCGCGACATGACCGCCGATTTGAGGGACAGCTACCAGACGCTCAACTCCAATCGGATGAACGCCATTATGATGACGCTGACAATCGTCTCAACGATTTTTATTCCGCTCACCTTCATTGCCGGAGTGTACGGCATGAACTTTGACAACATGCCTGAACTGCATTGGCGCTACGGCTATTTTTTCATCCTCGTCATGATGGGAGCCGTTGTCGCCGGCATGATCTTCTGGTTCCGGCACAAAGGATGGTTTGACATTTTCAAGTAAAACCGGAAACCTTTTTCCTCTCTTTACGACTACTTCTATAACTGAGGGGGGAAAGGCATGAAGGTACATACAGGGCTTGTCGGCATCATCCTGACCGTTCTCGGCTTGTTGATGAGCGCCGAGAATCATCAAAGCGTGTCTGCAGCGGACGCGCTTTCGGACTTTTTAGGACTGCCTGTCCGGAATTTAGTGGTTCTGATCTGCATGTTGATGCTCATCATTGGCTTCATTATGGCGTGGCGACATTATGATGGAGTACCGTGGATCCGCTTTAAGCTGTTTTTGTTTATTATCGGCATTTCAGTATTTTACCCGCTGGTCACAGAACAGCTGATGCTCTTTCAAAAATGGAATGCACAAGGCGATGATGCCGTGGAATATATGACAAGGGGAAGCTCCTGCAGCTATCAGAACGATATGGAGGAAGGAAGCATGGACTGTGAGGTGAAAGTGAACAACTACGGGAAAAAGACCGAACGCATCCAACTCACCCCTGATATAACGAGTGAATTTGACTTTCAGCCGGAAGAGCTGGAACTGTCTCCGCATTCACAGGAAACGTACAGCATCACTTTTACGGCTCCGGGAAATGAGGATGTGGATGAGTCAGGGATGGAAGAAGAACCGAGGATCAAAATTAAAGTATTGAAATGAGCGGCTGTCACTCGAGTTAAACAGCACGTTTTCGGGAACTTTTAAATAGATTACACGGAAGAGAAAGTTTAGAATGAAAAGGTATACAGAAAAAACGAACGGCAAACAGCCGATTCACAAACTAATAGACAACCCTCAAAAAAAAAGCCGCTCCTTCACCGAAGCGGCTTTTCGTCTATTAATCGCGATAAGATTCTGCAATCGCGTTGGCGGCGACGATCGCATTGTAGACATCGTCAGGGGTGACCGGGAACGGCATGTTGCCCATAGTGTCGCCTTCCGCGCAAGCGCTTTGAGCGACTTGGCGCCATTCTTCTTCAACAAATTCGTCGACTCCGAGGTCTTTTAATGTCAACGGAAGACCGACGCCTTTAATAAAGTTAATGACGGTCTCTAATTCTTCGGCCGGCGCGTTTTCAAGAACAAGCTGAGCCAAAAGGCCGAACGTAACTTTTTCGCCGTGCTGAGCCCTGTGCAGGGAAGGAACGGCTGTCATACCATTGTGAATCGCATGTGCGGCGGCAAGACCGCCTGATTCGGCGCCGACGCCGCTTAAATAAATGGTCGCTTCGATTGTATCCTCGACCGCTCGTGTAGAAACGCCATGCTTGACCGCCTGCATCGCTTTTACGCCGTTTTCCAATAGCGTATCATAGCAAAGACGGGCAAGTCCCAATCCTGTTGTTGAAGGCTTCATCAGCACGAGGTTGTCGCCGTTTGCTTTAAAGCAGGCGCGCGCTTCAAAATACGTCGCCAAGGCGTCTCCGATACCGGCTGCGAAAAAGCGCGGCGGCGCGGATGCCAAAATGTCAGAATCGGCGAGAACGACATCAGGGTTCGTCGGCAAAAACAGATAGCGGTCAAACGATCCGTCATGTTTATATATGACGGCAAGGGCCGTACATGGAGCATCTGTTGAAGCAATTGTCGGGAAAATCACAACCGGCAGCTTCTCGTAATAAGCGGTGGCTTTTGCTGTATCAAGCGTTTTTCCCCCGCCGATCCCAACGATGATATTAGCGCCTGCATTGCGTGCAAGCTCCCGGTTACGATCGATTTCTTCCTGTGTGCATTCATAATTGAATTTTTCAAAAACAGCTTGATTGCCGGCTTTCTGAATCGAATTCCCCGCTTCTTTTTGAGCGCGTTCCAAAATGAATTCATCGCAAATAATATATGCGTGATCGCCATAATCTTCAATGTAATCGTTCAAGTTCTCAAGGAGTCGTTTTCCTGTAATGAATTTTTTAGGTGACGTGACTGATTTTACTAATTTTGACATGGTAATTCCCCCTTCAATATCAATGATATACCTATTTTCTTTTTAAATCTAGTAATATATGTATATAGAATGGATTTTTATTCTATGGAATTGACTAGGGGAAATAGAGCCTGAACATCAACTTTTCCGATCAAAGCAAAAACCCCGGCTCAGCGACCGGGGCATTTGTCTTTCAAAAGGGCTTTAGCATCATAGATTTTTCAAACATCAGGTCATCAAGAGTTTTAAATGTATAGCCTTCTTTTTTCAAGTCGGTGATCGCCTGATCAAGCGCTTCGGCATTGTCTTTCGAGACGGTGTGAAGCAAATAGATAGCGCCGGGATGGGCCTGTTTCATCATATTGTCGTACGCATAGCGCCACCCTTTTTGGGCATTGATTTTCCAATCGACAAAAGCAACAGACCAGAATACCGTTTGATAACCGAGCTTTTTCGTTTCTTCAAGCACCCGCTCGCTGAAAACGCCCCGAGGCGGTCTCAGGTAGAGGTTGTTTTTTTCGCCTGTGATTTTGTAAACCTCCTCATCGACCGATTCCAATTCCTCTTGTATCACACGGCTTGTTTTCGTCGTGAGATCCGGATGGTGATAGGAATGATTCCCGATGACATGCCCCTCCTCGGCCATTCGTTTGATCAGCTCCGGCTGATCTTTGACAAAATGGCCCGTCACAAAAAAGGCAGCTTTGACGTTTTGTTTTTTCAGAACATCGAGCACCTTAGGGGTGTAGCCGTTTTCATAGCCGTTATCAAAGGTCAGATAAATCGTTTTTTCCTTTGTGTTGCCCAAATAAAAGGCGTCGTACTGCTGTAAAAGGCTGTTCAGCTCTTGTCCCGCATCTGCCGGCTGATGGTTTTTGCTTTTTGAAAAGCCCCAATGGATCGCCTTGTTGGAAATCGCTTCAGCGCTGCCGCTGAAGGCCAGCATCAGCAGGAATCCGCAGCATATGGCACAGATTCGTTTCATCATTTTCTCGCTCCCAGTTTTATTTTTTCTTATTGTGCAGAAGGGCTTAGCTTTTCATACCAAGCAACACTTGGAAAACAATAAAACCGCGGCAGAGAATGCCGCGGTTTTATTTCCAGTCTTTTTTAAAGCGCTCGTATTTGGCTTCCAAGTCGTCGAGCATGCTGATCAGTCTGTCAATATCTTCAAGGTCGGTCGATTCCGGGTCTAAAGAATCGATGACTGACATAAACATATCCAATCTGTTTTTTAAATAATTGACTTGCTGTTCTTTGTCATGTACTGCGTTACCCATGATTCTCCTCCTTTTGTTCCTTTATCGTAGCCTATAAACGGCCTTTTTTCAATCATCCATGACTTGCACGCCTCAAGGATCAGGTCTAAAATGAATAGTTGGGCTATATTAGTATGTCCTATCATAAAGGAGTTAGATATGTCATGACAGAAAAAACGCAGGTTCGTCCGATTACCCCGGAATATGATCCGTGGGAAGCCTACATGGACGTTGACCAATATGGAGATATACAGCTGACGAACGTTGAATTTACGACGACGACTCTTTGCAATATGCGCTGCGAGCACTGCGCCGTCGGGTATACGCTCCAGACGAAGGACCCGGACGCGCTGCCCGTCAGCCTTCTGTTGAAACGGCTTGATGAGATTCCCCGCCTTCGTTCTTTAAGCATTACGGGCGGCGAGCCGATGCTTTCATTAAAATCCGTAAAGGAATATGTCGTTCCTTTATTAAAATACGCTCATGAACGCGGTGTGCGGACGCAGATCAACTCAAACTTGACGCTCGATATCGGCCGCTACGAGCTGATCATCCCCTACCTTGATGTGCTTCATATTTCCCACAACTGGGGAACGGTCGAAGACTTTGCAGAAATCGGCTTCGCCATGATGGATAAAAAGCCGACATTTGCCCAACGGGCGCGCTATTTCGAAAAAATGATCGAAAACAGCCGGACGCTTGTTGATGAAGGGGTTATGGTATCCGCCGAGACGATGCTCAATAAACGGACGCTCCCTCACATCGAGCATATTCACCGGCAAATTGTCGAAGACATGAAATGCCAGCGCCATGAGGTTCATCCGATGTATCCGAGTGACTTTGCAAGCGCGCTTGAATCTTTAAGCTTACAAGACATGAGAAAAGCGATCCACCGCCTTCTTGACATTCGCGACGAAAATACGTGGATGCTGTTCGGCACCCTGCCGTTTTACGCGTGCAGCCCTGATCCTGAAGATCACGCTCTTTTACAGCGGCTGCGCGAAGCGAAAAATGTCACGGTCAGAAACGACCCTGACGGCAGATCGCGCCTGAACGTCAATATTTTTGACGGCAATATCATCGTGACCGATTTCGGAGACACTCCGCCGCTCGGCAACATTCAAACCGACAGCCTGCCAAGCGCTTATGCGAAGTGGAGAAACACAGAGCTTGCCAAGGAGCTCAACTGCCACTGCCCGCACGTCCGATGCCTCGGGCCGAATGTGCTCGTCAAAAACAGCTATTATCAAGATGTTGATTTTACTTCCAGAACAGCAAGAGTATGAAAAAAGCAAGCCGCAAAGGCTTGCTTTCAGATTGTTGACAAAATCCCAAAACGGTTTTTGTTTTGGGATTTTGTCATCCCTTCAGCGTGATTGAAAACCCTTGCAGTCTAGGAAGGCCGAGCATCGGAGCTGACTTTCACAGGAGGTGATGACGGCGGCGTTCAGGCAGGACGCCTGGACGGTTAGCCGCCGATCCTTCTCCTTTTCGTGAGCACCGACGCGCAGACCTGACAACGAATGCGAGGGTTTGTCGACACGCTGAAAGCAAGCCGGGAAAGGCTTGCTTTTTATTTCGGCTGATGGCTGAGCTGAAAGCCGAATGTGAGGTGATCCTGTACAGGAATCCAGGCGCCGATTCCTTGCGAGGTGATGTTTTTGACGACAAGCTTTCTTTTGTTGCCTTTTAATACGATGTACACTTCACCGTAAGTGACCTTCCCTTTTTCATTGACGGCAGGTGCATAGGCGTGTAAATTCCCCAGTTTTTTCGGCTGCACTTTATAAATCTGATCGCGTTTTGTGCCGGCGCCGACGACTGTTTCAAAGGCGAGCGGCAGCTTTGTTTTTTCCATGGCTTCAAGCATCATCATGTTTTTGACATCGTCCGCTTTCGGGACTTTCGCTGTTAAGCCGCCTTTGATTTTGCTTGTCTGTTCCTGGGAATACGTGAGTTCGGCAGGTGCTTTCCCGCCCCGGTTATCAAAGCGGTTTGTGTTGATTTTGCGGTATTCCCAGTTCGCAACGGTTTCATTCGAGGTATACCCGAGCGCCCATCTGCCCAAATAAATCGTCGCTCTGTAGCCGATTGCCAGCGGTGTGCCGGAAATGCTTGACTCATTCAGCATTTTGATGAGATGCGGATTTTCAATCGCGATATCGGTTGTTTTCAGCAGCTCTTCGGCCAGTTCGCTCGGCTGCAGCCTCGGCTGATCCTGAGAGGCGTTAGGGTATGTGTTCTCTTTGGAAATATTCGTGACAGAGCTTGGAATCTTGATCGGCTTGGCTGCATCAGCTTCCTGTACAGCGAAAAAACTAAAGGATAAAAACGCAGTCAGCGTAAAACACAAAAGCTTTTTCATACTATCACTCTTTCTGTTTCTTTTCCCTTATTGTTTTCCGGATGCTCTCCGTTTATCCCAATTTTTTTAAAGAAGGAAAAAACCGATTCCCATGATGATATAAGCGGCAAGCAATGTCGCGCCTTCAAACCAGTTCGTATCCCCGTCGTTTGAAATGACGATCATCAAAAGGACGGCGGAAGCCATGGCGACGAGCTCCGGCAAGGTAAAGACGAGCGGCATGCTCGCTGGAAAAAACAAAGAGCTGATCACAAGAACGGGTGCGACAAACATCGCGATCTGCAGCGTTGATCCGATCGCAATTTCAACTGCGACATCCATTTTGTCCTTATAGGCCATTATGACGGCGGAAGCATGCTCTGCCGCGTTTCCGACGATCGCGACAATGATGACCCCGATGAAAAGCTCCGACCAGCCGAATTGTTCGGCCACCGTATCAAATGTATGGACGAGGTGCTCAGAAATGTAGGCAACGGCAACGGTTGCCAAAAATAAAATCAATGTTGCCCTCTTTCCCGACCATTCCGGCTCTTCATGCGATTCTTCCCGCTCATTTTGATTCGTCTGGTAAACCCCGCGGTGGCTGACAAGCTTGAAATAAAGCGCCGCCAGGTAAAGCAAAATCATGATGATGCTGATGCCGATGCTCATCGACAGCTTCCTCGGCTCTGTCATTTCGGCTGAAAATACTTCAGGGATGACGAAAGCGACAATCACCGCGAACATGAGCAAACCTGAATTGTGTCTCGCATCATACACGTTGAATTCCTGGCGCTTATATTTCAGGCCCCCGATGAAAAACGACAGGCCGGCGACCAGAAGAAGGTTGCCGAGGACAGAGCCTGTCAGCGATGCGAGCACAATGCCGATCAGTCCTTCCCGCAACGCGAAAATCGAAATGATCAGCTCAACGGCGTTTCCGAACGTCGCATTTAAAAGGCCCCCGATCCTCGGGCCAGCAATAATCGCAAGGCTTTCGGTGGCTCTTCCCATATAGCTTGCAAGCGCGATGATCGTCAGGCAGTATATGATGAACAATAAAACCTGCGGCCAATGCAAAATGCTCCCTGCGACAGAAAGGGGAACTCCCGCAGCCATCATCCAAAAGAAAAAACGGCCCATTATTCATTCCTCTTTTCTTTTTTGGTGTAGGTTATTTTTGTGCGTACTTTTCAGTTTATATACGGCATACTGATCTATTCCGCATTGGCACAGGTTTTTAAACATCAGCGAATTTGAAATGTTTCGATGATCTCGATGCTCTTTTCAACAGACTTCACCATGGCACAGTTTTTCAGCGCTACTTTCAGCGCCTTTTGAATTTGTTCTGCACCGAGGTTTTCTCCCTTCAATATGAAGTGAAGATGGATGCTTTTGATGCGGCCCGCCTCTTCGGAAATGCGTTCTTCTTTTGTCTTGATGGTCATATCTTTCAGCTGTATCCTTTTCTTTTCCAATATGTTATGAAGAACGGTTCCGCTGCATGCCGCAATCGAAGCGGCCAGCAATTGATAAGGCCTGAATCCTGCTTCTTCATTGCCTGATATCTTAAGCTTTCCATATTCCAGATCAGCCACAAAGCCGTTCTGATTCCACACGATTTCCATGATTTACACCTCTTTTGACAGAAAAAGAAAAATCGCCTTGCCTAAAAACTTCTGAAAGTTGTACGATCAAAGAAGGATTACGGATAAGGAGAATCGGCCGATGACTAGATTTCACTTTTTCATTCTCGTTTTGATTGTCAGTATATCAGGTTTTTCGCAAGGGATGCTCCTTCCGGTCATCTCTGTTATTTTTGAACAGGAAGGCCATTCGGCTGCACTGAACGGGCTTCATGCGACAGGCCTCTACATCGGCGTTCTGATCGCTTCGCCGTTCATGGAAGCGCCGCTTCGCAGGCTCGGTTTTAAACCGCTGATTGTCATCGGCGGGATCATGGTGTGCGCGAGTTTGTTCGCCTTTGTTTTTATTCAGTCGTTTATCGTCTGGTTCTTTTTACGGCTCCTGATCGGAATCGGCGATCATATGCTGCACTTTTCAACGCAAACTTGGGTGACCACATTATCGTCTGAAAAAAACCGCGGCCGCAATATTTCTTTGTACGGCCTTTCATTTGGTTTGGGATTTGCTGCCGGTCCTTTTTTAACGCCGCTTGTCAACATCGCCCCGTCATTGCCGTTTATCGTCTCAGGTGCATTCAGCATGTTGGCGTGGCTGTTTATTTTTTGCCTTCAAAACGATTTTCCTGAGCAAAGCGGCTCTGAAAGCCGCAGCGATAACACCTTGAAGCGCTTCATCCAAGCCTTTCTTCTTGGGTGGGTCGCGTTTTTGCCGACGTTCGGCTACGGCTTTTTGGAAACCGCCCTGAACGGAAATTTTCCCGTCTACGCGCTTCGCTCGGGCATTTCCGTCGAAGGCGTATCAATTATTCTTCCGGCTTTTGCGATCGGAAGCATCGTCTTTCAATATCCGCTCGGCGTGTTGAGCGACAAGTATGGAAGACGAAATGTGCTCCTTGTCATATTGGCTGTCGGGGCAGGCTGCTTCTTTGCGGCGGGCTTCTCCGATTCCGTCCCCCTGCTTGCAGTATGTTTTTTCATAGCCGGAATGGCTGTGGGCTCAACTTTTTCACTCGGCATCAGCTTTATGGCCGACCTGCTTCCAAAACGCCTTCTTCCGGCCGGAAATTTGATGTGCGGGATCACCTTCAGCTTCGGAAGCATTTTCGGCCCGGTTGCCGGCGGCTGGTATATGCAGACATTTCATAACAGCAACCTGTTTTATTTGATTACATGCGTGATGGTGTTGATCTGGATCGTGGTGCTCTTTGGCAAAACGAAGAAGAAAAGCGCTCTCGAACAATCTGAGGCGGCGTCAATGTAAAAAAGGCCGGCTGCCTATTGTAAGCAGCCAGCCTTAAATGTCAGGCAGTTTTAATGATATCCGTTTTGTCCGTTGGCGCTTCCGCTCGTTTTGTTTTTCGGACTTTGCTTTGAATTTTGTTTATTATGGCTGCCGCCTTTTTTCGTGTGTTTTGTCATGATGATCCCTCCGCTTTCGAATTTATGAAACGTTCTTTTATAGATTGCTCATTTCCGCGGATTTTCTTCAGGAATGATTTTACGTTTATGTAAAAGGGCGTTGATCTCCCCTCCAAGAATAATCATCATTCCGCTTAAATAAAACCAGATCATCAGGACGATGATGCCGCCGAGGCTTCCGTATGTCGCGCTGTAGTTTGCAAATTCGCTGACGTAGTATGAGAACAGCATGCTGACGAGAATCCAGCCGGCTGTCGCTGCAACGGCTCCCGGAAGCACGAATTTAAATGACAGCCGCTTATTCGGGGCGAAAAAGTATAAAGCCGTAAAGACGATCAGCAGCACAAGCGGGCTGATTCCCCAGCGGAGCGCTGACCATGCCGCTAGAAACATTTCCGGCGTACCGTCCAGATTGGCGATGAAATGGCCGATGGCCCTCCCGAATACCGGAAGAAGCAGCGCGACCAATATGGTGAAAACCATCGCGGCGGTCAGGAGGAGCGATGTCAGCCGAACCATGATGAATGAGCGGTTTTCCTCCACTTCATAAGCATGGTTAAAGGCCCTGACAATCGCGTTCAATCCGTTTGACGCAGACCAGAGCGCCGCGATGATCCCGAAAGAAAGCAGGCCCCTGTTTCCTGTATTGAGCGTCTCTTCAATAACGGACATCGTGTCTTCTGGGGCATACTGTTCAATCAGCCCGATGACATCGCCCGTTTTAACAGGCAGGTAGCCGATCAAAGTCAATAGGAAAATCATAAACGGAAACAAGGACAGCAGGAAAAAGTAGGCAAGTTCCGCCGATTTGCTCGGCCCTTCATGAAGGAAAAAACGCCAAGCCAGCTCTTTCAAAAAACTCATTCTTTTTCCGGCTCCGTACGCCCTTTGGATTTGGCAGTGAAGTGATCCCTCGTTTCTTCGATCAGACCGATCACTTTTGGCGTCGTCTCTTTCAGTTCTTTCATCTGTTGATTTAAGAAGCTTAAATCGTCCGATATGGAAGCGGTCAGCTTTTTGGCTTCGTCCATTTTTTCTTTTACGCATTCGGTGAACATTCCGGGATTTGCACGGTAAAGGCGGACTTTGTTTTTGCATGCGTCAAGCTTTGCGCCGCACGCTTCTCTAGTCGGTTTGTGCAGCAGTGACATAACCGCCCCGACCGAAGCGCCGAGGAGGATATTTCTGATGAAAACGCGGTCGTTTTTCATAAAAAATCTCTCCCTTCGTTTTTTATAGATTGTGTTCTTTTCGAATGTCCTTCAGCAATTCGCTGCACCCTTTCGCGACGAGTTCGTACACCTCTTCAAAGTTCCCGGTGTAGTATGGATCAGGAACATCTTCCGTCTCACAGTCCTCGACATAGTCGAGCAGCCTCCGGATGACGGCTTTGCTCCCGCAGCCGGCAAGGCTTCTCACATGCCCGGCGTTTTCGGCATCCATCGCGATGATATAATCGAACGCTTCCGGGTCCTTGTCGGTAATCTGCCTCGCGTAAAGGCCCTCGCAGTTGATCTTTTTTGCAGACAGCAGCGACCGTGTGCCTTCATGAGGCGGTTTGCCGAGATGCCAGCTCCCTGTTCCCGCCGAATCGGCTTCGATCCGGTCCTCCAGTCCGCTTTTTTTGAGCATGTCGTTAAATACAGCTTCTGCCATCGGAGAGCGGCAAATATTGCCGAGGCAGACAAATAACACTTTGATCATCAATCAAGAGCCTCCTCTATTCTTTCCCCACATTTCAGAAAGAAAAAACACTTTTGCTTTTATACTAAAGATTTTTTTGTTTTTTTCAACTTTGGGAAGAAAAGATGACAATGCTATTGACAAATCTAACAAACTTTCAGAATATTCTAGTTAGACACAAAATTAAAGGGGGATATTTCGCCTATGGATTTTATTTCACATATTGTAGATACAATGAACGGTTTTTTATGGGGACCTCCGCTTTTGATCCTCATCGTTGGAACGGGTATTTATTTGACTTTCAGGCTGGCTTTTTTGCAGGTCAGACTTTTGCCTTACTCATTAAAGCTTGCCTTTTCAAGACGTCAGGATAAATTCTCTGAAGGCGATATTTCCCACTTTCAGGCGCTGATGACTGCCCTTGCCGCTACGGTCGGTACAGGGAATATCGTCGGTGTCGCCTCAGCTGTCATTGCCGGGGGGCCGGGCGCCGTGTTTTGGATGTGGCTCGCCGCCTTCTTCGGAATGGCGACGAAATATGCCGAAGCGGTGCTTGCCGTCAGATTCCGCGTGAAAGACAAAAACGGCGAAATGTCAGGCGGTCCGATGTATTATTTGGAACACGGCCTCAAGCAAAAGTGGCTAGGTGTGTTATTTGCCATATTCGGGGCGCTTGCCGCTTTCGGAATAGGCAATATGGTTCAGTCGAATTCTGTATCCGGAGTCATGAGCTCCACATTTTCCGTGCCTGCCTGGGTAACCGGCATCATTGTCACGATTTTTACAGCCCTTGTCATTCTCGGGGGAATTAAAAGCATCGGCAAAGTCACCTCGCTGTTCGTACCGATCATGGCTTTATTTTATGTCATCGCCGGATTGATCATTCTTGTCACAAACTTTGAACTTGTCCCCGGTGCGGTCGGTTTAATTTTCTCTGACGCGTTTACCGGCCAGGCCGTGGCAGGAGGCGCGATCGGAACCGTGATCCGCTGGGGCGTGGCGCGGGGCGTATTTTCAAATGAAGCAGGTCTCGGCTCGGCGCCGATCGCGGCGGCCGCGGCAAAAACCGATATGCCGGCTCGCCAAGCGCTTGTCTCTATGACCCAGGTTTTCATCGACACATTGATCGTCTGCTCGATTACGGGGATATCGATTGTCATGGGAAACATGTATCTGACAGAAAAAAACGATGCGCTGACATCGATGACATTCGCACATTTTCTCGGCCCTGCGGGATCGACAATCGTCGCGATCGGACTGCTGCTGTTCGCCTATTCGACGATTTTGGGCTGGTCGTACTACGGAGAAAAATGCTTCACCTACCTGCTGAATGAAAAATATGCGATCATCTACCGTGTCATCTTTGTGATCGCCGTCTTTTTCGGAGCGGTCTTTAAAAATGACTTTGTCTGGGCGCTCGCCGATATGCTGAACGGTCTGATGGCGATACCGAACCTGATCGGCCTGCTCGGTTTGACAGGGATTGTCATCTATGAGTCCAAACAGATCCTCGCCAAAATCAAAGCCGAAAAAGCGGAAAAGCAAAACAGCGTATCCGTTTAAGCCGGAGATGCTTTTTGACAGCCGTCCTTTTCTTCTCGCTTAATTCTGTTACAATAAAGACTACGAAATCAGTGAGAAAGGATGTGCCTTCTTGTCAGAGCAGAAAACAGCCGAGCTGAACAAAATGATCGAAGAGATCTCGCAAAAACTAAACATGCTGAACATCGGCGTCATCAAAGCTGAAGCCTTCAGCAATGAAAAGCTTGAAGATCTTGAATACCTGCACCAAATGGTGATGAAAAAGAAATCTTTCAGTCCGAGCGAAATGCAGGCAATCGCAGAGGAACTGGCTGCACTCCGAAAATAAACATAAAAAAGACCGGAATAGATTTCCGGTCTTTTAGATTGTTGACAAAATCCCAAAACGGCTTTTAGTTTTGGGATTTTGTATCCTTTAAGCTCAGCGTGATTGAAAACCCTTGCAGTCTAGGAAGGCCGAGCATCGGAGCGGAGCGAATGTTGGAATTCGTGAGCACCGACGCGCAGGCCTGACAACGAATGCGAGGGTTTGTCGACACGCTGAAAGACCGGAATAGATTTCCGGTCTTTTTTCATCAGCCGAGCAGCTTCAAAGATTCGCGTGTAAACGCGGGAATGTCGTCAGGCGTCCGGCTTGTGACAAGCTGATTCTGGCAGACGACCACTTCCTCGTCTTTAAATTGAACCCCGGCGTTTTCCAAATCGACTTGAATCGATGTGTAGCCTGTTGCGCTGCGTCCGTCCAGAGCCTTGGCGGTAATTAAAAGCTGCGGGCCGTGGCAGATCGCAAACACCGGTTTTTTGTCATCCATAAAGGATTTCGCAAAAGATACGAAACGCTGGTCGGCTCTGAGAATATCCGGTGAAAATCCGCCCGGAATCAACAGCGCGTCAAAATCGGCCGGACTGGCTTCATCAATGGACGCGTCTGTTTCCACTTGCGCCTCGCCTTGCTTGCCTTTCAGCGTTTTGCCTTTCTCTTTTTCAATAACCGTAAGCTCGTGTCCGGCGTCTTTGAACGCTTTCGCAGGCTCGGTATACTCCGAATCCTCAAAGTAATCTGTCAGAACAACTGCAATTTTTTTGCTCATATTGATCACCCTCCCAGAAGCTTCTGTCTACATAAATCTATTTACCCCTGCCACACTAAATAAAACATCCGCACGCCCCTCACGACCAAGTACCTAAATCACCCGGCAGACAGAGACAGACTTTGGAATCATTTTCTGAGTGTTTACAATATTCGCAACGAAAGTTCTACAAAACTTTACAAAAAGTTCTTACAATAGAAATTGTTACTCTAATCTGAAAGGTGGAGAAATGGTGGGAATACAGAAAAGACGGTTTTCAAGGAAAAACATTCTCCGTATTCTGCTAACCTCAGTGATGATACTCAGTTTACTTATTCCAAACACCAAGACATATGCAGAAGAACCAAATGAACACCCGCTGATCAACCTCAGCATCCTGGGTACGACAGATATCCACGCCCATATCATGGACTATGACTACTATGCCGACAAAGAAACGGCAGAATTCGGGCTGGCCCGCACGGCTCAGCTGATCGAAAAGCACCGGAGCCGGAATCCGAACACGATTCTTGTCGACAACGGCGACTTAATTCAAGGGAACCCCCTAGGGGAATACATCTTCAAACATGAACGTGAAGCGATTATCTCCGGAACGAAAACACACCCGATCATTGATGTCATGAACAAACTGCACTATGACGCCGGCACGCTCGGAAACCACGAATTCAACTACGGCCTTGAATTCCTTGACGGCACGATAAAAGGCGCCGAATTTCCCATCGTCAATGCCAATATTAAAACACCGGACGGAAAGAACAAATATACGCCATATCATATTGAAGAGCGGACGCTGACAGATGAAAGCGGCCAAAAGCACCAGCTTAAAGTCGGCTATATCGGCTTTGTTCCGCCGCAGATTTTAACATGGGATAAAAAGCACTTGGACGGCAAAATCACGGTGCAGGACATCACCGAATCAGCGAAAGAGACGATTCCGAAAATGAAACAGGAAGGCGCCGACGTGATCATTGCGATCGCCCACTCCGGAATTGAAAATGGCGAACAGGCAGCAGGAGCAGAAAACGCCGTATATGATCTGGCTCTCAAGACGGAAGGAATAGATGCGATCATCTCCGGACACCAGCACGGCCTGTTCCCGGGCACAGACTATCCCGGAAACGGCGTGATCGACAATCAAAAAGGAACGATCAACGGCATCCCTGTCGTCATGCCAAAAAACTGGGGCAGCCATTTAGGAATCATCGATATGCAGCTTGAACAGGACGGCGGCAAATGGACGGTGAAAGATGCGAGCGCAAAAACGGAAGCGATTGCCGGAAATGTGACGTCGCGACACGAAACCGTCGTTTCCGCGATTAAAGACACACACGAAAAAACGCTTGAATACGTCCGCGCGCCGGTTGGCCAAACGGAAGCCGATATTAACAGCTTTTTCGCGCAGGTAAAAGACGACCCTTCGATTCAGATTGTCACAGACGCACAAAAATGGTATGCGGAAGATGTCATGAAGGGAACGGAATACGAAAACCTGCCGATTTTATCAGCGGGCGCGCCGTTTAAAGCAGGAGGACGCAACGGTGCTGATTATTATACAAACATTAAAGCAGGAAATCTTGCGATCAAAAACATCGGCGATTTGTATTTGTACGACAATACGCTCTATATCGTCAAGCTGACGGGAAGCGAAGTGAAGGACTGGATCGAAATGTCGGCCGGGCAGTTCAACCAGATCGACCCTTCAAAATCGGGTGAACAGGCGCTCCTCAATCCCGATTTCAGATCGTATAATTTCGATGTCATTGACGGTGTGACCTACCAGATCGATGTCACACAACCGGCAAAATACAATGCGTCAGGCGGGGTGAAAAATCCGCAGACGAACCGCGTCAAACAGTTGTCTTACAACGGAAAACCCGTCCGCGACGATCAGGAATTTCTTGTGGTCACAAATAATTACCGCGCGTCCGGGGGCGGCGGATTCCCGCATCTGACTCAGGACAAAGTCGTTTATGCGGCGGCTGATGAAAACAGGCAGGTGCTCATGAACTACATCATGGAAAAGAAAACGGTCAATCCTGCCGCCGACAACAACTGGTCGATCGCTCCGATTAAAGGAGCCGATGTGACATTCGAATCTTCTCTCCTCGCCAAACCGTTTGCTGAAAAAGCGAAGGACATTGATTTTGTCAGGGAATCCGAAAACAGCGGATATGGCGTCTATAAGCTGAACTTTGAAGGTTCAGAGCCTCCGGTTGATGATGGAAACTGGACGTTAACAGTCATGCACACGAACGACACGCACGCTCACCTTGATGAAGCGGCAAGGCGCGCTGCCAAAGTGAAAGAAATCCGCAGTGAAGCAGAAAACAATGTGCTGCTCGATGCCGGCGACGTCTTTTCCGGTGACTTGTACTTTACAAAATGGAACGGACTCGCCGATTTGAAGCTGATGAACATGATGGGCTATGACGCCATGACCTTCGGCAACCATGAATTTGATAAAGGGCCGAAAGTGCTCGCAGACTTTCTCAGCGGAAACAATGCGGCCGTCGATCCGTTAAACAGACACCAGCTGGAAAAGCCCGATTTTCCAATCGTCAGCTCCAATGTCGATGTATCAAAGGAGCCTCAGCTGCGAAGCTTTCAAAAAGAGCCTGCACTCTTAACAGCGGGAGAAAAGAAAGAAAGCGGCATCTATCCTTATATTCTGCTTGATGTAAACGGCGAACAAGTCGGCGTATTCGGCCTTACGACGGAAGATACGTCATATACGTCAAGCCCAGGTCCGAACATTGCGTTTCATGACGCTTATTTGTCAGCGGAGAAAACGGTCAAGGAACTGAAAGAAAAAGAAAAGGTCAACAAAATCATCGCCCTTACCCACCTCGGCTACAACCGGGATCTGGAACTGGCCAAAAAAGTGAAGGGCATCGATTTGATTATCGGCGGGCATACGCACACACTCGTCGATCACTTGAAAGTAGTGGAGAGCGAAGAACCGACAATCGTCGCCCAAGTGAAAGACTACGGGCAGTTTTTAGGACGGGTCGATGTTGTGTTTGATGAGAAAGGCGTCGTTCAAACGGATCAATCAAGGTTCAATTTGATCGCGATTGACGGCAAAGTGGACGAAGATCCTCCAGCGAAAGAAGTGCTTGACGGCTTTAAAGAAGATATTGACGAACTGAAAAAGAAAAAAGTAGGCTATGCCGATGTCCCGCTTGACGGAAAACGCGAGCACGTCCGCTCAAAAGAAACAAACCTCGGCAATTTTATCGCGGACGGCATGCTGAAGAAAGCCAAACAAGCCGGAGGCGCTGACATCGCCATCACAAACGGCGGCGGAATCAGAAGCGGTATTGCCAAAGGCGACATCACACTCGGCGATGTGCTGACAGTCATGCCGTTCGGCAACACCCTTTATGCCGCTGATCTGACGGGGGCGCAAATTAAAGAAGCGCTTGAGCACGGGGTGAGCCAAGTCGAAGAAGGCGGAGGCGCGTTTCCGCATGTCGCGGGTTTATCCTTCACCTTTACACTGAGCAAGCCAAAAGGTGAACGCATCCTTGATGTGAACCTTGTCAATGACAAAGGGGACGCTGTTCCGCTCGATTTGGACAAAACCTACCGTGTCGCTACAAATAACTTCATGGGCGGCGGCGGAGACGGCTATTCCGTTTTTAAAGAAGCGAAAAACGGTGTCGATCTCGGCTTTACCGATTACGACATTTTTACAGAACAGCTTGCCTCGTACGATTCTGTTTCACCGAACATTGAAAACAGAATCACGGAAGTGTTCCTTCCTGACCGTCAGACAGACGGCACTTGGACGCTTGCGGAAAAGCCGTTCGAAACATACGCGAAAAACGCGAATCAGGTGATTGCTTATTTCCCTGACACGGAAAAAGACCACATCAAGCTGAATATGACAAAAGCACAGACTGACCTTGTCAAAGAAAGAACTGACGATCCAAATATCACCCTGAAAAACGATCGCATTGCGATGCAGCTTCCAGCCGTTAATCTGGCAAGCGAAAAGACTAAAATCAGCATCAAAATCGCCAAGAATATCAAACAGGCGGTCACAAAAGTATATGATTTCAACATACAGCAGAATGGAAAAACGGTCAGCACATTTAAAGAGCCTGTCGGACTGTTTTTCCAAGTCGATGCTCCTGACAAACATTTGAGCGTCTATTATGTCGACCGCAAAAACAACAGCTTCACAAAAGTGACAAACGGCTATACGAAAGGCCGTACCGTTGCAGGCTATGTCGACCATTTCAGCGAGTATACTGTGATGAATGACAATGATGCCGGGTCTCCTTCGCTTCCGCCGGGTTCAGGCGATGATGACGGCCCGGATGGCGGCAGCGGCGGTGAACCCCCTGCTTCGCCCGGCGCCGGAAGCGGCGGAGACGGATCAGGCGGTCATGACAGCGGCGGGTCAGATGACGGAAATGAACCTTCAGATGGTTCAAACGGCGGAATTTTGCCTGACACCGCTTCAAACGCCTATCATTGGCTGATGCTCGGCCTGCTGCTGCTTATAGCCGGAAGCGGCCTGTACCTTTACCAAAGAAAGCGGCGCAAGCTCCAAATCTAAATATAAAAAAGTGCGGTCTGCTAAAGGCAGAACCGCACTTTTTTTATTCAACCCATTTCACAATTTGATCAAGCGCCCGCCTCGTCTTCGGACGCGGCTCTTTCACGCGGTATCCGAAAGCAGCCATGACCGAGATGTCAAAGCGGCCGTCCTCCAACAATCCTTCTTTTTCAAGGATGTCGTGGACTTTGTCGTAGTTAAAGCCTTCAATCGGGCAGGAGTCAATACCGATCAAGGCGGCCGCCGTCATCATGTTGGCAAGCGCGATGTACGTTTGCTTTGATACCCAGTCAAACATCGCTCTGTCGCTTTCGTACAAATGAAAATCGCCGTCTTGGAAACTTTTCAGAACGCCGTCTTCTTTCAGCATATTTTCAATGATGTCCTCCGGCATTTTTTTCACATGCTTTAACTGATCTGCAACATATCCGGAATCATGTCGCATTTCCTTTGCCGTGCGTCCGAGCAGCAAAACGAAATGGCTGGCCGTCGGAAGCTGTCCCTGTGCGCCCCACGAGACCTGGCGCAGTTTTTCCCGCAGCTCTTTATTTTGGACGACGACGAACTTCCACGGCTCGAGGCCAACCGAGCTTGGTGACAGTCTGCCAGCTTCTAAAATGAACTGAAAATCCTCGTCTGATATCTTTCTGTCCGGATCAAACTCTTTAGTTGCGTGTCTAAATTGGAATGCGTCAAGAATCTCCTGCTTCTTGGATTGCTGTGTCATGTTCTGTTCTCTCCTTTTGAATATAGTTTATATTCCTTTCTCAATTTCATTCTAAGCATTATAATAGCAATAAGAAAGTACGCACATTTTTGTGGCATAGTATCATTTTTTATACTAAGGAGAGAGAAAAATGAAACAGAATCCGAAGGCATGCGAAGCACCGGACGGTTATTCATGCCCGGTGGAAGCAACGATCGATATCATCGGGGGCAAATGGAAAAGCGTCATTCTGTATCATTTGATCGATGATAAAAAACGCTTTAATGAGCTGCGGCGTTTAATTCCCGCCGTAACACAGCGGATGCTGACCCTCCAGCTTCGCGAACTTGAGCGCGACGGCATCGTCTGCCGCACGATTTATAAACAGGTTCCCCCGAAAGTCGAGTACAGTTTAACTGAGTTCGGCAAGACGCTGATTCCGATCATCAGTCAAATGATGAATTGGGGAACTTCCTATGCCGGCAAAATTAAGGAAGCGCGTCAAAGATCGGCTGCCGCTGAAATGCTGGAATCGCAAGGCTAATTGGCCGGCTCGATTTTCAAGAGAAAGTCTTTGATTCTGCTTAAGTATTCTTCAGGATCGTGGCGAAATCCGCCGACATGTCCCGCGCCGTCAATCAAATACAGTTTCTTGAATCCTTTTTTCCGCTCATACAGGCTTTTGGCCATTTCCAGCGGAACAAGCTGATCATTTGTGCCGTGGATGATAAACAGCGGCGTGTCTGACTGCTCAAGATTGCTGACCGGCGATATGTCGGCAAGGCTCCAGCCGTGGCGCCGTTTGATCAGCCCGCTTGCCAACGGGATGAGAAACGGCACGGACAATTTGACGGCGGCTTTCAGCTGAAAGCGGCATAGCTCTGTTAAATCGCTGAAGCAGGAATCGGCAACACAAAACTTGATTCTCCGGTCCTGTTTCATCAGCTCGATGGCAGCCGCGGCTCCGAGCGATTCGCCAAGCACCCCGATCCAGAGGTCTTTGCCGAACCTGTTCTCAAGCTCGTCAGCCCACCTCGCCAAATCGTCCTTTTCGTAAAATCCGTAAGAAACGTGTGAACCGCCGCTCAATCCGTGGCACCTGCTGTCGCAAAGCAGGACATTGTAGCCGATGGACTGGAACAGCTCGACGTATTTATACCCTCCAAACAGCGACCACTTGATCCCGTGGGAGACGATAACGGCTTTCCTGCTCTTTTGAACGGGAAAAAGCAGCGCATGCAGCCGGCATCCATCCCCCGCCGTCAAAAACAGCTCTTCTTTGTCGTGTGACTCAAACACATCATCGATGATCTCGCCGTGTTTGAGTCCGCTGCAAAAGGTTTCTTCATATGTGCTCCGGTTCGGCATAACAAACAAATAGCTGACAATCAGACTGACGGCAAAAATACTGATCCCAATTCCAAAGACCATCAACAAAATTCCGATCCACACGGCCCTCACCCTTTACGTTCTTGTTTTAACTTATTGTATTCCGAACGCGTCTGGGCGTGAGTCGCGGCAAAAAATTGACGTCAAGAGCACCCGTTTCCGAGCTGGATGACTTTCGCTTTTCCGGCTGCTTCTCTCAATACGCCTCTTGTATCAAATATCACGGTTGCATGGTTTAATAGCAGCTCTTTCGGAAGTGCGTCATGATCGGTCAAAACGACAACACAGTCGTACTCTTTCAGCATCTCTGAATCTATCGGCATGCTTGCCAGTTTTTTGCCGCTGAGGTCGAGTTCCGGAACGTGCGGATCATGGTAGGAAACATCAGCCCCCATACCGATCAGCTTCTCTATAATATCAAGCGATTTTGATTCGCGGACATCCGCTATATTACGTTTATAGGTGACGCCGTAGATTAAAATGCGGGCGTCTGTCGCCTTATCTTTCCCTGCCAGTTGCAAGGAACGCTCTGCGATATAGCGGACGATTCTTTCATTTGTCGCTTCCGACAGCTCGATAAAGTCGCTCGATAAACCGCTTTGTTTCATGACAAACTGCAAATACAGCGGATCGACGGGGATGCAATGGCCGCCGATGCCGGGACCTGGATAAAACGCCGCAAAGCCGTACGGCTTCGTGCTTGCCGCCTCGATGACTTCCCACACATTCACCCCAAGCTTGTCGCAGATCATCGCGAATTCATTAATGAATGAAATATTAATAAACCTGTACGTATTTTCGAGCAGCTTTGTCAGTTCCGCTGTTTCCGGCGATGTAACAGGCACAACCTCTTCATAAATGCCGCTGTATAATTGATGCACCTTTTCAAGGCATGCATCCGTCGCTCCTCCCACTACCTTCGGCACGACTTCAATCGGGAATTGATTGCCCGGATCAACGCGTTCTGGAGAATAAGCCAAATAAAAATCCTTTCCGCATACAAGGCCGCTTTCTTCGAGGATCGGCTTGACGATGTCCCTTGTCGTACCCGGATATGTCGAGCTTTCCAACACGACGAGCTGTCCTTTTTTCAATTGCCCTCCAATCGATTGCGCCGCTCTTTTCACATAAGTCAAATCAGGGCCCGCATCATCATTCAGCGGCGTCGGTACGCAGATGATGACGGCATCCGCTTCGCCGATTAAACCGTAGTCCGAAACAGGACGAAAGAAACCGGTGCCTATTCCGTCCTGCACCGCTTGATCGTTGATATCTGAAATATAGCTGTTTCCTTTCCGTAATGCCTCGACCTTCTTTTTGTCCAAATCAACACCGATAACCCGAATTCCTTTTGAAATCAACAACATGGCCAAGGGCAGACCGACAAACCCCAAGCCGATGACCGCTATCGTTTCGTTATGCATTTCCTGTTTGCTCATTTATCAAATCGCCCCTTCTGTACATTCCTTTAATAAACTATGTTTTAAATCTTTTTTTGAAAGGGACGATCTACCAAATCAAAACCTATTTATTTTTCATATCAGAAGTTTGAAATGAAGAAAGAGGCAGCTGCACCGGCTGCTTCTGCAGCACAGACTGGTAGATTCCAAAAATCGTTTCAATCGCCTTTTTCCCTTCATAGCCGTCAACCAATAGTGTGTCTTGGCGCTCGACGGCGCCTATAAAGTTTTGATACATGGCGGTTTGTTCGCCGCCGAGATCAATCAGCTGCGCCGCTTCTTCAGCATCCGCCTTCTCCCCTTGGATATACCAGCGGCTGATCTTGTTTAAGGCCGGGCCTTCCAATGAAATCGTTCCATGTTCTCCAAAAATCGAGAGAGAGCTTCCGATATTGTTTGGCTGTGTGACGATATTCGCTTCTACTACTCCTTTCGCCTGACTGGCAAACGTCAGAACACCGACAGCAACATCTTCCGTTTCTTTTGCTCCGGAACCGCCCAGTATATCTCCGTAAACGCCTTTTACATCACCTAAAAACCATTGCAGCAGATCGATCAGATGTATCCCTTGATTGACGAGCATCCCGCCGTCTTTTTCCCAGCTACCCCGCCAAGATGCCGCTTCATAATAAGCGGGTGACCTGTTTAAGCGAAGCGATACTGTGCCTAAGTAGATCTTTCCCAGCTTTCCTTCCTCAATCGTTTCCTTTAGTTTTTTCATGATCGGCCGGTGGCGCATCTGGTGGCAGACCATGAGCTTCAGCCCGTTCTGTTCCGCCAGTTCAATAAGCTCATCGGCATCCTGTAATGACAAGGTGATCGGTTTTTCGACGATGACATGCTTGCCTGCCAGCAGTGCGGCTTTGGCCATTTCGGCGTGCAGTCCCGAAACCGCCGCAATAATGACCGCTTCTATTTTGGAATCTGAAAGCAGCGCTTGATACTGTGGATAGCGGGTCATTCGGCTTTCCTCACCGGCGAGGGAAGCATAGTATTCTTCCGCTTCCTTCATTCGTTCTTCCTGCAAATCACTTATGGCCGACAACTTTGCATCGCCGCACCCGGCCAATGCTTGAAGATGTTTTCTTGACATATAGCCGCAGCCGATTAAACCGAAATGAACCGTCACTTTTCCCCTCCCCCTTTTTTCAGCAGCGCGGAAATAATCTGCTCTTGTTCCTCAGCGGCTAGAAAAGGATCCATCGGAATCGCGAAAAGGGTTTCGGACAAGGACTCGGCTATAGGGAAATCGCCTTTTTTGTACTGCAATGAAGAATAGACCGCTTGCAGATGAAGGCAGCAAGGATAATACACGCCTGAATGAATATGCTGCTCTTTCAGCGATTGAATGAATTCGTCGCGGTCTTTCGCGCCGATACAATAGAGATGATAGATATGTGTGCGGTCTTCTTTCTCAGCCGGCAGCGTGAGATGCTCCGCTGTTTTCAAACCTTCCCTGTAGCGGCTGGCCACTTTTCTTCTTTGTTCATTCCAGCCGTCGATTTTCTCAAGAAGAATGAGCAAAGCGGCGGCATGTAATTCATCAAGACGGCTGTTGAAACCGATTTTGTCATGGAAGTATTTTTTGCTTGTGCCATGGGTTCGGAGTGTTCTTAATTGCCGGGCCGCATCCGGATCTGAAATCGTCACCATTCCCCCGTCTCCCAACGTTCCCAAGTTTTTTGTCGGGAAAAATGAAAAACAGGCGGCATCCCCGATGCTGCCGACAGGCCGCCCTTTATACGAGGCGCCGAACGCTTGGCAGGCATCCTCAATCACAAGCAATCCGTGTTTTTTGGCAATCGCCATGATCTCGTCCATATCAGCCGGCTGTCCGAAGATGTGGACGGGCATGATCGCTTTAGTAGCAGGGGTGATTTTTTCTTCTATTTTTTTCGGATCAAGGTTATAGGTTTCACGATCGACATCAGCAAACACAGGCTTAGCCCCCACCCTTGAGACAGCTTCGGCGGTCGCGAAAAAAGTGAACGGCGTCGTAATCACTTCATCCCCTTTGCCGATGCCGAAAGCTTCAAGCGTCAGCACTAATGCATCCGTTCCGTTAGCGACCGCGACCGCTTCTTTTACACCAAGCTTTTCGGCTGTTCTTTTCTCCAGCTCTTCAACCTTGGGCCCCAATATATATTGGCCGCTGTCCAACACATGCTCAAACTCTTGTAAAATATCTTGTTTTACCGTTTGAAACTGACGTTTTAAATTGATTAACGGGATCATCTCTGTTCCTCCTCCAAAATCAAAAAGTTCCAACATAAGTTATGATGCCTGCCGGTAATTTGGCACGGCTTGATTTTTTTCATAAAAAAAAGACCTACTTGTTCAGTAAGTCTTGACCATGCTATTTGTTCATGCCTAATTTCCCTTCAAGCAGCTGTTTGTTATGAAGGACGGATTTGTCATCGGGACGGTATTTTCTCGCCTCTTCATTGTGCTGATACGACTTTTCAAAGTCTCCTAAATTGTAGTAGCACACGCACATTTGCAAGTGAGGGTACCAAGTGTAGTATGCCGGATAGGTGAAGCTCCATTTATTTGAATCAGGCACCAGTGTTGTCGCCAGCTCATACCAGTAGATAGCGGCATTGTATTCCCGCCGCCGCTGAAAGTTATAGCCGATTCTTGAGCATGTTTCGGCACGAGGCGTTTTGGAAAATTCAAATGACTGGAAGAGCGATCTCAGCTCATTGTCCAAGTCGCCGAGAAAGCGGTGGCAGTCGGCTTTGTTGATACAGGCGTATACTTTGTCTTCAATCCATCCTTCTTTCATTTCAATGTTTTTATTGTAGCTTTCAATTGCTTTTTCGTAGTGCCTGTTTTCTCTTAATTCATTTCCGTAGTAAAAATAATCGCGCGGGGTAAACGTGTCGCCGCGGTCGATCTTCTTTTGGTAAATATTGAGGTTTCGTCCGACAGAGTGGCGGATTTTTTTATGCGTCACCGAGATATCGGCATTGATGATGTTCCCGAATACCTCCAAATATTGATGGCAGTCGCCTTTCCATTTAAAGTTTTTCTCCCTTTTCACCAGGCGGTTGCGGCGGTACCTTAAGGTCACATTTCCGAATTCGTCAGTTCCCGCATCATAGTACATGGACACGGAATCAACGGAAGGATCAAGCGTTTCCTTCAACTCTTTTAATTTTTTCTGATCTTTCTCAAGCAACACATCATCCGCATCCAGATAGAGAATATAATCCTTCGTGGCGTGTTTGAACGATTCATTGCGGGCAGCCGCAAAATCGCCGATCCATTCAAAGAAAAAGACGCGGTCCGTGTATCGCTTCGCAATCTCTACGGTTTGATCCGTCGACCCCGTATCCACAATGTTAATTTCATCTACAATGTCTTTCACTGTATCAAGGCATCTCGCCAATACTTCTTCTTCATTTTTGACAATCATACATAGACTGATTGTAACCAAAGCCTTCACTCCCTGAGACTCTTTTTTAAAATCTACCCATAAAATATGAAACAGCAGCTGATCGCGTTTGTGCCGCTGTCACTGTTTTATATTTTCAAGGCTGCGCCATTTCCAAAGTATTTTTCATAGAACTTTCTTTTCTCGCTTGAATATAGATACTACTAGCGAAAATGTGTTTAACCAGGAGGTTTCAAATGGATAATGAATTGGAATATCTGCTAGACTCTGTTGGACTTAGCTGGAGAGAAACCGAAATATCCCAACTGATTGTTCAACACAAATGGCACGATGCTGCTCAGAAGCTGGAAGAGAGGCTGGAAGCCGCTCCCTTCGATCCCGGCTTGCTGATAAGCGCTGCTTTTGTCTATGAAAAAAAGCAGCAGGCTCAGAGAGCGTCTGAATTATATGATGATGCCCTCCTGTTTGTCAGGCGCGAACATCAACATCGACTCATGAAGGAGAAAGAAGACCTATTAAAAAAAATGGTCAGGCGCCCAAAAATCATTTTTTTCGTTAAACCGGATTTAGACCGTTTTTTGAATTCTGTCGTTGAGCACCTTTCCGGAACTTACCGGACCAAAAAAATCGCGGTTCATGATCTGACCCAAATCGACGCTGGCATGCACTGGGCGGATATCTGCTGGTTTGAATGGTGCGATGATTTATTGATCCACGGGAGCAAAGTCCCTTCTGCAGCGGCCAAAACATTAATATGCAGGCTCCACAGCTATGAAGCATTTACTTTTTATATTAAAAAGGTATATTGGCAAGCGGTGGACCAAGTGATTTTTGACGGAGAGCATTTACGAGAATACGTATTGGATCAAGTCAAGGCGTTGAAAAAAGAGAAAACGGCCGTCGTTCCCAACGGAATCAAATTAGACCAATACACCTTTCAGCAAAGGCAAAAAGGCTTTCATATCGCATATGTCGGCTATATCAACTATAAAAAAGGTCCGATGCTTTTGCTGCAGGCTTTCAAGGCACTGATTGACAAAGACCCAAGATACAAACTGTTCATCGCCGGGACGTTTCAGGACGCCCGCTATCAGTTGTACTTCAAGCAAATGATTGATGAACTCCGGCTGACTGACAGCGTCCAATTTGACGGATGGCAGGATGACATGAATCAATACTTGGAAGATAAGCATTACCTGATTTGCACAAGCCTTCTTGAAAGTCAGCATATGTCGGCAATGGAAGCGATGGCTAAAGGCATTAAACCGCTGATCCACAATTTTTACGGAGCAAAGACAATATACGATGAGTCGGTTGTTTGGAATACGATAGATGAATTCGTGTCCATGATGACAAACGGTGATTATACACCTCTCCAATATCGGTCATTTATTGAAGAGCATTATTCATATGACCTCAGCATGCGCAAAATTGAAGAGATGATTTCAGGCTTTGCAAAGCAGTCCGAGTTGACGGTTATGCCAAATCCGCCGCTGATTACAGTGGGCATCATCAACTATAATTACAGCCATTTCATAGATGAATGCCTTCAATCCGTTTTAAATCAACTCTACCCCAATATCGACATTCTGATCGTTGACGACCATTCAACTGACGACTCGATGCAAAAAATCAGCAGCTATCAAAAAACGCATCCGCACATTCGAACGATATGCCACAGCGAAAATACAAAACTTCCTGATCTCGCTTTTAAGGAAATCTTCCAAGAGGCAAAAGGCGAATATGTTTTGCTTTTAAGCGCAGATGATTTCCTCCCGCACAATTTGGTGATCCATGACTTTATGCAGTGCTTTTTTGAAGAAGAAGGATTTGATTATGTTTACGGCGACCTTTTGCTCGTTGATCAACACGGGAAAAATGCGGGTCTGTGGACGTATCAAGAATATAGCGATGAGGAGCTGGTAAGGACTATTTTTCAAAGAGGCGGCTCAGGCATTGTCCCGATGGTGGGCATGTTTAAAACATCTTATTATCAGCAAACAGGCTTCACTTGGCTCGTTGATCCGCAAAAGCCGCTTGCAGGGGATGTGCTGAATTGTTTAGCCAACACGAAGCGCGGCTGGAAGCGCCGCTATTTAAAAAAACCTGTATTGTGCTACCGCCGCCATCAAAACAATATTTCCTACCAATTGCATAAAAGGATTCAATCGCTTGTGTACGTCATCGACTATATTGTGAAAGAATTTGACGAAAGCATCTATTTTCCCCATATCAAATGGAAAGAGCTTGAGGAAAATCAACGACAGTCTTTGAAATATTTCAGCATCGGGAAAACCTTTTGGAGAATGGCCCGGAGATACACACAAGACGGATATACCCGGCATCTGGACCAAGACGCCAAAAAAGAATGCATTCAGCCGCTCCTTAATAAAATGGATGAATACTTCCAATTAAGCCTCGCTTCAGACAATCAGTATGAACGATATATGAAAAATATAAAAAAAATCCAGCTGATATAAAGCCTTCCGCTCTGTGGAAGGTTTTTCTCATATACTCTCGCACAAATACACAGTCATATAGATTCATTTATACGTATGATAGAGCGCACAAAGCGTTTTTATTCTGCCATATAAAGGAGAAATTGAAAGCGGCATGATCGATGGGAGGTCATCATGAAAGATTTCAAATCAGACATCATTCATTGTCTGGAACAAAAAGATTGGAACAAAGCCATGGAGCGCCTAAAAGAGTGGGAAGCCGACGGTTCGCATAACGAGCCTGATTTTTATTTTCTTCAAGCCTCTCTTTCTGTTTATCTCGGCCATGACCATAACGCCTGGCTGTGGCTCTGGAGGGGGCTTGACCTTTTTCCTGATAACAAATCTTTAAATCTGCTGATGGGAAAAGTGTGCCTGCGCACCGGAAGGGAAAAAGAGAGCGCGGCCTATCTTCAAAAAGGAGATGGAGCAGAAACCGAAAGCGGGCCGAAACTTGATCTTCCTGTTCATGAAAAAACCGTGCCTCCGGCTGGGCAAATCCGCGTTTTGCAAGGCACAATGGAAATCGCAAATCAAATGAACACATTGGCTAAAGGGCTCTCACAGCATGGCGAGCTTGCCCACACTTTAAATTACTATCCTTATTATTTAAATTACGCTGCCGACTACACCTGGTCATTGCTGAAAGAACGCAATACGCCCGCCATGAATGCGAAGCTGAGAAGGCTTGCCAATGATCTCTTGCCATCCTATGATTTGTTCCATTTTCATTTTGGCACGAGCTTTACGCTGGACATGTCGGATTATCCCATTTTAAAACAGGCGGGGAAACCAATGATCATGCATCATTGGGGCAGCGATGTGAGGCTTTATTCAACATTGGCTAAAACAAATCCATACGCCGTTGTAAAAACGAAAAACGAAGCGCGCATTCGATATCATCTCAAACGAATTTCACAATATGTCCAGCACTGCATCGTCGCCGATATGGAACTTTACGAGTATGTAAAAGACTATTATGAGCATATCCACATGATTCCAACCATGATCCAGCTTGACCGCTATATTCCTGACTACAGGTCAAATGAAAAGCCGCTCATCGTTCATGCCCCCACCTCTCCAGAAATAAAAGGAACCCGCCACATCCTTAAGGCGGTGGAGTCTTTAAAAGAAAAATACGATTTTCATTTTCACCTAGTACGAGGGGTTTCTCATGAACAGGCAAAGAAAATCTATCAAAAGGCGGATTTGATCATTGATCAGCTTCATATCGGCAGCTATGGATTATTTGCTGTCGAATCGATGGCAATGGGAAAACCCGTTATCTGCTGGGTCAGTGATTTTATGAAGGATCACTATCCTTCCGAACTGCCTCTCATAAGAGCAAATCCCGACAACATTACAGAAGTGATTGAAAATGTACTGAAAAACCGGGATATGCTGCCGGAAATCGGCCAGAAAGGAAGAAAGTATGCAGAAGTTCATCATGATATGGTGAAAAACAGCAAAAGAGCGCTGACTGTTTATCAGGCGCTACTTTCGGGATGATGTTGAACAACTTTCGCGTCGTGAGATTTGTATTTCAAAAAAACGAAACAAGCAGGTGAACAAGATGAGCGATATGACAGAGTTATCCGGCCAGCATATTTTCATAACTGGCGGAGCAGGCTTTATCGGATCCTCTTTAATAGGAAAGCTAATAGAGCGCAACAGCGTCACCGTATACGACAATTTTTCAAGAGACTCCCTCCGGTATAAATCTTACCGAGACCATCCTCACTTGAAAGTGGTGCAGGGAGACATTTTGGATGTGAACGCGCTTAAAAAGGCGATCCAAGGGGCCAGCCACATTGTCCACGCCGCCGGCATCGCAGGGATTGACACGGTCATTCAAAATCCGGTTAAAACGATGCAGGTCAACATGATCGGTTCAGCCAATCTGCTTGAAGCGGCTGCCGGTTTAACCGAATGCAAAAGGGTCGTCTGTTTCAGTACGAGTGAAGTGTTCGGCCAAATCGCTTTCAGAGCGCGCGAGACCAGTCATACTGTTTTAGGAGCGGTGGGAGAAGCTCGCTGGACATATGCTGTCAGCAAACTCGCCGAGGAACATATGGCATATGCCTATTTTAAACAACTGGGGCTCCCGACCGTCACCGTCCGCCCTTTTAATGTTTATGGACCGGAACAAGTAGGGGAAGGCGCCATCAAAACGATGGTTCACAGAGCCCTGTTAGATGAACCGATCTATATTCACGGCGATGGAACGCAAATCCGGGCCTGGTGTTATGTAGATGACATGATCGACGGAATATTGCGCTGTTTGACGATGAAAGAAGCCATCGGAGAGTCTTTCAACATCGGCAACGAACGCACTGTGATCACCGTATACGGATTGGCAAGCACGATTATCAGAGTTCTCGGATCAAAATCACAAATCTTCTTTGGGGAGAAAAAAGAAGCCGATATTGAACTTCGCATCCCTCAAGTCAATAAAGCAAAAGAAATGCTCGGTTTCAGCGCAAAAGTGGATCTGGAAGAAGGTATCAAAAGAACAGCTGAAAGCATTCAAAAAAATTTGGCTCAATAAGAAAGGAGGCGCTTTTGTTGAAACAATGGAAAAGCGAAGGAAAAGGTGAATTCACCCTTTCCCAGCTCGGAGGATGCGGCGAAAATGTCGTTATTGAAGACGGGGTCCGCATTTTTCATCCGGAAAACATCTATATCGGAGATAACGTTTATATCGGCCATGACACGATTTTAAAAGGCTATTATAAGCATGACCTCATCATCGGTTCAAACAGCTGGATCGGACAGCAATGTTTTATACACGGTGCCGGAGGAGTTACAATCGGAGAATTTGCCGGAATCGGACCGAATGTCCGGATACACGCCGCCTACCATACCGACCCTGATAAACCTGACAGTATAATTTTGTTTTCCCCGCTTACATTCGCTCCTATTCATATTGAAGAAAACTGCAACATCGGGATCGGTGCGTCTATCTTAGCAGGCGTTACGATCGGCGCCCACTCCAAAATCGGAGCAAACGCCGTCGTCAATCGTCATATTCCCCCTTACAGCATAGCGGTAGGCGTGCCGGCAAAGGTGATCAAAAACCGAAGGGTGAAAGATGAGGAGCTCTCATGATTAAATTGATCGAGCCGTATATTACGTTTGAAGAAGTGGAAGCAGAATTAAAAGAAATATTTTCTTCCGGCATGCTGACAAAAGGGCCTTTCGTCAAAACATTTGCAGATGATATTAGTCAGTATGTCAATGCAAAGCATGCTTTTTTAACAACATCGGCTACAACGGCTTTATCGATGTGCCTTAAAAGCCTGAACGTGCAACCCGGAGATGAAGTGATCGTCTCAGATTTTTCGTTTCCCGCCACTGTCAATGTAATAGAAGATTTAGGCGCCAAGCCTGTTTTTGCCGATGTTGACCTTGAAACATTTAACATGCTTCCAGAAGAGCTGGAAAATCAAATCACATCCCGGACAAAAGCCGTCCTTTTTGTGGATGCTTTGGGAAACCCGACAGGCATCACCAACATCAAGCACATTTGTGAAGCGTACGGCTTACCGCTTGTGGATGATGCCGCTTGTGCGATCGGCAGCAGTGAATACGGCTGTAAATCCGGAAAAATTGCAGATCTTACCTGTTTCAGCTTTCACCCCAGAAAGCTGCTTACGACAGGTGAAGGCGGGGCAATTACAACCGACCGGGAAGCGTTGAAAGAATGGCTTTCTGTCAAATTAAACCACGGCGCCGCCATCTCTGACGGTCAAATGGATTTTATGGATTTCGGCTATAACTATAGATTATCTGATATCCAAGCCGCTCTTGGAATTAAACAGCTCCAAAAACTAGATGACATCATTCACCGCAGAAACCTTCAGCAGAAAGCATATAGTGAACGACTTGAACCCCTCGGATTCCAAAGTCAAAAAATCGGTCCTGACGTTGTACACAACATACAATCCGCCGTTTTCAAAGTTCCAAAAAACATCGTTCGCGACGAATTGATTCAATATTTGAGCGACTGCCATATAGAGTCGACTTTCGGCACCTATTGCTTAAGCGGCACTACCTATTACCGCCGCAAATACAGGCAGATTAAACCCAATTCCATTTTTCTTGAACAAAATACGATCACCCTCCCCTGTCATGATCAAGTCAATGTGGATCAGGTAGTCTCAGCCATTCAATCATTTAGCCAACGTAAAGGCTAATCAATCAAAAACATCCCTTTCACAAAATAGTGACAGGGATGTTTTTTTATTCTTAGAAATAAAGAAAGAAAAAAGGCAGTAAACCTACGGTTTACTGCCCCCTGAATCATTCGCGTAGCGTTACAGCGAACTTTCGGGAAAACAAACAATTAAATTGGAAACTTTGCTAATACCCGATTGATATTAAGGGCCGGTCGGACCTGTTGGACCTGTCGGGCCGGTTGGGCCGGTTGGGCCGGTCGGACCTGTTGGACCTGTCGGGCCGGTTGGGCCGGTCGGACCTGTTGGACCTGTCGGGCCGGTTGGGCCGGTCGGACCTGTTGGGCCCGTTGGGCCGGTTGCTCCCGTTGGACCTGTTGCTCCGGTTGGGCCGGTTGCTCCCGTTGGACCTGTTGCGCCTGTCGCTCCGGTTGCTCCGGTTGCTCCCGTTGCTCCTGTTGGACCTGTCGCTCCAGTTGCTCCGGTTGCTCCTGTTGGACCTGTCGGGCCGGTTGGACCTGTTGCGCCTGTCGCTCCGGTTGCTCCGGTCGCTCCCGTCGGACCTGTTGCTCCTGTTGCACCAGTTGCTCCTGTTGGACCTGTCGCTCCCGTCGGACCTGTTGCTCCTGTTGCACCAGTTGCTCCCGTCGGACCTGTTGCTCCAGTTGCACCAGTTGCTCCTGTTGGACCTGTCGCTCCAGTTGCTCCGGTCGGACCTGTTGCTCCAGTTGCACCAGTCGCTCCCGTCGGACCTGTTGGGCCGGTTGGACCTGTTGGACCTGTTCCTCCGCCTTCTACATCTAATAGTGCTACATCATCCACAATGACATTCGCTGTACCTGCCTGCGGCAAAGTATTAATCAAAATGAAAGCCATAGTAGAGCCAGCTGGAGCTGGGGTCGTCGTTTGATAGACTTCAAGCCATGTATTATTTTGAACAATCGGTAGTCTGTTGAACGGGATATTTAAAAAGAGACCTTGGCCTAGAAAATTAAATGAACTATCAAAATAAGACACTTGAATTTGCACCTGAGGCGATGGAGCAGGAAAACCTTCTTTAGCAAGAGAAACTAAAAACTCCAAACCTTCCCCTGCATCTACCGGAACAAATTGTGCAATAAAAGAAGTAACAGCCCCGCCCAGTAATCTTGCCGACCAAAAACCAGAATGAGAAAACTGAGTTGTGACGGTTGCATTTTGGCCTACCCAGGGTGGAAGTGCCCCGTTTTCAAAGCTGCCGTTTACAACCAAATTTTGGATCGACATCTAGGATTTTACCTCCCTTTCACTAGATTAGCTTCAATTCTCTTTTCAAGAATGAAGCTAACATATACTATGTTTCCTTACTAAGCTCGGTCACGTTATTTTCCATACGATTAAAACACATTTATAGAAGCTAAATCCAAGTGAATCAAACTATATTAACTTTAAAGCAATGTTCTTTCACTTAATATGAAACTTCAAAAGGGGAAAGCTCCATTTAGCTTTCCCCCCTCCCTTTAAGGGAACCGAATGAGATTTAAATCTCTATTAAATGCTGCAGCGGAAGTAACATTTGAAGCCGTTGTTACCGCTACCCTAACTGAATAATCAACTGTTGCGGTGGCAGGAACTGTATCAACAATTGTGCTGGCTAATGGAAATCTTTGCGTACCAGCAGCCGCGAGACTTCTATTAAATATTCTAGTTTGAACTAAAGTTCCGCCTCTATAAAGCCTTATTTCAAAAATTATATTACTGTTTGCAGTATTTACGGCTTCTATCGCCAATGCATAATCCACCTTAATATTTTGCCCACTAGTGACCGATACATTAGGAACCGACACAACAGTTACTTCTGTATTTAACGGAATCGTTGGTGGATTGTAAACAGCAGTAGACCCAAATAGATTGTTAAAGAATATAGCAGTTTGTGGGCTGGCTGGTCCTGTTGGGCCGGTTGCTCCTGTTGGACCCGTGGCTCCGGTTGCTCCTGTTGCTCCTGTCGCTCCAGTTGATCCCGTTGCACCAGTGGCTCCGGTTGGGCCGGTCGCTCCCGTTGCACCAGTGGCTCCGGTCGGACCTGTTGGGCCGGTCGCTCCCGTTGCACCAGTGGCTCCGGTGGCTCCGGTTGCACCAGTTGCTCCCGTTGGACCTGTCGCTCCGGTGGCTCCTGTTGGACCCGTGGCTCCGGTGGCTCCCGTCGGACCTGTTGCTCCCGTTGGACCTGTTGCTCCCGTTGCACCAGTGGCTCCGGTCGGACCTGTTGCTCCGGTTGGGCCCGTGGCACCTGTGGCTCCGGTTGGACCTGTCGCTCCCGTGGCTCCGGTTGCTCCTGTCGCTCCTGTCGGACCTGTTGGGCCGGTTGGGCCGGTTACTCCAGTTGGACCCGTTGCTCCCGTTGCACCAGTTGCTCCCGTCGGACCTGTGGCCCCGGTTGCTCCGGTTGCTCCGGTTGGACCTGTCGCTCCCGTGGCTCCGGTTGCTCCTGTCGGACCGGTCGCTCCCGTGGCTCCGGTTGCTCCTGTCGGACCGGTCGCTCCCGTGGCTCCGGTTGCTCCTGTCGGACCGGTCGCTCCAGTTGGGCCTGTCGCTCCGGTTGCACCAGTTGCTCCCGTTGGACCTGTCGCTCCCGTTGGGCCTGTTGCTCCCGTTGGACCCGTTGCTCCTGTCGGACCTGTTGCCCCGGTTGCTCCGGTTGCTCCCGTCGGACCTGTCGCTCCTGTGGCTCCCGTTGGACCCGTTGCACCAGTTGCTCCTGTCGCTCCTGTGGCTCCCGTTGCTCCTGTCGGACCTGTCGCTCCCGTTGCTCCCGTCGGACCTGTCGCTCCTGTCGGACCTGTTGCTCCCGTGGCACCTGTGGCTCCTGTCGGACCTGTTGCTCCCGTTGGGCCGGTTACTCCAGTTGGACCCGTGGCTCCGGTTGGACCTGTCGCTCCCCTGGCTCCGGTTGGACCTGTCGCTCCCGTGGCTCCGGTTGGGCCGGTTGCTCCCGTTGGACCTGTGGCTCCTGTCGGGCCGGTCGCTCCTGTTGGACCTGTTGCTCCTGTCGAACCTGTTGCTCCGGTTGCTCCTGTCGCTCCTGTCGCTCCTGTCGGACCTGTCGCTCCCGTTGGACCTGTCGGACCTGTTGCCCCTGTTGGGCCCGTGGCTCCGGTTGGACCTGTCGCTCCTGTTGCCCCTGTTGGGCCGGTTACTCCAGTTGGACCTGTCGCTCCCGTTGCACCAGTTGCTCCCGTTGGACCTGTCGCTCCTGTGGCACCAGTCACTCCTGTTGGACCTGTTGCTCCCGTTGGACCCGTTGCTCCTGTCGGACCTGTTGCCCCGGTTGCTCCGGTGGCACCTGTGGCTCCGGTGGCACCTGTTGCTCCTGTCGGGCCGGTTGCTCCTGTTGGACCCGTCGCTCCCGTTGCTCCCGTCGGACCTGTCGCTCCTGTTGGACCTGTCGCTCCTGTCGGACCTGTTGCTCCCGTGGCACCTGTTGCTCCTGTCGGACCTGTTGCTCCTGTCGGACCTGTTGCTCCCGTGGCCCCTGTTGCTCCTGTCGGGCCTGTCGCTCCTGTTGCTCCCGTCGGACCTGTGGCTCCGGTTGGGCCGGTTGCTCCCGTTGGACCTGTGGCTCCCGTTGGACCTGTTGCTCCGGTTGCTCCTGTCGGACCGGTCGCTCCCGTTGGACCTGTCGGACCTGTTGGGCCCGTGGCTCCGGTTGGACCTGTCGCTCCTGTTGCCCCTGTTGGGCCGGTTACTCCAGTTGGACCTGTCGCTCCCGTTGGGCCTGTCGCTCCTGTTGCACCAGTTGCTCCCGTTGGACCTGTCGCTCCCGTTGGGCCTGTGGCTCCGGTTGCGCCTGTGGCTCCTGTTGGACCCGTCGCTCCCGTCGGACCTGTGGCTCCCGTTGGACCTGTGGCTCCGGTTGCTCCTGTCGGGCCGGTTGCTCCTGTTGGACCTGTCGCTCCCGTTGGGCCTGTCGCTCCCGTTGGACCTGTGGCTCCGGTTGCTCCTGTTGGGCCTGTTGCTCCTGTCGGGCCTGTCGCTCCGGTTGCTCCCGTCGGACCTGTGGCTCCTGTTGGACCTGTGGCTCCCGTTGGACCCGTCGCTCCGGTGGCACCAGTCACTCCTGTTGGACCTGTTGGACCTGTGGCTCCCGTTGGACCCGTCGCTCCGGTGGCACCAGTCACTCCTGTTGGACCTGTGGCTCCCGTTGGACCCGTCGCTCCTGTTGGACCCGTTGCTCCTGTCGGACCGGTTGCTCCGGTTGCCCCGGTTGGACCGGTTGCCCCGGTTGCTCCGGTTGGACCTGTCGCCCCCGTTGGACCCGTTGCTCCTGTCGGGCCGGTTGCTCCTGTTGGACCCGTTGCTCCCGTCGCTCCCGTTGCTCCCGTCGGACCTGTCGGACCTGTCGCTCCTGTCGGACCTGTCGCTCCCGTTGGACCTGTCGCTCCTGTCGGACCTGTTGCTCCCGTTGCACCTGTGGCTCCTGTTGGACCTGTTGCTCCCGTTGCACCTGTGGCTCCTGTCGGACCTGTTGCTCCCGTTGCACCTGTGGCTCCTGTTGGACCCGTCGCTCCCGTCGGACCTGTTGCTCCCGTTGCACCTGTTGCGCCTGTCGGGCCGGTCGCTCCCGTTGGACCCGTTGCGCCTGTCGGACCTGTTGGTCCTGTGGCACCAGTCACTCCTGTTGGACCTGTTGCTCCAGTTGGACCCGTCGGACCGGTTGCTCCTGTTGGACCTGTCGCTCCCGTGGCCCCCGTGGCTCCGGTCGGGCCGGTCGCTCCCGTTGGACCCGTTGCGCCTGTCGGACCTGTTGGGCCGGTTGCTCCCGTGGCTCCGGTTGGACCTATCGCTCCCGTCGGACCTGTCGCTCCCGTTGGACCCGTCGCTCCGGTTGCTCCCGTTGGACCTGTTGCTCCTGTGGCTCCGGTTGGACCTGTGGCTCCCGTGGCCCCCGTGGCTCCGGTCGGGCCGGTCGCTCCCGTTGGACCCGTTGCGCCTGTCGGACCTGTTGGGCCGGTTGCTCCCGTGGCTCCGGTTGGACCTGTCGCTCCCGTCGGACCTGTCGCTCCCGTTGGACCCGTTGCGCCTGTCGGACCTGTTGGGCCGGTGGCTCCCGTTGGACCTGTCGGACCTGTCGCTCCGGTTGGACCTGTTGCTCCTGTCGGGCCGGTGGCTCCTGTCGGACCTGTTGCCCCGGTTGCTCCTGTCGGACCTGTTGGGCCCGTGGCACCAGTGGCTCCTGTCGGGCCGGTGGCTCCTGTTGGACCCGTTGCTCCCGTCGGACCTGTCGCTCCTGTCGGACCGGTCGCTCCAGTTGGACCTGTCGCTCCTGTTGGACCTGTGGCTCCTGTCGGACCTGTTGGTCCCGTGGCACCAGTGGCTCCTGTCGGACCTGTCGCTCCGGTTGCTCCTGTCGCTCCTGTCGGACCTGTCGCTCCTGTTGGGCCCGTGGCTCCGGTTGGACCTGTCGCTCCTGTCGGACCTGTCGCTCCCGTTGGACCTGTCGCTCCTGTTGGGCCCGTGGCTCCGGTTGGACCTGTCGCTCCTGTCGGACCTGTCGCTCCAGTTGGACCTGTCGCTCCTGTCGGACCTGTTGGGCCCGTGGCACCAGTGGCTCCTGTCGGACCTGTCGCTCCCGTGGCTCCCGTCGGACCTGTTGGGCCCGTGGCTCCTGTTGGGCCGGTTACTCCAGTTGGACCCGTTGCTCCGGTTGGACCCGTTGCACCTGTGGCTCCTGTTGGACCTGTCGCTCCTGTCGGACCGGTTGCTCCCGTTGCTCCTGTCGCTCCGGTTGCCCCGGTTGCTCCTGTTGCTCCCGTCGGACCGGTTGCCCCGGTTGCTCCTGTCGGACCTGTTGGTCCCGTGGCACCTGTGGCTCCTGTTGGACCTGTCGCTCCCGTGGCTCCCGTCGGACCTGTTGGGCCCGTGGCTCCGGTTGGGCCGGTTACTCCAGTTGGACCCGTTGCTCCGGTTGGACCCGTTGCACCAGTGGCTCCTGTTGGACCTGTCGCTCCCGTTGGACCTGTCGCTCCTGTCGGACCTGTTGCTCCCGTGGCACCTGTTGCTCCCGTTGGACCTGTCGCTCCGGTGGCACCAGTGGCTCCTGTTGGACCTGTGGCTCCCGTTGGACCCGTCGCTCCGGTGGCACCAGTCACTCCTGTTGGACCTGTTGGACCTGTGGCTCCCGTTGGACCCGTCGCTCCGGTGGCACCAGTCACTCCTGTTGGACCTGTGGCTCCCGTTGGACCTGTCGGACCTGTCGCTCCTGTCGGACCTGTCGCTCCCGTTGGACCTGTCGCTCCTGTCGGACCTGTTGGTCCCGTGGCACCTGTTGCTCCTGTCGGACCTGTTGGTCCCGTGGCACCTGTGGCTCCTGTCGGACCTGTTGGTCCCGTGGCACCTGTGGCTCCTGTTGGACCCGTCGCTCCGGTTGCTCCTGTTGGGCCTGTTGCTCCTGTCGGGCCGGTTGGACCTGTCGGGCCTGTTGCTCCTGTCGCTCCGGTTGCTCCCGTCGGACCTGTGGCTCCTGTTGGACCCGTCGCTCCCGTCGGACCGGTTGCTCCTGTTGGACCGGTTGCTCCTGTTGGACCCGTCGCTCCTGTCGGACCTGTCGCTCCGGTTGGACCTGTTGCTCCCGTTGCCCCCGTTGCTCCTGTCGGGCCGGTTGCTCCCGTCGGACCTGTGGCTCCGGTTGGACCCGTCGCTCCCGTTGCTCCCGTCGGACCTGTGGCTCCGGTTGGACCCGTCGCTCCCGTTGCTCCTGTCGGGCCTGTCGCTCCTGTCGGACCTGTCGCTCCGGTTGCTCCTGTCGGACCTGTCGCTCCGGTTGCTCCTGTCGGACCTGTCGCTCCGGTTGCTCCTGTCGGACCTGTCGCTCCGGTTGCTCCTGTCGGACCTGTTGCTCCTGTCGGGCCTGTCGCTCCTGTTGGACCTGTGGCTCCCGTTGGACCTGTTGCTCCTGTCGGACCTGTTGCCCCGGTTGCTCCTGTCGCTCCGGTTGCTCCTGTTGGGCCCGTGACTCCAGTTGGACCTGTCGCTCCTGTGGCACCTGTTGCTCCCGTGGCCCCTGTTGCTCCCGTGGCTCCGGTTGGACCTGTCGCTCCCGTTGGACCCGTCGCTCCGGTTGCTCCTATCGGACCTGTTGGGCCGGTTATTCCAGTTGGACCTGTCGCTCCTGTGGCACCTGTTGCTCCCGTGGCCCCTGTTGCTCCCGTGGCTCCGGTTGGACCTGTCGCTCCTGTGGCACCAGTCACTCCTGTTGGGCCGGTTGCTCCCGTTGGGCCGGTTACTCCAGTTGGACCCGTCGCTCCGGTTGCTCCCGTCGGACCTGTTGCTCCTGTCGCTCCCGTGGCTCCGGTGGCACCTGTTGCTCCTGTCGGGCCGGTTGCTCCTGTTGGACCCGTCGCTCCCGTTGCTCCAGTTGGACCCGTCGCTCCCGTTGCTCCCGTCGGACCGGTTGCTCCCGTTGGACCTGTGGCTCCGGTTGCTCCTGTCGCTCCGGTGGCTCCTGTTGGACCGGTGGCTCCTGTCGTGCCGGTCGCTCCTGTTGGACCTGTGGCTCCGGTTGGGCCGGTTGCTCCCGTTGGGCCGGTTGCTCCCGTTGGACCCGTGGCTCCGGTTGCGCCTGTCGGGCCGGTTGGACCTGTCGCTCCCATTGGTCCCGTTGCTCCGGTTGGACCTGTCGCTCCTGTGGCACCAGTCACTCCTGTTGGACCTGTTGCTCCTGTTGGACCCGTCGCTCCGGTGGCTCCGGTTGGACCTGTTGCTCCTGGTTGATCAATTGTTATCATTGCAACATCATCAATTAGTATTGGTGCCCCTCCACTAAGAGGAAGTTTTTGAATAGTTAACACCCCTATAGCAGTACCAAGAGGAGCAATATTCGTTGTGGCATATATTTCATTCCAAACATTTACTGCAGATAGACGGTTTACTGGAATTGTTAAACTTAATCCCTGCGACAAAAAGTTAAAAGAGGAGTTATAATAATCTACGGTTATTACAATCGCAGGATTAGGAGCGCTGCTAGCTTTTGAAATAGATATAACAAATTCAAAATTCTCTCCCGGGTTAACCAGAAAGCTCTGGGCTAAGATACCAATCGATGAAGTTACTAAGTTAACACTATAAATCCCTGAATGGCTGAAATTAGAAGTAACTACGGCATTAAATCCTGTCCAAGGTGGCAGAGAACCGGTTTCGAACCCTCCATTTATTATTCGATTTTCAATGGTCAATCACGTTTCACCACCCTTTCTCAAAAATTGAGATAATAATATCCCTCAAACAAAATATGAAATATCTATGAATACCGTTTGGATAGAACTCTATTTCTCTGAATTTTTATAACCCCAATCGCTATGAATGATAAATTTATAATCATCTAATCGATAAAATCCGTATTTCCTTAGAATCTTTTCTATCAATTTAAACAAAAACCCCCTTTAAGCTTTATGAAAACTTAAAGGGGACTCTTCATTTTACAATCAATCAAATATTACAGCATTTAGCGCTCTCGTATTAACGTTGGCTGCCAAGAGGTTAGTCCCTGTTACATTAATTCTAACCTCATAAGTTTGTGTTCCTGAACCTGGTGAATCAACCCATGTAAGGTTAGGAATATCACCATATACACGAACCGAACCTGCCGATTTTTCATCCTGAGAATCAACAGACACTTGTGCAATAGCGCCATTATTTCTATATAATGTGAAAATTATACTGTATTCAAAAGTAGTAGCTGGCCCTATGATAATATCAACTTCAGCCATAGAATCGAGTTTTATATTCTGTCCGGCTGAAGAGGTAACAGTCGTCGTTAGAATTGGTGTTTCGGTTCCAACTGTAAGTGAAACAGGGTCAGTTGACTGCGCCGGTGTTCCCAACAGACTTCCTGGTCCGGTTGGGCCAGTTGCCCCTGTTGCTCCGGTCGGACCTGTCGCTCCTGTTGGACCCGTCGCTCCCGTTGGACCCGCGGCTCCTGTCGGACCCGTTGCGCCTGTTGGGCCGGTCGCTCCAGTTGCCCCTGTTGCTCCGGTTGGGCCGGTCGCTCCTGTTGGACCCGTCGCTCCCGTCGGACCGGTTGCTCCTGTTGGACCGGTTGCTCCCGTTGGACCAGTTGCTCCTGTTGGACCCGTCGATCCTGTCGGACCTGTCGCTCCTGTTGGACCAGTTGCTCCTGTTGGACCCGTCGGACCGGTTGCTCCTGTTGGACCCGTCGGACCGGTTGCTCCCGTTGGACCCGTCGCTCCCGTCGGACCGGTTGCTCCCGTTGGACCCGTCGCTCCCGTTAGACCCGTCGATCCTGTCGGACCTGTCGCTCCTGTTGGACCGGTTGCTCCGGTTGGGCCGGTCGCTCCGGTTGCTCCTGTTGGTCCTGTCGCTCCGGTTGCTCCGGTTGGTCCTGTCGCTCCGGTTGCTCCGGTTGGTCCTGTCGCTCCGGTTGCTCCGGTTGGTCCTGTCGCTCCGGTTGCTCCGGTTGCTCCTGTCGCTCCGGTTGCTCCGGTTGCTCCTGTCGCTCCGGTTGCTCCGGTTGCTCCTGTCGCTCCGGTTGCTCCTGTTGGTCCCATCGATCCTGTCGGACCTGTCGCTCCTGTTGGACCGGTTGCTCCCGTTGGACCCGTCGCTCCTGTCGGACCCGTCGCTCCTGTCGGACCTGTCGCTCCTGTTGGACCAGTTGCTCCTGTTGGACCCGTCGCTCCCGTCGGACCGGTTGCTCCTGTTGGACCGGTTGCTCCCGTTGGACCAGTTGCTCCTGTTGGACCCGTCGCTCCCGTCGGACCGGTTGCTCCCGTGGGACCCGTCGCTCCTGTCGGACCTGTCGCTCCTGTTGGACCAGTTGCTCCTGTTGGACCGGTTGCTCCCGTGGGACCCGTCGCTCCTGTCGGACCTGTCGCTCCTGTTGGACCCGTCGCTCCCGTCGGACCGGTTGCTCCCGTGGGACCCGTCGCTCCTGTCGGACCGGTTGCTCCTGTTGGACCCGTCGCTCCGGTTGCTCCTGTTGGTCCTGTCGCTCCGGTGGCTCCTGTTGGACCCGTCGCTCCGGTTGCTCCTGTTGGACCGGTTGCTCCCGTTGGACCCGTCGCTCCTGTCGGACCTGTCGCTCCTGTTGGACCCGTCGCTCCTGTTGGACCCGTCGCTCCCGTCGGACCTCCTCCACCCTCAACACTCAATAGAGCAACATCATCCACAAGCACGCTTGCAGTTCCCGCCTGCGGAATGTTGTTGATCAAAATGAATGCCTGGGTGGTGCCAGGGGGAGCAGGTGAAGTTGTTTGATAGACTTCAAGCCATGTCCCATTTTCGGCTGCCGGTATTCTGCTTGACGGCACAGTGGCAAATAACCCGTATCCGAGAAAATTAAATTGACTGTTAAAATAAGTAACTTGTATCGTGACAGAAGGTGCCGGGAGAAATCCCGCTCTCGCAAGAGAAACGAGAAATTCGCTTCCTTCCCCAGCCCTGGCCGGAACAAATTGAGCAATATATGATGTGACTGGTCCGCCCAAAAATCTTGCAGAGAAAAATCCTGAGTGCGAAAACTGGCTTGTAACAGATGCGTTTACGCCTACCCAAGGCGAGAAGGTTCCCGTCTCAAATCCCCCGTTCATCACCGCGTTTTGAATGGACATTTTTCCACCCCCAGTTCTTTTCATTTTCTGGCTGCAATGATCTTTAAAAGATATTGAAGCTCTATATCCTATGATCTCTCTTTTTTGCAGACACGTTATATAACACAGATAAGATTGAAAAACCGTTTATTTCAGCAATCGGCCTGGATTGCCCACAGCCGTTTTACCTGCGGGAACATCCTTTGTGATGACGGCGCCCGCTCCGATGACCGCATGCTCCCCGATGATGACCGCCGGCAGCAATGTTGCGTTGTTTCCGATTTTCGCTCCTCTTTTAATAGTTGGACCTTGATACGGGTAGTTTCCCATTCCCATATATTTATCATTTGATGTGGAACAGCAAGGGCCGATAAACACTTCATCTTCGATCGTCATATCAGCGGTGATATAGCAGCCCGTTTGAATCGTCACTCTCTTTCCAATTCTGGTATTGTTTTCAACCATCGCGTTTCGTCCTATAATGCTTTCTCTTCCGATCGCGACATTTTCGCGAATGCTCGCCATGTCTCCCACGAAAACACCTTGTTCCAACAGCACGTCCCGATAAATAACAGCGCTCGCTCCGACTACGACATCATCTTCTATCCGCAAAAGCGCTCCTGTCTGCTTCGGCTGGCGGGCCATTTTTTTATTTGAAGAAGCCGCTTTGCCAAGGACGGCCAAATCGCCGATTTTTACCCCGCTGCCGATCTGAGTATCCTTTTTAATAATGGCATGATGACCGATTGTTACGTTATCCCCGATGACCACATTTTCTTCAATGACAGCATGCTCTCCCAATACCACGTTCTTTCCGATCTTTACGGTTTCATGAATCATTGCTTACATCCTCCATTTCTCATTTACACCTGCTGTAGCATATTCAATGCGGACGTGATGAGAAACGGCTGCATAAAAAAACACGGCCGCCGTCAGGCGCACCGTGCTACTTTTCTCTTCTTGCAAAATCGACAAACCGGAATTTATCCAGGCGGTGTCTGCTTTCCGTATATTGAAACAAGGTCGTATCATCAAGGAAAACAAAATTTTTCACGACCACAATGTGCTCGTATCCGTTCAGATCTAAATATTCTTGATCCTCTACCGTACATGGCTCGACTACAATTTCCTTATGAGCATAGCTGATGACGAGCCCGCATTCATCTTCAAGGTATTGGTAGATCGAGTCCTCGCATATTTCTTTCGTTAAGAGCGGCACATGCTTGCGGATAAAATAGTCTTTATCCAGGATGATACGCTCTCCGTTAATATTCCGCGATCTGACGACGCGCCATACCTCTTCATCTCCGGAAGTGCGAAGCTGCTTTTGAATATATGCATCCGGATGCGTCAAGCCGAACTCGTGAACCGTCGTGCTTGTCTCTTTGCCAAGCGTTTCTGAAAGCTCCTTAAAGCTGACCAAACCGGAAACCGGGAACTGCATTTTCTCCCTGTGCAGCACGACTGACCCCTTTCCTTTGATCTTTTGAATATATCCGTTCTGGGCAAGCACATTCAGCGCTTTCCGAACGGTTTCCCTCGAGGTGTCGTGCTGTTCGGCAAGGTCGTTTTCAGACGGCAGGATATCTCCGGCATTCAGTATGCTTTGATCGATTTGTTCTGCAATTTGTTTGTAAATCATCATATACTTGTTGATCTTCATTTTTTTACCACCACGCTTAGTTTAGCATGGTTTGGCGAGATGATAAACAATCGATTGATACGGTTTCACTTTAAAGCGTGTAAATGACTCGGGAAGATCGGTGTCATTGGAAATGAGAACCTTGGCATCATAGCCTTCAATATCAATATCATCAGGGAGCTGAAACTCGGTCTCTTTTCCATAAAAATTATTGATCACCAGCAGTTTTTCATCCGCTCCGTTTCTCAAATACGCATAGAGCGCTTGATCGTCTTCCAGAATCAGCTGATAATCTCCGGTTGTGATGATATCGAATTCCTTGCGGAGCTCATTCAGCTTTTTATAATGGTAGAAAATCGAATCAGGATCGCTGAGCGCTGTTTCTGCGTTGATTTCTTTGTAGTTTTCAGGCACCGGAATCCACGGTGTCCCCGTCGTAAACCCGGCATTTTCTTCTCCGTTCCACTGCACCGGCGTCCGCGAATTATCGCGGGACTTCGATTTCAGGATTTCGATGATTTCGGCTTCCGGCTTTCCTGCTTCTTTCAGCAGACGGTACATATTGAGAGATTCGACATCCCGGTAAAGAGAGATGTCCTCGAATTTCGGGTTGGTCATCCCGAGCTCTTCTCCCTGATAAATGTATGGCGTCCCCTGAAGCATATGAATCGCGGTTGCCAGCATTTTCGCAGACTTTTTGCGGTATGTTCCGTCGTCGCCATAGCGTGAGACGATCCGCGGCTGGTCGTGGTTGCACCAGAACAATGCGTTCCACCCGCCCCCTTTATGCATTTCAGTCTGCCATTCAGAAAGAATCTTCTTCAGCTTTAGAAAATCAAAATCCGCAAGCGCCCATTTTTCCCCGTTTGGATAGTCGGCCTTTAAATGGTGAAAGTTAAACACCATATCGAGCTCCCGGCTTTCGGGGTTTGTATACCGGATGCAATCTGCGATTGTGGTCGATGACATTTCCCCGACCGTCATGCTGTCGTATTTTGAAAAGACCTCCCTGTTCATTTCATTCAAAAACTCGTGAACCCTCGGCCCGTCCGTATAAAATCTGCGCCCGTCCCCTTGATCATCATCAGGGAAACGCTGGTCTTTTGAGATGACATTGATGACATCAAGTCTGAAGCCGTCGATTCCTTTTTCAAACCAGAAATGCATCATCTCGTACACTTTTTTTCTGACTTCATCGTTCTCCCAATTCAAATCCGCCTGTGTGACATCATAGAGATGGAGATAATACTGTCCGCTCTCTTCATGAAACTCCCACGCCGAGCCGCCGAACTTCGATTCCCAGTTTGTCGGCGGAGCACCGTCCGGCTTCATGTCCTTCCAAATATAAAAGTCACGATACGGGTTTTCTTTTCCGGACGCTGCTTCTTTAAACCATTTGTGCTCTGTTGATGTATGGTTAACGACAAGATCCATGATCACCTTTATGCCGCGCTTGTGGGCCTCTTCTAGAAGCTCTTCAAAGTCGGCCATTGTTCCATATTCTTCATGAACGTTGTAATAGTCGCTGATGTCATAGCCGTTGTCGTTTTGCGGCGATTGATAAATCGGCGTCAGCCAAATGACATCACAGGCGAGCTCCTTGATGTAGTCGAGCTTTTCGATGATGCCGCGAATGTCACCGACACCGTTTCCTGTTGTATCTTTAAAGCTTTTCGGATAAATCTGATAGACGACTGCTTTTTTCCACCATGGATTTTCTTTCGTTTCCACTTTTCAACACCACCGTTTTCTTCTTTATGAAATGGGAAAAGGGCTGACAAATATGCGCGCCCCTCTCCCTCTCTTATTTCATTTTTAATTTTGCATAGAGATATGTTCCGGCGAACGGCGCGATCAGCACGATCGCCATTCCGATTGCAAACGCTCCCCAGTATTGGCTCATGATAGAGAAAATGCCGGGTACACCGCCGACGCCGACCGAGCTTGCCAAAACCCCTTGCGAGGAAATGAACATTCCGGCAATCCCCGAGCTGATCATCGCGATCACGAACGGAAATCTGTATCTGAGATTCACCCCGAACAGCGCCGGTTCGGTAATTCCGAGATAAGCTGAAATGCCGGATGTCAGAGACAGGCCTTTCTGCTTCTCATCTTTGACAATAAACATCATCGCAAGCGCGGCTGAACCTTGTGCGATATTGGACAGCGCCAGCATCGGCCATAAAAATGTTCCGCCGAGCTTTGAGCCGATCAGCTGAAGGTCAACGGCAAGGAATGTATGATGCATTCCGGTAATGACGAGAGCGGCGTAAAGTCCGCCATATAACAGTCCGCCCAGTACGGCGAATTGTTCAAAGACAGCAATAAGGCCTGATGTTAAGACATTTCCGATGGCAAACGTAATCGGTCCAATGACAATAAATGAAGCAAAGCCTGTGACAAGCAGCGTAATCGGTGCCACGACAAGGAGCTGAATGCTCTCAGGCGTCCGCTTTGTCAAAAAGCGCTCAATTTTTGCCAGCAAATAAGATGCGAGCAAAATGGGAAGCACCTGCCCCTGATAGCCGACCTTCTGCACTTCCAGACCGAATAAATTCCAGACAGGAATCTCTCCGCTTTGCTCGGCAGCCCCGTATCCCCATGCGTTTAACAAATCAGGGTGCACAAGCATGACGCCCAGCACAATGCCGAGCAGCGGATTTCCGCCAAACCGCTTGACGGCCGACCAGCCGATTAATGCCGGGAGAAATGCGAAAGCCGTGCCCGCAATCAAGTTAATCATATTGGCGAGATCCGCCCATTGCGGATAGACTTCAACGATCGATTTTCCACTGAAGAAAATGTCTTGAGCCGTCAGGATATTGTTGATTCCCATCAGCAGTCCGGCGGTGACAATCGCCGGCAATATTGGAATAAAAATATCTGCAAGCGTTTTCACAGCACGCTGTAAAGGATTCATATTTTTCTCTGAGGCTTTCTTGACGTCATCTTTTGACGATTCGCCGATTCCTGTGGCCTTCACCAGCTCCGCATATACATTGTTGACCGTTCCTTGGCCGATCACCACTTGAAATTGGCCGTTCGTTGAAAACGATCCTTTGACAACATCTATTTGCTCCAGCACCTCTTGATTGACTTTGCTTTCATCGAGCAGTGCAAATCGCAGCCGCGTCACACAATGGGTTACAGCTGCAATGTTGTCTGCACCGCCGACAGCATCGACAATCCGTCGCGCTGATTGATGTAAATCAGTCATTTCAATCCCTCCTTCTCCTTTTATAACTTGTATATACATGTTATACCTATATTGTATTCCTGTATATACAAGTAGTCAACATATTTTTATAGCGCTTTCAAAAATAAAAAAAGCCCGCTGTTCCCTTCATAAAACGAAGGGCAGTAAGGCTTCCTCCGATTTATGCGCCGGGAACAACCGGCTGTGATCATAAATTGTTCACTTTTTCATCACGTTCATAAGCGTCGTCCTGCTGACCGATGTCTTTCAAATAATACTTTTCTGATGTAAAAAACTCATCATATAAAGACCTTACTTTTCTGCTCAAAAGCAGCACCGCCAAAATATTCGGAAGAAGAATGAAAACGAGCGCAAGATCAAGGAATCCCCATATCGCCTTTGCTCCTCCGGCAGCCCCGATGATGACGGCGGCCAGATAGACGAATTTAATCATATGCCCTGCGAACCGTCCGAACAGAAATTCAGCTTGTTTTACCCCGTAAAAAATGACCACTGTGATCGTTGATAAAACAAAGAAGACGAGCGCGACGGAGACGAAGTATCCGCCCACAGGGCCGAAATAGCTGCGGAATCCGGCTGCCGCTAGTGCCCCTGGATTGCTCGCCGCATTTTCACCGGTCCAGACGCCTGATGCGAGCACGACGAAGGCTGTGGTCGTGCATATCAGCAGCGTATCGACCACGATGCCGATCACCGCCCAGAATCCCTGTCTCACGGGGTGGTCGGTCATCGCCGCCGCGTGGGCGATCGGCGCCGTCCCCATCCCGGCTTCGTTGGAATAAAGTCCCCGGGCAAACCCCCAGCGAACGGTTTCGGCAACTGCCGCACCTGCAAAGCCGCCGAATGCCGAAGAAGATGTAAACGCATTCGAAAAGATGAGAGAGAAAAATGCGGGTACAGAAGAAAGGTTCATGACGACAATCAGGAAACCGGCCCCGATGTACGCCCCTGCCATAAGCGGAACCGCGAGCTCTGTCACTTTTCCAATCCGTTTAATCCCTCCGAGCACCACTAAACCGATCAAAATAGCAATACCGATTCCGGTGTATAAACGATTGAACGAGAACGTCTCAGCTAATGATGCGGAAACCGAATTTCCCTGCACCATGATGCTCGGAACGAGCTCGATCATCAGCGCCACCGAAAAAAAGACGCCGAGCCATTTCATAGAGAGCCCTTTTGTAATGTAATACATCGGCCCCCCGACATATTCGCCTTCTTCGTTTTTTTCTCTGTAGTGGACGGCGAGGACGCTTTCCGAAAACTTGATCGCCATGGCAAACAGCGCGACCAGCCACATCCAAAACACGGCTCCCGGACCGCCGAACATGATCGCCGCAGGCACACCGACGATATTGGCGGCGCCGACTGTTGAGCTGAGAGCCGATGTCAAAGCCTGCAGCGGTGTAACCGTCCCTTCTCCTTTCGGCTTTTTGCCGACGCTTCCGATCGTCTGCTTAAAGATATAGAGAGGATAGCGAAATTGAAAAAATTTCAGCAGGATCGTTAAATAGACTCCTGTCCCTGTCAGCAGTATGATGAGCGGAGGCCCCCACAGCCAATCTGATATGTATTCAACCCAGTTCAACAATCGTTCCATCCTATCACCCTTTTATTCGTTTATGGGTCAATACCACTACAGGACAGAAATAAACCTGCTTCAGCATTTTTTATTTCCCGCCGATCCTCCGGTACACTTTTTCTTTATAAAACGCTGAGGCAGGCTTGGAAAACATGCCTTTTTTGTCGGCGAGCCTGTCGAGCCTGAGCCGCGTTTCTGTTTTTCTCTCAATTAAACGCTCGCGCTCGTCTTCGTCCGCGCACTTTGCGATTAAGTCGTCAATTGTCATCAGCTCTTTCTTCAAAGCCCCTTCATCCCCCGTCATTCCGGCGTTTTTCATCACCCTGTAAGCCATGCGGAGATGCTCTGGAACATGGGCGGCATCGTCTTTTTTCAAAGGTTTCCCCATTCCCGGAAGCCCTTCGAATTCGCCGTCTTTAATAGCCCGCTTAATCTTGTCTTCAGAAACGATGTTCGAAAAATCCATGGTCTACATCCTCCCCTTCGTTCATATACTAACAACAGTCTGCCATAAAGATGCGTTCCCGCCAATGCAAGACAAGCGTAAAATATTCCCAAATGTTTTTTAGAAAACTGTAAAACCTTGATTTACCGGGGGTTTTGCGCTTCTTTTCACAAAGTTGGTTTCCGCTTTTCTAAATCGGTATTTCATGGTATATTTTATACATTCGTTTTTTCTTTCGTTCCGATGGTTTTTTACTGATCCGGAAAAAAGGAGTGTAACAATTGAAAAGATTTATTAAGGAAAGAGGTCTTGCCTTCTTCCTGATAGCCGCCATATTGCTATGGCTGAAAACTTATGCTGCGTATGTAATTGAATTTAATTTAGGAATAACCAACACAGTACAACAGATTTTGCTTTTTGTGAATCCGATTAGCTCAAGCTTGTTCTTTCTTGGATTGGGACTCTTGTTCAAGAAAAAAATACAGCAGACAGCGATTATAGTGATTCATTTTTTAATGTCTTTTTTGCTATATGCAAACGTCGTATACTACAGATTTTTCAGCGACTTTATCACACTGCCTACGATCATGCAGGCAAAAACAAACGGGGGACAGCTCGGGGACAGCATCTTCTCACTCATGCACCCGCTTGATGTTCTGTATTTCATCGATACCTTTATTTTAATCGGGCTGGCTGTTTTCTATAACAAACCTTCTGAAACAACAACGAAGCGCCCGTTTAAAATTGTGATGGGAACAAGCATCCTCGTCTTCCTCGTCAACCTGGCCGTTGCCGAGATTGATCGTCCGGAGCTTCTGACCCGTTCTTTTGACCGCAACTACCTTGTGAAATATTTGGGAACCTACAATTTCACAATCTACGATGCGGTGCAGAATATCAAGTCAAACAGCCAGCGCGCACTGGCAAGCTCCAGCGACGTGACGGAAGTAGAAAACTATATTAAAGCCAATCATGATAAGCCGAATGCCGAATACTTCGGAAAAGCGAAAGGCATGAACGTGGTTTACATTTCACTGGAATCACTTCAGACGTTCGCGATCGACTATAAGATCGACGGCAAGGAAGTCACGCCGTTCTTAAATTCACTGGCGCACGACAATGAAACGTTTTATTTTGATAACTTTTTCCACCAAACAGGACAAGGTAAAACGTCCGACGCGGAATTTATGATGGACAACTCGCTGTATCCTTTATCACAAGGATCAGTGTTCATTAATAAAGCGCAAAACACGCTGCAGTCGGCTCCGGCCATTTTGAAGTCTCAAGGCTATACATCAGCGGCGTTCCACGGCAACTACAAAACGTTCTGGAACCGCAATGAAATGTATAAAGCCATCGGGTATGACAAATTCTTTGACGCTACGTATTACGATATGAGCGAAGATAAAACGAAAAACTACGGGTTGAAAGATAAACCGTTCTTTGAAGAATCAATGCCGCTGTTGAAAAGCCTGAAACAGCCGTTCTATACGAAGTTTATCACCCTTTCGAACCATTTTCCGTTCGAGATGGATGAAGGCGATACAGACTTCCCTGCCGGCGATACCGGCGACAGCGTCGTTGACCATTATTTCCAGTCGGCCAACTACATGGATCAGGCCATTGAACAATTTTTCAACGATCTGAAAAAATCCGGACTGTATGATAATACGATTGTCGTCATGTACGGAGACCACTACGGTATTTCGGAAAATCACAACAAAGCGATGGCCAAAGTATTGGGCAAAGACATCACACCATATGAAAACGCTCAATTGCAAAGGGTTCCGCTGTTCATCCACGCGCCTGGGGTCAAGGGAATCAAATCCAATAAATACGGCGGTGAAGTCGATGTAGCCCCTACCCTGCTTCATTTGATGGGCGTGAATACGAAAGATTACCTGATGAGCGGTTCAGACCTTCTGTCACCGGAACACCGTGAAGTTATTCCGTTCCGCAACGGCGATTTCGTTTCTCCGGAATATACGAAAACGAACGGAAACTACTACGACACGAAAACAGGAGAGCTTCTGAACGAAAAAGACATTGATCCGAACATCGATGAGTCCGTGAAAAAAGAACTCGAAATGTCCGATAAAATCGTCGACGGAGATTTGCTGCGCTTCTATAAACCGAAAGGCTTTAAAGCGATCAACCCGAGCGACTACGACTACACCAATCACAATCCGAAAACATCAGAATCTGATGCGGCGCAAACAACGAAATCAGATTCCGGACAATAAACAGACAGCACCCGCTTCTAAATAAGCGGGTGCTTTTTTTGTCTTGAAACCGCGCTGTTCCTTTTTCGCGAGCAGATATGGTAAGCTTGAAATAGAATATAAAAAAAGAAAGCGGGAATGAATTGTGATTGTAACAAATGACCAAGAGCTGGAAGGGCTCAAGAAAATCGGCAGAATCGTCGCTTTAGCCAGGGAGGAAATGAAGGCAAAAGCAGCACCCGGCATGAGCACAAAAGAGCTGGACCTCCTCGGTAAAGAAGTGCTTGAAGCTCATGGCGCCGCATCGGCTCCGGAAAAAGAATACGATTTCCCGGGCACGACGTGCATCAGTGTCAACGACGAAGTCGCCCACGGCATCCCAAGCGAATCCAGAATTTTAAAAGAAGGGGATTTGATCAACATCGACATCTCCGCTGAATTTGGCGGCTACTATTCTGATACGGGCATTTCTTTTGTCCTCGGAAAAGGCGATGAAACGCTCCATAAGCTTTGCCAAACTGCAGAAAGCGCTTTTCAAAAAGGGCTTTTGCAGGCGCGCGCCGGCAAGAAACAAAACCAAATCGGCAGAGCCGTATACAATGAAGCAAAAGCAAACGGGTTCACCGTCATTAAAAACCTGACGGGCCACGGGATTGGAAAGAACCTCCATGAAGCGCCCAACCATATCTTAAATTACTATGACCCGTTTGATAATGCGCTCTTTAAAAACGGAACGGTCATTGCCCTTGAACCGTTTGTTTCCACAAGAGCCGAGCATACCATCGAAGCCGGAGACGGCTGGACATTCAAAACGCCTGACGGCAGCTTTGTGGCGCAAATCGAGCATACGATCGTCATCACGAAAAACGAACCGATCATTTTAACACAGCTTGACTGATTACGTGAAAAAGCCCGGCTCATAGAAGTCCGGGCTTTTATGCTAAAATAAAAGACAAACTGTGCCGAAAGGAGCTTTACCGCAATGCTGTTTGCCATCATCGGGCTGATCTTTTTCATCGAGAGCATCCTGTTAATCGTATATGCTCATAAAAAAAAGAACGGCTTTTTAAAATATATCGGAATCGTCCTCAGCATCTCGATCATTGTGATGATCGTCACCAGTTTGACACACGGCTGAAGCCTGCCCTCAAACTTCCAAACCACGACGAAAGACTCAGTTTTTAAAAATTGCCGCCTATCCCTTTTCAGCGTTTTTCTATAGATGTTAGAATGCCAATTGCATCGAATTATAGAAGGGAGTTTTCTGCCATGCATTACGGAAGCAAAGGCTGGTATGTAGAAGAACTGAAAAAGCTGGGAATGACGAAGTATGAAGGAAGAAAGCTTCAAAGCTATAAAAAACACTTTTTGGCCAACCTGCTTGAAAGCGCCAAAAAATAAACATGTTAAAGCCGTGCTCCTGTTCGGACACGGCTTGTTTTTATGCGCCCAACTGCTTTAAAAATGAGCTTCTCCAGCTTTCCGACAGCGCTTCAACCTCAAGGATCTTCCGAATGGCGGGGTGATTGCCTCTGTCATGGTACATCAAATGATTGGCGTACGAAACTGTGGCTTCGTGCGCATCTCTTGAAACGAGCTGCAGCCCGGAATCGGGCGCAACGATTCCTTCTTCGAGAACCCTGAAATAAAATCCGCTGAACCCGGTGTCCCTCACCTTTAACACCATATCTTTTTGATTCAGCCGTTTGGCAAGCTTGAAACAAGGCTGGCGCGGCTGGCTGACTTGAACAAGAGCCTCCCCCAGCTTGAAGATATCACCGATGCATACATCTTTTTCGGTAAGCCCTTTAACCGTCACGTTTTCTCCAAATGCCGCCTCGGGCAGTTTCCGCTTCAAGACGCTTTCCCAATACATGTAGTGATCCGCCGGATAGACGCAAACTGCTTTATCCTCTCCTCCGTGGTGAATCAGATCCGCCTGCCCGTCCCCTTCAAAATTCGTACGGCTCAAATATACGGGTCCGCCGACAGGCTCCTTCACGATTGCCGTTTCCACCTGTTTTCCGTCGAATTCGTATGTACGCGGACGGCCTACATGAATAGATAAAATGTCATACTCCTGATGTTCCAAAACCTCACGCCCTTCCTTTATTTTCATATTTTAACGATTTATCCGAAGCATGTCTATCCCATGATTTCAAAATGAGAAATATGGTAGCATAAAAGAAAAGGAGTGTTCTCGATGCTTCAATACAGAATCATTGTAGACGGACGCGTTCAGGGCGTGGGATTTCGCTATTTTGTTCAAATGGAAGCAGATAAGCACAAATTGACCGGCTGGGTCCGGAACCGCGACAACGGCACAGTTGAAATCCGTGCCGAAGGACCCGAGGAAAGCCTGAAGCAATTTTTAAAAGCGATTCAAAAAGGAAGTCCCTTCTCAAAAGTAACGGACGTGAATGTCGAAGAAACAAAAGAGATTGACGGATTCCACAAGTTTAATATCAGCTATTGAAAAATCCGCCGGAGATGGCGGATTTTTTAAACGGATCTTGACTAAATTCCTCTTTTATTTTAGTATTTAGTTAAATAGCTAAATACTTAATTTCAAGGATGCTGAATATGAATCAAACCTTTAAAGCTCTAGCCGACCCGACGAGAAGAAAAATTTTAAATCTGCTGAAGGATCGGGACATGACCGCCGGTGAAATTTCCGACCAGTTTCAAATGTCTAAACCAAGTATATCTCAGCATTTAAAAATTTTAAAACAGGCTGAATTAATTCAAGATGAAAAAAAAGGCCAATACATCATTTACTCGCTGAACACCACAATGTTTCAAGAAATCATCGGCTGGGCTTTCAGTTTTACTGAGCAAGCCGGCAAAGATAAAGGGGATGCCAAATGAGAAAACACATCTTTTCACTCGCAGTAATTGCCGTCAATCTAATCATGTGGGCAATCGCTTATCCGCATATTTCAACTCAAGTTCCAATCCATTGGTCATTTTCGGGAGAAGTCGACAGGTATGCTTCAAAAATGGAAGCGATGCTTGCCATGATTGGGCTGCTCGTTTTTATGTATATCTTAATGTTCTTAACGCCAAAAATCGATCCGCGCAGAAAAAACTATCAGCTTTTTTCGAAGACTTATTACCTTCTCATCAATGCCATGCTGATTCTATTTTCCCTGATCAACGTGCTTGTTATCATGACAGGGCTCGGGTATGATCTGCCGGCGGGCAGCATTGTACCGGTTCTAGTAGGCGCTCTACTCATTGTCATAGGCAATTACCTCCCGAGAGTCCGCTCAAACTTTTTTTTCGGAATCAAAAACCCTTGGACATTGAGCAGTGATTCAATCTGGAAAAAAACCCACAGATTTGCGGCGAAAGTATTTACTTTAGCAGGACTGCTGATCATTGCGGACGGATTGTTATCGATCAGCCCAGAAATCATGCTTCCGGTTATTTTGGCAACGGTTTTCGCGCCCTATATTTATTCTTATGTCCTGTACCGGAAAGAAATCAATATGAAAAGCTGACAAGAGGATAAATGAAAAAGAAGGCTCCGATATGGAGCCTTCAGATTGTTGACAAAATCCCAAAACTGCTCTTAGTTTTGGGATTTTGTCATCCTTTCAGCGTGATTGAAAACCCTTGCAGTCTAGGAAGGCCGAGCATCGGAGCGGAGCGAATGTTGGAATTCGTGAGCACCGACGCGCAGGCCTGACGACGAATGCGAGGGTTTGTCGACACGCTGAAGGCTCCGATATGGAGCCTTTTATCTTCTCCTCAGGAGAGACGGCATAGGAGCATGAAATTTTGCCGCTTTTCCTTCTGGATAAAAGCCGAACTCTCAATTGTTAAGGTAAGGCTTTTCCTGATAAAAGTAATTCGGTTTAAGCGTTTTATTTTCATAATAGCTGTGAAAGATATGGGTCGCTGCCGGAGATATCGGCGGAATCAGCCACGTCCAGCTTGCTGAAAGCTCCCTTCCAGCTTCAGCTTCCTGCTCCTCAAACCGCTTGAATTGGCTTGCCGCGGTATGATGGTCAACAATGCTGACGCCGGCTTTTTTATAGGAGTGAAGCACCGCGGTATTTAATTCAACAAGCGCCTTGTCTTTCCACAGCGAAGTATTCCGTTCCGTATCAAGTCCCATAATGGCTGCCACTTTTTCGAGCACATTATAGCGGTCTGTATCCGCGAGGTTGCGCGCTCCGATTTCCGTTCCCATATACCAGCCGTTAAACGGGGCGGCATTATAATGAATTCCTCCGACCTCCAGCTTCATATCGGCTATAATCGGCACACCGTACCACTTCAGCCCCAGACTTTTAAAGCCTTCAATCTCCGGATGTTCAATCCTGACCTCTTTGACGATTTCACGAGGCAGCTCATACCACACAGGGGGACGGCCATCTATTTGAAAAACGAGCGGCAAAACGTCAAAAGGCGTACCTTCGCCTTTCCAGCCGAGCGCTTCACACGCTTTTGTCAGTTCCAATGATGCAGGATCGCCGATGACACCTTGCTCCGTTTCATACCCCGCATACCTGATCAGCTGATGGTTCCAAATGGACACTTTTTTTTGCCCGCTTTGTTCCGGGGGAAAAATCGTAATAAACGGTCTGATTTTCCCTCCGTTTGTCGCAAGCTCTATATGGTGAAAAAGCGCATCCCGCACCTCTGCCTCGGTTTGAACGCCTCTTTGATCGATGACAGTAAGAGAGTGCCAAAACAGCCGGCCGATGCAGCGGCTGCTGTTTCTCCACGCCATTCTGGCGCCATGTTCGATTTCTTCTAATGTATGTGTATAGCTTCCGGTTTCTCTGATTTCTTCGTCTATTTTATGTAAGCGCATCCTTATTTCTTCTTCGGACTTCGACAGTTCCCCGTAGCAGAGCTCGATGAAGGTCTTGGCTTCCCTCCATAATTCTTCATATGATTCCAACCGGATTCTCTCCTTCCAGATTTCAGACTGATATTTATTGTATAGGTTTCGATCTCAGTTTAAAACCTTTATGTATGAAAAGACAAAAAACCGCTAAAAAGCATCCGTCAAAGACGGATGCCCAGATTGTTGACAAATTCCTAAAACGGTTTTCAGTTTTAGGATTTTGTCATCCTTTCAGCGTGACCCGCAACCCTTGCAGTCTAGGAAGGCCGAGCATCGGAGCGGACTTTCACAGGAGGTGATGACGGCGGCGTTCAGGCAGGACGCCTGGGCGATTAGCCGCCGACCCTTCTCCTATTTTCGTGAGCACCGACGCGCAGGCCTGACAACGAATGCGAGGGTTTGTCGACACGCTGAGCATCTGTCAAAGACGGATGCCTGATGATTATTCCTTAATATTAAGCGTTTTGGTGTTCAGCATGAAACGGTAAACCGGCAGCTCTTTGCCTGTTTGAGAAGGGATGTAACCCGTGCTCACATAACTGTCAACCGATTCCGGCTCAAGCGCAATCGACAGTAGATTGCTTTGCGGTTGAGCTGTAAAATAGACTTTTGTTCCTTTTGGAAACTCTTTTTTCTGTTTTTTAAGCTTCGTTTCCACCTTGATCACAGGCCGGCCCTCAGATTCTCCCGCTGTTTCTTTCGATAAAACCTCATACGCTTCAGCGGTGAGCTTTTGCTTGAAAGGCAGTGTCACGCTCTTTAAACCTTGATCTTTCAACTTCTGTTCGATATCTTGATGGCCCGGAAGGACAAGATAAGCGGTCGGCCGTGTTCTTGACAGCACAGGAACGGCTTCCGAGGCGCTGTAATATTGGACAGGAACGTCAACTGCTTGTCCAGAAGCGATATCAGCGACTTTCAGCGTGTCTTTATACGGCCCTGCAAACTCACTTTTGATGACCACTTTGTCTTTATCGCTCACTTTTGCGCCGTTTTTTATCAGCTTTAATTTTTCTTTGGCGACAAGGCGCTTGATCTCGGCTGCATGCTTCACTGTCGTGTCGATGATCGTCTCATGCGTAGCAACCTGAGCCGCGACTCTTCTTGCAAAATTTTCGCGTCCGATGTCTATCCCCCTGCTTTCCACCAGGAAGGAAAGGGCAGGCTGGAGGGCGAATGCATTACGCCCGATTCTCGCTTCTGTACCGCCTTCATAGATTTCGATTTTTCCGTCCTTGCTTTTTCCCGTCGTATAATATGCATCATTAGAAAAACCTTTTTCATCAAGTTTAGCTCTGACGCCGTTCACATAAAGGCTGTCAGACGCATACCTGATCGATTCGGGAATGTTTACATTTTTTCCTGATAAAATTAAAATATCATGGTATTTTAATGACCCCTTTTCGCCTACGCTTTGAAATTCATTTTGGCCGACACCGTATTCATGGGCATCAATAACGACTTCAGGCGAATATTTATTGAACTCCTGGTGAATGGCACGGACTTCCGGAGATTCGAGCTTGACATGATCCCTGTTTCCGTCGATTCCGCTCGCCAGCCGTCTGTTAAACTGATACGAGCCGTCAGGATTGACCCGCGGAACGACGATGACATTGATCTTGTCCAACACTTTGTCGCCATACGGTCCGGCCAGTTTTTCAGCCATCGCCAGGGCCGATTCTCCCGCTGCCGGCTCATTTCCGTGTATCTGTCCTTGCAGCCAGACGGTCGGTTTTTTTGATATAGGAATTATTTGCTTGTCCTTTGTGAAGTAGAGCGCGGGAATATTTCTTTTTTCAATTGAAAAACCGATATTCCCAATTTTGACATTCGGGCTTTTCTTTGTCAGACTGGTTATAAACTTCATCATTTCTTCTTGTGTCGTAAAGGCTTCCCCTTCTTTCACAAAAGCAGGGGTTGAGAAAGTTTCTTCCGGCTCCGGATATAATGATGACACTTGCTCTGGCTGAGTATAGTTCTTTCCATAGTAAGGGATTTCCGCAGCGTGAACCGCATCAGACACCAACAGTCCTGCAAACATTGCCGCAGCTGCCAGCAAAGCTTGGACCCTTTTTTGAATGTTCATCTTTTCTCAGCTCCTTTCAGGCATACCTGCATTATAAATGAAATATCAGCCTATTTTGTCTAAAATTTCAGAAAATGATTCCTTTGGTATACAACAACATCCGGAATATAGCACGATGGATGGCCATCATCACATGTAAATGGTTCGTTTTTCCCTATAAAAAAACATTCAGCTGGCTGAATGTTTTAAGGGCAGCATATGGCATTTTACGAATCAGAAGCGGGAAGGCGGCCTGACAGATCAAGAAGCTCTTTGGAAAAATCGCTTCCTCTCATCGGTACACCATGTCCCGTCAACAAAGCAGCCGGTTTTAATTCCGCCAGCTTCTTTACCGAGTCCGCCGCTTTTGTCCAGTCCATTGTGAAATAAGCCGGGGGTCCGTTCAGCTCCTGCTTTTGAATCGCCACTTCAAACAGAGACTCCTGCTCTACAGTTGTAACGGCGTCGCCTGCGATCAAGGTTCTGTCCGACTGCCGGAAAAGCGAAATATGACCTGGTGTATGACCCGGCGTCTCAATCCATTTCCACCCTTTAAGAAACGGAAGCGAACCATCTTCATTAAGCTGCTTTACACGGGACGAAATGTTGATTGAGTGCCTTGGAAACAACGGAGACATCTTTGCAACCAACCCGCTTTTCACTTGCGGTTTGGCAGGCGGATAATCGGCTTTTCCCGTTAAATAAGGCATTTCCTTCTCATGGGCGTAAACTGGAACCGGCCATGTTTCGAGAAGACCTTCCAAAGCGCCGATATGGTCGAAATGTCCATGCGTCAAAACGATTGCTTTCAGCTGAAAATCGCCGAACCGCTCCTTCGCCTCTCTTAAAATAAATGGAGCGGACTTGGGCATTCCGGCATCGATTAAAACGGCTTCCCGCGAATCGGGATCGAAAATAACATACACATTGACGATTTGCACCGTCAAACCGAATACACCTTCGGCATACTCTTCCAGGACCCCGCTGTTGATGGACGTCAAAGGCATGTAAGGATCACTCATTATGTTCACCACACTCACTTATCATATATTTTATTACTTTGCACATTTGACTTGAGGATATGCACGGATGAGCACCTTTGAAAAAATGAAGGAGGGACAAAGCAATGGGAGATGGTCAGTGGTTTACTGTGACAGAGCTTGATGAATCCACATATGCGATCAGCGAATACGGGCATTGGGAGAATGTACACTCTTATTTGCTTGTTGGGGCAAAGGAAGCCGTTTTAATTGATACAGGTCTTGGCATCGGCAGCATGAAGACGGTAACGGATAGTCTGACCGATCTGCCGGTCAGCGTCATCACAACCCATGTCCATTGGGATCACATTGGAAGCCACGGTGAGTATCAGCGCATTTACGTCCATGAAGCTGAGAAAGACTGGCTGACGGACGGAATCAAAGGGCTTCCGCTTGAGCACATTCGCCGCGATGTCTCGCGAGATATCACCAAACCTGTACCGGCCGGCTTTTCCGCTGAAACATACACCCCGTTCAGAGGCGAACCGTCGGGAACGCTGCAAGACGGCGATACAGTCGGCTGCGATTCAAGGCCGCTCGTTATTTATCACACGCCTGGACACTCCCCGGGGCATATCTGTATCTTTGATCCAGCATCAGGCTACTTGTTTACCGGCGATCTGCTGTATACCGGAGCCCCCATCTATGCATTCTACCCGACGACTGATCCGGCCCAATTGATTCAGTCGCTTGAAAAAATCTCGGCTATCGAGTGCGTGAAAAAAGTTTTCGGCGGGCATCATCAGCTCGGCCTTGCGCCTGACATTTTGCAGGAAGCCGGGCATGCGGCCCAGCATTTGAAGAAGCACGGGCTGGCAAAGCACGGCACCGGCACGCACCGATTTAAGAGCCTGAGCTTTCAATTTTAACTAAAAAAGATGATTGCCCAGCCGGGAATCATCTTTCGCGCTTTCTTCAAAAATGCAGACCTTTCCTGCGGGAATCTGATCCTTTAGCTCCGAACATGAAAGACGTCAGGCAGAAACCGATTACACCGCCGGCCGTATTTAAAATTAAATCATCTACATTAAAAGTTCTCGTCATTATGAATCCTGTCACAGACAGCACAAGCTGGAGACTCTCAATCAAAAAGCTTGTCAAAAAAACAAAAACTGCCGCTTTTTTCAGCGAAGTTTTTCTCCATAGAACGGAAAGATACACACCTAAAGGAATGAGCAATAAAACATTAAAAAATGTAAGCTTGACAGAGTTCCAAAAAAACCAATCAAATCCGCTCTGCTGATGCATTTGCACCCATTCAGCGACAAAATAAAACGGAATGAGCTGAATGTTCATTTGAGCGTATGCCGGCTGCGGCGGAATGTTGATTCCGCCTATCGTATAGTGATAAACGACGCTCAAATAAACAATAAAACTGGCAAACACCATTTTTCTAAACAAACTTGTCTTTTTTCGGTTTTTCACAATGTCATACAAAAAGTAGACGATTGCATACAAGAAACCGAGCAGCATGAAATCAACTGACCAAAACATTAACGTTCACCTCCTTACATTCGGTGTATTTAAATCAACCTTTTCTCGACCATAAATCGTGGAATTCAAATTAACAGCGTCGATACGAACATAAAAAAAGGACAGGATCTCTCCTGCCCTTCATTTTACCATATACCCAGTAATTTCCACCACAATCCTCCGACAACAATCCATGTCACAATATGAACAATCGACAGGATAAAGCCGATTGACCACCATTTGCTTTGCGGAATATAACCGGCCCCGAAAAAGACGGGAGCCGCTCCAGCTCCGTAGTGTGTCGTCGAAGCAAAAAGGTTGCTGAAAAACGCAAGGCTTAATGCTGCGAGGAGCGGCGGAGCGCCTGCAGCGATAATCACGGCGAGAAAGGCCGAATACATCGCGCTGATATGAGCGGTTGCACTCGCAAAGAAATAATGCGAATAATAGTAAACCGCAATTAAAATGAGAAATGCGCTGAACCAGGAAAATCCTGAAACATACGATTTCATCGCATCGCTGAACCAGCCGACCATGCCGAGTTCATTCAAGAAGCTCGCCAGCATGACGAGCGCTGCAAACCATGTCAGCGTATCCCATGCGCCTTGCTCTTTCTTAATATCGTCCCACGTCAGAACCTGTGTCAAAAGCAGGACGGCTAAACCGATCAATGCCGTTGTCGTCGCGTCAATTTTCAGGTTTCCGCCGAAAATCCATAAAAAAAGGACGAGCAAAAAGACCGCGACCATCGAGAGTTCCGATTTTTTGAACGGCCCCATTTCTTTCAGCTTCTCTGTTGCGATTTTTGCTGCATCAGGCGTTTCCTTCACCTCAGGCGGATACAGTTTATAAATGACAAGCGGGGTGATGATCAAGCTGACAAGTCCCGGGACGATGGCCGCCACAGCCCAGCTTGTCCAGGTCAGATTCACACCTGCCACATCATGGGCAAGTTTGGCAATCAGCGGGTTTGCCGCCATAGCCGTTAAAAACATCGCTGAAGTGATCAAGTTCCCCTGAAAGCCCACCTTCAGCAAGAAAGCGCCGATGCGCCGTTCCGTGCCGTCCTTGGGCGTCGACTGAAAAGTTTCGGATAACGAACGGATAATCGGAAAAATAATTCCCCCGGCCCGCGCGGTATTACTCGGGATCGCCGGCGACAAAATCAAATCGCTGACAAGAAGGGAATACGAGAGTCCGAGTGTTTTTTTGCCAAATATCCGCACAAATAAATAGGCGATTCGCGCACCTAAACCGGTTTTAATGAATCCCCGTGAAATAAAAAAGGCAATGACGATCAGCCAAATTGTCTTGTTTCCAAAACCGCTGAGCGTTTCTTCAATCGACAGCGTTCCGGTGAGCGCCGTGACCGCCAATGCGAATACGGCGATTGCCCCCATCGGCAGCGGTTTTGATATAAAGCCGATAATCGTTGCCACAAAGATTGCAAATAAGTGCCATGCTTTCGGATCCAATCCGGCGGGCGACGGAATAAACCAAATAACCGCTCCGACTAAAATCGTGACCGCAAGAGGAATGATGTTCAGTGCCGATTTTTGTTCTGCACCTTTTTCTTTAGCCACTACCTTTTCCTCCTATTCATATCGTTTTCGTTTATTATTCTACTCCTTTCCTGCTATCATTCAAATTTTATTTTATTAAAAAAACTGCCGACCTTGTCGGCAGTCTCAATTTATACCCAGGATTTCACTTTTTCATGATCCGTGACGAAGAGAAGGACTTTTCCTTCATCAAGCTGTTTCTCGAATTGTTCTGCTTCCTGTTTTGAAAAGCCGATCTCATGAATTTTATTGCGGAGCTCGTCCCCTTTTTTGTTGAAGATATTGCCGACGGCATTTTTAATGCCTGTTTCTTCGGCTCCGATCGTATTGGCATCCGCGTTGTCCGCGAGTCTTTCAGTACGGTCGTCATCATGTGACAGAACGTAAATATCTTCTCTTGCAACTCCGATTTCCCTGAGTTCCTCAACAGCCTTCATCAGTTTTTCATCATTAGTATATTGTCTTACTACCGGTTTCATATGAATCTCCTCCCTTTTTTCATGTTGTATTTAAGACTTACCCTTTGTTCACGCGGCTAAACGGATGAATGCTCTGTCATGACATTTTCATTTCAATGTTACAATTGTTATAAATTTTCAGACAAAACGTTTGAAAGGATTGCCAATTCAGGTACATTAACAAATAGACAAGGCTTTTTAGATGGGGTGATTGAAGCGTGTATTATTTTTCACCGGAACAGCAGTATAACGCATGGATCATTAGCGATTTGGTCAAGCAGATTTTTTCAAGAGAAGGTCATCAAGAAGCTGATACTCATCGATTTGAATCTTTTGCCGCCAGACGATTCGGCATCAATATCGATTACGTCTTTTCAATCATCATGAACATCGGCGATCCGGAAGAAAGGAGAACGGCAAGCAGCACCGAAGACCTCCTCTCTTCTTATCTCCTGTCATTGCTTCCTTTTATCACAAAAGACATGTTTCAATTTTCGAGAGAAAATGCCAATCAATATCTTTTAAATGAAAGAAATGCTGATGTTTTTCATCTTTTTCTACCCGATTCTGTGCTGAAGAAAACCTTTCATGCAACCAGCTGATCTTTTGCTAAACCTCTTTTTTACGTGGTAAGTTATAAGTAAAAGGAGGAATCATTATGCCACAAAAGCAAATTGAACTCGCAAGACGTCCGCAGGGCATACCTGTTATGGACGATTTCCGCATAAAAGAAACGGAAATTCCGGAAGCAAAAAACGATGAAGCGCTTGTAAAAACGCTTTATGTCTCAGTGGACCCTTATATGAGAGGAAGAATGCAGGACACGAAATCCTATGTCGAGCCATTTCCGCTTGATAAAGTGATCACTGGAGGCGTGATCGGCGAAGTGATATCTGCAAAAGGAGACAAGCTCAAAAAAGGGGATATTGTTTTGGGCAACTTGGGCTGGCAGGAGTATTCAGCGGTTCGCGAAGACAATCTGCAGAAAATCGATCCGTCCCTCGCGCCTGTTACCGCTTTTCTTGGGATTCTCGGCATGACCGGTTTGACGGCTTATTTCGGGCTTCTGGACATCGGACAGCCAAAAGCCGGTGAAACGGTTGTTGTCTCCGGGGCCGCCGGAGCAGTCGGCTCCGCTGTCGGACAAATTGCCAAAATTAAAGGGGCGAGAGTCGTCGGTATTGCGGGCTCTGACGAAAAAACGGCATACTTAAAAGAAAAACTCGGTTTTGATGAAGCAATCAATTATAAAACAACGGAAAATATGGCTTCAGCGCTTGAACAAGCTTGTCCGGACGGTGTCGATGTTTACTTTGACAACGTTGGAGGCACGATTTCAGATGCCGTCTTCACCCTGCTCAATAAGTTTGCACGAATTCCGGTTTGCGGGGCGATTTCTTCTTATAACGTCAAAAGCGCAGAAGATGATATGGGGCCGCGCGTACAGACGGCCTTAATTAAAACAAGCGCCTTGATGAAAGGATTTGTCGTCAACGATTACAGGGACCGCTTTCCTGAAGGAACCAAACAGCTTGCCGAATGGGTAAAAAGCGGGCAGCTTCAATATGAGGAAACGATAACAGAAGGTTTCGAGCGGATACCGGAGGCATTTTTAGGCTTGTTTGAAGGAAAAAACCTCGGCAAACAGCTGATCAAAGTCGCCGATTCCGACAATGCCTGAGCATTCATATAAAAGGAGGCCTGCCAGCAGCAGGCCCCTTTCTTATCTTTCAATAATCCGTCCTCTTTCATACACGATCCGCTGAAGCGGGATTTCAAGCTTCTTCGCCAGCTTTTTCAGCCTTTCCTCTTCAATGCGGTTGACAAGGCTGATCACGGTTCCTTCATTCCCCGCTCTTCCCGTCCTCCCCGATCTGTGGATATAGCCTTCAACGTTTGGCAAATCGGCATGGATGACATAAGGGAGATCTTCGATGTCGATCCCGCGTGCTGCGATATCGGTCGCAAGAAGCAGCGTGAACTCGCCTGCTTCAAATGCCTGCAATATGTTGGCGCGCTCGATTTTTTTCGCCTCGCTGTGAAGGACGCCGATGTCGACATGATGAAACTTAAGCTTTTCGGCATACACGTTTAAATTGCCGATGTCTTTGACAAAGACGAGCGCCTGCATGCCTGGAAGCCGCGAGAATTTCTGCAAGATCTTCACCTTATCCCGCTGGTCGCATACGAGAAATTGGTGTTTGATTTTGGCAGATTCTTCTTTCGACCTCTTGATCCTGAGAACTTCCGCTTCTGACGTCAAGCCGCGGAGCTCGCGTTCGGCGTCGTCTTTTAAAGTCGCCGAAAAACAGAGAAGCTGTCTGTCGCGGAGCGTCGATTTGATGACGCTTTGTATCGTCCCGCGATGCTCCGGCGTAAGCAGATGATCTGTTTCGTCAAGGACGATCGTTTTCACTTCATGCATTTTCAGTTTTTTCATTTTAATCAGCTCAAATACGCGTCCAGGTGTGCCCGCAATGATGTGCGGGTGTTTTTTCAGCTTTTCCTGCTGCTTTTTGACATTGGCGCCGCCGATTAGGGAAGCGGCTCTGATATCCGAGCCTTTTTTCCATTCGACGATCACATCAAAAATCTGCATAACAAGCTCGCGGGACGGAGCCAGAATCACAGCTTGCACGTTCTTTTGATCCGCCTTCAGCTTTTCCAGGATCGGCAGGACGTATGCGAGCGTTTTGCCCGTTCCAGTCGGCGACTCGGCGATCACGTCACGCCCGTCCAAAATCAGATCGACTGCGTTTTTTTGGACACTCGTCGGCTCTTGAAAGCCCGATGCCTTCCAGTTCTCTTGAATAAACGGTTTTGCTTTATTTAAAAATGGCCATCTTTCTGTCATGTTTTTCTCCTTTTATCAGGTTGATTCTGCTCCTAGTATCTCAAAACAAAAGCGGCTGCGCAATTTTTCTTTTATTGTTCCCTCTGAGTTCGATATAATCTTATAGAATACAGATTATATTTTGAGGTGCAAAACATGAGTTTACTTACAGTAACAAAGCTGAGCCACGGTTTTGGCGACCGGGCGATCTTTCATGATATATCCTTTCGCTTGCTGAAAGGCGAACATGTCGGTCTCATCGGAGCAAACGGTGAAGGAAAATCGACTTTCATGAATATCATTACAGGCAAACTTGAGCCTGACGAAGGAAAAGTGGAATGGTCCAAAAAAGTCCGGGTCGGCTATCTTGACCAGCATACATCACTTGAGCGCGGACAAACGATCCGCGATGTGCTGAGAAACGCTTTCCATTATTTATTTGCGATGGAAGAAGAAATGAATGCCATCTATACAAAAATGGGCGAGGCCGACCCCGACGAGCTTGAAAAGCTTCTCGAAGAAGTCGGAACGATTCAGGACGCCCTGACCAACAACGACTTTTACGCGATTGACGCAAAAGTTGAAGAAATCGCCCGCGGCCTCGGGCTCAACGATCTCGGCCTTGACAGAGATGTCGCGGATTTGAGCGGCGGCCAGCGGACAAAGGTGCTGCTTGCCAAACTGCTCTTGGAAAAGCCCGACATCCTGCTGCTCGATGAGCCGACAAACTATCTGGACGAACAGCATATCGAATGGCTGAAACGCTATTTGCAGGAGTACGAGAACGCCTTTATTTTGATTTCACACGACATTCCGTTTTTAAACAGCGTCATCAATCTGATCTACCATGTGGAAAACCAGGAGCTGACCCGCTATGTCGGCGACTACAACCAATTCCGCGAAGTATATGAAGTGAAAAAACAGCAGCTTGAAGCAGCCTACAAAAAACAGCAGCAGGAGATTTCAGAGCTGAAAGACTTCGTCGCCCGCAACAAAGCGCGCGTCAGCACAAGAAATATGGCGATGTCCCGGCAAAAAAAGCTCGATAAAATGGATATGATCGAGCTCCCTTCGGAAAAACCGAAGCCTGAATTTCACTTTAAACAAGCAAGAACATCCGGAAAGCTGATTTTTGAAACGAAAGAGCTTGTCATCGGCTATGATGAGCCGCTGTCCCGCCCGCTGAACTTGAGAATGGAGCGGGGACAAAAGATCGCTCTGTACGGAGCCAACGGCATCGGAAAAACGACATTGCTGAAAAGCCTCCTGGGTGAAATATCACCGCTGTCGGGAGAAGTCGAACGCGGCGAGCACCTTCATATCGGCTATTTCGAGCAGGAAGTCAAAGAGACCAACAACAACACATGCATAGAAGAAGTATGGAACGACTTTCCGTCCTTTACACAGTACGAAATCCGCGCGGCCCTGGCGAAGTGCGGACTGACGACAAAGCATATCGAAAGCAGGGTTTCCGTATTAAGCGGCGGGGAAAAAGCAAAAGTCAGACTGTGCAAGCTCATCAATTCGGAAACGAACCTGCTTGTCCTCGATGAACCGACAAACCACCTTGATGTTGAAGCAAAAGAAGAATTAAAAAGAGCTTTGAAAGAATACAAAGGCTCCGTTCTGCTCATCTCTCACGAACCTGAATTCTATATGGACATCGCGACAGAAACATGGAATTGCGAGTCATGGACAACGAAAGTTTTATAAACAAAAAAGCTTGTTTCCCTAAAAGGAAACAAGCTTTTTTCATTAATGACCGGCTTTGATGCCTGCCAAATAACGGCGGCCTCCAGTCAAAACGGCGATGCCGGCAAGCACGGCGATGCATCCTGCAAAATAGGGAGTATGCGCAGTAAAATGATCGGCTAACACACCGGCGATCCAAGGCGCAATGGCCCCGCCGATGAACCGGATGGAGCTGTAGGCAGATGAAGCGACAGACCGTTCGACAGGCGCAGCTTCCATCACCGCTGTTGTCAAAATCGTATTGATCATGCCCAGAATCCCTCCGGCTATGATGATCGCCCCGATAACGAGCGCCATGTGCTCTGTCCAAATCCCGATCGCGAGCAAATCAGCTGCAAACAGCATAAACAGAAAGATCAGCGAGCGGACGGTTCCAAAGATCCGCTGTACGGCCGGAGCGATGAAAACGGAAGTGATCGCAAGAAACAGTCCCCAGCCGAAAAAGACATAGCCGAGGCCCCGTTCATTTAAGTCAAGAACAAACGGCGAATATGCAAGTAGGGTGAAGAAACCGAAGTTATATAAGAATGCGGCCCCTGAAAGCGTCAATAGCCCTTTATAACGAAGCGCTTTGATCGGCGCGCTGACGGAAATTTTCTTCTGCGGTTTTTGGACAGGCGGCAAAAGAAAAAAGATGGCCAAAAGCGCAGCCGCCATTAAAACCGATACGCCGAAAAACGGCGCTCTCCACGATATTGTGCCAAGCTCTCCGCCGGCTAGCGGTCCAACCGAAATGCCCAATCCCAAAGCCGCCTCATACAAAATAATGGCTTTTGCGCTTCCGCCAGATGCCACGCTGACAATGACGGCAAGCGCAGTTGAGATAAACATGGCGTTTCCGAGGCCCCAGCCGCCGCGGAAGCCGACGAGCTGAGAGATGGAATGCGAAAGCCCGCCCAGGCCTGCAAAGACGATGATCAGGATCAAGCCGCTGATTAACGTCAGCTTCGCTCCAATCCGGCTCGATACGGCGCCTGATAAAAGCATGGCGAAACCTGTGACTAGCAGATAGCTTGTAAATAAAAGCGAAACCTGGCTGGGGGAAGCATGCAGCTGCCGTGCGATCGCCGGCAGAATCGGATCGACAAGCCCGATCCCCATAAACGAGATCACGCAGGCAAAGGCCACTGCCCAGACCGCTTTTGGCTGTTTAAACATACTTGAGTTCATTATCTATCAAACCTTTCTTTACAAATAAAGAAACGCTATAAAAATAGCGTTTGTCTTGTTTAATCAATTGATTGAAGCGCATTCTCGGCTTTTGCCTGCATACCCTCCAAGCGCTTCTTGAATGATTGAAATTTTTCAATCTTTTCATCAATCATTCTCATCTGTTCATTCAGCATCCTCTGAATGTCTTCGAGCTTTTCTTTTCGTTCCCGTTTGTCCAGCGATAATAGGTATCCTTCTTTATTCATCTCTAGGTGTTTGCCCGTTTCCATGAATTGCTGAAGCTCCTGCAGCGAAAATCCCAGCACTTCCTTCGCGCTGATCACTCTTTCAAGCTCTTCAAGATCGTCTTCAGAGTAAAGACGGACACCGCCTTCCGTCCGCTTCGGTGAAGAAAGCAGACCGATTTCTTCGTAAAAGCGGATCGTTCTTTTCGTCAGACCGCTTCGCTTGGCCATTTGATCAATCTTCATCCACTCCACGTCCATATCCCCCCGAGATTTTTCTTCTTTACTATTATACTACTATTATACTTTTACGTAAACGTTAAGTTTTTTTCGATGCAAAAAAAAGAACTGACTTGACATCATCCTGCTGCTGTAACGTATCATAGAAATGGACATCAAAACAGGAGGACAAATAATCAGAGTGAATACTCATCAAAATCGATTTTCTGTTCAAAGCAAAGTTTCGGCAGTAATTGAAAGCCGGCTGTTTCAGTCATTCATCACGACGGTCATTGTGTTGAATGCCATCTCGATCGGTTTGGAAACTTACGCTTTCTTTAAACCTTATCAAAAAGTATTTTTTATTGTGGATTGCTTGTTTTTAACGATATTTGTAATCGAACTTTCTCTTAAACTATTCGTTCAAAAACAGCACTTTTTTAAAAACAACTGGAACGTTTTTGATTTTGTAATCGTCGCCGGCAGTTTGATTCTTTACAATACGAATTTCGTTAGCGTTCTCCGTATTTTCCGGGTGCTGCGGGTGCTGCGGACGATCACTTCCGTTCCCTCATTAAGACGGATCGTCAACGCGCTGTTTATGGCGATTCCGACCATCAGCAGCGTCATTATCCTGATGAGCATCATTTTTTACGTGTACGCCGTCATCGGTACGATGTTCTTCTCCGCCATCGCGCCGGAATACTTCGGCAACCTGCAGCTCAGCCTTCTGACACTGTTTCAAACCTTTACGCTCGAATCGTGGGCAAGCGGCATATTCAGGCCGATTTTTGCCGAGAGCGGCTGGTCATGGCTCTATTTCGTTTCATTTATCGTCATTGCGACTTTCATTATGATCAACTTGATCGTCGGGGAAATCGTAAATAATGCGCAAAAAATTTCTCAGGAAATAGAAGATGAGACAGGCGAGCTGAAAGAGGATACAAAAGAAATCAAAGAACTGCGCGCGGAGGTTAAAGAATTAAAAGCGCTTCTGGAAACCTATATCACGCAAAATGAAAAGAAAGATGAAAAGGGCCGGCACCTGTAAGCCAGCCCTTTTTTCGTCTTTAATTGAGGATGACAGGCAGCTCGGCCAGCGATCTAAAGCCGATTAACCTGCGAAATGGAACGTCTGTTGAAGCAAGCTGCAACTTAGGCAGCCGCTCCAACAATGCGGGAATGGCAATTTGCGCTTCGAGCCGCGCTAATGCCGAGCCTAAACATATGTGTGCACCGGCTCCAAAGGCAAGGTGCGGATTCGGTTTTCTCGTGATGTCAAATACATGCGGATTTTGAAATATCTTCGGATCGCGGTTGGCGGCGCCTAAAAGGATGTATACGTGCTCTCCTTTTTTGATGATTTTCCCGTTGATTTCGCAGTCCTCTGACGCGGTGCGCGCTGTCAGCTGTGTCGGACTTTCATAGCGCAGGCATTCTTCGACGGCTGACTCAATCAGCAGCGGATTTTCTTTCAGCGCGCTAAGCTGGCCGGGATGGTTCATGAGCAAAAACAATCCGTTCGTCAAAAGGTTGACCGTCGTCTCGTGCCCGGCAATCACAAGCAGAATGCACGTCGCAAGCACTTCATCTTCGGCGAGCTGCTCATGACCGGCGAATGTGCTGATCAAGTCTTGAGAAGGATGAGCTTTTCGCTTTTCAATCAAATCTTTAAAATACGCCGTCAGCTTGGCAACGGTATCCCCGCCTTTTGCCAGCACCTTTCGTGTGCGGGTCAAATCGATCGTTTGAATGAGATCCGCCGTCCATTGCCTGAATTGATATCTTTCCTCTGCGGGAACGCCAAGCATCCCGGCAATGATAAGACTTGCCAAAGGAAAGGCGAATTCGGACACCATGTCCGCCGTCTTCTTGTTTTCAAGCTGATCGAGCAATTCATGGACGGTTCCTTCTATAACAGGACGGAAAGATGCCGCCTTCTGCGGCATGAATTCTTTGCCGACAATCGTCCGCATCCGCTTATGGCCGGACTCATTTTGAAACAGCATCATATTCCGCTGCAATTCGTGAAGTTGTTCATATTTTGTAGAGGCTTCAGGGAGAGGAACGCGATTTTTAAATGCCGCGTCCCTCAAAATCGCCGCCGCTTCTTCATATCCGGTGACATACCAGCCCGGATGCTTTAAAACGGTTCCTTTATATACAGGATGAACGGACCGGAGTTTATCGTAAAACAGATATGGATCTCTCCAAAAATCCGAATCCGGTTTCAGACGCGGCCCTGCCTCGTACAGTTCTGTCGTCATGTTATATCTCCCCCGTGCTACTGCTGTAAACTGGCTTTCATTTCTTCCACTGATTCGACTTCAAATCCTAAATCATGGAGCATCTTATGGTCCTCTGTTTCATTCTGCCCTGCCGTTGTTAAATAGTCTCCGACGAAGATCGAATTGGCGGCATACAGCCCCAACGGCTGCAAGGAGCGGAGGTTGACTTCGCGCCCCCCTGAAATGCGGATTTCCTTTGTCGGGTTGATAAAGCGGAACAAAGCCAAAACCTTTAAACAATACAGCGGATTCAATTCATTGACCCCTTCCAGCGGAGTCCCGTCGATCGCATGCAAAAAATTAACCGGAATCGAGTCGGCATCAAGCGCCTTTAAGCTTTTCGCCATATCGACGACGTCCTGCTTCGTCTCTTTCATCCCGACAATGACGCCCGAGCATGGGGACATTCCGGATTTTTTGGCTGTTTCCACAGTGTTCACCCTGTCATCATACGTGTGGGACGTTGTAATGTTTGAATGGTTGCTTTTTGATGTATTGATGTTGTGATTGTACCGGTCCACTCCGGCTTCCTTCAGCCGCTCGGCCTGTTCGGGCTTTAGCAGTCCGAGGCATGCGCAGACTTTTAAGCCGTACGTTTCTTTAATTTCTTTAACGGCGCCGACCACTTGATCGACTTCTCTGTTGGACGGGCCCCTGCCGCTCGCCACGATGCAGTACGTTCCGATATTTAAATCGTGCGCACGCTTTGCACCTTCAAGCAGGGTCGTTTTGTCGACCATCCGGTAGCTGTCGATCGGCGCTTTTGATATTGAAGACTGCGAGCAGTAGCCGCAGTTTTCCGGACAAAGGCCGGATTTTGCATTCATAATCATATTGAGCTTTACTTTTTTTCCGTAGTAGCGTTTTCTGATTTGAAATGCGGCATGCATAAGCAGGAGAACGTCGTCATCCGGACATTCCAAGATGGAAAGTGCCTCTTTTTCAGTTACTTCCCCGCCATCCAGCACACGTTCTGCAAGTTCCATCCACTGATTCATGTTTCTGCCCCCATTTGCATTTGATTCATGATGAAGGAAACATCGACATGCTCCTTGATCATGTGATGAATTTGTGTTGATGAAGCGTCTTCAAGCTTCGGTGTAACGCCGAGGAGCGGCACACCGCAAAATCTTTCAATCATGTCCGGGTTCGTCTGTTCGTCAAGTCCGGACCGGCTGCTGATGCCGTTGATCACGATGCCGATCACATGGATCCCCATTTGTTTTGCGTATTGGACGGTTAAATACGTATGGTTGATCGTTCCGAGATTGGGGCGCGCCACAATGACAGCCGGCAAATCGAGCGCTTTGATCAAGTCGCTGACGAAATAATCCTCTCCGAGCGGCACCGCAATCCCGCCTGCCCCTTCGACGATAAAGCAATCGTGCCGATCCTTTATCTTTTTCCAATGGTTCACGGCATCTTCCAGCCCGACGGTCCTCCCTTCGAGCTTCGCAGCTGTGTATGGCGCAAGCGGTTCTTTAAACACAAAAGGCGTGATCTCCTCATCAGCGAGAGATGTTTCAGAGCTGTTCTTCAAAAGTGCTGTATCACTCTGCGGATCGCTAGTGAGCTCACCGCTCAAAAACGGCTTGAACACGCCGACATCAACATGCTGCTCTTTCAACAAAGCGGCAAGGCCGCAAGCGATAAATGTCTTCCCGACTCCCGTATCAGTTCCCGTTACAAAAAAACCCTTCATTTCACCAAGTTCAACTCTCTTCCCACTAATTTAAACCCCTCTAATAGAGCTTCAATATCTCTTAACCTGCGGTCTGCGGTGACAGTCAGCCTGATCCGGCTCTCTCCTTCCGCAACAGTCGGCGGGCGGATGGCCGGGGCATCAATCCCTTTCTCCTTGAGGCCGTTTGCAAATCGAACGGCTTTTAGAGGGTCTCCGATCATAACGGGTATGATCGGCGTATCTTCTCCTTTGACCGTAAACCCGATATCCTCGAGACCCCGTTTGATCGTGTTCACCGATGATTGCAAAAGCCGGCGTTTATCGCGGCTGTCTTCGATGATGTCTAAAGCTTTGCATGCTGCCGCACAGCTTGCGGGCGGGACAGCCGTTTGAAAGATAAACGTTCTCGCATGATTCAGCAAAAAATCGATCAATGGTTTAGAGCCCGCGACGAAGCCGCCTTCCGCGCCTACAGCTTTACTTAACGTGCCGATCACAACATCTGGGGAGACGCCGAAATACTCGCTCGTTCCCCTGCCGGCTTCTCCCAAAACCCCTGTTGCGTGGGCATCATCAACGATGACAAAGGCACGGTACCGCTTGGCAAGGAGCATGATTTCGTCAAGCGGTGCAATCGTACCGTCCATGCTGAACACGCCGTCTGTCACAATAAAGCGGCGTGCACGGCTCTGTGCGGCGCGAAGTTTTTCTTCAAGATCATTCATATCCGTGTGGCGGTAAACAACCGGATCAGCTTTTGAAAGCCGGCAGCCGTCGATGATGCTCGCGTGGTTCAATTGATCGCTTAATATGACGTCTCCTTTTTCAGGCAAAGACGAAAGCACACCGATATTGGCCAAATATCCGCTTGAAAACAAGAGGGCCGCTTCTGTCTGCTTAAAAGCGGCGATTTTCAGCTCCAGTTTTTCATGCCATTCGGTATTGCCGGACGTCAGCCTTGATCCTGTGCTTCCGGCTCCAAAGCGGAGGAGCGCCGTTTCTGCGGCGTGAATCAGCCGTTTGTCGTTCGCAAGACTCAAATAATCGTTTGACGCCCAATTCGCACGTTTTGCTTCCGCGTCAGCTTGAGGCGGTTTAAGCGAGCGGTAAAGCCCGGCTGCCTTCGTCTTTGTGAGCCGGCTGCTGAGCCAATCGTCAATGTGCACGGCCTGTAACCTCTTGAATCGCTTCTTTCATAATCGACACCATGGCGCGCAGGTCATCGGCGGTGCTGGCGTGCGGAGGAAGAAATGCGATAACATCCCCGAGCGGCCTCGTCAGCATGCCAAGCTCTCTCATTTTCAAAGACACCCGGTATCCAATTCGCTCTTCAGGCGGATAAGGCTGCCTCGTTTCTTTCGACTGAACGAGCTCGATCCCGCTCATTAAACCGAGCTGGCGGATGTCACCGACATGAGGGAGCGCTGCCAGATCATGAAAAAGCGATTCCAGTATTTTCGACTTTTCCGCAACTTGAGCGACGATTTTTTCCGATTCGAACAGGCGCAAATTTTCCAGCGCAACGGCACAACCAAGCTGGTTCCCCGTATACGAATGACCGTGGAAAAACGTTTTCAGTTTGTCATAGTCATCATAAAACGCCTGATAAATTTCCTCTGTCGCAAACGTTACGGCGATCGGCAAATAGCCTCCGGTAATGGCCTTTCCAGCCGCCATCAAGTCAGGCTGAACACGTTCATGCTCACAAGCAAACATTTTCCCGGTTCGTCCGAATCCTGTCGCCACTTCATCGACAATCATTAAAACGTCATACTTCGTGCAAAGCTCCCGGACACCTGCCAAATATCCTTCAGGCATCACGATCATCCCCGATGCCCCTTGGACCATCGATTCGACCGACAGCGCGGCGATCTCACCGTGCCGCTCGCTCAGGAGCCGTTCGAGTTCTGCGAGGCATTCATCGCGGCACTCTTCCGGGTTGCCGCTTTTCGAGCGGTATACGTAAGGAACGTTTACCTTAAAGCTTTCAAACATAAGCGGTCCGTATACATGGTGGAAGAGCTCGATCGCACCGACGCTGACAGCGCCGATCGTATCGCCGTGATAGCCGTTTTTCATCGAAATGAATTTTTGTTTCTCAGGCTTGCCGATGTTTTTCCAATATTGAAAGGCCATTTTCAGCGCGATTTCCATTGCTGCAGCGCCGCTGTCCGAATAAAAAACACGCGTCAGCTTTTCCGGCGTGATCTTGATTAACACCTCGGCAAGCTCTGTCGCCGGAACATTTGTCATCCCCAGCAATGTCGAATGAGCGATTTTGCCGAGCTGTTTTTTAATGGCTTCATCCAGTTCCTTCTTGCGATGGCCGTGGACATTGAGCCATACTGAAGAAAATCCGTCATAGTACTCCCTGCCGTCGATATCTTTCAGTTTGATGCCCTCCCCGCTTTCGATGATCAGCGGGTTTTCGTCATAGTCTTTCATTTGGGTAAAAGGCAGCCAAAGATATTGTTTGCTTTTTTCAACGAATGATTGATTCATGATTTACCTCCCGACCTAATGAATACAGGCTGTTTTTCCAAACCGTCTATACAGCTCTTGATATCTGCTAATCCATCAACAAAAAAAATCCGGCAACCGCTCTCGTCTCCATGCTCTTTCATCTTTGTCACCCGCTGATAACCCAGTTTTTTAGCGGCAACATAGCCCGTTATGTAATCAGGGTCATCTGACCAGCATAATTCGGCGACGACGGCCGGGTGCTCACATACCTTTGAAGCGATGGCAAGCGCCTCTTTCAACCGCGGATTTGGCGGCATTCCGCACGAAGCCGCCCATCTTTGAAAATCGGCTTCCGGCCAATCGAGCCGTGAGACGCGCACTCCTTTTTGTTTTCTTCCGTCAATCCTCCGGCCTGAATGAATGTCAAATAAAACGGCGCCCCTTACGTCCGAGTATTCGGCAATGCCTTGAAACGCTTTGTCAATCGCGTTTTCCGGTACGCCGGAGCGGCTGATCAGCTCACGGGCAAGCGCTTGTCCTTCTTCCGCTGATTTTGTTTCATTCGTTTCAATGCGCAATGGCTGAACAAACTTTATCGGTTCGTTTACAAGATCGAAGCGAATTTGCATAAAGTCCGGCTTGCCCCGCGAATGAGACAATGCTTTTTCCAATAAATCGCTGACGGCATCCTTTAAACCGATGAAAGGCGCAAGCCGCTCTCCTCCGGATATGTGTTTTCCCCCCTCTTCATGGGGACCGTTCTCGGAGGCTCTCATTCTCACACTGTAATACGCTTCCCCTTTCATAATTTCATCCCCCCTCTAAACACCGCACTCATATGTTAACCTATAAATGTTTTAAGTTAACACTACAATAAAATATTAGTATTCCTTTCCTGATATGTCAACACGGTGTACAAAACACCGGTTTGTTTGACATAAAAAAAAGACAAAAGAGATCTCTCTTTTGTCTTAATATGGAAGTTCACTTATTTCGCTCTTTCAATCTGCCAATCGAACGGGTCAGATAAAAGCGACCAGTCGTCCGCCATCTCCGAATCTGTCAAAAGGCATCGATCCGCTTCGGCGGTAATTTCTGACGGGGACAGATCCAATCCGATAAAGACGAGCTTTGTGTGACGGTCTCCGAATTCTTCATTCCATTCTTTTAATAGCTCTGGGTTCTGACTGAGGATTTGTTCCTGTTCCGGCTTGGACAGCGCGGCCACCCAATAAGAGATCGGTTCCAGCGACACGGAAGGACCCGCCTGCGACATCAAAAGGGCAAGGCTGTTGCGCGTCGCACACCAGGCGATTCCTTTCGCCCTGACGACGTTTTCCGGCAGCGAATGAATCCAGTTATAAAACCGCTCGGTATGAAAAGGACGGCGCGCTTCGTATACAAACGAAGATATTCCGTATTCTTCAGTCTCAGGCGTATGCTGGTGGTGTCCTTCGTTTAATTCCTTGATCCAGCCTGCTGAACCGCTTGCTTCGTCAAAATTGAAGAGACCAGTGTTTAAGATAGCCTTCGGATCGACTTCTCCTTTGACCGCTCTGATGATGTTTGCTTTAGGCTGCAACGTTTTCAGTACTTTCTCAAGCTTTTCCAGATCTTCCTCAGAGACAAGGTCGCATTTATTCAAAATCAGCACATCACAAAACTCGATTTGATCGATGAGCAGATCGGCGATGTCGCGTTCATCCTCTTCACCGACAGCCTCTTTCCTGTCCAGCAGGCTGTCCCCCGACTGAAAATCGTGCCAAAAACGATTGGCATCGACAACCGTGACCATTGTGTCTAAGCGGCAGAACCGCGTCAAATCAATACCCAATTCTTCGTCGATGTAAGAGAACGTCTGAGCGACCGGGATCGGTTCGCTGATACCGGTCGATTCGATCACGATATAATCGATATTTCCTTGCTTCGCCAGTTGTTCGACTTCAACAAGCAAGTCCTCTCTGAGTGTGCAGCAAATGCAGCCGTTTGACATTTCGACCAGCTTTTCATCCGTCCTCGACAAGCCGCCGCCTTGCTTGACAAGCCCTGCGTCAATGTTGACTTCGCTCATGTCATTAACGATAACAGCGACTTTCAGCCCTTGGCGGTTTTGCAATATGTGATTTAGCAGCGTCGTTTTACCCGCCCCCAGGTATCCGCTTAATACTGTTACAGGAATCTTTTTACTCATTTTTTCATTCTCCTTCCTCTTATCAAATCGTAATTATTACGATTTATATTTTATTTCACCACAATTCATTTAAAAATGCAAAGCGTCAGCTTCCAGATGATCATGATGATCAAAACTGAAACGACTGAAGTGGCCATCTGTTTTCCCATAATGGCTGCCGCCGTTTTCATCCCCAATTCCTTGGCAATTGTCCAAACCGTCACCATGCATGGAGTAAAAGTCGATGCCAAGTAAATGAGCAGAAAGAGCGTTGCCCCCGGCAGCACATCAAGAAGCGCTCCATTCCCTTCATTGAACAAGAGAATGCCGTCTTTCCTGATCAGAGAAAAAACAAGGCCCGGCGCCGCATCCTCTGGAGCGCCGAACAGGCTTAAAACAGGCGAGACAAGCAATGTCACAAGACGGATGACACCGAGTTCATTCAATACTGTCGCCGCCAGGCAAATGATGAGAAAAATCGGCATCGCCTGAAAGATAAATTGCTGAAGCACTTCTTTTACTCGAAAGACGATCCCTTTCCAGGACGGCATCTGCAAAAACGTTTGCCGGTGCTCGAAGTAAGCGGCCCATTTCGGATCGATCGGATACCATATCCGGTTATGAGCGGCTGCTGCGGCAACAAGAACAGCGAGGTAAGGGATAAACAGCCACTCCCTTCCCGCAGCATGGAAAATCGACAGAGTCGCACCGATTTGATAGCTGCACGCTGATCCGAAAGAAATAAATGATACACAACGCTTTCTCGTACACATGCTGCACGACCGCGTCTGCTGAACGGCAACGACATTGCAGCCAAATCCGGTCAAAAGCGGAACTAAATCACGGCCGTTCAGACCAATCTTCCGCATCAGCGGGTCCAATGAATCGACGATCCGGTCCTTTAAACCCGAATCATCTGCTGCCGCATTTGCTATAGACATAAACAAAACGACAGGAAACGCCCAAACAAACGAGTAAATGCCAAGGGATAACAGGCCATAATTCCCCGCCAATGCCGCGCTCAGCCATGACGGCAAGCCGCCGACCGCATTTTGGAGCGGTTCAACCGCCCATTTGTCCGCGTATTGCTGCATCCACTCTGATGTATGATAAGCCAATACGATCGGCGCCATAAATAACAAACATAAAAATGCAGTGCTCAAAACAGGCCCAACTACGGGACGATGAAACACAAACTGCTGAACAGCCACACTTTCAAGTTCAATCTGTTTCATCCGCCTCCGTTTCAGCGGATGAAATTCAGCCTCTTTTCTTAAAAAAGCGATGATCCGCTCTTTTTTATCGTCTGTCACAGTTCTCGTATCAACCAGCAGGACCGGGAGACTGTTCTTCGCGACCTGCTCAGAAAGCGTCCGGCGCATGGCGTCCGTCATTTTATCCTGAAACGTAACGATAAAGCAGACGCGCCTGGCATCCGGCGGAATCAGCTCCAAGACCGCGTTCAGCTCTTCCGAAAAATGGGTGCCGCGCAAGACGGCAACCACCTCATCAGCCTTTTCGATCTCTTTTTTCAGCGCTCTTTTCGACACGCTATCATCCTCGCGAATGCCCGGTGTATCAATGGCTTGCCAGCCCGGAAGGCTTTTGATCTCCCGTTCAGCCGCAAATATCGTCGATCCTTTCACATTGGCTGCTTCGCCTGCTCTCTGATCGGTGATCGCGGAAAAAAGCGTTGTTTTTCCGACCGATTCGAGTCCGATGAAGAGCATGCGCTGCCGCCGCGTTGGCTCTTTCAGCATTCACACTGCACCTCACAGCAGCTCAAATCCGTGAGAAACATTTGATTTTCCCTGTATTCTGTCAGCACCTTTTCATCGATCGAAAACTTTCGTTTGTTCAGCAAATGCTCGGCGATGACGGCGAATCGCTGCCTGAATTTATAAATGAAACAAAAGACGGCGTTTTGGTGCTGAACGCTCGGCCCGATTAAATAAAGACCGTCCGTCACGGTCGACATATCTTCATTCGTTAAAAGCGGTTTGCCGTTCTCGCCCCATTCAAACAAATGCTCGATTTGTTTTGCCCCGGAATGAAAGCCTGTCGCGATAATCGGCCGTGTTTCCGAGCGGATTTTCCTCCCGTCTGACAAATATAAATCATAGGCTGGTCCGTTTTTCGCCAGTTTTTCTACCAGGGCTTTTTCCAAAAACTGAACCTTTCCTTTTTCATACGCATCTTCAAGACGCTCCCAAGTGTAAGGTGAAAGCGATCTGCTCGGATCGGCTTCAGCGTTTTCGCTGAGCGAATTCGGCATCACAACCGTCACATCGCTGCCATAGGACGCCAGTGCAACGGCCGCATCCATTGCGCTTTCATAGCCGCCTACCACGTAATAATGGGCTTTTTCAAATTGGCTCCATCTGGCGACCTTGCTGTTGTGGATGCCAATCTCTGCACCATGAAACGAATATTTCGGAAATTGGAATTCACCGGCTCCCCAAATAACGTCTTTAGCCTTCATCGTGCCTTTATTAGTTTCAACTGAAAAACCGCCGTCGTCTTTATGAACGCTGCGAACCGATGTGCCTTCTTGAATTGGAAGCTGAAAATGATCGGCCAAAAGCGTCAAATAATCTCCATACTCCCGCCCGCTTAAGTGCTCGCGGTGAAAAGTAAAGGCAGGGGATGTTCCCGGAGCAACAGCATTTAAATCCAAAGCCCCGAATCCCTGCCCGGTAAAGGACGGTGTGATCAGTTTCATTTCTTCAGGCCAGCTTCGGAATGAAGCTCCTGCACGGTCCTTTTCCAAAATCGTAAACGATTGAAAACCGAGTTTTTTCAGAACGATCCCCATTCCAATACCTGCGGGTCCCGCTCCAACAATGACGATTTCGCTATGCTGCAAAACAACCACTCCCTAAACGAAATCATTTCGATTTAAATTGCATGCTTTAGACATGACCACTTGATTTTATCACAGCATTCCCTCAAAATAAATAGGAACTATTTCGATTTACTACAGAAAGGGGTCTCATCAATGGAACGCAAACTGCATTTGCCCGCAAAACCCGAACGCCACCGCCGCTTCGGATCTGTCGAAGCCGTGAAAGGAATAAAACCGACCGCTAAAGAACAGATGAAGGATATTCAAAACACACCGGACGACTATTTTTTTGACATTGACCATGTCGGTGTCTCAAACGTCTCGCATCCGATTTTGATTGCCTCCTCGCTCAAGCCGCTCACACAAACGACGATCGGCGCTTTTTCCTTTACGACGAGCCTTGCGCGCGGCCGCAAAGGAATCAATATGAGCCGCCTGACAGAACAGCTGCAGCGCTATTACGAAGCAAACTGGACGGTTGACGTCCATACACTGAAAGATTTTGCAAAGGATTTAGCCGACAAGATGGAACAGCAAAGCGCATCCGTCTCCGTCAGTTTTCCATGGTATTTCGAACGCATCAGCCCGGAAACCAAATTGTCCGGACTGATGCACGCCGATATTCATATGACAGTCTCTTATCATGAAAATAAAGGCTTTTCACAAACCGCCGGCATCACCGCCCATGTGACGACGCTCTGCCCGTGTTCAAAAGAAATCAGCGAATACAGCGCCCATAACCAGCGCGGCATGATCAAGATCACCGCGCATATCAATGAACAGGCGGAGATGCCGGACGATTTCAAAACCGAGCTTCTTGCCGCAGCGGAAACGAACGCAAGCGCAAAGCTCCATCCCGTCTTAAAAAGGCCCGATGAAAAGAGAGTAACTGAACAGGCTTATGAGAATCCAAGATTTGTAGAAGACGTCATCCGCTTAACGGCTGCTGACTTATACGAAATGGACTGGATCTCCGCCTTTGAGATCGAATGCCGGAACGAAGAATCGATTCACATGCATGATGCCGTGGCACGGCTGTCGTTTTCCAAAATATAAATTAAAAAGAGCTGCCGGTTTTTCCGGCAGCCTCGATCCTTATGCAGCTTTCGATTGATTCAGGGCCTGGCTGTTTTTAAACAGGAGCATTGAAAAAAGGTATAATACCGATGTAAACAGACAAACCGCGAAAAACCCTCCGAATTGGGAATATAACAGCCCGGCTGTCGAAGCTCCGGCCGTTTGTCCTATGTACATACAGGAGTTCGCCAATGAAGCGATCGTCCCTCTCGCCTGAGACGATAGGTTTTGCAGAAGGCTCATCATTAATGTGAAAACGATGCCTGTAATAAAGAACATGATAAAAAAGCTGGCCTCAGCAAACGAAAGCTGTTTCGTCTGTGAAAGAATGACATACAAAAATGCCAAAAACGCAATTCCTGCATACAAGGAATAAGCTCTTCCCAACCTTGTTGTAAAGTGTACGCCCAATGTACTCCCAAGCAAATTCCCCAACCCCAGAATGAGCATCGCCGTTCCGATTTGACTGACATTTAATTGAAAATCGTCCGCTAGCCATGTACCCAGGAAAGAGAATGCCGCAAAGTTCCCCGTTTGAAAGATAAAATAAGCAAAAAATGTTTTAAACACCTTAGGTTCCTTTAACAGCATCCTGTAACGTGCAGTAATCGAAATATTCCCCTGCGACTTCTGACTCGGATTCAAATCCGGCAAAAACAGACGAATTAACCATACAAAGAAAAATGAACAAATACCGAGAATAAAAAATGGAACCGACCAATGAATCGATGCTAAATAACCGCCAATCGGCAAGCCTAGCATCTGGGAAACAGATAAGCCCGCCGCTGCGACCCCCATACTTTTCACCATTCTCTCTTTAGGAACGAGATTTGGAATAGATGCCCAAATTTGCGGAGTGACAAAAGCAGCGCTGACTCCTGCCATAAAACGCAGGAAAATCATGACCCAAAAATCAGGGGCAAGCCCGCATAAAAAAGTGCTCGCTCCGAAAGCGGTCATCCCCCAAGTCATCACCGTTTTCCGATTTAACCCGTCAGAAACAGGGCCGGCAATTAAAGCAAACAAAGCATAGCCCAATGCATATGCACTCACAAGCCAGCCGGACATTTCCAAAGGAATGCCGTAAAGTTCCCTTAATGTCGGCAGTAAGGGAGAGATTAAAAATGTATCCGTTCCAATCATAAACATCATCCCAAAAAAAAGTGGAAGCACCTTTTTCAATGATTGTCATCCTTTCGCGGTTTTTAGGAAAGCATCGTATCCTGAAACCTTTATTCTATTGTTCGAATATATTCGAACAATAGAATAATAGCATGCGATATGGTATAATACAAATCATAAGTATATTTAGAACAAGGAAGGTGAATCACATTGAGGACACTTTACCATCCAAACCGCCCTGACATCAGTTTATCCGCTGTTCTTTACGCCCTCAGTGATCAAATCAGACTTCAAATTATAAAAAATCTCGCAGAAGCCGGCGAACAATCGTGCAGCGCTGTCAACGTCCCCATTCCGAAATCAACCCTGTCTCATCACTTTAAAGTCCTTAGGGAATCGGGAGTCATTCATACAAGAATAGAAGGAACACAACGGTTTATTTCGCTTCGCCAAGAGGACTTGGACAGCCGTTTTCCGGGGTTGCTTCAAATCGTTTTACAGGCAGACGAACCGTTGTAAGCTGCCGGGTTCTTCCCGGCAGCTTCGATTTATTTCTCTTTCCGCACGTATTCAATATCCTCCCGATACTGGCTGTACCCCTCTTGATACTCCATAACCCGCGCCGTTTCTTCTATGAAGCTTTCATCATACCCCGCTCTTCTCAATAAGTGAAAGCCCATTTCCATGCCTGATGCAATTCCCCCGGCTGTGATGATCCGTCCGCTGTCGACGATTCTCGCCCGGCTGACGCGGCAGGCCGGCGCGATGTCCGCCAAGCGGTCGATCGGAACTTGCCCCATCTCTGACGCCTCAAGCCGATCCGGCTCTTTCCGGCTTGTGGCAGAAAGCCCGTCTAAGAGCCCCATCCGTCCGTAAATCCATGAACCTGTACATACGCTCACCAAAATCGTCGACTCAGGCAGAGAGCGGATGAACTGATGCAGCCGTTTGTTGTTGGTCTCCTGTCGTGTGCCGAAACCGCCCGGAATTAGGAAAGCATCCATATCAGGCTGGTCATTGAAACTGTAATTCGGATGAACGGTAAGCCCGGCTTGCGTCTGAACCGGTTTCATCGCATCCGCCACAAGAAAGGCGTCCAGTTCAGGATCGAGCCTCCTCGCCACTGAAAACACCCCGTACGGGGCAGCATAGTCGATAATTTCAGCATCCTTGAAAATGTACACACCAAGTCTGAATCCTCTCGTTCTTTTCATTGTTTTCCTCCTCAATTTTTCTTTTATTCTTGCAAAACCTACGATATCATGGAGAGAGCCATTTTACTTATGAATGATTACGATAGAAATCATTTTGATTTCCGATAGCAAGGAGATGACAATCTATGATTGAGCTTTTAGAGGGTAAATTTTTTAAAACCTTCATCGCCGTCATGGAAGAAAAAAACTTCAGCCGCGCCGCTGATCGGCTGGGATATGTACAGTCGACAGTCACCAGCCATATTCAGCTTTTGGAGCAGGCTTGTGGACAGCGTTTGTTTCACCGGCTGTCAAGAGGTGTGAAGCCGACACCGGCCGGTTTGAAGCTAAGCAAATATGCCTATCAATTTATTCATTTAGGCAGCACCTTGGAAGAAGCGATGAATGAACTGGATCAGCCGCAAGGAACCGTCCGCATCCGCATGCAGGAATCGTTTTTTCTGACGCGCACGGCTCCCCTGATCCAGGATTTTCTTAAAGAATATCCAAAGATCAGATTACAATTGGAAAGCGGGTTCCAGCACGATATCGTTCAGCAGGTGCTGAACCATGCCGTCGATTTCGGAATCGTACCGCAAAATCCGAATAGGCCCGACATCCTTTTTACCCCTTTGCTCGAAGAAAAGCTGGTGTTCATCGCTTCCAATGATCTCGCTGAAAAGATTGAATCTGAGAGCCTTGGCGCTCTTAGCCGTGAAACATTCATCAGCTTCGGCACAAGCTGCGTCTACCACACAAAAGCGGGCAGATTATTGCAAGATGCCGGGATTGAAGGAAACAGCGCCCTGGAATACCCAAGCATCGCCATGATCAAAGAGGCGGTAAAATGCGGCATCGGCTTTGCCTTCATTCCTGAAATCGCCGTCAAACAAGAACTTGAAGCCAAGCAATTCAAACTGCTGCCTGTGACTGCCCCGATTGTCTCCACCCACGGGCTCATCGTCCATCAAGACAGAGAGCTGAGTCTGGCGGCGTCTTTATTAAAGGAAAAAGTAACCGGCGATTTTTGTAACAAAGCTGAAAAAAGCCCGGCAAATTAAAAACTGCCGGGATTTCCCGGCAGCTTCCATTACGATTGTTCAAGCTCTTCGATCATCAGCGACAGCTCAGTCCAGCGCTCCATTGCCGCATCGAGTTCTGCGGCTGTTTGCGCCTGCTCTTCCATCAATGTCTGAATCTTGGCGAAGTCGCTGCCGGCGGCGGCGATTTCCTCTTCAAGCCGTTTATGCTTTTCTTCCAGAGCGGCGATTTTGTCTTCGATGCCGTCCCATTCGAGCTGATCTTTATAAGACAGCTTCTTTCTTTTCTTTTTCTCAGGTTTGACAGGCTCTGCGGCTTCAGGCGCCGGCTTTTGACGGCTGGTCTCCTTTTGCTTCTCCATATATTCGCTGTATGAACCTTGAAAACGCGAAACGTTTCCGCCTCCTTCAAACACAAGCAGGCGGTCGACGACACGGTCAAGGAAATAGCGGTCATGGGATACGGTCACGACAACGCCGGGAAACTGCTCCAAATAATCTTCCAGCACCCCGAGCGTCTCGGTATCAAGGTCGTTTGTCGGCTCATCGAGGAACAGGACGTTCGGCTCCTCCATCAGCACTTTCAAGAGATAAAGGCGCCTCTTTTCCCCGCCTGACAGCTTGCGGATCAAGTTGCGCTGCACGCTCCGCGGAAAAAGGAACCTTTCCAGCATCTGCTCAGCTGTGACCACTTGTCCGTCGGCCGTTTTGACGACCTCAGCCGTCTCCTTAATGTATTCGACGACCTGCAGCGCATCGTTCATTTCACTGTGGTCCTGTGTATAATAGCCGATTCTTACAGTCTGGCCGATCGTGATCTGCCCTCCGTCAGGCTTGACGCGGCCGGCAAGCGCGTTTAAAAGCGTTGTTTTGCCGATCCCGTTCGGTCCGATGATGCCGATCCGGTCCCCCGGCACAATCAGTTCATCGAATGAACAGACAAGCTGATTGCCGCCGCGGCTGATGTCAACACCTTCCGCTTCAATCACCTGCTTGCCGAGACGGTGGGAGCCGATGGCGAAATCAAGGGAAGAACCGGTTTCAGGTGCATCCTGTTCCTTTAGTTCCTCCACCCGCTGAATTCTTGCTTTTTGTTTTGTCGAACGGGCTTTGGCTCCCCTTCTCAGCCAGGCAAGCTCCCTTCGGAGAAGGTTTTGCCGCTTCGTTTCGCTTTGTTCGGCGAGCGCTTCTCTTTCAGCCCGCTTTTCCAAAAACACTTCGTAGTTCCCTTTGTATGTGTAGAGGCGCCCGCGATCCAGTTCATAGATCCTGTTGGTCACCCGGTTTAAAAAATAGCGGTCATGGGTGACAAGGACGACGGAGCCCGAATACCCGCTCAAATAGCCTTCAAGCCATTCGATCGTTTCATTGTCCAAGTGGTTTGTCGGCTCATCTAAAATGAGGAGGTCAGCAGGCTGAATCAATGTTTTCGCAATCGCAACCCGCTTTTTTTGCCCTCCTGATAGCGAGCTTACTTCTTTTGCCACATCCGCGACGCCAAGCTTCGTTAAAATCGTTTTTGCCGCTGTATTCGCGTCCCAGGCGCCGTGTTCGTCCATTTTCCCCTGTGCCGCCAGCAGGTTTTCCTGCTTCTTCGGATCATCAGGCGAAGCATTCAGCTCCTGAAGCGCCTGCTCATACGCCCTCATCGTCCGCATCATCACGGAATCTCCCGAATAAATGTGCTCAAGCACGGTTTCCGAGCCGTCCAAATCAGGATCCTGATCCAAGTACTCGATATGGAGGCTGCCGGGCTTGGTGATGTCTCCTTTTTCAGTCGATTCATGGCCGGCGATCACTTTCAGTAAACTGCTTTTTCCCGTTCCGTTCGGTCCGATCAAGCCGATCCGTTCGTTTTCTTCGATATGGAACGATATATGATCAAATAATGTTTTATCTCCGTAAGTTTTATATAAACCTTCCGCTTTAAAAATGCTCATCTGTCTACCAATCCTAACGTAATGTCATAACCTTATTTTAATGCAGATGATGCAAGAAAACTAGTGAGAGCTTTTTCACGGACATTACAGGAAGACGGCCGGAAGCCAGAAATATACGCTGATCACGATCAAGACGACACCTGCGATATTGAGCCAAAAGCCCGCCCTGACCATATCCTTCATCGTCAGCAGATTGGAGCTGAAAACGGCGGCATTCGGCGGGGTGGAGATCGGGAGCATAAAGGCGCATGATGAAGCAAGCGCAGCTGCCGCCATCAGCCCGTACGGCTCGACCTGAAGCGCGGCGCCAAGGCCTACCGTCATCGGAATCACCATATTGGCGACAGCCGTATTAGACATGATTTCGGTCATAAATAAAATCGCAGCCGTCAAAATGATCACCACCAATAAGTAAGGGTGGCCTTCCAACAGCTTGAGCTTGCCGCCGATCCACGCCGTCAGATTGGTCGCCGAAAAACCGGCCGCAAGCGACAAGCCGCCTCCAAACAACAAAAGCAGCCCCCATGGCAGCGTCTGCATATCCTTCCATTCCAAAATCCGTTCATCCTTTGTACTCGGAATTAAAAACAGCAAAACCGCTCCGAAAATCGCGATCGACGTATCTGAAATTTGAAACGGCAGGATGAATTTGAACATCCACAAACACGCGGTTAACAAAAAAACGGCAAAAACCGATTTTTCCTCCCTCGTCATTGCGCCAAGCGCCTTTAAATCATGATCGATAAAATCAGGCTTTTTTCCTTGAAAAGCGCTCACTTTAAATTTTATTTTCGTTAAATAAACATATAAAATGGCAAGAAACAGAACGGAAACCGGGAACCCAAATAAAAACCACTCAAAAAACATAATTTCGTGATTGAGCATCTGTCTGGACATCGCGGCAAAGACCGCATTCGGCACGGAACCGACCAATGTGGCAAGTCCGCCGATCGAAGCCGCATATGCGACTGCCAGCAAAATGCTTTTGCTGAACTTCTGCAGCGATTCGCCTTTTAAAATTTCTTTTTCCTGCACTTCTTTAATAACTGCAAGCGCTACGGGAAGCATCATCAAAGCGGTTGCAGCATTCGAAATCCACATCGATAAAAACGCCGTCGCCGCCATCACGCCGAGCACGATTCGATGGCTTTCAGCTCCGATCCGCTTCAAAATATGCAAGGCCATCCGTTTATGAAGGTTCCATTTTTCGATGGCGATCGCAATGATAAATCCCCCCATATACATAAACACAATCGGATCGCCGTATGCTTTGGCCGTCGTTTCCATATCTAAACCGCCCAATGTCGGCAGCAAAATGACTGGCAAGAGCGATGCCGCCGGAATCGGCACGGCTTCCGTAATCCACCAGACGGCCGTCCAAGCTGTAACCGCAAGAACGATCCGCGGCGCGTAAGCCAGCTCAGCTTCCGGTATCAAGCCGAGAATCAGCAAAAAACTGATCGGCCCCAATAACAATCCGGTCAGTTTAGTCGGTGTATATACTCTCATTTACCCCTTCCCCCTTTGAAAGCGATTTCCCATTCATCACTTTCGCTTCGCCCGGGGAAAATTCCTCTAAAAAATTTAAAATAAAATTTTAATAATTGAAAATATGAGAAAAGCCCGCCGGTTTTGCCGACGGGCTTGTCAATGTTCTAGTCTTCAAAATGATGTTCCGCCATCTTGGCGAGGTTTTGCGCGTTGCTGCTGATCTCCTGCATGGTGGCGGAAATTTGTTCAACGCCGGCGGCCTGGCCGCTCGTATGTTCATTGATGACTTCGATCGAATGCTCAAGGTCTTTCAATAACGCGTGGATTTTTTTCGTGATTTGGTCAATCTGCCCGACGTTTTCTTTTGAGTGTGTCGCAAGCTTGCGGATTTCGTCGGCGACGACGGAGAACCCTTTTCCTGACTCTCCGGCTCTCGCCGCTTCAATCGCCGCGTTCAGTCCGAGCAGGTTGCTTTGATCTGAAATGCCTTTTACGGTAACTGAAATTTTCTCAATTTCTCCGGCGCTTTCACTGACTTCTTTCGCCTGCTTAGAAATATCGGACATTTGTCCGGAAAATCCGCTGACAGATTCGGCGATATCCTGAATGGCTGAGGCCGTCTGCTCGACGATGACCGACAGGCTTTCCGCGACGCGGTGAAGCTGATCCGATTTTTCAAGACTCGTGCCGAGTCCGACTCCGCCGATAACCCTTCCGTTCTCGTCATGGAGCGGGATCGCTCTCGCCGCAAGAGGGAAGCCGAACAGCTCCTTAGGCACCATGCTCACTTTCTTTTTGTTTTGGCGGATGGCGTCTGTAATAATATCGCCTTCCTGCAAAGGATCACCCGCTTTGACATCAAGGGAAAATGTCTTTCCCGGAATGTTGATGATCAGCTTTTCAGTATCGTAAATCCCCACTGTCACATCGTCCTGAATCAGCTGATTCAGAAACGGCGCCACTTTCACAAAAGCATCCAGCAGCGGGTGGATGTCCGTTTTTACTGCTTCATTCATGTATCAAATCCTCCTTTTAATATGGAAAAATCCTTTTCTGGTGCTGAACGGAAATCCATTTTAATGTCGTAAATTCGTCAAGACTCCACTCGCCGTTCAGCCTGCCGATCCCCGATTGCTTTTCACCGCCGAAAGCGACATGCGGCTCGTCGTTGATCGTTGTGTCATTGACATGGATCATGCCCGTCTCAATTTGCTTCGCGATGGCAACGCCGCGCTCCACATTTCCCGTGTGTACGGCTCCGCTCAGTCCGAACGAAGTGTCATTTGCTATCTCAACCGCTTCTGCTTCAGTCTCAAACGGCATGACGCATACAACCGGGCCAAACAGCTCTTCCTTGGCAACAGACATGTCAGTCGTGACATCCGCAAGAATCGTCGGCTCGACGAGATTGCCTTTAATATCGCCTCTCAGAAGCGGTGTGGCGCCTTCTTCGATGCCTTTTTCAATCGATTTTCTTAAATGTTCAGCTTGGCGTTCATTGATGACAGGGCCGATCACAGTTTCAGGATCCAGCGGATCACCCGTTTTAAGCCCGGAGATTTTTTGGCTGAACCGCTTTAAAAATTCCGGATACACTTCTTTTTGAACGAGAATCCGGTTGGCCGACATGCAAATTTGCCCCTGATGTGTGAAGCGGCTGAAAGCCGCGGCATTGACGGCGTATTCCAAATCGGCATCCTCAAGAACGATCAGTGCGCTGTTTCCGCCGAGTTCAAGCAGCGGTTTTTTGAAATGTTTGATCGCCAGCTGCCCGATATAGCTGCCAACCTTCGTTGATCCGGTAAACGAGATGATTCTCGGAATCGGGTGTTCAACGAAACTGTCGCCGATTTCCCCGATATCCGTAACGACGACATTCAGAAGTCCCCCCGGAAGACCGGCTTCTTCAAAAATCTTTGCAATCAGCGTGCCGCCGCAAATCGGTGTTTCTTCATGCGGCTTTAAGACAACGCCGTTCCCGGCGCCAAGCGCAGGCGCAACCGATTTTACAGATAAAAAGAACGGAAAGTTGAACGGACTGATGACGCCGACCACACCCGCCGGAATGCGGTATATCCGATTTTCTTTCCCATCAACCGGTGAAGGGAGAATTTTGCCTTCCATTTTGAGCGGGAAACCTGCTGCTTCTTTGATCATATTGACGACAAGATCGATTTCAAAAGCCGCTTTCAGCCGTGTTCCGCCAAGTTCCTCCATAATGAGGTACACGATCGCTTCTTTATTGTCTTCAATATAAGCCGCGGCTTTTTCTAAAATCGCCCTTTTTTCATAGGGATTGACGTTATCCCATTTCTTTTTCGCCTCAAGCGCAGCTTTGTACGCCGCATCGACATCCTCCCGCGTCGCTTTCCGAAAAGAGGTAATCGTTTTATGGGTAAAAGGATTCAGATCGTCCAAGATGCTTTCACTTTGGCCGTCTCTCCATTCCCCTCCTATGTATTGACGGTTGAGGTCAGTCATTTGAATCATTCAGTCCATCTCCTATCAAACAGTTTTGGGAAAAGTTAGACTACATCTTATGTATCGGCAGTCTTTCAAGAAAATTCAATCTCATGAGTCTTTTGGATATAAAAAAAGATTTTACCGATAAATCGGTAAAATCCGGATACAAAGGGGAACAGAACCATTTTAGTTTTTCTGCGCAAGATAAACGGTTGTAATCAGCATTGATAAACATTGTAGAATATATAAAGCGGTTAATAAAAAAAACGAAAAAGAAATCCCTTGGAAAATGATCACCAATGTCCAGGCAATTAAAATAGCCGCCATTGTAATATTCCAGGAAAACGCCTTAGCCTGATAATTAATTTTCTGCTGGCGTTCATCGAACAGCCTCTCTTTTTTGCCAATCCGTCTGTTCACACTGTAAATCATTGCGATCCCGAGCACGCCTATTCCTAAACATGCTAAAGCGATCAGTATGTTTGTCATCGTTTCAGTCAATATTTTCATCCCCCTCAAAAATAAATAAATCTTCAATCAGACATTCAAAAATTTGAGCCAGTTTATGCGCCAGAACGAGTGAAGGTTTATACTTCCCTTTTTCAAGGGAGATCACTGTTTGCCTTGACACATTGAGCCTTTTAGCCAGCTCTTCCTGTGTCATGTTCAGCGAAGTGCGCTTTTCCTTTATTAACGTTTTCATCTTTCCTCCATCGGGATGTAAAGTTTACTATACGTAAAGTATACTTAACAAAAAATTGGATGTCAAGTTAACTTTACAAATAAAAAAAGATAGACAAAACAGACTTTCGCCTGTTCATCTATCTTTTTACTTCCCAATTTCTTTTTACGCCCCTAAATCGACATTATGGTAAACTTGCTGAACGTCTTCCAAATCTTCCAGCGCGTCAATCAGCTTTTCAAACTGTGCGCGCGCATCCTCTGGAAGGGCGACGTCATTTTGCGCGAGCATGGTCAGCTCGGCCACCTTGAACTCTGTGATGCCGGCGTTTTGCAGCGCCTCCTGTACGGCGTGGAACTGATCGGGCTCGGCATAGACGATCACCGCATCGTCTTCTTCTAAAATATCACGGACATCAATATCCGCTTCCATCAATAATTCGAGCGTCTCATCAGCCGTTTTGCCTTCAAAGCCGATGACGGCCGTCGGATCAAACATGTAAGCGACAGATCCGCTCACACCCATGTTTCCGCCGTTTTTGCCAAATGTGGAGCGCACATCGGCAGCCGTGCGGTTGACGTTGTTTGTCAACGCGTCAACGATCACCATCGCTCCGTTCGGGCCGAAGCCTTCATAGCGCAGCTCGTCATAGTTTTCCTCAGAACCGCCCTTCGCTTTTTCAATCGCCCGCTCAATAATCGCTTTCGGGACATTGTATGTTTTGGCGCGCTCTAGCACGAATTTCAGGTTCTGGTTCAGTTCGGGGTCGGGCTCTCCCTGCTTTGCCGCCACATAGATTTCGCGGCCGAACTTGGCGTAGATTCGGCTCGTATTCGCATCCTTGGACGCTTTCTTCTCTTTTATATTGTTCCATTTACGGCCCATGATGTAACCACTCTCTTTCAACATTGAATCTTTCATTCACAAAATCTATTATACCGCAGGGCCAGGCGATTTCATCAAATTGATGCATCGAATTTACGACATTTTTTTGGAAATCCGTCTTAAGACGCGAGTTTTCCGCTGCCTTTCTTCTGCTCTTTTTTCACAACAGTAACAAAAATTCCTGCAATCACAAACAAGATCCCGGTCAAATGAATCAGTGTGAATTGCTCCTTCAAAATGACGCCTGAGAGCACAACAGCCGATACGGGGAGAACCGAAGTGAAAATCCCGGAAACGCTCGCCGGCACTTTTGTCACGCCGTTGTACCATAAGTAAAAAGCAAGCACTGTAACAATCAGCGCGTAATAAAGGACATATGACCAATCAAGAAGCCCGGGCCCGCTAAAATCAAACGAGACAGCCTCAATGACCGCAAACGGCAGAAAAAATAAAAAACCGAACAACGAAACAAACGCCGAAATCGCCAATGCGGAAATATGAGGCGACAGCAATTTCGCCATTAGCGTAAACATCGCTTCACCGATCACCGCGGCTGCGATTAACAGATTTCCCATCAAGGCATAAGGGCTCCCCGCTTCGCCGCCGGCCCCGAACAGGTTGATCGCCATCACGCCGATAACGGCGAGCACGATGCCGGCGGCCATTCTCTTTTCTATTTTTTCTTTTAATAAAAAGAAAGCCAAAACACCGACAGCCATCGGCGTTGTGCTCGTAATAATGCCGCTCTCCATCCCCGTCGTCAGCTTGACCCCGTAAAGCATGCAGATGCTGAACAGAAAAACACCCGTAAAAGACTGCAGCAAAAGAACAAAGACATCTTTTTTCGATAGAGCGGGAATGCCTTTCTCAATCCAAAAAAGCAAGATCATTAAAACGGCAGCCGCAATAAAAAAACGAATGCCGGACGACAAAAACACCGGAATCGTCTTCACCATCAGCTTGCCGACAACAACCGAGCTCCCGACGATCGCCATGGCGAGAGCCAGAGAAAAATAAACCGACATTTGGTTCCGCATGAGTTTTCTCCTGTCATGATGTATTTAAAATTCTTTTTAAGTTTAACAAAAATAAGGTAAAATTTATTTCTTCTGGAATAAATATTTTCAAAACATTCATATCATCCAGACAGCATTTTTATCAGTCCGCTTAATTGCCCAATCCCTTTCTTCATGTCTTCACAGGAAGCAAATGCATATGACAGCCTCATGTAATCGCCCCTTTCCTGCCCGTATATGGCCCCGGAATTAAAGAGAATTCCTTTTGAAAGTGCTTTGGCATAAAGAGTTTTCATCGATACCGGCGGCAATATCTTCAGCCAAATAAAGAAGCCGCCTGCCGGAACGCTCCATTTTGCGAATCCTTCCAACTCTGTTTCTAACAGATGCACCACAAAGTTTCTTCTTATTTTCAGCTGTTCTCTCACGTTTTCCAAATGTTTCTGATAATGCCCAGATGTCAGCCATTCAGCTGCGACTCTCTGAGACAGTGAACTTGAGCCGTAGTCCGTCTGCATTTTAATATCTGATAAACGTTCAATGACCGGCTCCGGGCCGACGATCCAGCCGATTCTTAACCCCGGGCTCAACGTTTTCGAAAAACTGCCAATGTATAAGACACGGCCGTTTTTATCCATCGCTTTCATTGGAGCAGGCGGCGGGGCATCAATCCATAATTCGCGGTATATATCATCTTCAATGATAGGCAGGTGCTGTTGTTCGCTGAAAGCCAGAATCTCTTCCCTCCGCTTTTTGGACATTAACACTCCGGTCGGATTTTGAAAACAAGGATTGGTGTACAAAATGGCTCTCGTCCTCATATTTGGCGTCATCTTGATGCTTTCTGGCATCAGGCCTTCTTCATCCATTTGCAATCCGGCCATCCTCATTCCCGCAGATTGAAAGACATGCAGAGAATAAAGGTAAGACGGCTGATCAAGAAAAACGGTTGATCCGCTTTGCAAAAGCCCCATTGCGATTAACTGTAATGCTTGCAGCGCGCCGGAAACAATTAAGATAGAAGACGGGGAAGCGTGAATGCCGACCGTTTGCAAATAGCTGCTCAACGCCTCTCTTAAAGGAAGATAGCCTTTCGGCTCCTCATATCCAAAAGCATCCATGTTATGAGCAACCTTCTCCATCATCTCCTTCATGATGTCCAGCGGAAACAATTCATTTGAAAGCTCGCCTTTGCTGAGCTGTATCAATGTTGAATTCGATTCAGATTGATTAATCTCCTGAACCGTTTTCCGGCTGGGCTGCTGGAATCCGGCTGCCACGTATTTATCCCAATCAGGCGCCGAATGTTTGGCCAACAATGTCCAAGTATTGTTTATAACAATCGTGCCTTTCCCCATTCTCCCTTCTATTAATCCGTCGGCAATTAATTCTTCCAAAGCTGTAATCACCGTGCTTCTGTTCACAGCGAAATGTTTGGCCAATGAACGCTGACTCGGAATTTTGGTGCCGATCGGCCATTCTCCATTTGCAATCTTCTCTTTTATAAATTGAATGATTTGTTTGTATTTTGGCACGCGGGGCATAAATGGATCTCCTTCTATCGATAAGTGGTTGGGTTTATATTCTCAAAACTGGTTGAAGCCATTTTACCAAACGTCCATTAAGATGGATACACACATTTAAACCGGTTGGTTTTTTTAACAAAGGAGATTGAAAAATGATGAAGAAACAGAGGATGTACATCATGTTGTCATACTGCCTGATGATCGGCTTTTGGGCTTCGGCTTTTCCGGGGATCCGAGTCGGGCTGGAAGACTATACGCCTCAGCACCTCACATTGCTTCGGCTGCTGTCAGGTTCTTCGGCTCTAATATTGCTGGCCGCTGCGGTTCGGATGCGCCTGCCGGAAGCAAAGGACATCCCCATCATTTTGCTGCTCGGTTTTTTAGGATTTTCCGCTTATCACACATTGCTCAATCAAGGCGAGGAAACGGTCAGCGCCGGAATGGCAAGCCTCCTGGTCTCGACAACGCCTATTTTTTCAGCATTGTTAGCAAGGCTGTTTTTCGCAGAACGATTTGGTGCAGCGAAATGGCTCGGATCAGGGATCAGCTTTTTAGGCGTCATGCTCATTTCACTCGGCGTCGGAAACTTTGAAAACACAGCGGCTGGGGTGTTGTTCATTTTACTGGCCGCGATATGTGAAAGCATCTATTTCGTTTTTCAAGAGCGCTACATTCAAAAATACGGTTTTATCCCTTTTGTTTCATACGCGATTTGGGGAGGAACCATCCCAATGCTGTTCTTTTTACCCGGGCTATTCGAAGAGCTTTGTCATGCTTCTATTCAATCTACTGCAAGTGTCGTTTATTTAGGATTGCTCCCTACAGTTGTCCCATATTTCGCGCTTGCTTATATCACCTCGCACAGAGGATCTTCAGAAGCCGCGGTTTCGCTTTATTTAACGCCAGCGGCAACACTTTTCATATCATGGATATGGATAGGCGAAGTTCCCGCTTTTCTATCACTTGCCGGGGGAATCATAACGATAGGCGGCGTACTGTTTACATACAGAAAAACGAAAAATACCATTTGCAAACTCGAATAATTTAATTCTGCTTATCTCCCAGAAAACTAGAAAGGATGTCCGAACCCGGGGGCATCTTTTTTCAATCGAATGGGCGTTGCTTGGTGAAAAAAAGTTCATCAAAAGCTGCTTCATCCCGATGTCTCTTTTCGGTTTCTTATATTCCGATTTGAAACCTGTAAAAAGCGTAATTTATTCTGTAATAAGCTTATTGCCAACTAATAATGTAAGCAAATTATGTAGACAATCCTTCCCCATCAGCGATCTGCCGTCACCAGCACCCGCCTTGAGTCAATATTAATGATTTCAATATATAAAAGAACACTGAATGTTTACTATTCAAGTCCGCTCTTTATCAAAAGTGTTTTTCCTGAAAACGGTGAATTTCGCTGTCGTTCTCCACCAACGGGCCCCTTGCCTCTTCAGTTTGATTGGGCTTTCTTCGATCAGACTCATACTAAGGTCTCCTGCTTTAAGACCAAAAATGGCCCCGCAGTACTCCTTCAATCTCCGTTAACCAGCAATATCCGGGAATCAGTCAATTTGTTCCCATAGTGGAACGATTCTTGGGTGAACTCTATATATTATTTTCAAAGAATCTTTTTTAGAGTGGCGTCATTTATTTCGTAAATAGGAGATGAAATTGAGAAAATGGATCATGCTAAATCATTGCAAGCCTCCGCAAATTCAAGTTCGGATGTCTGGAACTTTGTTTCTGCTCCCGCCTTGCACCCGATGAAAGTGACCATCAATGCAAGGAAATCCGGAACAGCTCCAGGCTTAATATTTGTTGCTCCATATACGACGTTTGAGGCAACAATGATTGGACAAACAGGCGCGCTGATTATGGATCAGGCTGGCAATCCGGTCTGGTTCAGACCGCTTGAAAGCAGGTATACGCAAAATACAGACTTTAGGATGCAATCCCTTTTCGGGCGCCCTGTTCTTACGATGTGGCAAGGTACGATATCAGGAACTCAGACTGCAAATCCCAATCTCCCCGCAGGTGATCCTGAACCCGGCGCTTTTTTTCAAATTCTCAACCAAAATTACATCGTGATCAAAAAACTTAGAGCCCGGAAAGGATTTACCGCAGATGTTCATGAATTTACCATCACAAAGCGAAATACCGCATTGTTTACAGCGATTAAGCAAGTACCGGCGGATTTAACGCCGTATGGCGGGCCGGCAGACGGATATTTTGACAATTACTCTATTCAAGAAGTCGATCTTGTTACAGGCGAGCTTCTTTTCTTTTGGGATGTGCTTGCCCATGTTAATCCCGCCGATTCAATGGTTCCCGCGTCATCAGCAGCAAATTCAAATAATATTTGGGATTGCTTTCATGTCAACTCAGTCGAAGAAGGACCAAACGATACGCTTCTGATCAGCATGCGAAATATGTGGGCTATCTATAATGTCGATAAAAAAACGGGAAATATACTTTGGCAGCTTGGGGGAAGACAAAGCGATTTTTCTTTTGGACAAAATGCACAATTTTCATGGCAGCATGATGCGCGCCACAGGCCCGGAAACAGGATCAGTTTGTTTGATGATGCCTGCTGTGCCACGCCAACCTCTCCGCCTCAAGGACCGGCACGCGGTTTAATCCTGCGGCTTAATTTTCAAAATAGAACCGCAGAAGTGGATCGAACATATTATCATGATCCGCCGCTGTTTGTGCCAAGTCAAGGAAATGTCCAACAACTGCCGAACGGAAATCAATTCGTTGGCTGGGGACAGGAACCGTACCTTTCTGAATTTAAAAATGCCGGCAATACTGTAGAAAACCCTTCAGTCAATTTGATATATGATATGCAGTTCCCTAATCAAAATCTTTCATATCGAGCGTTTAAAAATCTTTGGGTCGGTTTGCCTCTTTATCCGCCAAGTATTGCTGCTGTTCGATTGAATAACAGCACGGTTGTTTATGCATCATGGAATGGTTCTACCGAAACTGTCGCATGGCAGGTACTGGCCGGACCTTCATACGATAATTTAGCAGTCATTGTTGACGGTACCCCTCGCATCGGATTCGAGACAAACATTAAAGTTGACTCCGCAGGGCCTTATTTTCAGGTTAAAGCATTGAATTCATCTGGTCGCGTGATCGGCAAGTCGCGAATCGTCCATGCGCAGAAGAAATAAAAAGCCGGAAGGTGAAAGAATGAAACCGAAAAAGAACCATAAAAGGAAATCAAGCTTTAGAGGGGGACTTACTGACGTTCCCGGCATCCTTGTGGGGAACGCAGCTGATGAAAGCGGCCGTTCGGGCTGTACGGTAATCCTCTGTCCAAAAGGAGCCGTCCCCGGAGTCGACGTAAGAGGAGGCGCCCCGGGAACCCAACTTACAGACGCCATACGCCCCGGAACATCTACAGAGGTTGTGCAAGCGTGTCTTCTCACGGGCGGCAGTTATTTTGGATTGGCTGCCTCAGACGGGGTGATGCGCTGGCTTGCCGAGAAGGGAATTGGCACGATGACCGAAGCGGGGCCTCTACCGGCTGTACCGGCGGCGGTCATCTATGACATCATTTACGCTAAAGGTGCACGCAGGCCCGATGCAAAAATGGGATACGCTGCCTGTCAGGCAGCAAGCCCCGGACTTATCGCAGAAGGAAGCGTGGGCGCCGGAGCAGGGGCAACAGTCGGGAAAATATATGGGCGGCCGATGAAAGGCGGACTGGGCACCGCCTCTTGGACGATACCAGGCGGTCCGACGGTGGCAGCCATAGCCGTCGTCAACGCTCTCGGAGACATTTGGGACAGTGGACGCATCATCGCCGGAGCGCTGCGGCCAGATCATACTTTTGTCAATCAGACGAGAGCAATACTTGACGGAGAGGTTCCCCTTGCCACACTGTCAGGGAGCACTACCATCGCCGTGATCGCCACAACGGCAAAACTGAACAAAGCTGAAGCAAGCCGTGTAGCCACTCTCGCGCACGACGGAATGGCACGCGCCATATCCCCGGTTCATATCCAAGATGACGGTGATACAGTCTTCTGTCTGGCCACCGGCTCAGACACGAGCGGACTGTCTGGCGACTTTGCCGTTTCTGCAGTGGGCACCGCTGCTGCTGTAGTCTTGGAAAAGGCTATCATTCGAGGAGTAAAGGCAGCTTGCAGCGAATATTCACACCAATAAAAGACCTGTGTTGATCAATTCCGACGGTTTTATCATACAGCTTGTGACAGTTCAAATGAATATTCGACTTTATTCCTGATACTCCTTCTTTAAAATTAGAAAGAGCCTTTTCGAAAGTCAAAAGGCTCTTTTGCATCTTAAATCGCTTCCGCTAAAATCATAAACCTGTACTGTGTAACGTCAAAATAACCCTTTTCTTCAATCATTTTATGAATCTCGTACAATTCATCCGTGTATTGATTCACTTCAAAACCGGGCGCCTGCCAAGGAATGGCTTTTAAGTAATAGACCAGTGCCCCAATATCATAAAACCTTTGAATCGGACACTCTTCCCTGCTTTTTAAAATCTTAAAATCATGCTTTTCTATTTCTTTTAATGCTTTTTCCAAGTTCCAGTCCTTAAATTCTTCATTTAGCGGCACACCAAGTTTTTCATTGATTTCTTCGCAATCATGCCCGCCGACTTGCTGAGTGAAGAACAGTCCTCCTTTTGAAAGGATTCTTCTCACCTCTTGTGCTGAATATGATTCGTGTTTATTGATGACCAGGTCAAATTGCCCGGATTCAAATGGAAGATCTTCATCATCATCAATTTGAACGACCTGAACCCCTAAAGGCGTCAATCGTTTCGTTGCGACTGGCACATTGGGCAAATAGCATTCCGTAGCGTATGCTGACGAAGGAAACGGCCCCAATTTCGATAAAAACTCTCCGCCGCCTGTCCCCATATCGAGCATGGATTTGGAATCTTGAATAAGAGATAGAGCCATGCTTCCGTATGACCATGAAAGCAGGTCGCTTTTCATTCTTCCCGTATCATCAATGAAAGAAAAATCCCAGCCGCTGAAAGGCTCGTCTGCATGTTTTAAAAATGAAAGAAATGTTTTGTCATTCATGATATTCCCCTCCAATTTTAATGTTTATATATGTTTTAAACAATTGGAGGGCCTCTCGCGAATATGAAGGGTTTTTATATTTCATGCTCTTTTAGAGTCACTCTAATCGCACCCCATTTCATGGCTTTAAAAAAGAAGCCCTGTAAAAGGACTTCAGCAAATATTAACCTCCAACCGGCAGCTCAGCTGTTTGAACGCCGCCCGACGCCTGATTGTGGCTTTCGGATAAAGCTGCTCCGCCTAAGACCATAGCAGTTAACGACAAGCAAAGAATCAATTTTTTCATGACAATACCTCACTCCCTAATGATCTCATTTTGTTTTCGGCTTTCATGAATATTTTAACAAATTCCAGCGCTTCCTTGAAATCTCCTTTTTTCTCAAAATAGCTTGAGATGAGCAAAGAAAGGTCGCAAACCCCGTCTAAATCATTCATCTCGTCCAAGGAATCGATGTCGTCTTTGATGCTTTTTACGTTTTCATGGCAATACAGCTCATAAATAATATTTATTTTCTTTTCATAATGCTTATTCCCGTTTTTCTTTAATTCCTCCTGTCCTTTTTTATAATAGAACAGGGCCGCTTCTGTTTCGCCGATTTTGAAAAACTCTCTGATCAGCATGTAAAGCGAGTTGATATAGTAGCTTGACTCGCACCATTCGGCGTTGCTCAAAGCATGCTGGACGGCGAGAATGCATTCCTGAGACCGGCCGGAATTGGAATACAGAATGCTGATATTGTGATGAAGCATCGCCTCTAAAAACGAATCGTCGATCTTTTTGGAAATTTCAATCGATTCTTCAAAGTACTTCTCCGCATCTTTAAAGCGCTGCATCTGCATGTAATTTGTCCCCATCACAACCTGGGAAATCGCCAGCTTTTTTTCGTACCCGTCATGCATTTTGTAAATATTCATCGCGTCTCTCGCATAATTGAGAGAAACCGCATTTTGCCGGAGAGACATATACAGCCAGGACACTTTAAAATAAAACTCGGCCGCTTCGATCTGATCGGGCACCTTCGCCAGTTTTTTCTCGGCAACCTTGTACAGGCTGATCGCCCGCTCAACATTCTTGTTGTACGCTTCATGCATCGCCTCAAAAAAATAGAAATAATAATCGATCATATGATCCGTCTGCTCGATACACTCGATCTGCGAATCATTAAAGTAAGACTCCCGCGGCAGCCGCTCTCCCCTCGCATCATAAAGCATCATCCGGTACCGCTCCTCAAGAAGCGAAAAATAAGCCAGCACATTCTGATCCTCTTCCATCTCGGAAAACATCGACTTCGCCTCATCAAAAAGATGCTTTGCCTGCTCAATATCGTGCTTTTTAATGGTCAAGTGGAATTCGTTCAACACCCCCGCAACCACCTCTGAAGCGACCTTGCTCATGCCGAACCCCCTCTTTCTCTTTAAGATTGTTCTCTATCTGTAACATGATCTTATCACACGTGTAAATTTTTGTAATGACCTTTTGTCAATTAGTGTTCTGTTTTTGTCAACAATTCGATATGAGACCTTATGAGGAAAAAGCTTTTTGCTATCAATTTTAACTGTTGGTATAGATCAATCAACACATCTGGCCTATAAACAGAAAGCGCTCCTTCTTTTTTCAAAAACAAGAAACCACTCGCCTTCCACAAAGGCAAGTGGTTCTTCACTTATTTTAATTGCTGATAAGAAATCAAGCGATGAATATGGACTGCCAAGTATGTCAGTTCATCATTCGGAATGACGTTTCCGTGTACCTGCTTGATATAATCCTTAATTTTGAAAGCGACATCCATTGCTTGCGGATATAAATTAGCAATTTGCTCAAATAATTCATTCTCCTGATTTGTTAGCAAATTATCAGCGTAAAATCTTTCAACGAAAAATTTAACATGTGTGATAAATCGGCTGTAATGAATATTTTCTTGATCTAATTTCATGTTTAATGTGTAACGGACAAGATTGACAATGCTCCCGATCATTTTTGCATACTTCATTCCATTTTTTGATTCTGTTTCTTCACCTAATGCATTAATTAAGTGGAACGCAATATTTGCCGCTTCCTCTTTCGGCAATTGGATCCCCAGTGTTTCATTGATGAGCTGCAGTGCATAATTCCCTGCCTCAAACTCTTCCGTATAGTAGTTTTTAATTTCCCAGTAGACGCGATTCGTAATATTGATGTTCTTTTTATAACGCTCTACTGCAAAATTCAAGTGATCCATTAGTGTGAAGTATACGCCGGAATTTAGCTTTGTTTTTAATTTTTCTTCTGCATAATGAACAATTTGCTGTGTCAATTCAATAAATTCTTGCGGTATTGAATCCAACAGTTGGAGAAATTCCTTTGCCTTTATATTGTCTACTGGCATAAATACTTGATCAGCCTGTTTTTCTTCAATCATATTCCCCGGCTTTTGCCCATAACCGATGCCTCTGCCGCATAAAACCAGCTCCTGGCGGTTCTGATCTACAGCCAGTACCACACTCGAGTTTAAAACCTTTTTTATTTTAAACATCGCCATCACCTTTTCATGAATGCGGTTTTTTAGTCTAATACTTCTCCATTTGACTCGATCACTTTCTTATACCAGTAGAATGAATCTTTACGTAGGCGCTTCAATGACCCGTCGCCATCGTCATCTTGATCAACATAGATAAACCCATATCGTTTGGACATTTGAGATGTGCCCGCACTAATAATGTCAATCGATCCCCAGCTGGTATATCCAAAGAGATCAACACCTTCTTCAATGGCTTCTTTCATCTGACGGAAATGTTCTCTGAAATAGTTCATACGATAATCGTCATGGATCGATCCATCGCTTTCGACGACATCTTTAGCACCCATACCGTTCTCCACAATCATGAGAGGTTTTTGATAGCGATCATACAATTCAATGAGCGAAATTTTTAAACCGACCGGATCGATTTGCCAACCCCAATCTGTTGCAGGCAAATATGGATTTTTCACACCGCGAATCGTATTGCCATCTGTTTTTTCCAGCCCTTCCTGTGCAGATTCTGTCAGGGACATATAGTAACTAAATGAAACGAAGTCTACCGTATGTTCTTTCAAAATGGCAAGATCGTCCGCTTCCATCTTAATATTGATATTTTTTCGTTCCAGCATGCGTTTGATTAATGGCGGATATTCGCCAAACACTTGAACATCTGCATAGAAATAGTTATCAAGGTTTTGCTTCAGTGCGCGTTCAACATCATTCGGATGACAAGTGTGCGGGTAAGTCGTGAGTTTCGTTAGCATACATCCCACCTGACTGCCGGGAATGATGCGATGACAATCTGCAGTCACAAGAGCGGATGCCACAAATTGATGGTGCAATGCTTGATAAACCGTTTCCTCTATTTTCCCTTCAGGACAGCGGTCAGGAATGATTCCCGCTGTAATGAAAGAATGGCGGTGTATACTGTCTATTTCATTAAAGGTAAGCCAATATTTCACAACATCTTTATACCGTTCAAAACACACATTGGCGAATTTCACAAAGAGGTCGATCACTTTTCTTTCAACCCATCCGTTGTATTTCACACTAAGTGCTAATGGCATTTCATAATGTGATAGAGTCACGATCGGTTCAATGTTATGTTTTTTCATTTCTTGAAACAGACGATCATAAAACTGAAGGCCTTTCTCGTTCGGCTCAGCTTCTTCCCCTGTCGGGAAAATTCGGCTCCATGCAATCGATATACGCAATGTTTTAAAGCCCATTTCTGCAAAGAGAGCCAAATCTTCTTTATAGTGATGATAAAAGTCAATCCCTCTGCGCTTCGGATATTTTTTTACGTCCGGGTCTTTCATTGCGCGTTCAATGTTTTCAGAAGTAACAGCAAGGTGCCCTTCGTAATCTTCTACACTCAAATTCGAACGGTACATGGCAATATCTGCAACAGACGGTCCTTTTCCATCAACATTCCAAGCGCCTTCTGCCTGGTTTGCGGCAATCGCACCGCCCCATAAAAAACCTTTCGGAAATCCTTTTGTCTTTGTCATCATGATTCCCCTCCTAATTGTGTAACAACCATCAACGTATCTTGACGATTGACCTCTTTTAATTGCGTGACTTTTATATCATATTGATTGGTATTCGTAATAACTGCTAGTGTAACTGGATCATAACCTGCTTCTTTAATTTTTTCCAGGTCAAATTGAATGAGCAGATCACCTGCTTTGACTTGATCCCCCACTTTTACCAATGGTTTAAAGAACTTGCCCTCTAGCTGAACGGTGTCGATCCCAATATGGAAAAGAACCTCAACTCCGTTTGCTGTTTTCATGCCGAGCGCATGGTTTGTTTCAAAGAGAAGGGAAATCTCGCCATCTACCGGTGCATATAGTTCACCCTTTGAAGGAATAATGGCAATTCCCTCTCCCATTACCTTTGAAGAAAATATGTCATCTTCTACATCAGACAGTGAAATCATTTGACCGATGACTGGACTTTTGAATGTCTCATCTGCGTCAAGTTTTTCGGCGAAAGCGCCTTGCTCTGCTTCTTTTTCCGTTTCTTCTGTCTTTCGATCTTTTCCTAAAATAAAGGCAGCAGCAAAAGCAACAACAAATGAGATGGCAAAACCGATCACTGCAAACATAAAGTTGCGTGGAAGCTCGTCAGATATGAACATCGACATACTTGCAAGACCAGGTCCAACAAGAACAAACGCTTGAAGTCCGACAAGTCCAATGAAGATGCCGCCGATGAAAGAACCGATCATGACACTGCTAAGCACACGTTTATTTTGCAGTGTCACCCCGTATAATGCCGGTTCGGTAATCCCAAAGAATGCTGAAATCCCTGCAGAAATGGCAGTTGAACGGAGCACTTTATCTTTTGTACGAAGGGCAATTGCGAAACACGCCCCGCTTTCGGCGAGATTGTGTGCAAGTGACGCAGGCAAGTAGAGTGCTTCTTTTCCGAGATTACCCATTGTTGTTACAGCGTATGGCACCATCGCTTTGTGCATCCCTGATGCGACCATAAATGGAAGGACTGCTGCCAGAATCGCAACCGCAACCCAGCCCACTTTGTCAAACATAGCAAGGATGATTGCTGTGAAGCCTTGCCCTGCTGTAAAACCGATTGGTCCTAGCAACAGGAGAGTGATCGGAACTGTCATAACCAAAGACATCATCGGTACGAAGAAAATACGAATCGGTTTTGGCGAAATACGAGTAAACCATTTTTCCATCTGTGCATACAACAGGACAGATAAAATCGCCGGAAACACCTGATAGGCATACGCAATATTTTTCACATCGAATGAAAACAATTGAGCGCCTTCTGTCAGCATCGCCGTCATGTTTGGCAGAATAAGAGCGCCGACTGCCGATAATGCAACAAGCGGATTCACTTTTAATTTATTGGCTGTCGTCACGGCTACTAGCAATGGCAGGAAGTAAAGCGGCGCATCGCCAACCATATTTAAAATCTGATACGTTTGCCCTTTGGCATCCATTAATCCGAATAACGAGAAGAGGAGGAGAAACGATTTTAAAATCCCTCCACCCGCAATGGCGGGAACAAGCGGTTGAAAAACACCAACAATGAAGTCTAATAGTACAGTCCCCGCTTTTCGCTTTTCCTTCGGCTGATGGGAAGACCCATTTTGTCCAGAAAGCGCCCCGCCGAGAAGGCCGGTCAATTTCTCATAGACTTCAATGACATCGTTTCCAATCACAACCTGGCATTGGCCCGACATACGGACAGCGATGACACCTGGTGTTTTCTCAAGTGCCGGTACATTCGTCTTGTTTTGATCAATCAATGTAAAACGGAGTCGTGTCGAACAATGCTCCAAGTGGGCAATATTCTCTTTACCGCCTACATGCTGCAATACGTCTTTTGCAGTTTGTGTGTAATTCATTGTTTCTCCCCCTTTTCTGAAACATGAGACCTATATTTAGGCAATAAAAAAAGGACCTAAACCGACAAATTAAAAAATTTATCGGTTTTAGATCCTGCCTGCATGACCAGTCACATGTCTAATTTATCAATATTGGATTTGATTAAAGTATATATCGGTTTTATGAAAGCGTCAACATTTATTTTGGTTTTTTGGAAAGAAGGAAATTTCTTGGTCGAATGGCCTACGGTTTATTTCTAATAGCGATCATGAAGATCTTTAAGCACCCGCAAATTGCGCGCCAAGGTAAATGGAATTGTTCAACACCCCCCGCAACCACTTCTGAACCGACCTGCTCATGCTGAACCCCCTCTTTCCCTTTAAGATGCTATCTATATTTAGAACGATCTTATCACATGTGTGAATTTTTGTAATGATCTTTTGTCAATTTAGTGAGTAGATTTCTTCATCGAGAATATTTTAGGTCTTTCAGCAATAAAAAGAACAGCTGAGGGTAATTTCCCCCCAGCTTAGTGTAGTTAATATACTTCATTCATCATAATCAATAATGAAGCCTTCGTTCTCTAAACCTTCATAAAGAATTTTCAAAAGCAAATGCAAACCCAATGTAACTGCCTATTAGAGCCACTATAGCCACCTTAAAAAAAGTGCTTTTTTCGCTCTTAATTAAAAAACTAAGGAGAGTTGATATTGTTTTTCCCTGTTTTCTTCACCCTTGACTAATAATTTGAGTATAGAGTCGCCAAGTACTTTAGCAAGGTGAGTAGGGACTGCATTTCCGATTTGTATATATTGTTTAGCAATAGACCCTGAAACTTTATAATCTAATGGAAATCCTTGAATTGCTAAATATTCTTCGACACTCAGTGGACGGTCTTCAAAGGGATGACCTAAATTAGTACTTTTTTGATTGGGACTTGTAAGAACTGTTGGAGCAGGTCTATCTGTCCAAAGTCGACGAAAAAAACCTACCTTCCCTCCTCCACTTTTATAAGCTCCACCCATAGCTTCTTTTACTATAGATTCGGGAAGATCTCTCCAATTCCCTCCGCCTTGTGGAATAAGTTTCATATACTTCAAGCGCTCAGGAGTATATTTAACAAAATTATGTTCAGAGAAATTTGTCGTGTTTAGAAGATCCCCAAAAGTAACCCATCGTTCTTTTCCATTAACCCCTGTTTTACTATGGGTTGGTTCTGGGAATTCATAATCTGTATTCAAATCTTTACGTACTCCCACAAAAAACACACGTTCACGAGTTTGGGGAACTCCATAATCTGCAGCATTAAGGAGCCTATACTTTATATTATAACCTTCAATCTGCTTGAGAAGAAATTCTAATGCACTTCCTTGTCTCTCTTCTTCAGATAATGGCGGAAAACCTTCTCCTCTCTGATTATGAGGGCGATGTTTAAGTGGAACTGACAAAAAACCTTTTACGTTTTCTAACAAAAAAACTTTAGGCTGTATTTCTGAAATTAGTTCTGCGAACTTTAGCATTGCTTTCCCTCTTGGGTCTTCAAAAGCCATTCTATTTCCAGCAGTTGAAAAAGACTGACAGGGACTTCCACCAAACAACAAGTCAAGTTCATCCTCACTGTCTAACCCTGCTGCTTTATAAATTTCATCTCTATCATATTTCATAATATCACCCTGAACTACATTTAATTCAGGATGGTTCAATCTTAATGTTTCACAATATGCATTTTCAATTTCAAGAGCAAGTTTCACATCGAATCCAGCTTTTTTCAATCCAATGTCTAATCCCCCGGCCCCTGAAAAAATTGAGATTGCAGTTCTCATAAAATCACCACCTTGAAATTTCTCTAGATCATTATAACATTAAAGAAATTCTTGGTCCAGTTCTATTATGTTTTTTAGTAGAGAGTTCTATTAATATCAACGACTAAAGAGATTCGCAGATATTGTATATTCGGTTAATTAATATTAAACTTAAAGGAAGGAAAAATTCCTGAATTTAAATCAATGGTATTCATACTTGGAACGGTAAAGAAGCATAGTAACATATATCAATATAGATGGTTAGGATTTCTTAATGGTAAAAAGATTAATTTAGATAAGATTTATTTTCGAAAATCTTATCGGAAAAATTTCAAAAAATGTTTTTAATTTAAATAATAATGAACTGTTGTTAATCGTTCTTTATCAAAATTCAGTCCTAAAGGGTTGGATGAGGGAGAAAAACTTAAAGGCCTTTTTATTAAAGATATTGCATATCAATTTTCAAAATGTTTCTTACTTAATATTAAAGTTACTCACTTTCAGGAGTATGGGTAATTCAGTTTAAAGACTTGACACACCTCATTGAACAAAAAGTTTTTTGCATGAATATAATAAATAGAAAAAGAGATATAATTATCGATAACGAAAATTATATATTTGATTGCTTATTTTAGTGAATTATAAGGGCGGGGATTAAGAATTGAATAGTGCTACAAAGAAACAAGTAATAGAGTTAATTGAGTTAACAATGAATAAAGTGATTAGAAAAAGAACTGTCGGTGAACCTTTTAATGAAGAATCAATCAAATTAAATAATCCATTTGGATATTATTTAGTACCTATTGAAGTTTGGAAAGGTTCTAAATTTGAAAGATCATTTGTAACAACTTTCGGACAAAAAACTGTTGAACAATTAGGGAAGATTATAGCTGAAGGAACTGGCGCCTATGCAGAACTTCAACATAAAAATGAATTTGAATTAAACGCTTGGAAAGTGGAAAAAATAGAAAGTATATTAACAAGTCAGCGTAACAATGAAACAAAACCAAACTGGCAAATGGAAGTTGAAGAAATACAAGCATTAGATACAAAGCGGTATGAAGAAGTTAGAGTAATTTCTGATCTGTATATAAAACGACCAGATGGTATAGAAGAATTTTATTCCTTTAAAACGGTAAAACCTAATTTAGATCAAACTGAAAAAGCTAAAAGAGATATGTTAAGATTAATGGCTAAAGATTCTAATTATCACCCTTATTTTGCTTTACCATCTAACCCTGCGGGTGAAGGAAATTTATATAGAACTGCGCATACTGTCCCTTTTAAGTTATTTGATATGGATAGTGATCCTTGTGTATTAATCGGTTCAAAATTATGGAATCATATTGGCCAAGATGATAATACTTATAACGAATTGATTGAAATTTTTCAACAAGAGGGAAAAAAGTTCACTGACATTATTCGCAAAGAGTACTTTGGTATATGACATGTGTTAATACCATCAAACAAAGTAGGAATAAATTTATTCCTACTTTGTTTTTTCTTTATTAGTTATCTGATCTCATGCTATTCTTCTCTTAATAACCTCGAAACCAATTTAAAGATAGTTTTTTAAGAGAGTTTCGTTAAGCAATGGCTGATGTAAAATACAACAGTCAACAATTTAGATAACGTATTTTTAATGTACGTGGGTACAAAGTGTAAATAATTACCGATGATCTCTTTCAAGTCCCTCTTGTCCTATGTTGTGGCCAAGAGGACTTGAACCTCTACAGGATCTATAGTACACTTTAACTAATTTTACCATATCAGTTCATCTTTATCAATAGTGTTTAATAATTATATTCTTATTCTAAAGTTTTCTGTAATTCCATGATATTTGATTTTTGATCGTTTATAATTAATAACAAATTAGGTTTTCTATTGTGAAAGCTGGTTTCTTATGCAACATGATTGACAATTTGGACAAACTTTGACGTAAACCATTGATAGAGTCAATTCTATAATCCCTGTCTATCTTTTTACCAACTCATAATGGAAAGTGCGACAAAAGGAAGGAAAGATCAATATGCATTACAATCTTTCCTCTTAATTAGGTAAAGCTCAATCAACTGTTCTTTTCAAAAACCAACTTCGCCACACACTCCACATGGCTCGTATGTGGAAACATATCAACAGGCTGCACTTCAAGCGTCACATACCCGCCATCCTCCAGCACCCGCAAATCGCGCGCCAGGGTTCCCGGGTTGCATGACACATACACTACACGCTTCGGCTTCATTTCAATAATCGTCCGCAGCAACGCCTCGTCACAGCCTTTGCGCGGCGGGTCGACCACTAGCGTGTCAGCCGTAATGCCTTCCTTATACCACTTCGGAATCACGACCTCAGCTTCGCCAACTTCAAACTCAGCGTTCTCAATGCCGTTCAACTCAGCATTCCGCTTCGCGTCCTCGATCGCTTCCGGCACAATCTCAACGCCGTATACTTTTTTCGCCTGCTTCGCCAGAAACAGCGAAATCGTGCCGATGCCACAATACGCGTCGATGACGGTTTCTTCGCCGTTCAGTTCGGCGTATTCAAGCGCTTTGTCGTAGAGCACTTTTGTTTGCTCGGGGTTGACTTGGTAGAACGATCTGGCGGAGATGGCGAATTTGATGCCGCCGATGGTGTCGTAAATGTATTCTTCTCCCCAGATAACGGTTGTTTCGTCGCCGAAGATGACGTTTGTTTTTTTCGGGTTGATGTTTTGGACGATCGATTTGACGTGCGGGAATGCCGCGGTGATCTCCTCGACGATTTTCGCTTTGTGCGGGAAGTCGTTTGTCCTTGTGATGAAGACGACCATCATTTCGCCTGTGACGGCGCCGTATCTGACCATGATGTGTCTGAGCCAGCCTTTGTGGCGTTCTTCGTTGTACGCTTTGATGCCGTATTTGCCGCAAATCTCTTTAATCGCTTGAACGACGCGGTCGTTTTCCGACTGCTGGATCAGGCATTCGTTCATGTCGATGATTTCATGGCTGCGCTGCTGGTAGAAGCCTGCGATCAGGCCGCCTTCTCTTTCTCCGACAGGGACCTGCGCTTTGTTTCGGTAGTTCCACGGGTCTTCCATGCCGAGGGTCGGGTGGACGGTGATTCGGCTTAAATCGAGCTTGCCGATTCGCTCAAGCACGTCTTTGACTTGCTTCTGCTTGTAGAGAAGCTGGCCTTCGTAGTTGATGTGCTGAAGCTGGCAGCCGCCGCACTGCTTGTAGATCGGGCACGGCGCGTTCGTTCGAAAGCGGCTTTCTTCTTTCAAGTCGATGAGGCGGCCGAAGGCGAAGCCTTTTTTGACACGGGTCACTTTGATTTGCGCCTTTTCGTCAGGGAGCGCGTTCGGCACGAAAATCGGGAAGCCGTCGACTTTGGCGACGCCGGCTCCTTCGTGTGTTAAATCTTCAAATACGACATTGTAATATTCATTTTTTTGAACGGGGGCTTTTTGTTTCATCTTTTTCACCTGCTATAAGAAAAACTTGGCCAGCTCTTTAGACCAAGTTCAATCATCCAATTTTCTCGCTTTTTCTTTTGACATGACGACTTCGATATGGCGGTAGAGGTTTTCGAATTCGCCCGGCAGTTCGCCGCCGTATTCGCCGTCAAGGTTGAGGAGCATTTTGTCTTTGACCGTCACTTTGACGCGATTCGCTTTCGTGTAGATGACATGCTCGTCATTGATGTGTTCGCCGCGGAGGGCAAGTCCGACAAGTCTGATGAATTCGGCGAGGTTTGCCCGTTTTAAAATGACGAGGTCAAACATGCCGTCATTCAAGCTTGAGTCGGGAGCGAGCTTCTCAAAGCCGCCGACGGAGTTCGTCAGCATGACGAGAAACAGCATCACTTCTCCTTCAAACAGCTTGCCGTCGTATTCGATTTCAACCTCGGTCGGCCTCAGTGAAGGAAGGAGCATTTCCATTCCTTTCAAATAATAGGCGAGGTGACCGAGCATCGTCTTCAATTTGCTTGGTACGTCATATGTCAGTTCTGTGAGGCGTCCGCCGCCGGCAATATTGATGAAATATTGGCCGTTGACGCGGCCGATGTCAATCGGACGGGCTTCTCCCTCTAGTATTGTGTTTACCGCCTTTAAAATATCCTCGCGCGGAATGCCGAGCGCTCTCGCAAAGTCATTCGTCGTTCCGACCGGAATGACTCCGAGCTTGGGGCGGTGTTCCAACGGCGCCAGTCCGTTGATGACTTCATTTAATGTGCCGTCTCCTCCGGCCGCAACAATTATGTCAAATTCCCGCTCAGCGGCGTTTCTGGCGGCCTGTACGGCATCCCCTTCCCCTGTTGTCGCATGGCAAGACGTTTCATAGCCTGCCTGCTCGAACTTCTGCAGAACTTGGGCAAGGTTTTTTTTGAAAATTTCGCGTCCGGAAGTCGGATTGTATATGATTCGTGCACGTTTCATGTTTTCATCATCCTATTAGAGTATCCGTATCATTTCTTTACCAACAACCTTTAATTATACTAGTTGTTGAAAAAATCGCAACAAAATGGGTTTTATTATTTGTTTAATTTTAGATAAAATGCCCTAATTCATGGTAAAAAAGACTTCTGGATCTAATTGATGTAAAATAATTAATATTAAGAAAAAAGGAGCTGTTGCTGTGAAAAAGCCCGTTTATTTTAACCATGACGGAGGCGTCGATGATCTCGTCTCTTTATTTCTGCTATTGCAGATGGAAGATGTCAAATTGATCGGAGCATCCGTCATACCGGCGGATTGCTATTTGGAGCCGGCTCTCAGTGCCAGCCGAAAAATCATTGACCGCTTCGGTTCGTACCAGGTCGAGACTGCGGCATCCGATTCGAGAGGGGTGCATCCGTTCCCGAAGGAGTGGCGCATGCACGCCTTTTATGTCGACGCCCTGCCGATTTTAAATGAAAAAGGCGAAGTCCGGACACCGGTGTCAGACCTGCCCGCTCACCTCCATCTCATTGAATGCGTCAAACAGAGCCCGGAACCGGTGACGCTGCTGTTCACCGGCCCGCTGACAGACTTGGCAAGGGCGCTTGAGGAAGAACCGGCGATCATAAAGCACATTGCAAAGCTTGTCTGGATGGGCGGCACCTTCCTTGAGAAAGGAAATGTGGAAGAGCCTGAGCACGACGGGACGGCGGAATGGAACGCCTTTTGGGACCCTTACAGCGTCAAGACGGTGTTCGAACGCGATATTCAGATCGAAATGGTCGCGCTTGAAAGCACGAACAAGGTGCCATTGACAAACGATATCCGCTCCCATTGGGCGAGCCTCAGAAAGCATATCGGGATCGATTTTATCGGCCAGTGCTATGCGATGTGTCCGCCGCTTGTCCATAACGAGACGAATTCGACATACTACCTTTGGGATGTGCTGACGACACTGACGCTCGGTACAGTCGATATGACACGCTCACGCACCGTCAAGGCGGTTGTCCATACGAAAAGCCCGCGCCAAGGAACGACAGAAGAGCATCCTCACGGCAGAATGGTCAAAGTCGTCGATCAAGTCGACAGGGAGCAATTTTTTGCGTATTTTGAAGCGTTGATGAAAAAAGCCGACCGCATTCCATCTTGATAAAAGGAGACTTTCCATGATGAAAAAAGGGACAAACATTTATGTCAGGCCGCTCACGGCTGAAGACGCCGAGTCTTGCCTCGAATTGCAGAACACAAACCGCCCGTTTTTTGAACAGTTTTCAATGGAGCGGAACGAAGCGTTTTATACAATTGAAGGACAAAAGACGAGGCTTCAAAGATTATATGAAAATATGCAGAATGATGAAGATTATTATTTTGGCATCTTTGATCTGGCAAACGATGCGCTGATCGGAACGATCAACCTTTTCCAAGTGCTGCGCGGTTCCTTGCAAAGCGCCTTCATCGGCTATTTTTTGGATCAGAAGCACAACGGCAAAGGCTACACGACTGAAGCCGTCAAGCTGATGGTCGAGTTCGCCTTTCACGATCTCAAGCTCCATCGCATTGAAGCCGGCGTCATGCCCCGTAATCTTGCCTCAATCCGGGTGCTGGAGAAGGCGGGCTTTCACAAAGAAGGCATCGCCCGGAAAAACGTTAAGATCAACGGAAAATGGGAAGACCATCAGTTGCTGGCTGTGATCAATCCGCATGATTAAGCCGTTTCCTTTGCGGGCCTGGAGAAAGAAATCAGCAGCATTAAAAAAGCTTGTCGATAAAAAGATCATTCCAACCTTTATCGACAAGTTCAAAACATGCTTTCATCTGCTTTTTGTCTCTTTCATGATGCTGAAAATCACTAAGGTGATAACACCTGCACATACAATATAAAATAAAACATCAGTCACAGGATTTCTTATATTTTTCAAGAGAAATATGACTCCGATTAACACGATCGGTATGATCCAGGTGAGCCACTTTACAATTTTGGGACTTGGTTCGCTGTTTCCTTTCGATTCCATTCACTGCCTCCTCATCACGTTGCCTTTGACAAAGCATAACACAGGATATTTTTGTTAAACACCGACGATCGTCTCATCAAAGAAAAAACCCCTTGGAAAGGACCGTTCCAAGGGGTTCATGTTTTATCGACTTACTCTTCTTTCATACCCGGTTTTTTCCGGCGGAATTTCGCCAGTACTTCGTATACGATCGGTACGATCAGAAGGGTAAGGAGCGTCGAACTGATCAAACCGCCGATAACGGTGACGCCGAGTCCTTTTGAAATGACCTGGCTGCCGCCTTCAAATCCGAGCGCCAATGGAATCAGGGCGCCGATTGTGGCGATGGCCGTCATCAGGATCGGACGGAGCCTTGTAGAGCCGGCTTCAAGGAGCGCTTCTCTCGTTGAGAGCCCTTCCGCTTCCTTATGGATGACGCGGTCGATTAAGACAATCGCGTTTGTAACGACGATACCGATCAGCATCAGCATTCCGATCATTGCGTTCAGGCTGATCGTTTCTCCCGATACGTATAGTCCCACCAAGGCGCCGATAATCGTAAACGGCAGCGAGAACAGGATCGCAAATGGCGCCAGTGCTCCGCCGAATGTAATCACAAGCACGAGGTAAACGATCGCGACCGCCGCAAGCATCGCGAGTCCGAGTTTTGTAAAGGAATCTTCGATATCAGCGGATACGCCGCCTGTATCGATTGTGACGTTGTCAGGCAGCTCGATCTTGTCGATGTTTTTCTGCACGTCGACTGATACGGCTGTGACGTTGTCAGATGTGACTTCCGCCGTGACATCGGCATAGATTTTGCCGTCGCGTTTTGAAATCGTGTCAGATGTCGTGCCTTCTTTCACTTTCGCGACATCGCCTATTTTTACTTCCTGGCCGGTCGGAGTTGTGATTTTCTTGTTTTCTAAATCTTTGACACTCTTATAAGTTTCTTCTTCTGTTTTAATCGTGACATCAAGATCTTTTCCGTCTTTTTTCACGGTTGTAAGCGGCGCCTGCGATGTTTCTTTCATGAGCGCCTGAGAAATCTGTGATGCCGTTAACCCGAGTTTGCTTAATTTCTCCTGGTCAGCGACAAAAGTAAATTCGTCATATGTGCTGGACAGGCCTGAGTTTACGTTCTTCAGGTCTTTTTGGTCTTTCATAATCTTTTCGATCTCTTTTACAGTGCCTTTAATCTCTTTTTCTGAATCTCCGTACACATAATACGTTAACTGATTGTTATTGCCTGAAGAGCTGAAATCCTGGGTTTTCCATTCTCCGCGTTTGGATTGCTTCTGAATGTCTTTTAGGACGTTGTCTTTTTCTTTATCAAAATCAGGTGTGTCTTCCTCATATTTGATATAGAATAACGCGCCGTTTGAGCTTCCGCCCATCAGCGGATTTCCCGCTCCTAACGTATATTGAACCGTATCTACGTGTTTGCGGTCCAATAGGACTTTTTCAGCTTTTTGCGCTTCTTTTTCCGCTTCTTTTTTCGTTTCTCCCGGTTCAGGAGTGTATGTGATTTGCACCATTTTATCTTTTGTAGCAGGCAAGTAGCTCGCTCCGATTAACGGCACGAGGAACAAGCTTCCGACCAGCATCAGAACCGCGATGATCGATGTGATCCATTTATGGCTGAGCGACCAATTCAACACTTTTTTGTAGAAGTTGGCCAGTACCCCAGGCTTATGTTCTTTCGCCTTCACCGGCGCACCTGTCAACGACTTTTTGAAGAGGGTGTGCGCAAGCATCGGCACGAGCGTGATCGCGATCAGCAGGGATGCGGCAAGCGCGAATACAATCGTTAAGGCAAACGGCAGGAACAATTCGCCGATTTGACCGCCGACGAGTGCGAGCGGCAAGAATACCGCGATCGTCACGATCGTTGATGACATGATCGGCATGAACATTTCCTTCGTCGCTTCGCGTACGAGCGCCTTTCCGCGCAGCGGCTCATCTTTCAGCCTCATGCGGCGGTAAATGTTTTCAATGACAACGATCGAGTCGTCGACAACCCGTCCGATAGCAACCGTCATGGCGCCGAGCGTCATGATATTGAGCGTGATATCAAGCTGGTTCAAGACGAGCAGTGCGATTAACAATGACAATGGAATCGAAATGACCGAGATTAATGTTGATTTAATATCCCTTAGGAATAAGAGAATGATCACAACCGCAAAGATCGCTCCGAAAATCGCTTTGCTCAGCATCGTCTCGACCGACTCAGTGATCGGTTCGGCTTGATCGTATGTCGAGCTGTATTTGAAGCCTTTGTGGTCTTTTTTGAATTGTTCGAGTTCAGCTTTTACATTGTCGGCTACCTCGACGGTATTGGCGTCGTTGGCTTTAATGACGCTGATGCCGATGCTGTCTTTACCATTGGTGCGTGAAATGGATTCGGCTTTTTTGACATCTTTAATCGTTGCGATGTCAGACAGCTTTACCGTCGGGATTCCCGCGCTTTGCTGAGCTTGTCCGGCGCTCGGTACTCCGGCTTGAGCCTGCGCCCCCTGGGCCGCTTGTGCACTTTGCGCTCCGGCTTGCGCGCTTGCGCCTCCGGTAGACACCGCTGGAATTCTCATATTTTTCAAGTCTTTAATTGTTTCGATATCGCCGCTGACGACGACCGATTTTTCTTCTTTGCCGAATGTGTACAACCCAAGCGGAGTCGTCACATCAGATCCTTGAATCACTTGCTGGACTGTATCCTCGTCAAGCCCGTATTGCTTCAACTTGTCTTTTTTAAATGAAAATTCGACTTCTTCAACCTGCTGTCCGGAAAGCTGAACGGAAGCTACGCCTTCAAGACCTTCAAGCTTCGTCAGAAGGCTGTCTTCCACTTTTTTCGTCAAGCTTTGAAGATCGTCTTTATCACTGGACACGCTGAGCGCGAGGATCGGGAAAGAATTCATGCTGTAGCGCGAAATGCTCGGCTCTTTCGCATTGTCCGGCAGATCGAGATTCGCCAATGCTTCAGCGGCTTCCGTCTTCGCTTTGTCCATATCCTTTTCATAATCGTATTCAATCATCACCGATGATGCATTTTCATACGATGTGGACGTCACAACGCTGACGCCGTCCAGGTTTTGCACGGCTTGTTCAACAGGCTTTGTGACTTCATCAGCTACCTGGTTCGGAGTGGCTCCGGGGTATGTCGTGCTGATGGTCAAATAAGGCATGTTTACATCAGGAATCGATTCCTGCTTCATATTTAAACCCGCATAAATGCCGGCAACCGTAACAATAATCGTCATCAGCCACACAGCGAACTTGTTCTTTAGTACAAAATTAATGATAGAATTCATTACGACCTCCATTGTGTATATCATTTTTCAGAATACAGATTGACTGACTGGTCATTCTATACAATAATAAACTTCAAAAGTAAACAGCGTCAACTTATATATGTTAAAATTTATTCAATTTTAAAGAAGTGTTAAAGGGGTACATTCATGACAGAAAAAGAAGAAAAAATCATTAAAGCAGGCCTGCACCTCTTCGCGAAAAACGGGTTTGCTTCCACAACGATTCAGGACATCGCCAATGAATGCAACATCTCAAAAGGAGCTTTCTACCTGCATTTCAAGTCGAAAGAAGCGCTTTTGCTTGCGATCATTAAGTATTATATCGATCGAACGATGGAAAATATGAAGATCATTCAGCAAAAGAATTTTCCTCCCAAGGAAACGTTCAAGGAGCAGATTGCTTATCAATTCAGTGAGAGCAAGGAGCACCGCGACTTTATTCTCGTGATGATCAGCGAACACAGCATCCCGGAAAACAGCAAAATCGAAGAATATTTTAAAAATGTCAGCCAAAAATTCCATGAGACGTATCAAAACGCGCTGTCAGCCGCCTACGGTGACATTGTGAAGCCTTATCTGTCAGACTTGTCCGTGATCGTTCAAGGCATCGTGCAGTCCTATCAAAATTTGTTTATCTTTAATGAACTGGACATCGATTTTTACGAACTTGCGGATTTTATTATGAGAAGAATCGATGACATGATTGATGGCATGGTTCAAAACGGGGAGCAGCCGATCCTGGCCGGCCGCACGTACAGCTATTACCGGAACGCCGGCAATACGGCCGATAAACATACGATTTTACGGGAGCTTGAAGATGCCAAACGTCAGCCGGCCCTGCCGGAAGACATTCTCATTACACTGGATGTGATCGAGGAAGAGCTGAGAAAAGATTCGCCCCGCACACCCGTGCTTCAAGGCATGCTGACAAATTTGGAGCATCAGGACAATCTTCAGCATCTATATGGAATGATCACCCGTTTCCTTCATTCATAAAGCAGCCTTATGGCTGTTTTTTTATTCCCTTACAATACGACGATCTGATCATGTATATTTTGGAAGCGGCATGTATAATAAGATTTCGCTTAAGACAATCTAGATTTTTAGGAGGTTTTACCTTAGTGAAAAAAAACATCGTTTGTTCCATCTTCGTGCTGCTTCTTGCTTTTACCGTTTCGCAGCCGAGCTACGCACACACCGTTTCTCCGGTGAATCCAAATGCCCAGCTGACGACGAAAGCGGTGATGAACTGGCTTGCCCACCTGCCCAATCGGACGGAGAGCCGGGTGATGTCCGGGGCATTCGGAGGATACAGCCTCGACACATTTTCGCTGGCTGAAGCCGACCGGATCAAACAGGCAACAGGACAGCTGCCAGCCATATACGGCTGCGATTATGCAAGAGGATGGCTGGAGCCGGCGGAGATTGCCGATACGATTGACTACAGCTGCAACCGTGATTTGATCGCATATTGGAAAAGCGGAGGCATTCCGCAAATCAGCCTGCACCTCGCAAACCCCGCGTATACTTCGGGCCATTATAAAACTCAGATTTCGAACAGCCAGTATGAGAGAATTTTAGATTCTTCCACGCCCGAAGGAAAACGGCTTGAGGCGATGCTGAGCAAAATCGCCGATGGCCTTCAGGAGCTTGAAAATGAAGGTGTGCCCGTTCTATTCAGACCCCTTCACGAAATGAACGGCGAATGGTTCTGGTGGGGGCTGACGCAATATAATCATAAAGACAGCGCGAGAATCTCCTTGTACAAACAGCTCTATGTGAAAATCTATGACTATATGACAAAGACAAGAGGCTTGGATCATCTGTTGTGGGTGTATGCGCCGGACGCCAACAGAGACTTTAAAACAGACTTTTATCCGGGCGCATCATATGTTGACATTGTTGGGCTTGACGCTTATTTTGATGACCCGGACGCCATTGATGGCTACGATCAGCTCACATCTCTGAACAAACCGTTTGCCTTTACAGAGGTCGGACCGCAGACGACAAACGGCGGGCTGGATTACGCGCGGTTTATCCATGCAATCAAAGAAAAATACCCGAAAACGACGTACTTCCTGGCGTGGAACGATGAGTGGAGCCCTGCTGTGAATAAGGGAGCGGACACCCTCTATCTTCATCCATGGGCGCTGAATAAAGGAGAGATTTGGGACGGCGATTCTTTGACGCCTGTCGTGGAATAATGAAAAAACCTTGGAGAATTATTCTCCAAGGTTTTTTAAGCAGCTTGTTCTGTCCTTTTGAGGCTGATCCTGTTATTTAATATCCATGGCTTTCATTACTCTCATTTCTCTTTCCTGCTTTTTTTTCAAAGCTTCTCTGCCTTTAATCCATTCCCCCAGCAATAAAGCTAGTCCGCCAATAAGAGGAAGATAGAATGATGCGAAAGATTTTCCTTCATGAATGGATAATGCAACGAGAAAAATGATATAAGCTGTTGGTAGTATAGCTCCCCAAAAAGTACGATTTCTGGTAGATAAAAAATATTGAATTCCTAGTATTGTAAATCCGATCAGTAGTATATATATAGTATTCATTTATGAACACCCCGCTCTTTTTTATATTTCTCAATGATTAACTTTGCATTTTCCAGACTTATCTGATCATCGATAGCTAACTGTTTAATAAAATGAACAAAAGTCTCATTTTCCAACTCATCAATGAGTTGAATTTTTTGTATTAACCGATCCAATCTAACTCTAACTGTCGGATAAGACACTTGATAACTCTTTGCAATTTCTTTTAACGAACCAGATTTCAGCATAAAGTTTTTAATAAATTCTACATCCTCTTCTTCTAAAGCCAATATCCACTCGGGTACATCTTTTCTTTCCATAGACAGCCCCTCTTATCAACAAATTTAAAAACAAAATTCAATTTAATGATAATATATTTTTTAATAAAATTCAAATAAAATTTAATTTTATTTATTTTTTATTTGCATCTTTACACAAATAAAAAAAGGTCCCCAACATGAGGACCTCCATTTAAGTAGCATAAGTCTGTTTTTTATCGTTTATTAATCTCTTCAAGAAGAAGCTTGTTGACCATCGGCGGGTTCGCTTGTCCTTTTGAGGCTTTCATGATTTGGCCGACAAGGAAGCCGATCGCACGGTCTTTTCCGTTTTTGAAGTCTTCGATCGATTGCGGATTGTTGTCGAGTGCTTCTGTGACAAGCTTTCTGAGCGTCGCTTCGTCAGAGATTTGCACAAGGCCTTTTTCTTTGACGATTTTTTCTGCGTCTCCGCCTTTTTCGATCAATTCTTTGAAGACCTTTTTCGCGATTTTCGATGAAATTGTGCCTTTTTCGATCAGCTGGACTAATCCAGCAAGGCCTTCAGGTGTGAGCGCGACATCGTCAAGCTCTTTTTGCTGAGCATTCAAGTAAGCCGACACTTCACCCATCAGCCAGTTCGACGCCAGCTTCGCGTCTGCGCCTTTTTCGACGGCCGCTTCGAAGAAGTCGGACATTTCTTTTGTCAAAGTGAGCACTTTCGCGTCATAGGCAGGCAGGCCAAGCTCTTCGATGTAGCGCTTGCGGCGCTCGTCCGGAAGCTCAGGAATGCTGTCTTTCACGCGCTGTTTCCACTCATCGTCAATGTAAAGCTCGACTAGATCAGGCTCAGGGAAGTAGCGGTAGTCGTCAGATCCCTCTTTGACCCTCATCAAAATCGTCGTTTTGGATGCTTCATCATAGCGGCGCGTCTCCTGCTGAATGACACCGCCTGACAAAAGAACTTGCGCCTGGCGTTTTTCTTCGTGCTCAAGGCCTTTTTGAACAAAGGCGAATGAGTTCAGGTTTTTCAGCTCTGTCTTTGTGCCGAACTCCTCTTGTCCGATCGGACGGAGCGAGATGTTGGCGTCGCAGCGGAGCGAGCCCTCTTCCATCTTACAATCGGAAACACCTGTATACTGAATGATCGATTTCAGTTTTTCAAGGTAGGCGTAAGCTTCTTCAGGCGTTCTGATATCGGGCTCGGAGACAATTTCAACGAGCGGTGTTCCCTGGCGGTTATAGTCGACAAGGGAGTAGCCGTCGCCTGTATGTGTCAGTTTTCCCGCATCCTCTTCCAAATGAAGGCGGGTGATGCCGATGCGCTTCGTTTTTCCACCGACTTCGATTTCGATCCAGCCGTTTTCGCCGATCGGTTTATCAAATTGTGAAATTTGATAAGCTTTCGGGTTGTCCGGATAAAAATAGTTTTTCCGGTCGAATTTCGTTTCTGTCGCAATTTCACAGTTGAGCGCCATCGCGGCTTTCATCGCGAAATTAACGGCTTCTTTGTTCAACACAGGCAGTACACCCGGATAGCCTAAGTCGATAACGCTTGTCTGCGTGTTGGCCGCCGCGCCGAATGGCGTTGGAGAACTGGAGAAAATTTTCGATTTTGTTTTGAGCTCCACGTGGACTTCAAGTCCGATTACCGTTTCAAAGTTCATGTTTTTTCACCCCTTACAGTTCAGGTTTCGCTTTATGGTGGTCTGTCGCCTGTTCGAATGCGTGGGCGACGCGGTATACTGTGCTTTCGTCAAAGTGTTTGCCGATGATTTGCAGGCCGAGCGGCAAGCCGTTCGCCAAGCCGCACGGTACGCTGATTCCCGGTACGCCCGCAAGGTTGACAGGAATCGTCAAGATATCATTGGCGTACATGGTCAGCGGATCGCTCGTTTTTTCGCCGATTTTAAATGCCGGCGTCGGCGTTGTCGGTCCGATGATGACGTCATAGTTTGCAAATACGTCTTCAAAGTCTTTTTTGATCAGCGTTCTGACTTTTTGCGCTTTTTTATAGTACGCGTCGTAATAGCCTGAGCTGAGCGCGAACGTGCCGAGCATGATGCGGCGTTTGACTTCGTTTCCGAATCCTTCGGCACGCGTCTGTTTGTACAGGTCGATCAGGTTGTCGGCATTGTCCGTGCGGTAGCCGTAGCGGATGCCGTCGAATCGCGCCAGGTTTGCCGACGCTTCAGATGAAGAAAGCAGGTAGTAAGTCGCCAGCGCGTATTTGCTGTGCGGAAGCGATACTTCTTCCCATGTCGCGCCAAGGCTTTCGAGCACTTTCAACGCTTCAAGGACGGAATTTCTCGCTTCTTCTCCCACTCCTTCGCCAAGGTATTCTTTCGGAACGGCGATTTTAAGTCCTTTAATGTCGCCGGTTAACGCTGACAAATAGTCGGGCACATCCACATTGGCGCTCGTCGAATCCATTTTGTCGACGCCTGAAATCGCCTGCAGAAGGTAGGCGTTGTCTTCGACAGATCTTGTGATCGGGCCGATTTGATCCAATGAAGAAGCAAATGCGACAAGGCCGTATCTGGAAACGCGTCCGTATGTAGGCTTTAAGCCGACGACGCCGCAGAAAGATGCCGGCTGGCGAATCGATCCACCCGTGTCAGATCCAAGTGAAAACGGCACTTCCCCGGCCGCAACCGCAGCCGCAGAGCCTCCGCTTGATCCGCCCGGAACAGTTTCGAGGTTCCACGGGTTTTTTGTCTTTTTAAAGCCTGAGTTCTCTGTGGAAGAGCCCATCGCGAATTCATCCATGTTCAGCTTTCCGATGGTGATCGCTTCAGCTTCGTGAAGACGATCAACAACGGTTGCGTCATAGATCGGATCAAAGTTCTCGAGAATTTTGCTTGCGCACGTTGTCCGCAGATCCTTTGTTACGATATTGTCCTTAATGCCGATCGGCATCCCGAAAAGAAGGCCGTGCTCATCACGGGTATCAAGCGCTTCGTCCAATTCTTTGGCGTATGCGCGGGCTTTTTCTTCATCAAGCTGCAAAAAGGCTTGTACCTTTCCGTCAACTTCGTGAATCCGTTTGTAAGATTCATCGACTAAATCTGATATGCTGATCTCTTTATTATGTATGAGACGTTTTAATTCAGATATTTTATGGTCAAACAGTGACATGTTTTCTCGCTCCCTCCTTTATTCAGTCCAAGATTGACGGCACGCGGATGTAGCCGTCTTTATGATCAGGCGCATTTTTGACGACGTCTTCAACCGGAAGCCCTTTATCAGGGACATCTTCCCTCATGATATTCTTCATTTGCAATACGTGCGTTGTTGGTTTAACATTCTCTGTATCGACTTCGTTCAGCTCTTCTGCAAATGAAATAATGCTGTCAAGCTGTTCGGTAAACATCGCCGCTTCCTCGTCCGTAATCGCCAGTCTGGCAAGATGGGCGACATGCTTTACTTCTTCTATAGAAATACGCGACATACTAAAAACACCTCCAAGGTTATTCTCGCTTAGTCATAATACTGATCATATCAAATTTCAGCCTTCTAAATCAACAAAACCGCGATCTTCGCCCCATTTGGCGGCTTTTATTTGATCGCACATGAAAAATTCAGTAAAATAGCACGTACTAATATTCAGAATATTTTTACTTTTTATAATATTTGTAAGCGCTTTCATTGTGATGCTTATCATAACCATCACGCCCTTTTTCAATAAAATCGGATGTTTTTCACGGTTGATTGATGGGGAATAGTTTGATAGGTTAGGTAACTAAGTACGATCTAATCGGCAGCGCCTTAATTCCAATACTTGATTTTTTAAAGAGGAGGCCCTGCAATTTTCTTCGTACCGCAAGTCAGTATTGTTGAAAATTTTAAAGAGGTGATGCCACATTATTTTTAAAGAGGAGAGATATGAAACGTGAGTGTTGAAATATTTATTTCGTTAGGGATTTATTTTGCCGCGATGCTCTTAATCGGCTGGTATTCCTACAGAAAGACATCCAATTTGAATGACTACATGCTCGGCGGCAGAGGTCTTGGGCCTGCTGTTACGGCTTTATCGGCCGGCGCGTCGGACATGAGCGGCTGGATGCTGATGGGACTGCCCGGAGCCATGTATGTGACAGGACTTTCGAGCGCCTGGCTTGCCGTCGGTTTAACAATCGGAGCCTATGTGAACTACTTGGTTGTCGCTCCCCGGCTGCGCACATATACAGAAGTAGCAAACGATGCGATTACAATTCCGGATTTTTTCGAAAATCGGTTTAATGATACGACGAGAATCTTGCGCCTTGCATCAGCCATCGTCATTATGGTGTTTTTCACACTGTACACGTCGGCGGGTATGGTGTCCGGAGGAAGACTGTTTGAAACGGCGTTCGGCCTCGATTATAAAATCGGTCTTTTCTTAACAGCCGCAGTCGTGATTGCTTATACGCTGTTCGGAGGATTTTTGGCTGTCAGTCTGACTGACTTTCTGCAAGGTTTGATTATGTTTATCGCTTTAGTGCTCGTGCCGATCGTTGCCTTTACTCAATTAGGCGGAATTACGCCGACTTTCAATGTGATCGAAGAAATCAATCCAAGCTTGCTCGATTTCTTCAAAGGAACGACCGTCATTAGCATTATTTCATTTCTCGCCTGGGGACTGGGCTATTTCGGTCAGCCGCATATTATCGTCCGCTTTATGGCGATTTCATCCGTAAAAGAGCTGAAGCCTGCACGCCGCATCGCAATGGGCTGGATGATAATCTCCGTAATCGGCGCACTGCTTGTCGGACTGATCGGTGTGGCGTATGTCCATGAGACGGGTACAGCGCTTAAAGATCCGGAAACGATTTTTATCGTGTTCTCAAAGGTATTATTCCATCCGCTGATTACCGGATTTTTGCTTTCCGCTTTGCTCGCGGCGATTATGAGTACGGTGTCTTCCCAGCTGCTTGTCACATCAAGCGCCATGACGGAAGACTTTTACCGGACGTTTTTCCGGCGCGATGCTTCGGATAAAGAGCTCGTTCTTGTCGGACGTCTGAGCGTTCTGCTTGTCGCCGTCATCGCGATCCTTCTTTCTCTGACACCGAACAACACGATCCTTGATCTGGTCGGTTATGCGTGGGCCGGTTTTGGTTCCGCATTCGGGCCCGCCATCCTTCTCAGCTTGTACTGGAAGCGGATGAACCAGTGGGGCGCATTGGCCGGTATGATCACAGGAGCCGTGACCGTGCTGATTTGCATTCTGACCGGTCTGCAGGATAAGACGGGAATCTATGAAATGATCCCTGGTTTCTTCCTGAGCTTGATTGTCGTTTACGCTGTCAGCATGTTCACGAACAAGCCGGCAAAAGAAGCAAGAGATATGTTTGAAGAAATGGAACAAACGCATGAGGAAGAACATTCTTAAATGATCAGGCAATGAAAGCCGCCGGGTGACATCCGGCGGCTTTTTTGCTCAGACTGAATTCTTTTGATGCCACGCCGGCAATATAATGGTAAGAGTATAGAGCTTCTTGCAGATGAATGGTTCCTGGACACACCCTTCAAAAACAGTTGTCGATCCATAGCGTCTGTGAGAAAATCATATCAATCATATAAGATATTGTCGGAAAGGAGATCATGGGCATGGATTGGCATATTGAAACAGAAACGCTGTTGAAGCTTGGCATCGCAACATTAATCGGAATGGTCATCGGTCTCGAAAGGGAGCTGAAAAACAAGCCGCTCGGCTTAAAAACGTGCATCGTGATTGCGATCAGTTCCTGTGTTCTGACAATGATCAGCATTGATGCGGCATACCATTTTCCAAAGTCGAACAGAATCATGATGGACCCTTTGCGGCTTCCCGCACAAATCATATCAGGGATCGGCTTCATCGGAGCGGGCGTGATTTTACGCAAAAGCAACGACGTCATTTCCGGCCTGACCACTTCAGCGATGATCTGGGGAGCAGCCGGCCTCGGCGTCGCCATCGGAGCGGGCTTTTATAAAGAAGCATTTGTCAGTCTCATTTTCATTTTAATCAGCGTCGAGTTTTTGCCGTGGATCGTCGGCAAAATCGGTCCGAACCGCTTGCAGGAAAAAGAAATCCGCGTCCGCATGTCCCTGAATGACAAGGATAAAATGACGGATATCATCAAGGAAATGAAAGCGAAAAAAATCCGGATTCATTCCGTCCGGATCGATGATATGCGCGATAATGAATTTCCGATCATGGAAACGAAAATCATGGTTCATAAGAAACGGTATGTCACCGATGTCTATTACGATATCAAAGCGATCGACGGCGTCGTCGGCGTAAAATGCGATACGCTTTAAAAAAAAAGCAGCCCTTTGGCTGCTTCTTTTTTATGAATCATAAATATGGACGGTCGGTTCCTTGTCTCCCGGCTTTTTCAGGATAACGGCTTCCTGTCCGGCTGACGAAGTAATGTTGATCTCAACGTTCAGTCCGCTTTTGCCGTAGTAATCCATCACTTCACCGGTCAAGAACTGGGTAAAGGCGATGACTTCGCTTTTGCCGTAAAACTGCATCGGGATGTTGATTTTCATGTCCTGCATTTGGTCGTCTTTATAGAGAGCCGTGCCGACAACCCCTGTGTAGTTTGGAAAATACGTGTCGACCTTGTTTTTAAAGCGTTTGAAGAGCTCCGCGTCATCCGGATGTTTCTCCGAACCTTCTGTTGAAGGGAAGAACGTGTACTCTTCATTGATTTTATCCCAGCCGCCGAGCTCGCTTGTCCCTGCTTTCACCTCGGTTTTGGCGATAAAGTTTCCAGGGACGATCGATGACTTAGGCGCCTGCTTGTAGAGCATGATGGTCAGCGGAATGTTTTTCAAATCATCCATGTTTCTGATCCGTTTCGTCACTTCCTCGGCGATTTTTTCGCCTTCCTGCCTCAGCTTTTTGTCGCTGATGGTCACTTCTTTTTGCGGGTCGCCGACATTTTCGCGGTAGTAGTAGACAGAGTTCAACGCAAGGCCGATCACGACGCCGCCGAGCTCAATCGTATCCTTGTCTTTGCGGACGAGGTAGTCGTGCTCAAGCATATGGGCGAGGTATACCGGGCTTTCTTCGTTTTGCTTCTCTGTTGATCCGCTTCCGGAAAGGGCGGGGTTCAGTCCGAGGTTTTTGAAGTTTTTATCGTCTTTCTCAGCTTTTTTCAGGTCTTCCCCCGTTTTTTTGCGGGCGAGCCAGCTCGTGACTGTATCCTCATCCAAGTATTGTCCTTCTTGAAAAAGGTAATCGTCAGTAGAAAATGAATCTTGCGCAAGGCGCATCATGCCTGTCTCAAATTCATCGATATCCAGCCGCGTATTCAGACGTTCGGTCGTCAAGCCGCGGGCTTTCCCCGCCTTGAAAGGAAGAACCATTTTATAATAAGAATCGGAGATGTTGTATTTCGGAATGATGGCTTTTTCTTTCGACTTATCCGTTTTCTGTACCATCTCCTGCTCTTCTTCTCCCCCAAAATTCGGCGCACAGGCTGAGAGCATGAGCATACCCGCAGCAGCCGCCAAACATAATATCTTTTTCAATAGAAAACACTCCTCTTATTTCTTTAGCTCACTGATCAGTCTTGCTTCATCCCATACTTTAATGTTCAGCTCTTCAGCTTTCGCCAGTTTGCTGCCTGCCGCTTCGCCGGCAATGACGAGATCGGTTTTTTTGCTTACACTGCCTGTGATTTTTCCGCCGAGCGCTTCGATTTCCGCTTTCGCGTCGTTCCGCGACAATTCGCTTAGCTTCCCGGTCAGGACGATCGTTTTCCCCGCAAAATACGAATCGCTCGCTTCAGCTGCCGCTTTTTTCGGGCCTTTATAAACGGTGTTCACCCCGAGTTCTTCGAGTTCTTCCAAGAGCTTCAGAATCTCTTCTTTTTCAAAATAAGTGACGAGGGCGTTCGCCATTTTCTCGCCGATTTCATCGACTTCGACCAATTCTTCTTTTGTCGCTTTTTTGAGCCTGTCGAGCGTTTCAAAATGCAGCGCCAGTGTCTTGGCCGCTTTGGCGCCGATGAAGCGGATGCCGAGTCCGAAAAGAAGCCGTTCCAATGAATTCTCCTTCGATTTGTCAATCGACTTCAATAAATTGTCAGTCGATTTTTCTCCCATCCGCTCGAGATTGATCAGCTGCTCGCGCGTCAGCTTATACAGATCGGCGACATTGTGGACGAGGTCTTCGCGGAACAGCTGGGTGATGACGCGCTCGCCAAGACCATCTATATTCATCGCGTTCCGGGAAACGAAATGGATCAGGCCTTCCCTGATCTGGGCCGGGCACTCCGGATTGATGCAGCGAAGCGCGACTTCTCCTTCAATCCTGACAAGCTCGCTTCCGCATTCCGGGCATTCCTTTGGCATGTTGAATTCTTTTTCTTCGCCCGTCCGTTGTTCGACGAGGACGTTGACGACCTCCGGAATGATGTCTCCTGCTTTTTTAATGACAACTTTGTCCAGCAGTCTGATATCCTTCTCTTTAATCAAATCTTCGTTGTGGAGAGAGGCTCTTTGGACGGTCGTACCCGCCACTTTTACAGGTTCGAGAATCGCAGTCGGGGTTACTGCGCCCGTCCGGCCGACGCTTAATTCAATGTCCAAAAGCGTTGTGACAACCTCTTCGGCAGGAAACTTGTAGGCGATCGCCCAGCGCGGGCTTTTTGCCGTAAAGCCGAGCTCTTCCTGCTGATCAAGGGAGTTGACTTTAATGACGATCCCGTCGATTTCATACGGAAGGTCGGCGCGTTTTGTCTTGAGCTCTTCGACGATCTCAATGACTTCTTCGATCGTGCTGCATTTTTTTCTTTCATGATTGGTTTTAAAGCCGAGTTCGTCGAGGAAATCAAGTCCCTGGCTTTGCGTTTCAACGCCCATTTCGTCAAGCTCCGCTATACTGTAGACGAAGATGTCGAGATTTCGTTTCGCGGCGATTTTCGGATCAAGCTGCCTTAATGAGCCGGCAGCGGCGTTCCGCGGGTTGGCGAACGGCTCTTCATCCCGTTCGAGCCGCGCTTTGTTCAGCAATTCAAAAGAGCGCTTCGGCATAAATGCCTCGCCGCGCACTTCAATTGAAAGGTCGCGCTTCATTCTGAGGGGAATGTTTCTGATGGTCTTCAAATTTTCCGTAATATCCTCGCCCGTTGTTCCGTCGCCTCTCGTCGCACCTCTGACAAATACGCCGTTTTCATAGCGCAGTGAAACAGCAAGACCGTCTATTTTAAATTCGACGTTGTATTCAACATCTCCGACCGCCTGGCGGACGCGGCGGTCAAAGTCGCGCAGATCTTCTTCATTAAACGCGTTGCCGAGGCTCAGCATCGGCGTTTTATGCTGCACTTTTTGAAAGGCGTCCAAAACGGCTCCGCCGACACGCTGAGAAGGAGAGTCCGGCGTTTTCAGGTCGGGGTGCTCTTCTTCAAGAGCAATAAGCTCCTTCATCAGCTTGTCATATTCGGAATCAGGCACGCTTGGGTCGTCAAGGGTGTGATATTCGTAGTTGTATTTATTAATCAATGCATGCAGTTGTTCCACACGGCGTTTAGCTGCTTCTTTTTCCATTGGTTTCGTCCTTTCATTTCAGGTCTTTTGCCATTTATTGCTTTTCAATAGGCGCAAAGGCCGCGAGAAGACGCTTCACTCCGGTCGGGCTCGGGAAGGCGATGTCAAGCTCAGTCGATTCGCCGGATCCTTTAACGCTGACAACGGTTCCGACGCCCCACTTTTTATGGGAGGCTTTGTCGCCGACTGCCCAATTGACACCGTCGCCGCCGGTTTTGCTGTACGATGCAGCCGGCCGGGTAACCGGGCCTCTCCGCTCCGGCTTTCTTCCAAACGGCGTTTTCAGATCTTTTTTCTTCTCATTTAGATTGTCCAATAATTCCTCCGGTATTTCCGCAATGAACCTTGATTCAGGGTTCATATTCGTTCTCCCGAACAATGTCCGCATCCGCGCGTTTGTTAAATAAAGTTCTTCCTCAGCCCTCGTGATGCCGACATATGCGAGTCTCCGTTCTTCTTCCATCTCCGCTTCCTCCATCAGGGAGCGGCTGTGCGGGAATACCCCTTCTTCAAGTCCCATCAGGAACACAACCGGGAATTCGAGTCCTTTTGCGGCATGAAGCGTCATTAAGATGACCGCGTCTTTACTTCCGGTCTCTTCTTCCTTCTGATCAAGCTGATCGATATCGGCGATAAGCGCCAAATCCGTCAAAAAGGCGACGAGCGATTTATCTTCGCTTTGCTGTTCAAAGTTTTTCGTTACGGAGAGAAACTCGTCGATATTTTCAAGACGGCTCTGCGCTTCCAAGGATTTTTCCGCTTTCAGCATTTCGCGGTATTCGGTTTTTTCAAGGATTTCTTCCGTAAGCTCTGTGACGGATAAGTATTCCTGCATATTCGTCAAGTTTTCGATCGTCTGTCTGAACTCATCAAGCGCGTTCGCCGCTCTTGCGCTGAGGCCGATAAAGTCAACCTGTCCGAGCGCTTCAAATAAAGACATTCCGTTCATATCGGCATAAGCCGCGATTTTATCGACTGAAGTCGCACCGACGCCGCGCTTCGGCACGTTCACGATCCGCGCAAAGCTGATATCGTCGTCAGGGTTTGCGACGAGGCGCAAATACGCAAGGATGTCTTTGATCTCTTTTCTGTCATAGAACTTCGTGCCGCCGACGATGTTGTAGTTGATGTTCGCTTTCATCAGCGTTTCCTCAATGACCCGCGATTGAGCGTTCGTCCGGTACAAAATCGCGATATCTGAGAAGGATCGTTTTCCAGAGCCGACAAGCTCCCTGATTTTGCCCGCGACAAATTGGCCTTCGCCAAATTCGTTGTCGCCTCTGAAGTAGGAAATTTTCGCCCCTTCGTCATTTTCGGTCCAGAGATTTTTCGGCTTTCTGTTGGAGTTATTCTGAATCACTTCATTGGCCGCGTTCAATATCCGCTGTGTCGACCTGTAGTTTTGTTCGAGCAGAATGACGCTTGCATTCGGATAGTCTTTTTCAAACGACAGAATGTTGGCGATGTCCGCTCCGCGCCATCTGTAGATCGACTGGTCGGAGTCCCCGACGACGCAGATGTTTTCGAAGCGCTGCGCCATTTTTTTGACGAGCAAATACTGCGCCCTGTTCGTATCCTGATACTCATCGACATGAATGTATTGGAATTTCCGCTGGTAGTATTCGAGCACTTCCGGCACACGGTCAAACAGGATGATCGTCGTCATGATCAGATCGTCAAAATCGAGCGACTGGTTTTTCCGCAGTTTCTTCTGATAATCTTTGTAGACATCGCTGACGACTTGTTCAAAAAAACCGCCGGCTGTTTTCTCGTACTCTTCCGGTTCGATCAATTCGTTTTTCGCACTGCTGATCGATCCAAGTATACTTCTGGGATCGAATTTTTTCGGATCGATGTTTCTTTCCTTCAAGATTCCTTTAATGACGGAAAGCTGATCTGACGTATCAAGAATCGAGAAATTCCGGTTGATGCCGATTCTGTCGATGTCTCTCCGCAAAATTCTCACGCACATGCTGTGGAACGTCGAAATCCAGATGTCGTCCGCTCCCGGTCCGAGAATTTTTTCCACACGTTCTTTCATTTCTCTGGCCGCTTTGTTCGTAAATGTAATCGCCAAAATGTTCCACGGGGCGACGCGCTTCTCCGCCATTAAATACGCAATGCGGTGCGTCAATACCCGCGTCTTTCCGCTTCCTGCTCCGGCCATGATCAAAAGCGGGCCGTCCGTCGTTTTGACCGCTTCCTGCTGCATCTTGTTTAATCCGCTTAATAATTGGTCGCTAATGTAATTCAATTCCGTTCACCGCCTATTCAAACATAAGTTCTATTATAAACCAATCCGGTTCGTTGTGTTCATCCTTTTACGGCCTGTACCGTTTTCAGCGCTTCTTCGAAGTTCTCATAAATCGCATTTCCGACGACGATCACATCGGCGTGTTCAGCCATTTTAACCGCCGTCTCCGAATCTTTGATTCCGCCGCCGTAAAACAGCGTCGTTTCCTGAAGCACCGCTTTTGTTTCCTTAACGGTCTCCGAATCACCCAGCATGCCGCTGTATTCAAGATAAAAGACCGGAAGGCGGAAAAGATGTTCAGCCACGCGGGCGTATGCTTTAACATCCTCAATGTCAAGCTCGGTATCTGCGTTTGTCAAAGCGGCTGCCTTGCAGTCCTGATTCAAAATACAGTATCCTTCAACAACAATCTCATCAGGCGACATCAGTTCGCCGTATTCTTTCATCGCCTTTTTATGTAAGCCGGCAATCCAGTCGGTATCCCTGCTGTTGAGCACAGTCGGAATAAAATAGAGGTCAAACCCCGGGACGATCGCGTCAATCGTCGACACTTCCAGGACGCACGGCACTAAAAAGCGGCGTACCTTTGACATCAGCCGAAGGACGTCATCTTCTGTGACATGGTCGCTTCCGCCGATCAAAACCGCGTCTGTTCCAGATTCGCACAGCTGTTCAAGCTGATCATCCGTAATATCTTTATTCGGATCGAGTTTAAAGACGTGCTTCCACTCGGTAACATCGTACATGAAAAAAGCTCCTCCATTCGTTCTTACCATTTAAATATTATAACAAATTCAGCCCCATTCGAAAAACGGATAACGAATAACGATAAACGGGCAGAAGGCACAAAAAAACCGCCGGTGCTCAGTGCCCTGAGCCAGGCGGTTTCATGACATCATGAAGATGATTCAGATTGATTTGCTTTGACGCGGTCCAGCGTCATGATGTAAGCGTCATTTCCGTAGTTCAGGCAGCGCTTCACCCTGGAAATGGTCGCGGTGCTCGCTCCGGTTTCCGTCTCAATTTTGTGATACGTGTTGCCGTCGCGCAGCATTCTGGCTACTTCGAGCCGCTGAGCCAATGATTGAATTTCATTTATTGTGCATAAATCATCGAAAAAACGATAGCATTCTTCGAGATCTTTTAGTGATAGTATGGATTGAAAAAGCTGGTCCAGCTCTCTCCCGCGCAATTTATCGATCTGCATCTTTACACACCTTCTCCTTTGCTAATAGAAACCTTGCTGAGATCGGGAACGATATTGATCCACGTTTTTCCCGGCACAAGCGGAACGGTCTTGCCGTCCGTCTTCGGTATGATCCGGCCGTTTTCGTTCTTCCAGCTGATCCGATGGACTTCCCCGTTTTGCAGAAGGAGTCCTTTTCCGCCTGAACGAAGGTCAATATCCCTTCTCCCGTACGCATCTTTCATATGATGTTCGGCTTCCGCTATTAGAATGTTTTGAAGAACAACCGGTTCTTCTGTTTCAAGGTCTGTTGTCAAAACACCGTCTGACTTTCTCACATAGCCTTCAACCTTTTTATCATAACCATATTCGACACGGTTTGTAACGGATTTTGTTCCGTAATCTAACCGTATAGAATAAAGCGCATCCGAAGGTTTGTCAGGGCTTGCTTTAAAAGTGAGCGGTTCTGTGCGGGTTTCGATGGCATATCCTTTGTCATCTGCTGCTTGCTTTACGTTTTTATATGACGTGTACGAATTATGCGGCGCTTCCCGAAAATCGGCCCTCCAAAACAGGCTACCGTCGTAATCCATTCCATTGATATGATCGGCGTCGCCGTTCAACAGGCGGCTTTTTGCACCCGGACTCCAGCCGTGATGCACCAAGAGGCTGTCAAAACCGAGAGCCAAATCAATGAAATACTCCCGGGCGCTGCGGACTGGGCCAACCGCTTCAGGCATGTCGCTTTGATAGATCGCCAACAATCGTGTGATCGGTCCTTCACTGAGAGCTTCAATGACAATGTCAGCCTTGCTTAATCCCGACTGCGGCCGTGCTTTTGAATGATTGTTCACCACAACGGCAATGGGCCGCTGCCGAATATCTCCGTCCGCCTTCAATCCTGTCAGCGGATGAATGTTCTTTTCCTTTTCCTGCTGTTCCTGCGACTGGCACGATGCAAGCAGTAAAAGAGAAGCAAAACATAGCAGTACTCTTACATATCGATTCACCATAGATTAGCTCCCGCTCTTTTATATTTTAACGCATTATCGATGGAAAGAGTACAGTTTTTTTCATCACATCAAAGATCCCTTTCGGCGTCACCCTGATATAAGGCAGATGAGTGCTTTGCAAAAAGAGCAGGGTGTAGATCGGGTCGTCAAACGTATAGCCTCTTTCAAACAAAAGCTCTTTTAACGCCTTTTCCCTTTCAAGCACCTTTTCATACGTCTCATTTGATGCGCCGCCGCTTAAATGAAGAGGAATTTCGTGCAGGATTTTTCCGTTTTCCGCTAATACGATACCTCCCCCGATTTCTTTCATCCGCTTAAAGGCCAAAAGCATGTCTTCCTTGTTTTTGCCGACCATGATGATATCTCCCGTTGTCGAATAGGAGCTGACGAACCCTTGGACGCGGGTTGCAAAGCCTTTCAGCATCGTATTGACACGCCATTTTCCATATTTGTCGAACAGCGAGAGATAGCTTTCATCATGATCAAATGAAAGCTGATTGACAGAGTTGTCAATTTCAATCGTATAAGGCTCCATAATGACGGAATTCCTCATTTTTAAGCCGAGCGGCATGGAAAACTGCAAGTCATCCATCGTTAGATCATATGAAAGGTTCAGAGGGACAAGACCCCCTTTTTGCCAATCCGGAACTGAAAACGCATTCATGTTTGTACCGCCTGATTTGATCAGCCGACCTTTTGCCAAAACTGTCTCCGGATTCGGTTCATCAGGGCTATTCAAAATGTTGAGCGTCGCGTATCTGCCCGGTGCCACCACACCGAGGATATCCTCCATATGGTAATACTTAGCGATATTAAACGATGCCATATTATAGGCGTCGATCAGCGGCACGCCCTCTTCGATGGCAATTTCAATCAGCTTGTTTGTCATACCTTCTTTATAAAAGTTCGGTGTTGCGCCGTCCGTTGTATAAAACATATGGTCATAATGGTGAAAGCCTTCTTCGTGCAGCTCGCGCAAAATCTTTCGCAAATCAGGGCGAATGGAAGACTGCCTCAAGCCGACGTGGTATCCAAGTGTAAGCCGCTTCAGCACTTCCTTTCCAGTCATGGCTTCATGATCTGCGTCAGCGCCGAAAAGCTTCATCTTCGTCAGCGTTTTTTCCGATGCCCCTGGGAAATGGCCCTCGATCCGCTTTCTCCTTCTTTTCGTGCACTGCATGCAATGAAGGAGCAGATCATCGCCGTCCAAGAGGCGCGGCCAGCCTGTCATTTCTCCTCCCTGGATGACGTCCGGGTGTTCTCCCCAACGTTTTCGGTAATCGATCGATAAAATTTGATCTTCATTCAACACTTCAGTCTGCAAGTCATACCTTGACCACCAATAGTAGTGGACAGGCTGTTTTTTCAGTTCTTCCAATATAGAAAACGCTTTCTTTTTTCCGCAATGCAAAAGCAGAAACAAGTTGTCATTTACGAATGTCGTCGTTCCAAACTGTGACACATATTCAGCCAAAGTTTGGGGATTATAAATTTGAAAAGGATGGACATGCGGCTCAATATACCCGGGTACAATGTATTTTCCTTCACAATCTATTGTAGTTTTAACAGCCGTCTTCGGCAAGTCACGGCCGACGTAAACGATTCTGTCATGATGAATCCATACGTTTGCCAGAATCCATTGCTTTACATACGGGTTCAGTACAGAGGCATTTCGTAAAAGGAGCGTTGGCTGCAGCCTTGAACTTACAACATCAACTTGCGATCTGATGTGTTTGTTTTTCCAAATTAAGGTGCGTTCGGACATTCACATACTCTCCTTTACATGTAATGATCCTATGTTAACACATTTACTATCGTCACGCATTACCAATCCGTTACAATTTTTCGAAAAAACACTTTATTTAATTATTTAAATAGGAGGAATGAAGTATGAAGCAAAACATCGGACTGTTTGACGCCGTTTTTCGCATTGCCTGCGGACTGACGATCCTGTCGGCGGCAGCGGCAAAGTTTACGAGAAAACCGTGGTGCAGAATGACGCTTTTCTGCATGTTTATGGGGGCGATGAAGGCCGCTTCCGGCATCTTGCGATTTTGTCCCATGACGTATGTTTGCCAAACGTATATGAAGCAACAGGGAGAGGCTGGCGAACAATCGTAAAAAGCACCTTTTCGGGTGCTTTTTTAATTAGTTAGGCGCTGTTTCCCCTGCTGATTTCACCCGCAGATGGAATTGTTTCAAGCCGTACATGCTGCTGTCGGCCATCGGCGCGATCGCAAGCTTTTCCATCGAGGAATAATGCTTCAGAAGCGCCTCAAGGGCTATCGCCGCTTCCAGCCTCGCGAGCGGAGCGCCTAAGCAGAAATGGATGCCGTGGCCAAATCCGATATGCGGGTTCGGATGACGGTGAATATCAAATTCGTGCGCCCTCTCAAATTTCGCTTCATCACGGTTGGCAGAAGCAAGGAAAGCGACGACACCTTCTCCTTTTTTCAAACTCACTCCTCTGATCTCGGTATCCTGTTTAACGAAGCGCACGATCATCGGCGCGGGCGCCCGGAAACGGACGGCTTCCTCGACAGCCTGCGGAATCAGTTCAGGATGCCTGGCAAGCTCGTCATACGCACCCGGGGTTTCGAGAATGCTGTAGACCGCATTTGAAATCAAATTCGTCGTCGTTTCATTCCCCGCCAGCAAGAGCAGGTTGCAAAACGGAACCAATTCATCAGGGGAAAGCTTGTCCCCTTCTTGTTCAGCTTTGATCAAGAGCGAAATCAAGTCATTGCCGAGGTTTTGTCTTTTCTCTTCGATCATCTTTTCAAAAAACGCGGTCAGCTTTTCTTCACCTTGATCTCTGATGTTTTTCCACTCGTTCACGTCTTCTTGCCGATCGCTCTTCGGCAGGCTGACCAACACGTCGGACCATTCTTTGAAATGATGCTTGTACACTGAAGGAACGCCGAGCAATTCCGAAATGACGATGACGGGCAACGGATATGAAAAATCCTGTACAAGGTCGATCTCTTCCTTGCCGCGGATTTGAGCGAGCAGTTCATTCGTCAGTTCGCGAATGCGCGGCTCCCACTCTTTCATAACGCGCGGAGTAAAAGCCTTGTTGACGATCGATCTGATTCTCGTGTGTTTCGGCGGATCCATGCTAATCAACGTTTTCGCAAAGGTATTGCTAGCCCCAAGCTGATGGAATTGATTTGAAAAAAAATCTTTGTCGCTGATCACTCTTTTGACATCGTCATAGCGGAACACGCTCCACACTTTGCTGTCTTCATCATAGTGAATCGGTGATTCGGTGCGCATTTTTTCATACCATGGAAACGGATCGTACGGGTCTTGTCTGTTTTTTCCGTTAAGCAGCGCTTTCTGAATGGGGTTCTGCTGTTTTGTTTGACTCATTCGCTTCACTCCTTCGGTTCTTGTCAGCTGATTCATGAAGTTCAATATGTTAGTTTAAAATTAAAAGAATCCACCGGATCATTCAACCAACAAGTGGAAAAGAAGTGTCGAAAAAGTTTGAGGAGGCGGCTGAAGTGGCTGACAGCTACCGCGGGGACAAGCGGATTACAAAATCGAAAACAAGTTTAAAAAAAGCCTTGTTTGAACTGCTGGCTGAAAAAGAATGGGGAAAAATCTCTGTACAGGATATTACGCAACGGGCAAATTTGAATCGAACGACATTTTATCAGCATTATCAAGATAAATACGATTTGCTTCATCAAAATTTGAGAGACATGTTTGAAGCGATGAAAGAGGATATTTTTTCGCCGCTTGATATAGATTGCAGCGGGGAAAAGCCTGAAGCGTACTGGTATGTGCTGCGTTTTTATCAGCATTTACAACAGAACTGCGCTGATTTTGCGATTATCATCAACAGAAGATATGAGCTGAACATTAAGGAGCTGCTCAATGATTTTTGGAATGACAGCTTTTTGACGGGAATCAAAAAAACAGCAGCTGCTGATACTAACCGTTCAGTGCCTCTTGATATCGAGCGGCGATTTGTGATTTCCGCCTTTGCGGGCACAGCCGCATGGTGGCTTGAAAACGGCATGCCTTATCCGCCCGAATTGATGGCTGAATCGTTGATCAAAATGATCCAAAAAAATTGACGGCAAAAAAAGAGACAAAACGGGTGCTCCCGCTCTGTCTCTTCACCGGTTATTTCTGTGCTGCCTTGAGCGCACGCGCGCCGATATCCGTCCGGTAAAACAGCCCCGGTTTTCTTACTCGTTCCACCGCTTGATAGGCAGCTTCCCTCGCCGCTTCAAACGTCCCGGCAAACGCCGTGACATTGGCGACGCGGCCGCCGTTCGTCACAAACTGATCGCCGCTTTTTTTCGTGCCTGCGTGAAAGACGACAGTCTGCTCCAAACTAGGATCAAGCGTGCCGATCGGCGCGCCTTTTTCATAGCTTTCCGGATAGCCGTCAGATGCAAGAACAACGGTGACTGCCGCCGTATCCTTCCATTTCAGTTCCACTTCTTTGTCCGCGAGGAGGTCAAGCAAGACTTGAACAAGGTCTGATTCAAGACGCGGCAGTACGACCTGGGTTTCCGGATCTCCGAATCTCGCGTTGAATTCGATCACTTTTGTTCCTTTTTCGGTCAGCATGAGGCCGGCATACAAGACTCCCGTAAACGAACGGCCTTCTTTAATCATCGCTTCTGCCGCCGGCTCCAAAATCGTTTTAACGGCGTCTTCAACGACCGCATCCGAAATCTGCGGCACCGGGGAATATGCGCCCATTCCCCCTGTATTCGGGCCTTTGTCTCCGTCAAATGCCCGCTTGTGATCTTGCGCGATCACCATCGGATACACTTTTTCCCCTTTGACAAAAGCCATCAGCGAAAATTCTTCACCGCTCAAAAATTCCTCGATCACGACAGAGGCGCTTGCATCGCCGAACTTTTCATCTTCTAAAAAGTCATGCAGACACTGAACCGCATCTTCCTTTGTCATCGCGACTGTGACGCCTTTTCCGGCGGCAAGCCCGTCGGCTTTGATGACGATCGGAGCGCCTTTTTCCTCAACATACGCCTTTGCTTTTTCAAAAGATGTAAACGTTTCGTATTCCGCTGTCGGTATCTGATATTTTTTCATCAGATCTTTGGCAAACTGCTTGCTTCCTTCAATCACCGCTGCTTTTTTCGACGGACCGAACACCGGAAGGCCCGCTTCTTCAAATGCATCAACAAGCCCTTCGATTAAAGGAACCTCAGGACCGACAATCGTCAGTCCGATATTGTTTTCCTTTGCGAAAGCGAGAAGCCCTTCGTGATTGCCTTCGTCAAGATCAACGAGTACGGCGGTCCCGGCCATTCCGTCATTGCCGGGCGCCGCATATACAGTGCCGACTAGAGGGCTTTGCGCCGCTTTCCAGGCGAGCGTGTGCTCCCTGCCGCCTCTGCCGATAATCAATACGTTCACGCTGGTCACTCCCTTAATGTTTGAAATGGCGGATTCCGGTGAACACCATCGCGATCCCGTATTCATCCGCTTTTTGAATCGAATCTTCATCACGAATCGAGCCGCCCGGCTGAATAATCGCCGTCACACCGGCTTTAGCCGCTTCTTCGACCGTATCAGGCATCGGGAAGTAGGCATCTGATCCGAGCGCGCTTCCTTTCGCTTTCCCGCCCGCTTGCTCAATTGCGATTTTCGCGGAGCCGACGCGGTTCATTTGCCCGGCGCCGACGCCGATCGTCATATCGTCTTTTGCCAGAACAATCGCATTCGATTTGACATGCTTCACAACTTTCCAAGCGAGCTTCAAGTCAGCCCATTCTTGTTCGGTCGGCTCCCTTTTCGTCGGAATTGTGATGTTGGCGTCGTCAAAGCCGTGCATATCCAGATCCTGAATCAATAGCCCGCCTTGAACAGATGTCAGCTGCTTTTCGTTTTTCATAGGCTGATTAACATCGAGGGTCAAGAGACGAAGGTTTTTCTTGGATGTTAAAATATCAAGCGCTTCTTGGCTGAATGCCGGCGCGATAATGATTTCCAAAAAGATTTTGTGAAGCATTTCAGCCGTCGCTTTATCCACTTCGCGGTTCAAAGCGATGATGCCGCCGAAAATCGACGTTTCGTCAGCGGCGTATGCTTTGTTAAACGCCTCTTCGATCGTATTGCCCGTCCCGACACCGCAAGGGTTCATATGCTTGACGGCAACCGCAGCCGGCTCGGTGAACTCGCGGACGATTTGAAGTGCTGCATCCGCGTCTTTAATGTTGTTGTAGGAAAGCTCTTTTCCATGCAGCTGTTCAGCTGAAGCGATTGACCCTTTGACAGGGAGCGCGCTTTGATAAAAGACTGCTTCCTGATGCGGATTTTCGCCGTAGCGGAGCGATTGCTTTTTCTCAAAAGTGACGGTGAACTGTTCAGGCTCTTTTTCACCGGTTACGTTTGTTAAATAGTCAGCGATCAACGCGTCATATGCTGCCGTGTGGCGGAACACTTTCGCTGCCAGCTCGCGTTTTTTCTCAAGAGAGACGCTGCCGTTTTCTTTCAAGTCGTTCAGTACAGGGCTGTAGTCACGGGGATCGACGATGACCGCCACGTCCTGATGGTTTTTCGCTGCTGCGCGAAGCATGCCTGGACCGCCGATGTCGATATTCTCAATCGCTTCTTCGAATGTGACGTCTTCTTTAGAAACCGTTTCTTTAAACGGATATAAATTAACAACGACAAGGTCGATCGGCTGGATTCCCTGTTCATTGAGCTGCGCCATGTGTTTTTCGTTGCCGCGCACGGCAAGAAGCCCGCCGTGAATATTCGGATGAAGGGTTTTCAGACGGCCGTCCATGATTTCGGGAAAGCCCGTCACTTCAGAAATGCCGATGACGTCAACCCCGTTTTCCTGAAGAAGTTTGCTTGTGCCGCCTGTTGAAATCACTTCAACGCCAAGCTCTGTCAATTCTTTTACAAAAGGGACAATGTTCGTTTTATCAGATACGCTGATTAATGCGCGTTTGATCGTCATTTCTTTTCACCTCTGCCATTTAGTTCAAGAAGCTCTTTAATTACTTCAGGATAAAGCTCATGCTCCAATTTGTGGATCTTTTCTTCAAGAGACGCGAGTGTTTCGCTTTTTTCAAGTTCAACGGCGCGCTGGGCGATAATCGGACCGGTGTCCATGCCTTCGTCTACATAGTGAACTGTGATGCCCGCCACTTTCACGCCCGCTCTGTACGCTTGTCCGATCGCGTCGATGCCGGGAAACGCCGGCAGGAGCGACGGATGGATGTTGATGATTTTATTCCGGTAAGCCGACAGAAGCGTATCGCCGATCAGTCTCATATACCCCGCCAGGACAATCCACTCTGCTCCGTGGAGGCGGAGCTGTTCAACGATCACTTGTTCAAAAGCCGCTTTATTTTCGAACGATTTCGGCTGGAATGCGAACGACGGAATTCCGGCTTTTTCCGCTCTTTCAAGCACTTTCGCATCGGGCTTGTCAGAGACGACAAGGACGATTTCGGCATCCCAGTTCTCTTCTCTCATTCTTCTTGCGATCGCTTCAAAATTCGTTCCGCTTCCTGATGCAAATACCGCGAATTTTCTCATGAAAGACCGGCACCGCCAAACTCAACGCCGCTTCCGGCTTTCACTCTGCCGATGAGATAGGCTTTTTCACCGTTGTTTTCGAGCGTTTGAATCACGTCTGTCATATCCTCTTCTTTCACCGCAAGGACAAACCCGATTCCCATATTGAAAACATTGAACATTTCCTCGGACTTCAGGCCGCCTTTCTCCTGAATGAACGGAAAGACAGGAGGGACGGGCCATGATCCGATGTCGATTTCAACACCGAGGCCATCGGGCATCATGCGCGGCAGGTTTTCGATAAAACCGCCGCCGGTCACGTGCGCCATGCCGGCGATTTTGCCTGATTTCACCGCTTCAAGGACAGGCTTGACATAAATTTTCGTCGGCTCTAAAAGCTCTTCGCCAAGAGGCCGTTCAAAAGGTGTATACGTCTCATCAAGGTTCAGACCGGCATCTTCAAGAAGAACTTTCCGAACGAGAGAGAAGCCGTTGCTGTGAAGTCCGCTTGAAGAAAGTCCGATTAAAAGGTGCCCTTCGCCGATGTTTTCGCCCGTGACGATGCCATCTTTTTCAGCGGCGCCGACCGAGAACCCGGCAATATCGTATTCATCCTCTGTATAAAGACCCGGCATTTCCGCCGTTTCTCCGCCGACTAGCGCTGATCCTGACTGTACACAGCCTTCTGCGACGCCTTTTACAATCTCTTCAATTTTGACGGGATCGGCTTTTCCGACCGCAAGGTAATCGAGAAAGAACAGCGGCTCCGCTCCTTGAGCGAGCACATCGTTGACACACATAGCGACGGCATCGATGCCGATCGTGTCATGCTTGTCCATCGCAAAAGCGAGCTTAAGCTTTGTGCCGACACCGTCCGTTCCCGAAATCAGAACCGGCTGTTTGTACGGCAGTTCTGACAGGTCAAACATGCCGCCAAATCCGCCAAGACCGCCCATTGCGCCAATTCGCTTCGTTCTTTCCACATGTTTTTTCATTCGTTTTACGGCTTCATATCCGGCTTCAATATCAACCCCGGCGTTTTTATAGCTTTCAGACAACACAATCCACTCCTTATTCCGCGCTTGTCCATTCGTAATATTCAAAATCAAAAGAGCAGCCGCATCGCTTCTGCTGCCCTTTATTCATTTCAGGAGGCGCGGCGCTTCAAGAGCGCCGGCCGGTTTATTTTGTCAAAACGGCTTCTTTCACGTGAGGAAGAACCGTATCCTGATAAATCTCGGTCGGGTATTTTCCTGTAAAGCAGGCCATGCACTGCCCGCAGTTTTCGTCTTCATATTGTCTTCCGATACCGGAAAGGAGTCCATCAATGCTCAAGAATGACAATGTATCGGCGCCGATTTCCTGACGGATTTCTTCCACTGAATGGGAGGACGCGATCAGTTCTTCATGCGTTGATGTGTCAATTCCGTAAAAGCACGGATGGGCAATAGGCGGGGAACTGATTCTGACGTGCACTTCCGTCGCTCCGGCTTCGCGCAGCATCGTCACAATCCTGCGGCTCGTCGTCCCTCTCACGATAGAATCGTCCACCATGACGACGCGCTTGCCTTCAACGACCCCGCGGACGGCTGACAGCTTCATTCTCACGCCCTGCTCTCTGAGCGACTGTGACGGCTGAATGAACGTTCTGCCGACATAGCGGTTTTTGATCAGTCCGAGTTCGTAAGGAATTCCCGTCGCTTCGGCATAGCCGATCGCCGCTGAAATGCTTGAATCCGGAACCCCTGTCACCACATCTGCTTCAATGCCTGATTCTTCAGCAAGCTTTTTGCCGAGATTCTTTCTCGCGCTGTGAACGTTAATGCCGTTAATATTGCTGTCAGGTCTTGAGAAATAAATGTACTCCATGCTGCAGATCGAGCGGTTGATGTTGATGGAGAACCGCTCTGACTTCATGCCTTCATCATTGATGATCAGCATCTCGCCCGGCTCTACATCTCGCAAATATGTCGCGCCGACCACATCAAACGCACACGTTTCAGAAGCGACGACGTACGCGTCGCCGAGCATTGCGACAGACAGCGGTCTGAGTCCGTTCGGATCAAGCGCCACGATCATTTCCTTTTCCGTCATGATCAGGAAAGCATAAGCGCCTTTCAGCATGGAAAGAGCGTTTTTGATCTGATCTTTCAACTCGAAGTGGCCGCTTCTTTTAATTAAGTGGGCGAGCACTTCCGTATCAGAAGACGTTTGAAAAATGCTGCCCTGGTTTTCAAGCTGCTGTTTCAGCTGAGTGGCGTTTACTAAGTTTCCGTTGTGCGCAAGCGCAAGGCTGCCGTTGTTTTGCGAATGGAAAAGGAACGGCTGGACGTTTTCGAAGCCGCCGCCGCCCGCCGTTGCATAACGGACATGGCCGATCGCTCCCTTTCCTTTCACCTTTTTGAGCTCGCCGTTTTGAAAAACTTCGGTAATCAGCCCCTGGCCTTTGTGGGCGGACATTTTTTCGCCGTCTGTCGCGACGATGCCGGCGCCCTCCTGGCCTCTGTGCTGAAGGCTGTGAAGGCCGTAGTACGTAATTTGCGATGCTTCTTCATGCCCCCAAATCCCAAATACCCCGCATTCTTCATTTAAGCCTTTGATTTCAGCAAGCATGGGATAGCTCCTTTCCATGCGCTTTCGAGCTCTTCTGTCTGCGCATGAATCCATTGTTGTCCTTCTTGGCTTTGAACAGCCAGCGTGCTGTCTGACGTTACTTCACCGATGAGCTCGGCGTCTTTGACAAGCTTTTCGAACGCTTCTTGATGCTCTTTTTTCACAGAGACGATAAACCGTGATTGTGTTTCACTGAATAACCATGCAGGTTCGCCTGCAAGCGTCACATTGGCGCCGAGTCCTTGAGAAGATATGACGCTTTCCGCCAGTGCCACGCCGATGCCGCCTTCTGAGACGTCATGCGCGGACTGAACGAGTCCGGTGCGGATCGCTTTCAGAAGCGCTTTTTGACGCGCTTGTTCGACTTCCAAGTCAATGGCAGGCGCTTTGCCGTAAATCTTTCCTTCGGACAGTTTTTGCAGCTCGCTTCCGGCGAACTCAGGGAATGTTTCGCCGATGACATAAATCAAATCGCCCGCTGCTTTAAAATGCTGAGTCGTAATATGGTCCGTATCTTCGATCAGTCCGACCATTCCGATGACAGGTGTCGGGTAAATCGCGCTTCCGTTTGATTCGTTGTAAAGAGAGACGTTTCCGCCGATGACCGGTGTGCTGAGCACGTTGCACGCCTCGCTGATCCCGTCTGCCGCTTTTTCGATCTGCCAGAAAATCTCCGGCTTTTCCGGATTTCCAAAGTTGAGGTTATCCGTAACGGCAAGCGGTTCCGCTCCGGAGCAGACGATATTGCGGGCCGCTTCCGCGACAGCGATTTTCCCGCCTTTTTCCGGATCGAGGTACAAGTAGCGGGCATTACAGTCCGTTGTCATGGCGAGCGCCTTTTTCGTGCCGCGAATCCGCAGGACGGCTGCATCAGAGCCCGGTGCGACAACCGTGTTCGTCCTGACCATGTAGTCATATTGGTCATAAACCCATTCTTTGCTCGCAATGGTCGGCTGCTTTAGGAGCTCGAGAAGCGTTTCTTTCGCATTTTCGACTTTTGGCGCAGGGACGTCTGTTTCAAGGAATTCTTTATAATAAGCCGGAACTTTTGACGGCTTATGGTAAACCGGCGCTTCCTCTGCAAGCGCATCAACCGGAAGATCGGCAACCATTTCCCCGTTGTGGAAAAGGCGCAGCATCTTGTCGTCTGTCACATGACCGACAGCCACAGCTTCAAGATCATACTTGTCAAAAATATCGATGATTTCCTGTTCGCGGCCGCGTTCGATGACTAAAAGCATGCGCTCCTGGGATTCGGAAAGCATCATTTCATACGGCGTCATCCCTGTTTCCCGCTGCGGAATCAAGTCAAGGTTCATCTCGATGCCCGATCCGGCTTTGGACGCCATTTCCGCGCTTGAACTTGTCAGTCCTGCCGCCCCCATGTCCTGAATACCGACCAAGGCGTCTGATTTGATGACTTCCAGACACGCTTCAAGAAGCAGCTTCTCCATGAACGGATCGCCGACTTGCACAGCCGAGCGCTTTTCTTCTGATTGGTCAGACATTTCTTCTGAGGCGAACGTGGCGCCGTGGATACCGTCGCGCCCCGTTTTCGCGCCGACGTACATGACCGTATTGCCGACGCCTTTCGCCTGCCCTTTTTTAATATCTTCATGATTGATTAAACCGACACACATCGCGTTGACAAGCGGATTGCCTTCATAGCAGCTGTCAAACTGAACTTCCCCGCCAACGGTCGGAATGCCGATGCAGTTTCCGTATCCGGCAATGCCCGCGACTACTTCTTCAAACAAGTACTTCACACGCGGTGAAGTGAGTTCGCCAAACCGGAGAGAGTTCAAAACAGCGATGGGACGCGCGCCCATTGAAAAGACGTCGCGGATGATGCCGCCCACACCCGTTGCAGCTCCCTGGTACGGCTCAATCGCTGACGGATGGTTATGCGATTCGATTTTGAAGACAACCGCCTGATTGTCGCCGATATCGACGATTCCAGCGCCTTCCCCCGGCCCCTGCAGGACGCGTTCGCCTTTTGTCGGGAACTTTTTCAGGATCGGCTTGGAGTTTTTGTAGCTGCAGTGCTCTGACCACATGACCGAAAAAATCCCGATTTCCGTATAGTTTGGAAGTCTTCCGAGAATCGATTCAATCATGGCAAACTCGTCATCACTGACACCCATTTGCTGATAGAGTTTCTCTTCCTTAATTTGTTCTTGACTTGGTTCAAGCAGTAGCGACATGAGTTTCCCTCCAATTTTTCACGATAGATTGAAACAGTTTAAGACCGTCGGCGCTTCCGAGCAGAGAATCGACTGCGCGTTCAGGGTGAGGCATCATGCCTAATACATTGCCTTTTTCATTGACGACGCCTGCAATATCGGCGACGCTTCCGTTGATATCCGTTCCGTATGTGAAAGCGATTTGGTTGTTTTCTTGTAATCCGGCAAGCGTTTCTTCATCACAGTAGAAGTTTCCTTCGCCGTGAGCGACCGGAATCGTGATAGATTCGCCTTGGCCGTAGGAAGATGTAAAAATCGTTTCATTGTTTTGGACGACCAGTTCAACCGGACGGCAGATAAATTTCAAATCTTTGTTGCGTCTCATCGCGCCCGGCAAAAGACCGAGCTCCTGCAAAATTTGAAAGCCGTTGCAGACGCCGAGCACCGGCTTTCCTTCTTGAGCCGCTTTTTTGACGGCCGGCATAATGTTTGCGAAGCGGGCGATCGCGCCGCATCTTAAATAATCACCGTATGAAAATCCTCCCGGAATGAGGACGCCGTCATATTCATCAAGACTTGTTTCTGTATGCCAGACGCATTCTGCTTCTTCGCCAAGCTCATCCTTGATCGCGTGGAACATATCGATATCGCAGTTTGAGCCCGGCAGCACAATCACCGCAAATTTCACTGTGCGACAACCTCCTCGACTTCGTATCTGTAATCTTCAATCACCGTGTTGGCCAAAAGTTTTTCGCACATTTCTTTGACGAGAACGTCAAGGTCGCGGTCCGATTTTTCGATGGTGAGCTCCATGTATTTGCCGATGCGGACGTCCTGAACTTCTTTATAGGACATGCTGTGCAAAGCATGCTGAACGGCGCTCCCCTGAGGATCTAAAACACTCTCTTTTAAGCTGACATACACTTTCACTTTGTACATATTACATGCCTCCAAGTCTTTTGAATATTTCTTCGTATGCATCCATCAATCCGCCCAGGTTTCTTCTGAACACATCTTTATCAAGCTTTTCATTCGTTTCTTTATCCCACAGCCGGCACGTATCCGGGGAAATCTCATCGGCCAGCAGGACCTCGCCGTCTTTATCGAGTCCAAACTCAAGCTTGAAATCTATCAATCTGACACCGCAAGCCGCGAAAATCGTCTGCAGCTCATCATTTACCTGTCTCGTAATCGATTTGATTTTCTCCACCTGTTCAGGCTCAGCCGCGTTTAAAATCCGGATATGGTCTTCTGTGATCAGCGGATCGCCGAGCGCGTCATCCTTGTAGTAAAACTCGATAATCGGCTGCCCCAGCTCCGTGCCTTCCGGAATGCCGAGCCTTTTGGACATGCTTCCGGCAACGACATTGCGGACAACGACTTCAAGCGGGATGATCGTCACTTTTTTAATGAGCTGCTCCGTTTCAGAAATTCGTTCAACAAAGTGGTTGTTGATTCCCTTCTCGTGAAGCCTTGTGAAAATCAGGCTGGAAATTTCGTTATTTAAACGGCCTTTTCCGTCAATCTCGGCTTTTTTTTCTCCGTTAAAAGCCGTCGCCGAGTCTTTGTATTCGACAAACAACGTGTTGTCATCATCCGTCAGGTAAATCCTTTTCGCTTTTCCTTCATATAAAAGTTCATTTTTCACAATATTCACAGAAGGCCTCCTAACCCGAATGTTGGAAATATTTCAGCATTTAGACCCCCGCCTGTTAAAGCGGGCGGTCGATTCTACGCTAAGCCTAAACGTTCAAAAATATAGTCGACGTTTTTCAAGTGGTAATTGTAATCAAAGCAGTCGTTAATTTGTTCCGGAGACAGCCGGGACGTTATTTTTTCCTCAGCCTCGACAAGCTGGCGGAACGGTACTTGTTTCTCCCATGCTTCCATCGCTTTAGGTTGAACGGTGTCATACGCTTCTTCGCGCGCCATGCCGGTGTCAATGAGTGCGAGAAGGACGCGCTGCGAGTAGATCAATCCGAGTGTGCGGTCCATGTTGCGCTTCATGTTTTCAGGGAACACGGTCAAATTTTTCACAATGTTGCCGAAGCGGTTCAGCATGTAGTTCAGCGCGATCGTCGCATCAGGCAGGATGATGCGCTCTGCTGATGAATGCGAAATGTCGCGTTCATGCCAAAGCGGTACATTTTCATAAGCGGTCAGCATGTAGCCGCGGATGACGCGCGCCATTCCCGTCATGTTTTCCGAACCGATCGGATTGCGCTTATGCGGCATAGCAGATGAACCTTTTTGGCCTTTTGCGAAAAATTCTTCGACTTCGCGGGTTTCGCTTTTTTGGAGGCCGCGGATCTCAACGGCGAATTTCTCGATGCTTGTCGCAACTAGAGCCAGTGCAGCCATGTAATCGGCGTGGCGGTCGCGCTGCAGCGTCTGTGTTGAAATCGGCGCCGGTTTTAAGCCGAGCTTCTCACATACGTACTGCTCGACGAATGGATCGATGTTCGCATACGTTCCGACGGCGCCTGAGATTTTGCCGACTTCGATGCCTTCTTTCGCTTGCTTGAAGCGTTCCAAGTTGCGCTTCATTTCTTCATACCAAAGGGCGAGCTTCAAGCCGAATGTCGTCGGTTCTGCATGCACGCCGTGTGTGCGTCCCATCATGACCGTATATTGATGTTCCTTCGCTTTTTCTTTCAAGATGTCAACAAATCTCTCAATGTCCTTGAGCAGAATATCGTTCGCCTGTTTTAATAGATAAGAAAGAGCGGTATCGACCACATCTGTTGATGTCAGTCCGTAGTGCACCCATTTTTTCTCTTCGCCAAGCGTTTCCGATACGGCGCGGGTAAATGCGACGACATCGTGACGCGTGTCCTGCTCGATTTCCAAGATGCGGTTGATGTCAAATGACGCTTTTTCCCGCAAAACCTTCACATCTTCTTTCGGAATGACGCCGAGCTCAGCCCAAGCTTCACAAGCCAGTATTTCAACTTCCAGCCATGCTTGGAATCTGTTTTCATCCGTCCAAATCGCAGCCATTTCCGGTCTTGAATAACGTTCGATCATTGTTTTCGTCCTCCATCTCTTTCAATCCACTTTTCTGTCATCTTCCCGATCCATTCATTGTCGGGTGTTCTTAAAAATGTGATGTGCCCCATTTTGCGGCCTGGTTTGACTTCATGCTTTCCGTATATATAAAGCTTCGCTTCTTTTAATAGTTCGGGATCTTCTTCAGCCATATACACTTCGTCTCCGAGAAGGTTTACCATCATGCCTTCCTTCAGAAGGTCCGTTTTGCCGAGCGGCAGTCCGCAGACAGCACGGATATGCTGTTCAAACTGGCTCGTTTCACAAAGATCAAGGGTGTAATGGCCGGAATTATGCGGCCGCGGCGCCAGCTCATTGACGAGAAGTCCGCCGTCTTCTTTCAGGAAAAGCTCAACGGCCAGCGTTCCGACAAGCTGAAGCTTTTCGGCAAGCTTGAGGGCAAGTGCTGCCGCTTGTTCCTGAACCGCTTCATCGACCCGTGCCGGGACGATACTCTGGAATAAAATATTTTGTTTATGAATGTTCTCTGCCGCCGGAAAAACGGTTGTCTCTCCGTGAACCGATCTCGTCACGATCACGGACAATTCCATTTTGAAAGGAACCCAGCTTTCCAAAATGCATGTGCCGTGCTGTAAAAGTGCTGCGGCTTCGCCAATTTGTGCTTGTTGTTTCAGGACGTACTGCCCTTTTCCGTCATACCCGCCGCGGCAAGTTTTCAGCACCGCCGGAAGACCGAGATCCGCGACGGACGCTTCCAGTTCCGCCCGGTCGTGAATGATTCGGTACGGGGCGACTTTGCAGCCCGCTGATTCAATCGCTTTTTTCTCGGTTTCCCTGTTTTGCGTAAGGAGCAACAGCTCGCTCCCCTGTGGAAGGTAAGCGTGCTCTTTCAGCCAGTTCAGCGCATCATAATCGATGTTCTCGAATTCGTAAGTGATCACGTCGCTCGCTTCGGCAAGCTTCCGTATCGCTTCCCTGTCATTATAGGCAGCCGTGATCTCAAGGTCTGCGACCTGGCCGCACGGTGATGAAGGAACAGGGTCAACCACAGCGATTTTATAGCCCATTTGTTTGGCCGCGACCGCCATCATTTTGCCAAGCTGTCCGCCTCCGATAATGCCGATTGTCGCTCCCGGAAAAATCGTTTGTTTATTCAAGCTGATCACTGCTTTCCAACACGGTTTGTCTGATGCTTTCCCTTCGTTCATCCAATCTTCCGGCAAGCTTTTCGTCAAAAGCTGACAAAATCTGCGCCGCAAGCAGTCCGGCGTTAACCGCTCCCGCTTTGCCGATAGCAACGGTCGCAACGGGTACACCGCCCGGCATTTGCACGATTGAAAGCAACGAATCGAGGCCGTTCAGCGCTTTTGACTGAACCGGCACACCGATGACGGGCAGCGTCGTTTTGGCTGCGACCATTCCCGGCAGGTGAGCGGCTCCGCCCGCTCCGGCAATGATGACTTTCAAGCCTCTTTCCCGCGCCGTTTCGGCATATTCAAACATTAAATCAGGCGTCCGATGTGCGGAAACGACCTTTTTTTCGAACGGAATTCCCAGTTCATCGAGTATGCCGCAGGCATGTTTCATCGTTTCCCAGTCAGATGTGCTTCCCATGATAACACCAAGAAGAGGCTGCATATCTTTTTGTCCCACCTTTAGCTGTTATTCTTCGCAAATAAAAAACCCGGCATGTATTGCATTTGTAGGAAGCAACACAAACCGGGCATGGCGCGTGTATCGTCAGTTAGTCCGCTTCTCGCGATCTCCATGTCAGTTTATTGTCCACTTTCCTGCATAGTCCGATGATTTACGGTCATCGGGTAGAGACTTATGGGCCATATTCCCAAGATTATATGAGGATGTGTTTTCATGTCATGTTTATCTTAACAACGGACTGTGATAATGTCAACGACATTATCGAACGATAGTATATTTTGTTGTTCTAATGTTCGGGTTTAGAGTAATTTCCCTTCGAATATAATTTTTCTTCCGCACGGAACAACCTGAATCGTTCCATTTTCCTTTGTTTCTTTGAAGACCGGCTCCTCCATTCGGCGCACCGGTGTATAGCCTTCTTCCTGCATCTTCGCCAACACGGATTCGATCGTTTCGCCTTCCGTTACTTCAAAGCGCTTTTTTTTCGGCTTTGTCATTATTCTTTAATTCTCCTTTTCTTTACGGCTTTCACCCAGAATCCGCCGTGTATCGTCTTCGGTTCATAGGAAATGATAAATGCTTTTGAATCGATTGATTTAATCGTTTCGTACAGCTGGAGTTCGTATTTTCTCGGCGTCAAAATCTGCATCGCCGTTCTGTCTCCCTCAAGTCCGCCGACGACCCAGTGGGTGACGCCGTAGCCTTTTTCCCTGAGCTGTTTCGGCAAATCCAAATCAAGCTCTTTCGTAATGGCGTTAACGGTAATATAGCCCAAAGCGAGCTTTTCTTCAATTTTCGTGCCGACGATGATGCCGATTCCAAATCCGACCGCATAAGCGATCACGTTTTGGATTTGATTTAAATTATCTAGAACGAGCCCCAGCCCGACGACGTAAACAAGCATTTCGATTGTCCCGATAAAGGCGGCGAGATACCGCTGGCCTTTAAGAGTCAGTATCATTCGAAGGGTTAAAAACGTGACGTATATAATATTGATAACCAGAATAATTCCAACCATGATCACACCGTTCAATAGTGCTGAGTGAAGCAATTGAAATCCCTCCTTTAGATGCAAAGCAATCATATTCTACTAGAGAAATTCTCCATACACAATCCTGTAATGGCCCTGCTTCACCACAAAATTTTTCGACATTGCTCACTTCCATCAGTTTACCCTTTTTCTGCCGGTTTCAAAGCATTGAAACGCAATTAAAAAAGACGTTCAAATGAACGTCTTTCAGAGTCGGTGCTTATGATCCCGCTGACAATCTGCTTCGGATTCGTGCAGCTTGCGGTGCTCCTTTTCCAAATCGCTCAGCGTGTATGACGAGAGGTCTTTCAAATTGTCCAGCCGTCCTGATTTTGCAAGCTGCCTGATTAAATACTCCTTTTTTTGCTTTACGGCTTTTCGAAGAAAGTTAGCCATCAATCACTCCCCCATCTAATTGGTTAAAATATATATTATTCTTATGAATCAACTCAGAATTAATGCGGAGAAAAAACCGGTTCTTCAAGAAGAACCGGCTATATCTCCTTAAACCGGGATTAGCGACGACAACAAGTAACCGCCTATCAGCTTCCATGTTGCCGCAACGAATACCAATTCAAGCAAAAAGACGGTAAACACACAGTACATCAGGTCAAACCGCGCTTTTTCGCTTTTTTCATAAATCGATTGAATCAGCGTAAAAGTCCCGAATGTCAATCCCATAAAGATGACGATTGAGAGAATCACCGTCGCGGCCGTGAAGTTGATAATCGCGAATATCATCCACAAAGCGGCGGGGACGATAAACGGCACCAATAGAGAACCGTACTTTGCCGTGATATCGAAAAAAGAAACTTTATACCTGAGCATAAAATTCGATACAACCCAGCTCGATGCAGCCATCCAAAACATGAAAGCCATGCAATAGATAAACACAACCAAAAACACTTCCAGGAACGGCACTGACACGCCGAACCCGAGAATTCTCCCCCTGCCCGCAAGCAGCTGATAAAAGTTGCCGAGCGAAAAGAAAACGGCTAAAAGCGTCATTGAAATAACGGAATACTTAAAATAAGACCGGTCAAAATCAAGTGCGCTGCGCACCGGGGATTTTAAAATATCGAGCACAAAGCTGAAATAGCGGAACAAAGCGGCAATCACGCTCTCCATCACCGATTTGACTTTCGCCGCGGACGGATTCGTCTCCTTGCTTTTCTTCGCTTTTTTCCGGGAATTCCTCGACATCCTCGAAGCAGGTTCTTCTATATCATCTTCATTTCGTTTGTGATGTTCTTCAATCATATAAGCAACTCCTATTCTATTCAAAAGCTTTACATAAATGAAAAGCACTTTTATAAATTACATAAGCTGTGTGAAACAGTCAAGACAAACCTCTTTTTATCATAGATGCGGCAGCCCTTATATATGACGAAAAACGAAGGGGGAAGGTTCCGTTTTTAATGATTGGAAAATAAAAAAGGCTTGTCCAAATGAACAAGCCTTTTTCGCACAGCACACCTTATTTCAAGAAAATGAAATAAAGAATGAATACAACAGCCAATCCGTACATAATCGGATGGATCTCTTTTGCTTTGCCTTTAAAGATCATCGTGATCGGGTAGAAAATAAATCCGATCGCGATTCCGGTGGCGATGCTGTATGTCAGCGGCATCGCGATCATCGTTAAGAATGCGGGCACCGCAATCTCAAACTTCGTCCAGTCGATTTTGTTGAGATTCGCCACCATCAGCACGCCGACGATGATTAAAGCAGGCGCCGTCACTTGCGAAGTGATAACGCTGAGGACAGGCGAGAAGAACAGCGACAGCAAGAACAAAACGCCTGTTACGATCGCCGCAAAACCGCTTCTCGCTCCGGCCGCTACCCCGGCACTTGACTCAACATAAGCGGTCGTAGTCGATGTACCAAGGATCGCTCCGGCAACAGTTGCGGAAGAATCGGCAAGCAAAGCCCTGCCAGCACGCGGCAGTTTGTTATCCTTCATCAAACCGGCTTGTGATGCAACACCCACCAATGTACCGGCCGTATCAAAAAAGTCGACGAATAAAAACGTTAAAATGACGACAAGCATCTGCACCGAAAAGATATCATGAAGGTGGATAAAGGCTTGTCCAAATGTCGGCTCTAGGCTAGGAACAGCACCGACAATTTTGTCAGGAACGTCAATCTGACCGAAGATCATGCCGACAATCGCCGTGAGCAGCATACCGAAGAAAATGCCGCCATTCACGCGCAATACCATTAAAATGACAGTGATGATCAGTCCGAAAACAGTCAAAAGAACGGGACCTGAATGAATATTTCCAAACGACACAATGGTATCCGGGTTGGATACGACGATTTTGGAGCCCTGCAAACCGACGAAAGCGATAAACAGACCAATTCCCGCACCGACAGCCATTTTCAGCTCATAAGGAATCGAATTGATAATTTTTTCCCTCAAACCGGACAGCGAAAGAGCGATAAAAATAAGTCCGGAAACCATAACGCCGGAAAGGGCCGTCTGCCATGGAATCTGCATGTTCAGAATAACGGAGAATGCAAAGAATGCGTTAAGCCCCATTCCGGGCGCAAGGGCGATCGGATACTTCGCAAGCAGCCCCATGATAAAACAGCCGACCGCTGCTGAAACCGCTGTTGCTGTAAAGACCGCGCTTTGATCCATTCTCAATGCATCCGGGAAATTTTCCACCGACGCCAGAGAAAGGGTAAGCGGGTTGACGATCAAAATATATGCCATGGACAAAAATGTGGTGAGTCCGCCGATCATTTCTCTCCGATAGTTTGTACCCAATTCTTCAAACTGAAAGTAACGCTTCAAAATGGTATACTCCTCTCGTTTGTCTGTCGCTTTTATTGTTTCATAAACCTTTGCTTTTAAACAAAAAACGCCCCAATTGGCGGGACGCTTGACTACGGCATATTTCATACTGAAAAAATGTTTTTTTCATGGACAAAATATTGTATACAAGCGTAGTCAAGCTATTTACGGTAGCTTGGTAGAAACTTATGGGCCATATCCCCATGATTATACGACAAGTCTTTTTTGAATTACTATACTATTGTAGCAATATCTAACGCTGAACACAATAAAAAAACGAACATTAATGATTTTAATGTTCGCTTCGTTCGTTGTTTTTCCAGATTCTGACCGTGAATCGTTTTTGAATAAAACACGATTTATCATGATATCGTATTCCAGTGACAGTACAGAAATTAAGAAAACCCTTCAATTTTTGGTTTCGATTCCGAGATGAAGCCAATCAATGACGACTTAGAGAATTGGAAAATGGGCAATGCCTTGTGCAGGATTTATATGGACGGTTGAGATTATTCAAGTTCATCCTGTTTTTGAAGATTTATTTGCAGCCTTTGACACCAGACCACCTGTCGCAGAAAGGCAGAAAGATGGTATGGATGACAGTACTCATTAGTGCGGTCATTTTTTTATTGTTTCTTTCCCTGTTTACCGTTACACAGGCTGCTGGCTTGGTGGATGATACGGTTCCTCTCGTTTGGAGTCTCGACAACAAAATGCAAAAAAGATGAGCGGCAAAACCCGCCCCGGGAATAAATAATACCTGGAGCGGGTTTTTCGGTGTGGTTCTGCGCACTTGGCTTCGCGGTACAGTTCTTCCATCGAGCTTGATCGTGATGAAAGCCTTGACCTAGAGCGCACTCTAGGTGATAAGCTATTATTAATTTCATGATGAAAGGAGGAATGTCCAATGTTCAAAAGAACGGACGAAATCTTCTATGGCCCTTCAAATTAGTCAGCTTGCGAGAGAGACCGGATTGTCTATTCACACTCTTCGTTACTATGAAAAGGAAGGGATTCTTCCACCCGCCAAACGTAATGAAAACGGTATTCGCATATTTGATTCGGAAGACATTGAATGGATCAAATTCGCCTGCTGCCTTCGTGATTCAGGAATGAGTATTGCCGAAATGAAGCAGTTTGTGCAACTGGTCATAAAGGGAGATGAAACGAAAACTGAACGTATCCAAATGCTTCAATTACAAATTAAACGTATCGAAGCCCAATTCGAACAATTAACCCACTTCAAGGAAAACATTCAATACAAAATCGATTTATATTCCTCTCAGTAGGAGTTTAAAGGAGGCGCCAGCCCATGAAAACAATCATGATCACCGGTACATCAGCAGGAATCGGAAGAGCTACAGCCTTACATTTCGCAAATAAGGGATGGAACGTTATTGCTACTATGCGTTGTCCTGAAAAAGAAACGGAGTTGACCAAGGTTCAGAACGTGTGGGTTACCCATCTTGACGTTGAAAACAAGGAATCTATCCAAACTGTAATCGAGCAAGGGATATCAAAATTCGGGGAAATCGACGTCGTTGTAAACAATGCAGGTTACGGTGCATTTGGTATCTTTGAGGCTGCAACGGAAGAACAAATTCAAAGACAGTTTGATGTCAATGTTTTTGGCCTGATGCGGGTAACCAAAGCGATCCTGCCTCATTTCAGAAAGAATCGTAAGGGAGTTATTATCAACGTTACCTCTGAGGGAGGCAGAGTCACCTATCCGTTGTTTTCGCTTTATCATGCTTCCAAATATGCCGTAAACGGATTCACTGAGTCTCTACTTTATGAACTGTCTCCATTTAATATACGGGTAAAGATTGTGGAGCCGGGGCCCACCAAAACCGAGTTCACGGGCAGATCTAGGGATGCTATTCAGGATACTCGGTTGACAGATTATAGTGAATTCGAGCAAAAAATCAATTTAATGTATCAAAGGCTGTTCGACCCTGAACAAATCGCTTCTCCGGAACTTGTTGCTGAAGTTATCTACAAGGCGGCAATCGATCCTTCCCGCCAACTGAGATATCATATCGGCTCTGACTTGATGATTGAACGCGAAGAACTAAACGATAATGAATTTATCGGCAAAATGGCTCAAAGATTTGGTATTGATATCGAATAATTTTCAGCATTCCATGTGCATCTCCTATTGTGCAAAGACAGAGACGAACAGCCTTCTGGTAAATGGGCAGGCTGTTCGTCTTTGTCTTTGCTCTTCCCGTCCATCACCCCACACAGTCAAGTGGTTAAATAGTCATTGGAGGGTAAAGAAAAAAGAAAAACGTCTTCGATGTGATAGAATTTGACGATACTCAAAACCCGGCGCTCGGCGAAAAAAGCTAACGAAAAACTAACAATTCATTTGATATGAGATAACTGTTGAATTGTAAAGATGTGCGTATATAAAAATAATGCATGTTGAAGATGAAGAAATGCTTTCAGCTATCGTTGCAAAGGGACTTCGCAAGGCAAGTTATGCGGTTGATACAGTTTTAATGGTGAAGAAACTTTAGAATATTACTAAGTTAATGAGTACGATATTATCGTTTTAGACTTGAATATCCCCAAAATAGACGGGCTTGATGTATTGCCGACAATTCGCAAAAAGGATACAGATACAAAGATTTTAATTCTGTCTGCAAGAGCAAAAATTGACGAAAGAATGCCATAACTGTCCCATAAAAAATATAAAAGCCCTAAAAACCCAGTATTACCAAGGGTTTTTAGGGCACCTGTTACTACTCCCACTCGATTGTTGCAGGCGGCTTGCTCGTAATGTCGTAAACCACACGGTTAATGTGCTTCACTTCATTGACGATCCGTGTCGAGATTGTCTCAAGGACATCCCAAGGAATTCTCGCCCAGTCGGATGTCATGCCGTCAATCGATGTCACGGCGCGAATGCCGATCGTATAGTCATAAGTTCTTGCGTCTCCCATGACGCCGACGCTGCGGATGTCAGGAAGAACAGTGAAGTATTGCCAAATATCTTTTTCAAGATCAGCTTTGGCGATTTCTTCGCGGAGAATCGCATCTGATTCGCGGACGATTTCAAGCTTTTCCTCCGTCACTTCTCCAAGAACACGGATGCCGAGGCCTGGACCAGGGAACGGCTGGCGCCAAACGATTTCGTCAGGGATGCCGAGCTCGGTACCGAGCGCACGCACTTCGTCTTTGAAGAGCGTATTCAGCGGTTCGATCAGTTCAAACTGCATGTCTTCCGGTAGTCCGCCGACATTGTGATGCGACTTGATCGTCTGAGCTGTCGCTGTTCCGCTCTCGATAATGTCGGTGTAAAGCGTTCCCTGTGCAAGGTAGTCAATACCTTTCAGTTTTTCCGCTTCATCGTCAAACACATAGATAAACTCATTACCGATGATTTTCCGTTTTTGCTCAGGGTCTGAGACGCCTTTAAGCTTGTTCAGGAAGCGGTCTTTCGCATCAACTTTGATCACGTTCATGTTGAAGCCTTCGCTGAACGTCTTCATCACGCCTTCCGCTTCGCCTTTTCGAAGGAGCCCGTGGTCTACGAAAATACAAGTGAGCTGGTCGCCGATCGCTTTATGAATCAAGACCGCAACAACAGAGGAGTCAACCCCGCCGCTTAGCGCGCACAGCACTTGCTTGTCGCCGACTGTTTCGCGGATTTTCTGCATTTCAATCTCAATAAAGTTTTCCATCGACCATTCGCCGGCGCATTCACAAACACCGAAAACGAAGTTTTTCAAAAGGTCGTTTCCATATTCTGAATGACGGACTTCAGGATGGAATTGAACACCGTACCATTTCTTATCCTTCTTGCTCATTGCTGAATTCGGGCAATGATGGCTTGTCGCATCAACGGTAAAGCCTTCTGGAACTTCAACGACTAGATCACCATGACTCATCCAGACGACCTGTTCGTTTGGAAGATCTTTAAACAGATCCGGTTCACCCTCGATATGAATGTTCGCTTTTCCGTATTCGCGCTGGCTCGCCGCTTCTACTTTTCCGCCAAGGTAATGCGTCATCAACTGCATGCCGTAGCAAATACCAAGAACAGGAATATCCAGTTCGAAAATCTTTTCGTCGCAGCGGAAAGATTCTTCATCATAAACGCTGTTCGGACCGCCGGACAAAATAATTCCTTTCGGATTCATTTCTTTAATTTCCTCTGCCGTCAACGTATGAGGATGCAATTCACTGTATACACCAAACTCACGAATGCGACGGGTAATCAGCTGATTGTACTGACTTCCAAAATCCAACACAAGAATCATTTCATTTACTAACTTCGTCATGGTGTCACCTCTTTATCAAATTGTCTTTTTGCACAGAAAAAATGGCGGCAGACACACGGCCGTCCTGCCCCCATTCACGGGACAAGGCCCGGCTTGTCCGATAGATAAGCCGCCGAGCCTGCCAGCAAGAATATATAAGGGTTTTTAATATTCACTTATTCTAACAATACGACTGAAAGCGGTCAAGACTATCTCTTTTTAATTAAATTTTCCCATAACTCCGCCGAATCATTCCAAAGCTTTGCGGCGTCTTCCTTTCGATACAGAGCCCGTTCATATTGCCGGGTCAAAGCTGTCATTTCCCCGCTTTGAAAGCGTTCATCAACCGTCTTCGCAAACTCGCGCAGCGTCTGGCCTTCTTCTTTTTGCATACCTTGGCGCTTCAGCTGGCGGAGCAGCTCTTCGTAAGCTTTGAAGAAAACCGCGCCATCACGCCGTTTTTTCAGCCTGTTGATGATGATGTGCGGCATCCATTTTGCCCTTGTAAAGTAAAGCACCGCTGTCAATGCCAGCAACAGACCGAGTACGGCCGCACCAGTCAAAAGGGTGCGGTCTGCATCTCCGCTGCCGGCATGAGGACCGCCTTTGGCATCACGCTTTGTCTGAGATTCTGGCTTCTCTTTGTTGTCTTGTTCTTTTGCATCCTTCGGCCGCTGGCCTCCGTCGTTTTTCTTTTCATCTTCTTTTTTATCAGAAGCCGCGCCGGCTTGCCGGCCGCTGGACTCTTCAACGAGCTGCTCCGGATTTAAAAAGCCTTTCGTCGGTTCAAACGTAACCCAGCCTTGTCCTTCAAAGTACACTTCAACCCAGGAGTGGGCATTGTTGTTTGTCACCTCGTAAATCGTCCGTTTCCGGTCTGCCGTCGTTCCTGCATATTCACCGGATGTATAGCCTTTCACCCAGCGCGCCGGTATTCCGGCCGACCGCAGCAGCACGATCATAGCTGTGGAGAAATTGTCGCAGTAGCCGATTTTCGTCTCAAATAAGAACTGATCGACATAATCCTGGTTTCCTTTAGGCACAGCCACATCTTCCGTTTCATAAGAAAACTCCGAAGAACCGAGATACTTCTCAATCGCTTTCGCTTTGTCATATATATTATCTTCGTCTTTCGTTAAATCGTGCGCCAATGTTTTCACGCGGTCGGGAAGGGAAGCGGGGAGCTGCAGATACTTCTCATGGCTTCTGCTCCATTTTCCCTCCGACTCCAAGCTGACCTTCCTCAGCTGATTAACATCAAAGACGGGTGATTTATAGGTGGCCGAATAGCTTTCCAGGTTCCGAATGTCCGCGCCTGTCTTGCCGGCCGGTTTTATTTTCTCCGTGTTTAAGTTCATGCGGAGCGGCACAAAGAAATTGTTGAGCTTGATTTCAGTCGTCCCGATCGGATACAGGACATGATCGTACCGATAAGCCGGATCGATATCGACGATCGCTTTGCGCGTTTCGGTCTTCACGCCTTCGTCGTACCACTGATAATCCAGCTCACCCTCGTCAAGCTGGATGGACGCGCCCGCTTTTTCGTCTTCAATCCAGCCTTTACCTGTGTAGCGGCTTTTCGTTTCCACTCTGAAATAGCTTCGTTCATTTCCCTGCCATGTAAATACCCATGTATCGTCTTTTGAAAACGGCCCGCCCAATGCCTCATCATTCGTTCCATAGCCGACTTTGCTTTTGCCTGAGGAAGCAAAATCGCCGGTCGCAGCCGTCTGCAGAAACGGCACCGGATCAGGCCAGACGGGATCGGCTTTCGGCGAGACCGCGCCGATGCAAACGGCGGCGGCAGTCATCAATAAGAGCGGTGCAAACCATTTGGCAAACCGCGATCTTGAGGATTTTAACGCTTCTGATTCCCTGATCCGTTCCAAATACAGCAGGCCGAGAAGCAAAAAGCCGATCAGCACGATCCGGACGATCGCATATGATGCGTCAAACGGCGTAAATGTATCGATCACCGCGATATAAACAACGGTCATGATAAAAAAGAATAAAATTCTGCGCTGATAGATCACCCAGTAGTGCAGCAAGTATACAAGCAGCCAAAGAAGGACGTAAAAGAGCAGCGTCCGAAACAACGGCGACATATCCCGCCACATGCCGGAGAAAATATAGGAGAAATTTTGATTTAAATCCTGAAAAAGCAGGGCAATCCATGAAGGTGAAAACACCGATCCTTCGTAAAAAATCGTATGAAGCGCAAACAGAACGAAGCCAAGGCTGACCGGAAATCTGATAAACCAAGGGACCTTAAAAAATGTAAGCAAAAATACTAAGGCAATAAACAAAATAAAAAAGACGGTGTGCCCCGTATCGGTAAAATACTGCAAAGGACGCAGCCATTCCCACAGCAGCAAAAAGGTTAGCACATAAAAAAGCAATAAACCGAAACTGTTTCTTTTTCCCCCGGACAACATTTTCTCACCTCGCTTCAGCAAAACCCCGGGAAAAATGTTCCCCGTAAATGACGTTCACTTCAATCCCCCGCGCTTTTAATTGTTGGACAGCGGCGCTTTCCTCACTTGAGAGGGCTCCGCCTTTTTTCTTCACCAAACAAATGACGGGCAGTCCGCCGGAGAGCGGTTTCTTCAAAACCTGAACCAATTCGTTGGTGATGCGGCTTGTCACAATATACTTAACGGCTTTTCTCATATCGGGATGGCCGAATTCACCCTCCAGCAGACCGTGAAACGGCAGAACTGCATCGCAATCCGCAAGCGCCAAGTAGTAAAACAGCTTTCTCAGGTGCTCCTCCCCTTGCCGAACCGGGAAGACATTCCGCTCCTTTCCTGTGGAAACAAGCCCTGCATTCGTCCCGCTCCGCATGGCCGAACGAATGATTGAAGCGGTAAACGCGACGATCTCTTCAAAAGCATCAGAGGGAGACTGATCCATAAAGACGAGCAGGTCATCCCCTTTCGTCTGCTCAAATTCCTTCGTCATCAGCTGGCTGCGCCGTGCTGACGTCTTCCAGTCGACCCATGCAAACCGGTCGCCCGGTTGGTATTCCCTGATACCTGATGCCAGTGTGCTGTCCTTTCGGCGAAGCTCTGAAACGCGGCCTGCATGTTCATCATAAGCGCCTCCGCTGGCGCGGTAAGTGATCTCCTGATAGGAAGGCAGAACGAGAAAGGAGTCTTCCAATTGAATCTCGCATTCTCTTTCCAGCAGTCCGAGCGGATCACCTGTGCGGACCCTGATTTTTGCTAAACGGTGGTCTCCTCTCGGAACCGAATTGATCGTGTACGTCATCTTAATTACTTTTTTAAACCAAGGAAAGAGAAACTGTTTGGCTTCTGCCGAACCCCCATTTCTCCCCAGCGAATCAGGCAGACAGTCTTCCACGATCATAAACATAATCGGAAAGGGCCATTTTCTCTTTAGCACGACGAAAGCTTCCAATTGATCACCGGCTTTATACTGCCCGCGGCTCAGCCTCCGCTCCGCTGTCATATTCTTCAGCGGATAAAAGGCAAACAGGAAAGCATAAAGCACAAAGGGAAGAAATGAGTAGAACAAAAACCAGCTGACAAATCCCCCTTGAAACATTGCATAGCAAAACGTTGAAGCAAACAGAAGAAACACGATAAACAGCTTCCATCCGTACTTCACAAGACCGATGCGCTCTCTCATCAGTTGCTCATCGGCCTTCCGACCGGAACTTCCGTTTTTGACATAATGTCCTGAAGAACAGCTTCAGGCCGCTTTCCTTCAAATTTCGCCTCTGACCGCAGAATCATTCTGTGTGCAAGGGTAAAAGGCGCCAAATACTGAATATCATCAGGAATGACATAATCACGGTTATATAAAAATGCAAACGCCTGAGCAGCCTTCATCAAGGCGATTGAGCCGCGCGGACTCACGCCGAGATAAACTGCGGAATGACTCCTCGTTTTTTGGGCGATCTCAACAATGTATTCTTTAATCGCAGCGTCTACATATACCTTATCAGCCTCTTTTTGAAATGCGGCAAGCTCTTCTTTCTCTATGACAGGCTCAACTTCCTCAATCGGGCTGCGGTTTTCCTGAAGATCGAGCACTTGAAGCTCTTCGCGCACTGTCGGATACCCCATTCTCAGCTTGAATAAAAAGCGGTCAAGCTGAGCTTCCGGCAGCGGATATGTCCCTTCATACTCGACGGGGTTTTGCGTAGCCATCACAAAAAAAGGTTTTGAAAGCGGCATTGTCACGCCGTCTACTGTCACACTTCCTTCTTCCATCGCTTCCAGAAGCGCCGACTGCGTTTTCGGCGATGTTCTGTTGATTTCATCTGCGAGAATGATATCTCCCATAATCGGGCCTGAACGGTATTCAAATTCCAGTGTTTTCGGATTATATATGGAAACGCCTGTTACATCTGAAGGCAGTAAATCTGGCGTAAACTGGATTCTCTTAAATTCAGCGCCGGTTGACTTTGCCAGGGCGCGAACCATCATCGTCTTCCCGACGCCTGGAACGTCTTCCAGCAGGACGTGTCCGTTTGCAAGAATGGCAGTCAGGCTTAAAACGGCAATATCTTTCTTTCCTACCATTACTTTGTCAATATTATCAGCTACTTTTCCCAAAACGGGATGCAGCGTTTCTTCGTATGCCATCCTCTTCCTCCTCATTGCTGACGAATCGAATTTATTTAACTTTACCATAAACGATGTACTCTCAGAAAACAACTAACTGGGGGAAAATAGAGTTTTGTCTTTTTTTATTTCGAATTTCAGATTGGAAAAACAAAAAAGCGGTCAGTGACCGCTTCCAAATTGTTGAAAAAATCCCAAAACGGCTCTTAGTTTTGGGATTTTGTCATCCTTTCAGCGTGATTGAAAACCCTTGCAGTCTAGGAAGGCCGAGCATCGGAGCGCAGCGAATGTTGGAATTCGTGAGCACCGACGCGCAGGCCTGACAACGAATGCGAGGGTTTTCAATCACGCTGAAAGCGGTCAGTGACCGCTTCTTATTTCTCTCCAGAGGGCTCGATGTGAACATGGGAATGAACGATCGAGTGTTCCTCCTGCATTCTTCTCTCAATTTCATCGGCGATATCATGGCTTTCTGCAATGTTGAGGTCGGATCTCACTTCCACGATGATTTCCACGTGGATGGCGCTGCCCAAATAACGCGCTTTAACATCTTTGATGTTGCCGACGCCGGGAACTTTCCGGATCGTTTCTTTATATGTTGAAATATGTTTAATATCGAATCCGTCCGTCAAAGAATGGGCCGCCTCTTTAAAAATCCCCCAAGCCGTTTTGCAGATGATCAATCCGATGATAAACGCGGCTGCCGTATCGACCCAGGCAAGGTTAAATTGCGAAGCAAAGATACCTGCGAACGTTCCGATGCTGACATAGGCATCTGATTTATTATCGGCGGCGGCTGCATAGAGGGCATGGCTGTTTACCTTTTTTGCCAGCCTTTTATTGTAGAGGAAAACCAAAAACATTACGATGGCACTGCCTGCCGCCGTCCAGGCCGCAATCATGTCCGGTGTCGTTTCTTTCGGATTAAACAGCATTTCGCCCGAGCTGTACAGCACTTCAAGACCGACCACCATCATGATAAATGAAGCGATCATCGAGGCGATCGTCTCAGCGCGGAAATGTCCGTACGGATGGTCTTCATCAGGCGGCTTCTGAGAAATCCTGAGGCCGATCAGCACCGCTACTGAGGCGATAATATCTGTTGTATTGTTCAGTCCGTCGGCTCTGAGGGCTTCGGAGTGAAATAGAAGCCCGACGGCCAATTTAACAGCCGACAGCACAATGTAAGCGATGATGCTGACCCATGCCCCGGTTTCACCTTTTTTTAATTCATCATACCGTTCCATAAAAAGCTTCCTTTCCCATCCGTGTTTTCGCTTTTAATCATACAAAGCAAAACTTGAGTGAGTCTATAGAAACATGATTCACTTCTTGCAGAAATATAGTCAGAGTAGAACTTTTTTTATATAAGGAAACAAATTTCAGTTGGGTCAAAACCGGTAAAACCCGCTCTGTATAAGGATTTTGCGAAAACCTCAATTTATTCACGCTGCATAGGATGAAAAGGGCGGTATCTTCTTTCTGAATATTTTTTCTTTAGTGCCCCTGCATGATTCTTCTAAAAAACATTAAACAAATCCAAAATTTAAACGATATTAAAAAAAGTCAAAAATAGTCTTTAGAACTCTGACAATATAAAATAATAGTAAAATAGTCACGAAAGATATATGGACTTTTTTCCTTTTTTGGATTATTATGTTCTAGACATTATGACATAGATTATAAGGGGGACATTACATGTCAGAACAAACAAATTTTCAAGCCCCTGTCAAACGTACAGCAGAATTTGTACTGGGGTTGCTAGGCGGTATTTTCGGGATTTTTGCAGGATTTTCAGGTTTATTATTCGGAGGGTTAGGCGCCGCTTTAGAAGCGGATGGCGCTGGAGAAGTTATCGGATCATCCTGGGCGGTTATTTTGCTGTCTGCACTGGCCATCGTCGGTGCATGTATCGTAAAAAAACATACTAAATTAGCGGGTACTTTTTATATCGCGGCTGCAATTGGAGGAACTGTCGGTGTCAGCCTGGCATATATCGTTCCGCTTATTCTCCTTTTAATCGGCGGATGTAAAGCATTGTTCAGCGGCGAGAATAAAGGCCTTGTCTTTAAAAGATGGTGGTTCTATGTCACGATTATTGGATCCATCGTATTCGTCATGATATTCGCTTCAAGCGGCTCTTCTTCTCAAGAAAGCAAATCGTCCGGTAGCAGTGCAAAGACGACAGCCGCAAAAACTAGCGAAGAAAAAAGCAATGACGATTCCAAAGAAGAAAAAACTGAATTTGGCTTAAATGAAACAGCAGATCTGGATGGCACCCAAATTACAGTTACCAACGTTAAAAAATCGATGGGCAATAAATTTATCAAGCCAAAAAAAGGTAATGAATATGTGATTGTAACAGTTAACATAGAAAATAAAAGCGATAAAGATATTTCTTATAACCCGCTTGATTTTCAAATTCAAAACGAAGATGGACAAATTACGCATAATACTTATGCACTTTCAGAAGATGACCAATTATCATCTGGAAATCTGACAAAAGACGGTAAGGTTTCTGGAACTATCGCTTTTCAGACAAAAAAGAGCAAAACATATAAAGTTATCTTCACTTCTAATTTTTGGAATGATGAAAAAATCACTTTTAATCTTCAATAATTCAAAAAAACTTGCAAAGTCTCCTTTGCAAGTTTTTTAATTGCATTTCTTCCGCCCAAGCACGATCGGATACCGGTTCAATAAAAAGATGCAAGGCACCATAACAAGCAATGTCATGCCGGTGTAAAGCGCGCTCCACAACATGGAACCGTATGTCTCATCAAGAGAAACCTGCGTGAAGTAGTAGATGACGGCTTTCAGCAACCTGATGACCGGGTAGTGCAGTACGAGAATGATCAGCGAGTTTTTGCCGAGGAATTGGAGCAGCTTCGTTTTTTCGAGTTTAAAACTGCTGAAAATGACGCCTGCCGTTCCCAGAAATGAGGTCAAATAAAAGATTGCCATGTTTCCGTACTCATTGGCTCTCATATCCACTCTGACGTTCATGGTCTGTAAACAGCCGACCGCGATGAATAAGAGAAGCGCTGGGAGCAGCATTCTTCGGTCTTTCATCTCCCTCAGGCTATTTCTCGACAGAAAACCGGCCGAATAAAAGACGATGGCGGTCAGGGCCACTTCAATATTCCACGGCAGCTTGATGCCCACATATTGATCATTCAAATAGCCCAAAGCGGCCGACACCATTACGGCAATGACAATAAACAGCCTGCCTTTCCCCCATCTCTTCACGATAAAAAACAGCATTTCAACGATGAATAAGCATGTTAAAAACCAGAGCGCCGGGTTGTGTGTCAGCATGTAGTCATCAGGCATCGAATAAAAAATGCCTTTAAACGGTACAACCGGATCGACATCCGAACTCCCGGTGAACGTAAAATGTCTCTCGACGAGAACCCAGAATAAATAGGCAAGAACGGAGAAAATGAAGTACGGCAAAAGAAGCGTCTTTATTTTTTTAAAGAGAAATGATGTAAAAGTCATCTTCCCATCATGGTAAACGAGGCCGGACAGAAAGAAAAACAGCGGCATATGAAATGCGAATATGAACGTTTTCAGCCAATCCGGTGTCGGTGTATGGCCCAACACGACCAATATAATTCCCACGCCCTTCGAAACATCAATCCACTCTATTCTTTTCTGCAATACGGGTATCTCCTTTCAGACCGCTTCGCCCCATAAGAAAGGGTTTACACATAATGTATCATCATCCCCGCCTTTCTTCCTCCGCGAAACATGCCTTAAGGCGATTTTTAATCGTTAGGAAATATTCTGTTCATCTTCTTGTCATGATCGATTCTTTTTTTTAACATTCTCAGCACAAATTACATTTCTTATTCTCATCATGAGGAACCAGACCATGCAACCCGTCTTATAATGTAATGATCTTTTCATTAGAACAAAAGAGGACAGGTGAGACATGAAACTTGAAAAATTCGTTGACAAACTCCCCATTCCGAAAGTGCTTAAACCCCACAGCAAAAGCAAGGAAATGACCTATTATGAAGTCACGATGAAAGAATTTCAGCAGCAGCTCCACCGCGATCTGCCGCCGACCCGGCTGTTTGGATATAACGGGGGCTATCCCGGCCCCACCTTTGAAGTGCAGAAACACGAAAAAGTCGCGGTCAAATGGTTGAATAAGCTTCCGGATCATCATTTTCTCCCCGTCGACCATACAATTCATGACGACGGCCATCATGAACATGAAGTCAAAACGGTCGTTCATCTGCATGGAGGCCGGACACCGCCTGATAGCGACGGTTACCCGGAAGCCTGGTACACTAAAGACTTTCAAGTCAAAGGCCCTTTTTTTGAAAGGGAGGTGTATGAATATCCGAATGAGCAGGATGCTACGGCTCTTTGGTATCATGACCATGCAATGGCGATTACAAGGCTGAATGTATATGCGGGGCTTGTTGGTTTATACTTTATCCGCGACAGGGAAGAGCGGTCGTTGAACTTGCCGAGGGGAGAATATGAAATTCCTCTCTTGATTCAGGATAAGTCCTTTCATGAAGATGGTTCATTGTTTTATCCGCGGCAGCCTGACAACCCTTCGCCGGATCTTCCGGACCCGTCGATTGTTCCGGCTTTTTGCGGTGATACCATTTTAGTCAACGGCAAGGTATGGCCTTTTGCTGAACTGGAACCCCGAAAATACCGGTTTCGGATACTGAACGCCTCCAATACGAGAATCTTTGAGCTGTATTTCGATCATGACATCACATTTCACCAAATCGGCACGGACGGAGGTCTTCTGCAGCATCCGGTTAAAGTCAATGAACTTGTGATCGCACCGGCTGAAAGGTGCGATATCATCGTTGATTTTTCACGAGCTGAAGGAAAAACCGTGACATTGAAAAACCGGATCGGCTGCGGCGGACAAGACGCAGATCCCGATACAGATGCCGACATCATGCAATTCCGCATCTCAAAACCATTGAAACAAAAAGATACAAGTTCATTGCCGAGAATATTGAGAAAACGCCCATTTTACCGGAGACACAAGATCAATGCCCTTAGAAATCTGTCATTGGGCGCGTCCCTTGACCAATATGGAAGACCTGTTCTGCTTTTAAACAACACAAAATGGCATGAACCGGTAACTGAAACTCCCGCCCTCGGCAGCACTGAGATCTGGTCGATTATCAATGCCGGAAGGGCGATCCATCCGATCCATTTACATCTTGTCCAATTTTTAATTCTCGACCACCGGCCGTTTGATATCGAGCGGTATCAGGAAAACAGAGAACTTGTCTTTACAGGTCCGGCGGTTCAACCGGCACAGAATGAAAAAGGGCTGAAAGACACCGTCAAAGTACCTCCGGGCTCGGTGACGCGCATTATCGCAACCTTCGCGCCGTACAGCGGCAGATATGTTTGGCACTGCCACATCCTGGAGCACGAAGATTACGATATGATGCGTCCCCTTGAAGTGACGGATGTTCGTCATCAATAAGAAAAAGCCTCCGCATTTGGAGGCTTTTAAAAAAGCACAAATCATCAAAAAAACCATCGCTTGATCCTGTACAATAGGATCATCAAATCGTAAAGGCTGTGGATGAATATGGATGATTACGAAAGAATTCAAAACGCGGTTCATTTTATCGAAGAACACCTTCAAAACGATTTAAACATTACGGATATTGCGGCTAAATCGTGTTTCTCCCCGTTTCATTTTCAAAGGCTTTTTCAGGCGATCTCCGGTTTTTCCGTTTATCAGTACATTCGCAACCGGCGTCTGTCTGAAGCTGCGCTTCTGCTTGAGAAAACGGACCGTTCCATTCTCGAGATCGCAATCGATTTCGGCTATGGCTCACAGGAAGCTTTCGGCAGGGCATTCTCACAGTACTTCGGCATCACTCCGGCCAAGTACCGCAAGGCAAAGGTCAAGCTTGATTTTCAAACCGAAATTAATTTCCTCGAATATAAAGAAAGGATGACTGGAGATATGAACATCCCAAAGCCGCACATCACTCATTTAAACGATATACATATGATCGGATACGAGTACCGGACAAATTTAAACGATGAAAAGTATTTCGAAGATATCCCGAAATTCTACAACGATTTCGGCAGAAATGGATACTTTATGCAAATCCCTCAAAAAACGGATCCGAATATGTGTTACGGGCTGTCATGCCGCTTCCAGGATAACGGAGGTTTCTCATTTATCATCGGGGAAGCCGTTCGCGAAACAGCAGCCGGAGAAGTGCCGGAGCCGCTTATGTATACGAAAATTCCCGGCGGCAAATACGCCGTATTTCATGTGAACGGATCGACCGAATCCGTGCAGAACACAAGAAGATACATCTATGGATCATGGCTGATGAATACCAATTATGAGAGAACAGAAGGACCGGACTTTGAAGTGACTGATGTGTGCCGTTCGGTGCCGCCGAACGAGATGAAGATGACCATCTATATTCCGCTTCTGTAAAAACACCGGGGAACCTTCTGACCACAGGTTCCCCGAATTACTTTTATATCGATTTAAGCGCCTCGGCGGGCGTTTGATCACCCGAAACCAAATCGAATGAGCGCCGGAATGTATGCTCTTCGGTGAGCGCCGCCAAGATGGTATCAGCCACATCTTCTCGCGGAATCGTTCTGCGCTCAAGGTTTTCCGCCGCTTTCACCCGGCCTGTACCCGGTTCGTTTAACAGGCCTCCCGGACGGATAATCGTGTAGTTTAATCCGCTGCCTTCAAGAATCCGATCCGCATAATGTTTGGCGACATAATACGGCTTTAACGCTTCACTCCAATTTTCACGGCGGTGTGCCTGCAATGTGCTGACCATAATAAATCGGCGGATGCCCGCTTTTTCGGCGGCTTCGATCGTTTTAACCGCCCCATCCAAATCCACCAAAAGCGTTTTATCAGCGCCCGTTTTGCCGCCTGAGCCGGCGGTAAAGACAATCGCGTCGCAGCCTTTCGCCGCTTCTGCGATGCTTTCCACGGTGCCTTCTAAATTAGCGAGCGCGGTTTCTGTTCCCGATTGTTTCAAAGCCTGCGCCTGCTCTTCGTTTCTCACCATTGCTCTGACTTGATGTTCGTCGCTCTCATTCAAACTTTTCGTCAAGCGGCGCCCGATTTGTCCGTTCGCCCCCACTACAAACACTTTCATCTGCTCATCCTCCTTGTTGTCCAGCTTCTTTTTTCATTATTTCACTGTACAGACAATGTTTCAAACCGCCTGCTCGCCAAAATGTGCGAATGCTAAAAAACTCCCCATTCGTATCATGGGAAGCCTTTTTCGTTTCTATTCTATTCCGCCGATCTCATTGAAAGGAAAATAACGGAACTCAACTTTGCCGACAACGGAGTCCATTGTAATAAATCCGAAAAAGCGGCTGTCCTTACTGTTTTGACGGTTATCACCCATCACGAACAAGTGGTCTTCCGGCACCTTTTGTTTGCCGGTCAATTTCTCCAGTGTGAAATTATCTGTTAAATGTTCATGAAGCGTCAATTTTTGTTTGTTTTTCTTTAAATAAGGCTCATCGTATGCTTTTCCGTTGATATAAAGGACATCATCCTTCATTTCGATCGTATCTCCCGGAAGGCCGATCACCCTTTTCACATAGTTTTCATCAGAATCAGGCGCGTGAAAAATAATTTTATCAAAGCGCTGAATATCGCTGATTTTACTAACCATGACCATGTTGCCGTCCTCTAAAGTCGGATACATTGAATCTCCCAAAACAGTTGACGGCGTAAACAGAAAATAGCGGCAAACCATCACAAGCGCGGCGGCTATGACAAGTGTTTTCACCCACGATAAGATTTCTTTTTTTCTACTATTTTTCATAAGTACTCTCCTTCACTTCCGGATCGCTTCATCGGCATTCCGCCCCTTCTATCCTATCAGACTGTCCGCCTGAATGCTTTCTCGCAAGCACCGGCAGGCGCAGTCGTAAAAAAATGGTTGATACATATAATATTAGCGGTTGAAGCGAAAAATCCTTTATTCAATGTTGAATTTTGTCAGTTGATCAGCTTATTTACGGCACAACAAACCATTATATATGCACAGGCAAATCGCCTCTCTTTATAATACATTATCATATCATGAGTCAAAGGCAGGTGATTGCCTCAAAATGAACAGCTACGAAGAGTACTATGACAATTACGATCCATACAGCCCTGAGCGGGAAAAAGAAAGACAGTCAAGGAACGCACTGCGTTCGGCGGATACCGATAAAGCGGATAAAGCGGATAAAACGAATAAAACGGATAAAACGGATAAAACGGATACAACCCGCAGCTCTGACGATGACCGGTTCAAATGCAGAAAAAGAAAGTGTTTTTCTGATGATGATGACGACCGTTTCAAGTGCCGCAGAAAGAAGTGCTGACCATTGATCTTTAAAGCCGATTTATATCGGCTTTTTTACATATATCACGGCTTCACCGTTCCAAGCCGGAACATTCATCCATTTGATGAATACCATGAATCTAAAAGGAGATGGAAAGGAATATGAGTGTTCCGAAAGGTGCCGTTTGCTCAATGCCTCATGATCATCAAAGGTCTTTGCATGATTTATGCCGCAAATACATGCACTATCACGTCGTGCTGAAAATGAAGGACGGCCGTTCCGTTCACGGCATCCTTGAAGGGGTGAACCGTCAGGAAGCATCTCTCCTCATTCCCGAAGACGTGACAGATGAAAGGCAGTTTTACGGCGGATACGGATATCAGCGCCGGCGATTCCGACGATTCAGGAGAAGGATCTTCCCGTTTGTTTTTATTGCTGCGCTGTATCCTTTTCCATATTATTAAGCAAAAGCCCGGTATGATGCCAAATCTATGAAACTTATTTCCCTTTGCTTCGTATATACAAAAACGACGCAAACCGAGGAAGGAGACTGATAAATGGCATCTGCTAAACTGCAGCAGCGATTGGATCAATATAAAGCAATTTACTCTGAGTTAAAAAGCGATTTGAAATGGAAAGTCACAGATCAGCGGACATTGATGATGATTGCTTCCATGTATGTCGTCAACAAGCGGCCTTTTGATAAAGAACGGTTTTTAACGCTTAGTGAGGCCGTCAAACAAGCCGCCGGGACATTTTCGCCGTTAAAGTCGGCCCATCGCTATACATTCGCCGCTATGTTTGACGTGCGCTTCGAAGAACCTGAAACGCATATCAGACCTTTTTTCGTACTTTATGAAAAACTGACCGACAACGGATTCAAAAAAAGTATTTTCACCTACTTGTCCGCACTTATCCTTTTAACAAAATATCCTGATGAGCATGATCATGAAGACAAAATCAACCGGGCTTTGTCTATTTACAAAGGAATGAAGGACAAGCACGTCTTTTTAACATCTGCCGGCGACTACCCGCTCGCCGTGCTTTTGGCCGGTTCAGACATGGAGACGGGTGAACTGATTGACTATATCGAAGCGTTTTACCAAAAGCTAAACCAAGCGGGTTTTCGCAAAGGGAACGATTTGCAGTTTCTCAGCCACATCCTCTCGCTTTTGCCGGAGCGGGATTCTGATCAGCTTGTCGCCCGCTCCCTTCGGATATACGATGAATTTACAAAAAAGCATAGAAGACCGAAGTCTGTCCATTACCCGGAAATCGGACTGCTTGCGTTGCTTGAGAACGGTGAAAAAGACATAGATGCCATCACAATCATGGCAGGCGCATTGAACAGCGATAAACTGTTCAGGTGGCAGAAAGACATGAATCTGAAAACAGCCGTCAACTTGTACATGAGCGAAAAAACAGAAGATTCGGCGCTTCTGGAAACAGGACTTTATCAAACGCTTGAAGCCGTTATTCAAGCACAGCAGACGGCAGCAATCGCCATTATGACGAGCTCGGCTGCAGCGTCTCAGGCAAACGGCTCATGATAAAAAATCAGCCGGCACAGTCTGTTTGTGCCGGCTGATGCTCATTATTCGTCAATAACGGAAAAGGTGTTGATAATCCCGTTTGTTTTTTCCCAGGCTTTGCTCACTTTTTTCGTATCCATATCATACGAATAGATCGTTCTCACCCTTGCTTCGCTCCCCGTTTCATCTTCAAGCAGCTTCGCATCTTTTGCTTCAGCGAGAAAGTAAAGTTTTTTCCCGTCTTTCGAGAATTGCGGCTGGGCTGAGTCGACTAATGAAAATGCCCGCTGATCTGAAATGATCGCTTTATATTTTTTTGTTTTTGCATCCATCGCATAAATCGCCTTCTGATCATCAGCCGATTCTGTAAAGACGATCGTTTTGCCATCCGGTGAAATTGCCGCGTCATTGATAAATTCTGCGATCGTTCTCACCTGTTGCTGATCTTTCTCATCCGCCAGGGAAATGTTCATATTCGTCGGTTCGGGCGGCACTCCTTTGCTGTTCGCCTCATCTGTTTTTTGATAGTCTTCTTTCAATGAATAATGCAGGATAACGAATTGATTGTTAGCTTTGTTGTACTGATAGTAGCTGACGCTCTCGTCCCCGTTTTTTAACGATGGATAAATGACGTGAAACGCCTTTTGTGTTAAATCAAAGGAAGCGAGGTGAAAATTTCTCTCCTCCGCAAGGTTGTATCTCATGAACAGCTTCGAACCGTCCGCCGATAAACTGAGTCCGTCGACATATTCATCCCCTGAATATAGGGTTGTTTTCTCGCCCGACTGCAAATCCAGCCTGATCAAATGCTTCACATTGCTGTTTTCGGTGTTCGTATAATAAAGAATGCGTTTTTTCCGGTCTAATGCCACAGCCGGGTAATCCGTCATCTTTTCTTCATACAGCTTATTTTGATTTTCGTAGTAAGCGGTCATCAGCTTCTGATCGGTTATCGATACGAGCAGGTCTGAACCGCCGCCCTTTGCCGGCTCCGCTTTTTCCGGGACGAAATAGCGGAAGGCCGCAAATGCGCCTGCGGCTAAAATGACGGCCGCCAACAAAAACACAAAGACTTTTTTCATATTCGACCCCGCCAATTGAAAGAAGCAAGAAAACGATTTTTCTTGCTTCTTTTCTCCTATTTTTTATATGTATAATGTCCGGCTACTTTTCCTTTGCTTGTCGGAAATCCCAAAGCTCTAAAAGCTTTCGGGCTTACATCCAACACAGCGCCCGGCATTCTGCCGACATCATATTTATAGACTGTAATGACTTTCTTTGGTTTTGCTTTAGAATAGGCTCTTATTTTTGTGCCTTTTCTTGGAACATCGAAGCCCATCTTTGTGGCGCAGTCCCAATGGCCGAGCCTTTTGCCGTCAGCGCCGACTTTGCCCACGCCGTTGTACCAAGTGATGTAGCCGCTGACTTTTTTCGTTTTAGCACTCGCCTCACCGGCAAAATTGAATGCCAATAGCAAGCTGCCTGCCAAAACAAAAACAGAAAAAAGTATCTTCTTCATATAAAAATATCCTCCGTGAATGGGATTTTTTTCTGACATTCAAATTATACCTTTTTTCATAGAAATGGTATTTTACAGTTTGTTTACGTTTAAAATGCAATTATTACGCCCAGTTTTCTGCCAAACTATTAGGAATAGATGACACCTTTGCCGTGATCGTTCGTATATAAAAGAGAAATCGAAATGAATAGGATGATCACAGTGAAAAAATCGAAACTAATCTCGTTATCCGCGGCTGCGATGCTTTTCGCCGTCCCCCTATCAGGATGTTCATCATCCGCTTCAGACCGTTCACAGGAGGTCGCAGAAGACCAATCCATTAAAAAATACGATCTCGTATGGTTTGATTACGTGAATGACAGCGAATCCGACAAAGCACCATTACTGAAAGTATCATACGTGAAAGATGGAAAAGACAAGACGGCGACTTTCAAAAAATATGTAGAAAATGTGGAGAATGTCGAACAGCCTTATATTAAAATCCGTGATCATGAAGCCTTCATCTACCGTCCCCCATACATCAAATATGACCAGGAGCCGCTTGAGGGCGTTGTCAAAGATAAAGTGGAACAAAAAAGCAGTGATGAACAATGAAGAAAAAAAGCGCTCCTCTTATTTTGATCATGGCGCTGTCCCTCTTGGTGCCTTTTGCTCAAGCAGAGGCAGCAGGCAGCGCAGGAACATCCGGAACCAAGGCATCGAGTTCCTCGGCTAATAACAGCTCTCTAAAAACACGCGCGGGTTCAGTCAACCAGAGAATGCGCAGTTATATGAATCAGTCTGCGAGCCGGCGATATTTAAACAAGAGCAGTCAGTTCAACGCCATCCAGCGGACATTGCCGTCCAATGCCCTGTACAAAGGAAGCATCAAGCGGACACTCAATCAAAATCCTGCTGGATCAGCCTTTTTGAATTACTACTTTCCATACTGGATGATCTTCCACGCGGGCGGATATACAGCAGAACAAAAAAACATGCTCCGCACCGCCGGAATCAAAGAAAAAGCGCTCTCTGAACGAAAAGAAAAAAGATATTGGCTGTTGATTGAAGATCAAAACGGAAAAGAACATGCCGTCCTCGTCTCGAAAAAACAGTATGACAGCATTCAAAAAGGGGACCGGATTGAAGTGCGCCGCAAACAGATCACCAAAAAATAGCTGAAACAAGTGCCGGTCATCATCATGATGCCGGCTTTTCTCGTCATATCAAAAAAGGGCTTGCATGGTTGAAAACCATCTGTTAAAATTCGTTTCATAGCTAATGATTCTGAAAATAAAAAGGCAGGCGTCACGATTGGATAGATCCCCCCATCTTCGACAGGAAGAACACGACACACTCATCAAGCTGAAACGCATGCCGATCGAGTCCTTGAATCTTGAAGCCATTTCGGTTGCCACCAACCTTTACCGGTCAGCGCAAAAGCTCCGCGTCAAAATGGAGACCGAGATCCTTTCCTCATATCAATTGTCATGGACGGCTTTTTCGATTCTTTACGATCTATGGGTATGGGGCAGGCTTGAAACGAGAAAACTCGCTGAACTGTCAGGCATTTCAACAGCCACTGCGAGCAATGTCGTTAAAACGCTTGAAAAAAAGAACTTTTGCGGAAAAAGCGCGGATCCGAGAGACCGCAGACACGTATACGCCGAGATCACCCCTGAAGGAAAAGCCGCTATTGAAGAGCTCTATCCGGCGTTCCACAAAGGGGAAACAATGCTGATCAAGGGCATGACAAAAGAGGAGCAGAATACATTGATCGAGCTCCTTCGAAAAGTGAACGACAATCTTCATAAACCATAAGCAACGACGGGAACAAGTAGCGGGCTGTCTCCCTGTTCCAGAGAGCCGGCGGCTGGTGCGAGCCGGTACAAAGGCAGACGTGAATTACCTCCCTGAGCTTTCTTTGTGAACCTTAAGTAGCAAAGAACGGGAAACCGTTATCTGAAATAGAGCGGAAGATGAAGGTCTTCAACCAGGGTGGTACCGCGTGCATTTGAGCCACGTCCCTTATCGGGATGAGGCTCTTTTTTTATACAAAAAAAGGAGGAGTTATCATGCAGCAACAATTTGATCAACTGACAACTGCCGAGAAGCGGGAAGTCGAAAGGCAGCTTCACTTATATATGGACGGAGCGGAGGAGGTCATTCCCCCGGAAGAACTGCGGGCAAAACTGGCCAAATCGATTTTGACCGGCGAACCGCTGAAAATTAAGCTTGGCCTCGATCCGTCGGCACCTGACGTTCATTTGGGCCACACCGTCGTCTTGAATAAGCTGCGCCAATTTCAGGAAAACGGGCATATCGTCCAGCTCCTGATCGGAGACTTCACAGGAAAAATCGGCGATCCTACAGGAAAATCCGCCGCCAGGAAACAGCTGACGGACGAAGAAGTCCGCCGCAATGCCGAAACATACTTTCAACAGTTTGGAAAAGTGCTTAATCAGAACAAAGTCGAGCTTCACTACAACTCAAAATGGCTGAAACGATTAACCTTTGAAGACGTCATTGCACTCGCGGGCAAAATTACCGTCGCCCGTTTAATGGAACGCGATGATTTTGAAGAAAGAATTGCCATGCAAAAGCCGATTTCGCTTCATGAATTCTTTTACCCGTTGATGCAGGGATATGATTCGGTCGTTCTCGACAGCGATATCGAACTGGGCGGAACGGATCAGCATTTTAACGTGCTCATGGGCAGACACTTTCAGGAAAAGTACGGAAAAGAAAAACAGGTCGTCATTCTCATGCCGCTGCTTGAAGGACTTGACGGGGTTGAAAAAATGTCGAAATCAAAGAACAATTACATCGGCATCGATGAAGACCCTCATGAAATGTTCGGGAAAACGATGTCGCTTCCGGACAGTTTGATGAAAAAATATATCCATCTTGCGACCGACTTGGAGGCGGAGGATAAAAAACGACTTGTAAAAGATTTGGAAACGGGGGCCGTACATCCGAGAGATGCGAAAATGCTTCTCGGGAAAACCATCGTCAACATGTATCATGGAAGCGAGGCGGCCGAAGCGGCCGAACAGCAGTTTAAAAAGGTTTTTCAGCAAAACAGCGCGCCCGACAATATAACGCCTGTACACTGGCAAGGTGACGGAACGGTGCCTGTCACCGATTTATTGGTGACGCTCGGACTCCTCCCTTCCAAAAGCGAAGCCCGCCGAATGATCCAAAACGGCGGCGTTAAAATCAACGGCATCAAAGCAGAATCGATTCATGCGGATGTGGCGGTCGAACACGGTATGATGATCCAAGTCGGCAAACGGAAGTTTGTCAAATTGCAAATGCCTGAATAAACATTTAGCCTAATCATCCTTTTAAAAGGATTGATTAGGCTGTTTTTCATGAAAAGCGCAGGCGTTAGAATTTGCAACAGGACGGTATCCAATCGCCCGATCGTTTCGATTGAAAGCCGAGTTGCTAAGAACGTTGTATAAACAGCAAAAAGCATATCCGAACGGCCTTCCTCTCCGGCCTGATCTTGATGTTGCCCTCCCCTCTCTGATAGCAAATAAGGCCGCCAGCGGCGGCCTGCCATTTTTCGATTCATTTTTCTTCTCTTATGCAGCAACAGCGCCGCCATCCTTCTTTCAGCAGCTCAAATGTCAGCTCGTTTGTGTTGGGCACGATCAAATCGGCCCCGCTCAGCGATGTCTCTTCACCGACTCCCACGGCGAACATCCCTGCGGATTTGATCGCGGCGATCCCCGCTTCAGCGTCTTCGATTGCTGCACACTGAGACGGAGGTACACCGAGCAGCGCTGCGGCCGTCAAAAAGATTTCGGGGTCGGGCTTTCCGTGAGCAAGCGCGGCCGGGTCAACGACGGCATGAAATTCGTCTATGAGCCCGAGCCGTTGCAAAATAGCAGGCGCGTTTCGGCTTGACGAAGCTAACGCAATGCTTACATTTTCTCTTTTCAATTCGGAAAATAGCCCGGCGATTCCCGGCAACAGGTCATGCGGGGTCAAGTTTTGGATCAGCTTTTGGTAGTATTGATTTTTCCGGCGCATGATCTCTTGTTTCTCCGCCTCCCGATACGTTCCGGCCGCACCGCCGTGAATCAAAATCGTGTCAAGCGACCGCTCTCTGTCGATGCCTTTCAGTCGTTCATTAAAGCTCCGGTCAATCTCAATGCCGATTTGTTCGGCAGTATGTTTCCAAGCGAGATAATGATGTTCGGCCGTATCCGTGATCACGCCGTCCAAGTCAAAAATGACCGCTTTCATAATGTCGAACCCTTTGCCCGGCTGATCATCATAAAAGCTTCATAGGATTCCATGTCGATACTGCCGCTTATCTTAAGCCGCTCGCGGGCGTAATTGGATAACAGCACATCCCACTTGTCTTCAAGCAATTCCGGCGGAACATGAAACAGCGCCTTTTCTTCTGACAAATTCACGGCGACTAACAGCTTTTCGCCCCGGTATTCGCGGATATAAGCAAAGATTTGCGGATCATCCTCAAGCAGCAGCCGGTAGTCTCCGTAGACGATGACTTTATGTTGTTTGCGCAGCCCGATGAGCTTCTGATAATAATAGAAAATCGAATCTTCATCTGAGAGCGATTCTTTCACATTGATTTCTTGATAGCGGGGATTTACCGGCAGCCAAGGCTCTCCATCTGTGAAGCCCGCGTGTTTTCCATCATCCCATTGCATCGGCGTTCTCGCATGATCCCGCCCTTTTTTCGCGACGGCTTTTCGAAAGTCTTCCTCTGTCATCGTTTTATTTTCGAGGACAAGTTCACGGTATGCGTTTTTGATTTCGAGATCATCATACATCTCGAGCGGCATCTCGCTGTTTGTCATGCCGATTTCTTCTCCCTGATAAATGAACGGGGTTCCCTTCATGCCGTGCAAGACCGTTGCAAATGCTTTGGCGCATTGTTTGCGCAGTTCGCGGTCATTGCCCCAGCGGGATATGACCCTCGGCTGATCATGATTTTCGAAATAAAGCGTGTTCCAGCCGACATCCATTAAAGCGGCCTGCCACATCGTCATCGTCTTTTTTAAAGCGATCGGATCAAACGGCTTCATCTGCCATTTCCCATTCGGCGAATGTTGTTTTATATCGATGTCCATATGTTCAAATGTAAAAATCATGTTCAGCTCATGTCTGCTTGGATCCGTGTATTTTATTGCTTCTTCAACATCTGAGCCGTTTGCTTCGCCGACTGTCATGCAGTCGTAACGGGACAGCACTTCCCGGTTCATCTCTTGTATAAATTCGTGCAGACGGGGGCCGTTTGAATGATAGCGGCCGACGACATAAGGACGGTTGTCATCTGTTTCATAATCGGGAAAAGCGACATATTTGGAAATGGAACCGATCACATCCATCCGCCAGCCGTCGACGCCTCTGTCCATCCAAAACGTCATCAAATCGTATACTTCCCGGCGAACCGCTTCATTCTCCCAGTTTAAGTCAGGCTGCTTGTTCGAAAAGTAGTGAAGATAATACTGCCCTGTCCGCTCATCGAATGTCCACGCCGGCCCTGAAAAGATCGATCCCCAATTGTTCGGTTCTGAACCGTCCGCCTTTGGATCCTTCCAAAAATAATAATCACGGTAAGGATTGTCCTTTGACTTGCGGCTTTCGGCAAACCAGGCATGTTCATCAGACGTGTGGTTCACGACAAGATCCATGATGATTTTCATTCCGCGTTTATGCACTTCATCAATCAATTGAAACATATCTTCGTTCGTCCCGAACTTTTCGTATATGCTTCTGTAGTCGCTAATGTCGTAGCCGTTATCATCCTGCGGAGAATCAAACACAGGACACAGCCAGATAACATCGGCTCCGAGGCTTTTGATATAATCGAGCTTTTGAATCACGCCCTGCAAATCGCCGAATCCGTCTCCGTTGGAATCATAAAAACTCCGCGGGTAAATTTGATACACGACTGCCTCTTTCCACCATTGGCTCATCGGGCATCCTCCTTTCATACCGTCCGTTCAGTGCGATCTGCTCTCCATAAACTGTCATGGAAAGCGGTTCTCCTTTTACAAGGTTGAAGACGACGCTGTTTTCCTCTACCTGCACATTGATCAACCGGTTCCGATAATTGATGTTAAACGAATAACCGTCCCATTCCTTCGGCAAAAACGGAGCAAACGACAGCGTCTCATCCTGGGTCCGCATGCCGGCAAATCCTTGCACGATCGCGAGCCAGCTTCCGGTCATCGATGTAATATGAAGCCCTTCCTCTGTGTCATGATTGTAATTATCCAGATCAAGCCTCGCTGTACGCTTATACAGTTCAAGCGCCTTCTTTTCCATTTTCAGTTCAGCCGCCAGCACCGCATGTACAGACGGCGAAAGGCTCGATTCATGAACGGTCATCGGTTCATAAAATTCAAAGTTGCGCCGTTTTTCTTCCTTCGTAAATCGGTGATTAAAGAAATAAATGCCTTGCAGAACATCCGCCTGCTTAATAAAACTGGAGCGGAGAATTTTGTCCCATGACCAATTCTGATAGAGCGGGCGGTCAGCCGCTTCAAGCTCATCCGTTGCCTGAAGCTCTTTATCCAGGAATGTATCATGCTGAATAAAAACACTTAATTCCTCACTGTATGGATAGTACATTTTCGCAATGATATCCTTCCACTTCTCGATTTCGGCTTCCCGTATATCAAGCCGGCGGCGTTTTTCCTCCGGGAGGACAGCGAGGTTTTCGAGCGTGTACTCAAGCGTCCACGACGCAATCAAATTCGTATACCAGTTGTTGTTGACATTGTTTTCATATTCATTCGGCCCTGTAACGCCGTGGATCATATATTTGTTGTTACGTTTTGAGAAGTGGACGCGGTCAGCCCAAAATCTGCTGATTTCGACGAGAACGTCTATCCCGTATTCTTTCATATAGTCACGGTCGCCTGTGTAATTGACATAATTGTAGATCGCATAACAGATTGCGCCGTTGCGGTGAATTTCTTCGAAGGTGATCTCCCATTCATTGTGGCATTCATCGCCTGTGAAGGTCACCATCGGATAAAGGGCCCCTTTCAGCCCCAGTTTGGCCGCATTCCGTTTAGCTGCCTCCAAATGATGATATCGGTATAAAAGCAGGTTCTTCGTCACCTCCGGCTCGGCCGTCGCCAAATACACAGGAACGGCGTACGCCTCAGTATCCCAGTAAGCAGCTCCGCCGTATTTCTCGCCGGTAAATCCTTTCGGCCCGATGTTTAAGCGCGAATCGGCTCCGTAGTATGTCGAGAAAAGCTGAAAGAGGTTGTACCGGATGCCCTGCTGAAGCTCATCATCCCCTTTAATTTCAATGTCAGCTTTTGCCCACCTTTCCATCCAGTGTTCGGTATGCCTCCGCTTCGCTTCTTCATATCCCTGCTGAAGAACATCAGTCAAAAGCGCCCTGCCCTTGACTAAAAGCTCTGCTTCTTCAAAGTCCCGGGACGTTGTGACAATGACCAATTTTTTTAAAGAAGCCTTTGTTCCCGGCTTCACTTCGTAACAGTAGCGGTTTTCCGCGTACATCGCGTCCGTTTGAAATTGCTCGCTGGCATATCCTTCTGTCACGTTGTACATTGAAGCAGCCACCGTAAAACGCGGCGTTCCAAATGGATTCTCAATCGTTTTCGTCACGAGATGACCGCGATGAGATTCAGCGCCTTTCGCTTCTTCCTGCCAAAACTGCTCTTCGAAATTGGCATCCTCATTTGCGACATGTCCATCAAGATAAGGAACAAGCGTGATGACCGCTTCATCGGTCAGGCATTCTGCTTCATAATGAATCGCGCACAGCTGCTGGACATCAAGGCTAAGAAAGCGCTCCGACGAAATTTTGACAGCCTTTTGATTCACACGAACGACAGCGCTTCTCCGCAGGATGCCTTCTTTCATATTGAGCTCCAAATCAAACGATTCGATGCCGTTTTGATTGAGGTCGACTTTTTCGTCGTCTACATATACATCAATTCCGATGAAATTCATTGCATTGATGACTTTCCCGAAGTATTCGGGATAGCCGTTTTTCCACCAGCCGACACGCGTTTTGTCCGGGAACCAAACCCCTGCGATATATGTGCCTTTGAGACTTTCGCCTGAATAGCTTTCTTCAAAATTCCCCCTGATCCCCATATAGCCGTTCGCCAAGGATGTCAGACTTTCCTGAAGCCGCTTATGTTCCTTTTCAAATTGGTTTGTTTTGATTTTCCACTGGTCGATCTCAAATAGCCGCTGATTTACCATGATTTCCTCCTGACTGTAGATTTTCGTTGTGGTGGCGGGTTTTGAATATATGCCTGAAGATGAAAGAGACCATCAAAGCACTTCCGCACGAATGGATGAGCAGCATCATAATGAAGTCAAAGCGGATCATACCAAAAGCCATTGCAGCCGCTGCCGGAAGCGCTGATCCGCACACCGCCGCTGCGGCCGCTTCCTTAAACGACCTTATCCCGGTCATGTTGGATTTTTTGGAGATCCAGATGCCTCCCGCCAAAACGGCCGTTACAAAAAGCGAGATGATGAAAACCGCAGAACAGGCCAGCATGATGATAAGCGGCTTATATTGGGCAAACCACATGGCACCGATAAAATCCCCCACATGATCGGCATCCAGATCATTCAGCCCGGCCTTTGCCGGATAGCGGACAGAAAACCCCGCTCCGCTTTGATCGCTGATGATCAGATGATCTGACTGAAAGATGAGCACGTTTTGATAACCGCCTTCCGCCTTTATCCGCCCGTTCTCACCGCTTGTTTTCAATTCATTCTTCAAATCGACCGCCAGCAAGGTTTTCTCTTTCTCCACACGGTACAGCTCGTCTGTGCCTGTCAATCTCCCGTTTGTCAATTGGTAGCCTTTTAATTGTTTGATGAATGCCGCGTCAGCCTTTTGAACAACGTTTGGCAGCAAATCCCCGGCGTTGAAGCGGTCCATTTTCATCAACGCAATCGTCACGGGCGCCGTTAAACAAGCCGTCAAAAACATAAACAGAAAAGAAATTTCGAGCCAGCTGAAAGCATGTTTGCAGCGCATGACGCCCGCCGGTGATGCCGTTGCTTTAAGAAAGCGGACGATCAGCTTTTCGTTTCGCATGTCGTTCATCGATTTATCCCTTCGTTCCGCCGGATGTCAAACCGGACACAAAGTTCTTTTGGAGAAAGAAGAACAAGATGCAGATCGGCAGAGCCGCAAGAATCGCTCCGGCTGCAAACAGCGCGACTTTTTGCTGCTGCGGATTGGAGATGAATGTCTGCAAACCGACGGCGATGGTCAGGCTTTCCGGCGAGCGAAGCAGAAACTTCGCCAGCAGATAGTCGCCGAACGGCCCCATAAACGCCCACAGCGCCTGGACTGCAAGCATCGGTTTCACAAGCGGCAGAACCACCGAAGCAAAGATCCGCAGGTGCCCCGCTCCGTCAATTCGCGCCGCTTCATCGATTTCTCTCGGCACTGTATCAAAGTAGCCCTTCATCAGCCATGTGTTCATCGGAATTCCGCCGCCGATATAGATGGCAGTCAAAAACCAATATTGGTCCAAAGCTCCGATCAGCATGGCCAGGACGTAAAAAGCGGTCAGCGCCGCCATCGTCGGCACCATTTGAATGATCAAAAAGAAAATGAGGCTCTTTTTTCGGCCCGCAAACCGGTAGCGGCTGTACGTATAGCCGGCAAGCGTCACAATCGTCACCTGGAACACCATGACAGACAGCGCGATCACAAGCGTATTCCCGTACCAGTTGAGGTAAAGCGTCTCTTGAAACAGCCGCTTAAAGTGGTCCAATGTCCATGCGCCCGAAAAATCGAGTGTAAAAGCCGCTACATTCCCGACCCGAAATGCGGATGATGCCGTGATCAAAAGCGGATAAATAATCACGATGCTTAAAAACGTTAAAAATATATAGGTCGAAACTTTGTTCAGCATCCCGGTGAACCGCGTATTTTTGAAAATCCCTCTCATCTACATGACCTCCTCATTGCCGAAGGCATTCGATTTCTTAAAAGCAATCAGGGAAACCCCGATGACAATGAAAGAAATGAGCAGTGTGACAGCAGCCGCCACGGAATACTGCGGCGACGTTCCCGTCGTCAGCTTATAGATCCAGGATATTAAGATGTCGGTTGACCCGGCTCCGGCCCCCGCACTCCCCGGACCGCCCTCATTAAATAAATAGATGATCGAGAAGTTATTGAAATTAAACGTATACTGGGTAATCATCACCGGTGCGGTCGCAAATAAAATCATCGGCAGCGTAATGTGTTTAAAGCGCTGAATAAATGTCGCGCCGTCAATCTTTGCCGCTTCATAAAGCTCTCCGGGAATCGCCTGAAGCACCCCTGTCACCATGACATAAATGTATGGAAAACCGAGCCACGTCTGAATCATAATCAAAGCTGTCTTCGTCCAGAACGGATCGGTCTTCCATGCGACAGCCGGGATATCGACGAACGGAAGCTGGTTCAAAAGCGGGATCACCTGGACGTTCATCGCGCCCGCCGAGTCGTTGAAAATGTTGGCAAAGCTCATAATCGTAATAAATGCCGGAACGGCCCACGGAAGCAGGAAGATGATCCGGAACATCCGCTTACCTTTAATAAAATTCTGATTGACGACCAACGCTGTCACGATGCCGAGAACAATTTGCAGCGTCGTCGCACAGATCGTCCAGATGATCGTCCAGCCCAGTACATCGGCGAATGTTTGCCGATACGAGCCAAGGAAAAAGATATTCATGAAATTTTTAAACCCGACCCAGTCGATGAGACTGTTAGGCGGAATATGATAAAAATCGTAGTTTGTAAACGCGATAAACAGAGTCACCAGCACCGGAAAAATAATCACAAACACCATCATGAGGTATGCCGGCAGCGTAAATAAATACGGGAACCCTTTGTCACCTGCATTTCTGATCATATCCCCGGCCGTCTCGCTGATTTTCAAACCCGCCGCTTTCATCGCGGCGGTCTTCCGGGCATCATACAGATTAAAGATGTAAAACATCAGAAAAACGAGCGTCAATATCAATTGCAGCGTGCCCTCTATCAAGAGAAACAGCGAGTGATCTTCTCCCGGGACAGTCCCCAGCGTCGCGAGGCCGATCAGCGCCTGATAACCGAAAACCGCTAACTCACAAATAAACAAGCCTGTGATGACAAGAAAAAGGATCCCCTTTGAAAACTGCCGGTTTGCAATCTGGCCAGCACCGGGAATCATCGATAACAGCGCTGCCTTCCGGCTCCGTTTTGCAAGTGTTTGGTCTTTGTTCATTTTTTTCGCCCTCTATTCTTCCGGACGCTAAAACCGCCGTTTTATTTCACATACTTTTCTTTAATGTTTTCTTTGATTACGCCGACGGCATCGTCCGCTGATTGCTGAGCCGATTTTTTCCCTGCTGCCGCGTCAAATATCAGGCTTTCTGCACCTGTCCACACCTCGGCCATCTCCGGAATGTTCGGAGTCGGAGTCGCCGTTTCGTATTGTTTGATGACCGCCGACGTCAGCTCGCTTTTTTGCTCCCCTGCTTTTTTTCGTGCGGCGAGGTTGGCCGGAACTTCGTTCGTATCTTCATAAAAACGGTAAGCGCTTTCGTCATTTGCGGCATATTGCAGCCACTTTTCAGCAAGCTCCGCCTCTTTCGTATATTTTGAGGCGACCCAGCCTTTTCCGCCTGCAAACGGGGCATATTCTTTTCCGTTTGGCAATGTCGGAATTTTCGCGGTACCGTAGTTCAAACCGGCTTCTTTATAATTGGAAGCCGACCAGGGACCTCCGATAACAGCCGCTGCTTTTCCGTCCATAAAGGTCTGCTGAATAAAATCGTCAGCGCTCGTATTGTCCTGCATGCCTTTCGGCCAATATTTACTGAACCATTTTTCGGCGTATTCCACCGCCTCCACGGCTCCCTTGTTGTTCAGACCGATGTCTCCGGAATCCGTGCCGTCAGCTCCGAATACATATCCGCCGTATCCCGCCATTAAACCGTATGACATGTAAAAGTCCGTCCACTTTGCGAGAAAAGCGGTCGATTTTCCTTTTTCCGAAGAAAAAGCGAACCGCTTGTCTTTTGTTAAATCCTCGAGCTCGTTAAAGGTTTTTGGCGGCGCTTTTAACAAGTCTTTGTTGTAATAGAGTACGAGAGTTTCAATAACAAGCGGGATTCCGTAGACTTTTCCGTCAACTGTTACTTGCTGCATTTCTTTGTCGCCGAAGCTTTTAGTATCAGACGGTTTGACTTCAAGCAAATGCCCTTGCTGTCCTAAGCCGCCGATACGGTCGTATGCCGCAAGCATGACATCGGGTGCATTGCCTGCCGGGCCGTCAAGAGGAAGCGCTTCAAGCTGATCGAACATTGGCTTTTCAACAATTTTGACTGTCACATCATTCTCTTTTTCAAAACCTTCCTTTATGCTTTCGACGTAAGGTTTATAGACCTCTTCTACAGACACGGTCAGCACTTTTTTCCCGCCGCTGCCCCCCGTTTCTTTTGAACTTGAACAGGCGGCAAGACCGAACAGCAGAACTGACGCCAGCATCGCTAAAAATCCTTTTTTTAAATGTTGCATCTTTTTTCCCCCTTCTATCTTAGAATCTGAGACAATTGTAATCCTCGATAGAAAGCGGTTACAATAGTTTAAATTCTGTTACCGGTAACAGAATTTAAACCGCCCCCAAAATGAAAAAACCGCCTGGCTGTATGTCGACCGCATCATCATGATGAAGCGCTTCTTCCGACCACGCATCATATATTCTTTTGTCGCTTGCAATCTTCAAATCCCGCAATCTGACACGCCGCGTCTCGCTGCCCTGGTGGAAGAAGGAGATCAGCTCTTTTCCTTCATGTGTTCGGGAAAAACTGACAAAATCATTTTCGTCGTCAACCAGCCTCCACTCGAGCGCTCCATAAGTCAATACGTCATTTTCTTGTTTTCGCAAAGCGATCAGCCGTTTCATAAATGTGAGCATCTCTTGATTCTGTTTCTCTTCTTCCCAAACCATGCACTTCCGGCACAATGGGTCATCCCCGCCGTCCAGCCCGATTTCGGTTCCGTAATAAATGCACGGCGAGCCTGTCTGAGCAAACATAAATGCCAAAAGAGAGCGCACCTTTTTCTCATCTCCTCCGCATCTTGTCAAAATCCGCTTCGTGTCATGGCTGTCCAGCAAATTAAACATCACCTCATTGACCTGCTTCATCCCGCTCATGAGATGCGAATTGATGCGGCTCGCCATTTGCGAAGCTGAAATCGATCCGTCTGCAAAATAGTCAATCATCGGTTCTGTGAACGGGTAGTTCATGACCGAATGAAATTCGTCTCCTCTAAGCCACGGATCAGCCTGATGCCAGATTTCGCCCAATATAAAAATGTCGGGCTTTTCTGCCGTAACGGCTTGCCGGAACTTCTTCCAAAACGCATGATCGACTTCATTCGCCACATCCAAACGCCAGCCGTCGATATCAAATTCGCGGATCCAGTACAGCGCGATATCAAGCAAATAAGCTTGAACTTCCGGGTTGGCGGTATTGAGCTTCGGCATCTCGGGCGTAAACGCAAATGTATCGTAGCCGCCTTCTTTAACAGGGAAAGAATGAACATGGAACCAGTCTTTATAACGGGACTTTTCCCCGTTTTTGACAACATCCTGCCACTCTCGCGAAGCGCTGCCGATGTGATTAAAAACAGCGTCAAGCATGATCTTCATTCCCCGCTCGTGAAGCCGGCTGACCAGCGTGCGAAAGAGTTCCTCATCGCCAAAATGCGGATCGATCGAGCAATAGTCCAATGTGTCGTATTTATGGTTGGAAGGCGCGGCAAAGATCGGCGTCAAATAAATGCCGCCTACCCCCAAGTCTTCCAGATAGTCCAGTTTGTCTATGATCCCCTGCAAATCCCCTCCGAAAAAATCATCCACCTCGGGATCCTTGCTTCCCCACGGCAAAGCGTTTTCCGGAGACAAATCTTCTCGGCCGCTGGCAAAGCGCTCCGGAAAAATTTGATACCAGACGGTTGATTTGACCCAGTCGGGTGCATTAAACGTATCTGCCTCATGAACAAACGGAAATTTAAAACAGTGCTTGCCCATATCGGCCGCTTTCCCGACAAACGGATAGGCACCATTGCTTCCGTAAAAAGTGTCTTGACCATCAGCGCCTGTAAGGATAAACCCGTACTGCAGACGCCTGAATGGAGGCGCCACTTCGGCAAACCAGTAATCATGCGTGCTTGTTGCGGCAATTTTCGCCATCGCAAGCTCGTTCGCTTTCCGTGTGCCGCCGGTATGTTCGTAAGGATCTCCCCAAATGAAGCGTACGTGATCGGCATCGTTCTTTTTTGTACGGATTTTGATGTGCAATGTCCTTCCATCGTAAGAATAGGCATCAGAGCTGAAAGGCTGATGATGAATCGCTGCATATTCCATCATGTTTCCCCCTTTTAGTTGTCCGGCTGTGATGAACCGGCTTTTATTCTGAAATTATCATGACGGCATAACAGGAACAATCATTTTCAGCTTGTTACCGGTAACAGAATGAGACCCTTACAAAGTCGATTCCCGGACAATAAGTTCCGGCTCAAAAAATTGATTGCCTTGCAACGCTCCGTCTTCATTGATTTTTTTTAGCAGGATTCTGGCGCAAGCCTCTCCCATTTCAACAACAGGCTGTCTGATCGTTGTCAGGCGAGGCGAAGCGATCCGGTCGAGAAACACCCCGTCATAGCCGGTGACCGCGACATCTTCCGGAATTCTTTTGCCGAGCGATTGCGCCGCGCGGATCACCCCGAGCGCGATGCGGTCGGAAGCGCAAACCACCGCTGCCGGTGCATCAACGGATGCCAGCACTTCCCGTGCGCGCGCTTCACTTTTTTTCGAACTGTTTTCCATCCGGAAAATCGCCGCTTTTTTCAGACTGCCTTCCATCGCCTGAAGGTAGCCTTTTTCCCTTGACCGTTCAAAGGGTTCATCCAAATCGATTCCAAAAAAGATGACATTGCGGACGCCCAGCCCAATGACATGACGTGTTGCCATATAGGTTCCTTTTTCATTGTTAACATCAATAAAATCATAGCCCATTTCATTTTGGCCAAATACAACGACAGGCTTTTCAAATACTTTGATCAGCCCTTCAAAATCAGCTTTTCTCAACCCCGTCGCTATAATGCCGTCACACTGGCCGATATTGAGAGATTTCCTTGTGACAAGCTGCAATGCATAATGGTGACGGTCCAGCTCGCGGCTGATTCCCGTTAACAGATTCATATAATAAGGTTCTGTCGTATCCATTTCTTCCAGTATGAGCAGCTTGACGACCTGTGTTCTATTTTGAACGAGCGCTCTTGCTGCATAGTTCGGTATATAATTGAGCTCCTTCATTGCTGAATGAACAAGCTTCTTCAATTCATCCGTCACAGTCTCAGGATGATTGATCACCCGCGATACCGTCATTTTCGACACATTTGCTTTCTTTGCTACATCAGATAACGTTGCCATTTCATCCCCGCCTTACCTATACGATTCAAACTGTCAGCAAGTCCTTCCTGAGGGCTGATGACACTTTGTTAAAATTAATTATAAGATGGAATCAAAGAAATTTTATAAGAAGGAGAAAATAAAAAAACGGATTTCCTTTAGGAAATCCGTCCAGACCGTTGACAAAATAGGTCGGATTTCTATGATCCGACCTATTTTTGTCCATTTTGTTCTATTTTTTCGACGAAAAAGCTGGCGATGAGGACCTTTCCAGGTCCAATTCGCCAGCTTTT
>NZ_JALHKQ010000006.1:0-113688 GCF_022832475.1 Bacillus sp. B19-2
GCTGGCGAATTGGACCTGGAAAGGTCCTCATCGCCAGCTTTTTCGTCGAAAAAATAGAACAAAATGGACAAAAATAGGTCGGATCATAGAAATCCGACCTATTTTGTCAACGGTCTGAGACCATTCCAATCAGGAATGGTCTTTTCAGCGTGTCGAGAAACCCTCGCATTCGTTGTCAGGCCTGCGCGTCGGTGCTCACGAATTCCAACATTCGCTGCGCTCCGATGCTCGGCCTTCCTAGACTGCAAGGGTTTTCAATCACGCTGAAAGGGTGACAAAATCCTAAAACTGAAAACCGTTTTAGGATTTTGTCAACAATCTGGAAAGACCATTCCAATCAGGAATGGTCTTTTTTTATGCAATTCTTCAGCGCGCCTTTATTTTCCTCGAGTCGGCCGCGGCAGCCGAAACCAGACTAAAAAATGAAACTATTAAATTTTGTCACACGGCTCCTGCCAAAGTGCCGTTTTCTTTCAATTGAGCAGTCATCTGTAAGCGTTTTAATATAAAGACAAGGAGCCGACATTATTCGACATCATTTTTTTATCAGAGGCTTTAAAGGACAACAAAGGAGGGTTATGAAATGGAAGAAAGACAAAATCCAGATTTCAAAGTAAAGATTCAACGTTTCGGAAGCTATTTGAGCGGAATGATCATGCCGAATATCGGTGCATTTATCGCATGGGGGATCATTACCGCCCTGTTTATTCCGACGGGATGGATGCCGAATGAAGCGCTTGCTTCATTGGTTGATCCGATGATCAAATTTTTGCTGCCGCTCTTGATCGGATACACGGGCGGTAAGATGGTGTACGACCACCGCGGAGGCGTCGTCGGTGCGACTGCGGCGATGGGCGTTATTGTCGGCGCGGACATTCCGATGTTCCTCGGCGCGATGATCATGGGGCCGCTGGGCGGCTTCCTGATGAAATTGACGGACAGGCTTTTCAAAGATAAGGTCCGTTCCGGATTTGAAATGCTGATCAACAACTTTACAGCCGGAATTCTCGGTTTCATTTTGGCAGTGCTCGGCTTTCTTGCGATCGGTCCGGTGGTGCTCGGCTTGAACAAAACATTGGCGGCCGGCGTGGAAGTGATCGTCAATGCGAATCTGCTTCCATTGGCAAGTATTTTTGTAGAGCCTGCGAAAGTTCTTTTCCTTAACAATGCGATTAACCACGGTATTTTGAGCCCGATTGGTATTGAACAGGCCGCCCAGACAGGAAAATCGATTTTATTCCTTTTGGAGGCGAACCCAGGTCCGGGTCTCGGGATTCTTTTAGGTTACATGATGTTCGGAAAAGGCACATCAAAGCAGACCGCACCGGGCGCTGCAGTGATTCACTTCCTTGGCGGGATTCACGAAATTTATTTCCCTTACATTCTGATGAAACCGCTGTTAATCCTGGCTGCAATAGCGGGCGGAGCGAGCGGTGTGCTGACATTCTCCATCTTTAATGCGGGGCTGGCGGCTGTTCCTTCACCGGGAAGCATTATTGCGGTGCTGGCGATGACGCCGAAAGGCAACCACATCGGTGTGATCCTTGGTGTTCTCGTCGCGGCAGCCGTTTCATTCATTGTCGCTTCTTTGATTTTGAAAACGTCTAAAGCCGGCGAAGAAGATTTAACAGCAGCAGCAGAAAAAATGCAGCAAATGAAAGGGAAGAAGAGCCAAGCCGTTTCCGCGTTGACTTCGGCTGATGAAGCGGAAGAATCAGAGGCAACTTACGAAAATGTCGGCAAGATTATTTTCGCGTGTGATGCCGGAATGGGCTCCAGTGCGATGGGGGCATCCATTTTGAAAAACAAAGTCAAAAAAGCAGAACTCGATATCGACGTATCCAATACATCGATCAATAATCTGCCGGGAGATGCCGACATCGTCATCACGCATAAAGACTTAACGGAACGCGCAAAAGCGAAGCTTCCAAACGCCAGACACATATCGGTGGAAAATTTCCTTAACAGTCCAAAATACGATGAACTGATCAATCAGCTAAAAAAGTAAAGTTTGAGAACCCGTGAGCCTGTCAATCAGGCTCACACAATATGTATGAAAGAGAGTGATTTCCCAATGAAACCAGTACTTGCAAAAGAAAACATTCATCTCAATCAATCTGCCGCAACGCAGGAAGAAGCGATCAGGCTGGCCGGAAAGGCGCTGGTTGACGCCGGCTATGTGACCGCGGATTATATCGAGAAAATGTTGGAGAGGGAAGGCCTCACTTCCACTTACATGGGGAACGCAATCGCCATTCCGCATGGTACGGAAGACAGCAAGCGCGATGTTCTTCATTCCGGAATATCCGTGATCCAGCTTCCGGAAGGTGTTGAATACGGCGATGGCAATATCGCTAAAGTGATTTTTGGCATTGCCGGGAAAAATGATGAGCATTTGGAGATTTTGTCAAAGATTGCGATCGTTTGCTCAGAAGCGGACAATGTCGAACGGATCATCAATGCGAAAAATGAAGACGAGTTAATGGCGGTTTTTGAAGAAGGTGACCAAATATGATTGCACTGCATTTCGGTGCGGGGAACATCGGCCGCGGATTTATCGGAGCCTTGCTCTGCAAATCGGGGTATGATGTCGTGTTCGCCGATGTAAACGATGCCGTGATCAAGGAACTGAACGACAAGGGCCGCTATATCGTCGAATTGGCCGACGCTGGAAGAGAGCAGGAAACGATTGGCCCGGTTCGGGCGATCAACAGTGCGACCCAGCTTGACGAATTGTATGATTTGATAGCGAAAGCCGACCTTCTCACCACAGCGGTGGGTCCTGCGGTGCTTAAATTGATCGCAGAGCCGATTGCAGAAGGTTTGAAGCGTCGGATGAAAATAAATACCCAGCCTTTAAATATTATAGCTTGCGAGAATATGATCGGAGGCAGCGCTCATCTACGCGAGGAGATTTTTGCCCGCTTAACTGAAACAGAGCGCGCCGCAATCAGCGATTCAGTCGGCTTTCCGAACTCGGCAGTCGACAGAATCGTGCCGATCCAGCATCATGATGATCTGTTGAAAGTAACGGTGGAGCCTTTTTTCGAATGGGCCGTCGATCAAACGGAATTCGCCGGAAAAGTGCCGGATATTGAGGGTGTGACATATGTACCGGATCTCGCGCCATTCATCGAAAGAAAGCTGTTTACGGTCAATACCGGACATGCCATGGCGGCGTATGCCGGCTATAAGAAAGGTTTGAAGACGATAAAAGACGCCATTCATCACCCTGAGGTCCGCCAAACGGTGGCAGGCGCGCTTGAAGAAACAGGCCGGTACCTTGTTCAAACATACGATTTTACACAGGAAGAGCACCGGGCATATATGGAAAAAATTATCGGGCGCTTTGAAAATGAATGCCTATCAGACGACGTCACCCGTGTGGCCAGGTCGCCGCTTCGCAAGCTTGGCATGGATGACCGTCTTGTCGGCCCGGCCAGGAAGCTTTGCGACCTCGGCTTTGAACCTGTTCGCCTTGCAGAAGGTATTGCCTTGGCGCTGCAGTTTGATTGTGTCGATGATCCGGAAGCCGTTCAGCTTCAAAGCATGATCGCTGAAAAAGGCTATGAAGGGGCGCTTCGGGACGTATGCGGACTAAAAGAGGATCATTCTTTATTCAAACTGGTGATCAGCCATTTGAAAGCATAGTTTCAGATAGAATCGGGAAAAGTTCGGCAGCCGGGCGGGGGCTGCCGAAACAGAATGTATGAACAGGGCGGCGCAGATGCAACCTAACCTTGAAACATCAGCTGGGGCTGATGTTTCTTCACTTCTAGAAGATTTTAATAAAAATTTAATTAGTTCGAATTGAAGATTTCTTAACAGCGTTTTATGATAGGGATACCGTTTCAACCGCCGGACCCCCCTTTCACTCCCGCAAAAACGACAACATCGGAGGCGGCGTTTTATGTATATGACAGCAAGGGAACAAAAATTGATGAAATATCTTTTGCATCAAAACCGTTATGTCAAGGTCAATGAAATTGCCGACTATATTGAAGTCAGCACAAGAACGATCCACCGCGAGCTCAAAGCGGTTAAATCCGTTCTGGACAAGTACAGTCTTCAGCTTGATAAGCAGCCGGGAAAAGGCTTGAAACTGGTCGGAGCCTACGGAGACAAACAGCGGCTTCTTGAAGATCTGTCCCGGGACAGCCATGTCGAATACAGTGCCGATGAACGAAAGCTTTTGATTTTATGCGCGATGCTTGAAGCGGGAGAGCCGATCAAACTTTATACAATCGCCAATGACTTGCAGGTGACGACGGCAACGATCAGCAACGATCTTGACGAGCTGGAGAAGTGGATCGCTCCGTTCGGCCTGTCGCTGATCAGAAAAAGAGGCTACGGCATAGAGCTGAGGGGGCCGGAGGATGCCAAGCGAAAAATCGTCGGAAACTTGATGGCCGACAAGCTCGATGTTCAGCAGTTTCTGGAAACGATTGAAATGAACATTAAAGGCAAGAACGAAGCGCCGGAGAAAATATTCGGTGTCGTCAGCAGGGGGAAATTGCTGAAAGCGGAAAAAGTGCTGTTTCAGATGAAAGAAAAGTATGAACTTTCCCTTTCCGACAGTGCATACATCGCTCTCGTCGTCCACTTGACGTTTGCGATCGAGCGGATACAGCTCGGTGAAATGATCAATATGAATGAAGAAGAATTGACGGACCTGAAGCGTACGAAAGAGTTTGAACTGGCGATTGCGCTTGCAAAGGCGCTTGAAGATGCGTTTCACGTCAAGATCCCTGAAGCTGAGACGGGGTATATTACGATGCATTTAAGAAGTGCCAACAAAAGCTTCAAAATCGACTACAGAGCGGAAGATATCGAGCTGGATACCGCGCTCAGGACGAAAAAGCTGATCGATTTCATCTCGCAAAAAACGGGCACGAATTTAACAGGCAACCATTCGCTTTATGAAGGATTAATCGCCCACCTTGAACCGGCGATCATCCGGATCAAAGAAAAGATGTCAGTGCATAATCCGTTAACAGAACAGGTCAAAAAAGATTATTTTCTCTTATATATGGCCATAGAGGAAGGCGTCGAAACATTTTTTCCGGAAATCCGGTTCCCAGATGAAGAAATTGCTTTTATCGTCCTTCACTTTGGATCGGCGCTTGAGATGAGCAAACAAAAAGTAGACATCAGCGCGCTCGTGATTTGTTCGAGCGGAATCGGTTCATCAAAGATGCTGGCCTCGCGGCTGAAAAAAGAGCTTCCTGAAATCGCTTCCTTTGAGATATCCTCGCTGATGGAGCTGAAATCGAAAAATACCGGTGCCTATGACATCATCGTTTCAACCGTGCCGATCCCATATGAAAACATTGACTGCGTCACCGTCAGTCCGCTCCTTGACACAGAAGATGTGAAACAGATCAAACACCAGCTCACCCGGAAAATCCCGCTTATCCTTCGGAAAAAGCGGATGGCTCCCAAAAAACCGGAGCCGTTTCCCGATATGCTTCAAATTGCACGGAAAATCGGCCATTACGCAGCCGGCATTCAACATTTACTGAGCCATTTTACAGTTGAAACGCTGGAAGCTGAATCAAGCCTGGAACATACGGTCAAACGTATTTGCAGCACCCTTGAAGATCAAGGTCTGGTTACAGATGCAGGACAGATGGCCGGCGGGCTGATGGCAAGAGAAGCACAGGGGGGCCTCGGCATTCCCGGAACCACCTTCGCACTGTTCCATTTAAAAAGCGAAGCGGCCGCGATTCCCCTCTTTAAAGCTTATGATCTGTCCAAACCGTTCGAGATCAAAGGGATGGACGGAAGCGCCATGAAGATGACGCGGATGCTCATCATGCTGGCGCCGGCCGATCTGTCTCCGGAAGGTTCCGAGATTTTGAGCTTGATCAGCTCTTCGATGATTGAAAGTGATGAGAGTATAAAAGCGTACCAGACCGGAGACCGCGAGCAGCTGTACGGCAGGCTGAACGTGTTGTTTCACCGGTTTATACAGGATAAAGAGTGGTAAAAGCCAAGCCCCGGTCACCCCGGGGCTTTCTTCATTTTTCGCGCACACGGTCATGTTTAAACAAAAATTTCTCCGGTTAAAAGTCTAGTAACATCAGCTAAAGGGAGGAATCACAAATGGATTTGCGCAATCAGCAGACAAACGGACAGCCGGCACAGACGCAAGACCGTCAACCCGGCATCGAAAGTGTCATGAACCCGCGTCCGATCTATGAAAATGAAAATGACAAAGGGACGGATAAATTAAAAGGAAAGGTCGCGCTGATCACAGGAGGCGACAGCGGAATCGGCAGGGCAGTTGCCGTTGCCTATGCTAAAGAAGGTGCGGACATCTCGATCGTCTATTTAAATGAACACGAGGACGCTCAAGAGACGAAAGCCCGGGTTGAAAAAGAAGGCGTCAAATGCCTGCTGCTTCCCGGAGACGTCAGAGACGAAGCATTTTGCAATGACGCGGTTGAACAGACTGTAAAAGAGCTGGGCCGTCTTGATATTCTTGTCAATAATGCGGCCGAACAGCATCCTAAAGACAGCATTAAAGAGATTTCCAGTGAACAGCTTGAGAAAACATTTAAAACAAATTTCTTCTCTTATTTCTACTTTACAAAAAAAGCGATCGATTATTTGGAGCCGGGCAGCGCGATCATCAATACAACATCGATCAACCCTTACCGGGGCAATCCGCAGCTGATTGACTACACGGCAACAAAAGGTGCGATCAATGCGTTTACAAGATCGATGTCACAGGCGCTCGTCAAAGACGGCATCCGCGTCAATGCCGTTGCACCCGGACCGATTTGGACGCCGCTGATCCCGTCAACATTTTCAGGGGAGGAAGTGGCGAAGTTCGGTACAGATACCCCGATGGGCCGTCCAGGTCAGCCGGTGGACCATGTGGGCTGCTATGTGCTTTTAGCATCTGACGATTCTTCGTATATGACAGGGCAGACCCTCCACGTCAACGGCGGAGACTTTATCACGACATAAAAGGGGGAAGCTCGTGTGAAGGTGACAAAGGAAGACGTAATCGAATACTACGAAAAAGCGGGCATCGCGCTGAGCGACGATGATAAAAAAAACATCCAAATCATGGACTACGGATTAAATAAGCTGAATAAGCTGGGGCTCCAGCTGTTCGTCTATGTTAACACAGACCGCTACTGCGCCAAAGAGCTTGTATTATTCCCTGAACAAACATGCCCCGAACACCGGCATCCTCCCATAGACGGGCAGGAAGGGAAGGAAGAGACATTCAGGTGCAGATACGGAAAAGTGTATTTGTATGTAGAAGGAGAAAAAACGGAAGTCCCAGCCGTTCTGCCGCCGCACGAGGATATCGAGCATTTCACCGTTTGGCACGAAATTCAGCTCACACCCGGCGAACAGTACACGATTCCGCCGGATACGAAACATTGGTTCAAAGCGGGGAGTGAGGGTGCTGTGGTTACGGAGTTTTCTTCAACAAGCACCGATGATCACGATGTGTTCACAGACCCGAGAATTTAGCGAATGGGAGCCGCTCTCATTCGCTTTTTTCCGTCCGGTCAAGCACATCAAAGCCGATGAAGCGCTGTCCGTCATAATCGGCAAAATAAAATTGAACACCGTTCACACAAAGTGTTTTGACGGCTTCCTGTGCCGTCGCTCGAAACCGCTGAACGCGGGCGCCGTTTAGGAAAGCCGGTTCAAGTTTGTGTTTTCTGCCGGTCAGCGTTCCAAGCCGCGCGATTTCCGGAGCCGCCTTCCCTGGAAATTCGACACCGATAATCCGCTGATGGCGGTCAAAGTCTGCAGCCAAAGCCGTGTTACCGATATCATCGGTTGCTGCGGCAGATCCGGAACGGTTTTCCGTTAAAGCAATGTAGCCCATATCAGCCTCCGCATCAAACGATATGAAAATATTCACGTCAAAAACCTCCATTCAATTGTTTAATATACAAGACATTGTGGAAAAGTAACAGTGGAGACGATACAAAGGAGGGAACTCAAAATGGATCAGCAGCAATTGAAGAACAAGGTGCTCGACATTCTCGATCATCATAAAATCGGTTCGCTTGCAACGGTCGAAAGCGGCAAGCCTCATTCCCGCTACATGACCTTTTTCCACGACGGGCTGACGCTTTATACACCGACAAGCGATGAGACGCACAAGGCGGAAGAAATTGATAACAACCCGAACGTCCATGTGCTGTTGGGTTATAACGGTGAAGGATTAGGCGATGCATACTTAGAAATCACAGGTACGGCAAAGCTCAACCATTCTCAGGATTTAAAGGACAAAATCTGGGATGAAAGGCTTGAGCGATGGTTTGACGGAAAGGACGATCCGAACTTAACCGTGCTTGAGATTGAGCCTTCGGAAATCAGACTGATGAATGAAGGCGAAAGCACCCCGGTCACACTTGATCTGTAGCCCGCTGTGCTCTGTCAGTTTGTCATGAAGGACGAACTGTAGTATAATAAAAAACAGGAACACGCAAAAGAGCAAATAAATGGAAAGTAGACTTCTTTTTTCTTTCTTAGAAGATACTGATTTCTTCCTCTGACCCGCCCCTAACAGGATAGAGGGAAAAAAGACTTTTTGTTTCACAATTCACACTGGCGCGGCTTCGGAGCCGTAAGGACGAATGAGAGGTAGGGCTTTCGTTGTCTTGTATCAGAAATTCCATGGTGTTTACTTTCAACTCGGAACGATAGATGCTGATCTTTTACGAAATTCAAATGACCGCCTTTGGCAGCGGATAGATTTATTTGCTCGAATAAATATGATAATTGAGACCGCTTCGGCTTTTGCCGGGGCGGTTTTTGATTTGCCGAAACGTTTGCGTTTTGAAAACAGTCTTACCTATAGACTGGAGGAAAGAAAATGGACTTTTTGACATCTAAGGTACTATTGATTTTTTGTTTTCTGTTGCTGATCCATTCCATCGAAACGCTTGCATATGCCGCCCGTCTGTCAGGCGCGAGAGTCGGATTTATCGCATCGGCGCTGTCATTATTTAATGTGATGGTCATCGTCTCGAGAATGTCAAACATGGTTCAGCAGCCTGTGACGGGGAAGCTTGTCGATGTTGCGGGTGCGGACGCACTTTCCCTCGTCGGCAGCCAATTTCGGTTTTTAATCTTTGGTTCAACCGTCGGCACCATTTTCGGAATGCTGCTTCTGCCGACGTTCGTCGCCGTATTTTCGAGAGCGATTGTTCATTTGGCAGGGGAAAAAGGCTCCGTTTTGCAAGTGTTTCGCAAGGCGTTCTCAAAAAATATCTTCAAGCATGCCAAGCATTATGCGAAAAGACCGAGCCTGGAATATGTGAGAGACTTTCGGTTCCGCTATATACCGAAGCGGCTGTTTGTCTTGAACATGGCCATCACGGCGATTTATACAATCGGTGTTCTTGCCGCTCTTTATGCGGGCGTCCTCGTGCCCGAAAGGCATACGACCGCGGTGATGGCTTCCGGCCTTGTCAACGGGGTTGCGACGATGCTGCTGGCGCTGTTTGTCGATCCGAAGGTTTCCGTACTTGCAGATGACGTAGCAAAAGGGAGGCGGAGCTACACCTATTTGAAATGGGCTTCGATTACGATGGCAACATCGAGGGTGGCCGGGACGATTTTTGCCCAAGTTCTGTTTATCCCGGCTTCTTACTATATCGCATGGATGACGAAGTGGATGTAGTCGATTTTTGACGAAAAGAACAAAATTCGATCATTTTTCTTTCGAAACGAAACAAATGAAAACAAAATGTTATCTTTTTCGACAGGATTAGACGGCTTGATCTTTCTTTTATTAATTGCCCGCTGTTTGATCCTGTGATAGTCTTATGTGTGGCGGTGATAAAAGTGGAGAGGGTTAGAGTAAGAGTAAGAAAACCGAAAAGAAAAAGGCGAAAAATCATAAAGCGCCTGTTTACCTTAATGTTGCTGGTTCTCATAGCAGCAGCGGGTTATACCTACTTTGAATACAAAAAAGGCTTATCCGAATCTGACGGAGATTTTAAAGAAGACGGTCAGTTTGAATTTAACGGGGAAGGCTCTGATCTTGATGAAGTGAACATCCTCGTTCTAGGGATCGATTCAAGAGGGGAAGACCATTCAAGGTCTGACTCGATGATGGTGATCCATTATAATAAAAAGCAGAAACAGCCTAAATTGATCTCGATTATGCGGGACAGCTATGTCGACATCCCCGGGTATGACAAGCAAAAAGTCAACGCGGCTTATGCATACGGAGGCCCGGAACTCGTCAGAAAAACATTAAAAGAATCCTTTGATTTGGACATTAACTATTACGCCATCATCGATTTTAAAGGTTTTGCCAAAATCGTGGATGCGGTGGCGCCTGACGGCATCGAAGTCGACGTTCCGAAAAAAATGTCGTACGGAATCGGGATGACACTGCAGCCGGGAAAACAAATTCTTCACGGTGATAGGCTGCTGGGCTATGTCCGGTTCAGGCATGACAGAGAAAGCGATTTTGGACGGGTCAGAAGACAGCAGGAAATCTTTTCAGAGCTTCAAAAAGAAGCGATGAGCATCGGAAATATCGCCCAGCTTCCGAAGCTGTGGGGGCTCGTCGATCCTTATATTGAAACAAACATTCCGAACGGCGTCATATTCTCCCTCGGCAAAGACTTTTTGCTCGGAAGCGTAAAAGAAACCAAAAGCTTCAGGCTCCCGGTTGACGGATCATTCACGAACAAAGACGATCCAACATACGGGGCGGTCCTCGATTTAGACCTTGAACAAAACAAGGAAGAGCTGAAACGCTTTTTAAATGAGTGATCAAAAAATCCGCCGGGTTTCCCGGCGGATTTTACTGATCATATTTTTTTAGTCCCCGGTCATAAAGGAAATTGCCGAACGGAACAAATGCGGCCACAAGACCGGCAGCCGGCCATTTCACAGACCACCTCAGCACAAAAGTCGCATACAACAGAACAAACAAATACAAAATAAACAATCCGCCGTGGAGCGATCCGACAATCGTAACGGCCATCGGATAATCCGCCCAATATTTAAGCGGCATGGCGATAAACAGCAGGATTAAAAGCGACATGCCTTCAATAAAACCCATCAACCGAAGGCGGCCAATCGGCGTTTGCAGCATAGCATACCTCCTGTGGAGTGATAGTCTACCTTTATACTATAAACCAAAAGGGGACAAATATGACAGGTTTTTTCTCCGTTGAATTTATGCGTCTGCCGGAAGCTTCATTAAAGCGCCGAAATATTGCTGGGCAGTCGTAAAACAAATAAATGCGGTCAATTCCGTTATTTCTTCTTCTGAAAACACTTCTTTTAAAACATCAAACTGCCTGTCTGACACGCGCTCCCTCTGCGCCAAAAAGACCTCTGCAAACCCCATCGCAAAGCTCGTTTTCTGCTGATTCGGGATCCCGGGTTTCCCCTTGGCCCTGCAATATTCGCATCCGTTTCCCTGAGCCAGCACGCGGCGCACCTGCTCCTTCAGTTCCTTTGATAAAAAGCCGTCTCCTGACAGTTCCTCAGCTAAAGCCGTCCAGTTTGACATCAGGCTTTCAGAGTGTCCGAGCAGCCGCTGAAACGGCGTCTCTCCTCTGTCTGAAAAATTGATTCTTGTCATATGATGATCACCTCTTCATAATCATATATAAGCAGAAGTGAAAAATGAATTTCGAACGAAAGAATTTTCATGATAATATTAAAGTAATGAAATAGAATGAAGGGAATAAAGTTACATATGAAAATTGATGACCTCGATTTTAAAATCATAGCTGAATTAAAGAAAGACAGCCGTTTATCGATGCGGGAGCTGGGCAGAAAGATCAGCCTTTCCGCGCCGTCTGTGACCGAAAGAGTCAGGCGGCTCGAATCGTTCGGCGTCATTAAAAAATATACGCTTGACATCGATTACCAAAAGGTCGGTCTTCCCGTATCCTGCATCATTGAAGCAACGGTGAAAAACGGGGAATACGAAAGGTTTAAAGCGTATATCGAACGCCTCCCGAACATTGAATTCTGCTACCGGATCGCGGGAGCCGCCTGCTATATGCTGAAAATCAATGCAGAGAGCCTGGCGCAGATCGAAGCGTTTATCAATGAAACATCACCATATGCGCAAACCGTGACACACGTCATTTTTTCTGAAATTGAAATAAAGGAATCGTGAACATTAGAGATGCATTTGTATCATCTGTTATAATAAAAGGATGCATGAACAAGAAAGTGATGTGATGGACTTGTCTAAAACAGTCGTTTTAGCAGAAAAACCTTCAGTCGGCCGTGACTTGGCCCGCGTGCTGAAGTGTCATAAAAAAGGAAACGGATATCTTGAAGGCGACCGCTATATCGTGACATGGGCGCTCGGCCATCTGGTCACATTGGCGGACCCTGAAGGATACGGAAAGGAATTCCAGTCTTGGCGGCTTGAAGATCTGCCGATCATCCCCGAGCCTTTAAAGCTCGTCGTCATCAAAAAGACCGGAAAGCAGTTTCAGGCGGTTAAATCGCAGCTGATCAGAAAAGATGTCAAAGACATCGTCATTGCAACAGATGCCGGCCGGGAAGGCGAGCTTGTCGCCCGCTGGATCATCGATAAAGCAAAGGTCACGAAGCCATTGAAGCGCCTGTGGATTTCGTCGGTCACAGACAAAGCGATCAAAGACGGATTTAAAAACTTAAAGAACGGCAAAGACTTTGAAAACCTCTACCATTCAGCCGTGGCTCGAGCTGAAGCCGATTGGATCGTCGGCATCAACGCGACAAGGGCGCTGACAACGAAATTCAACGCCCAGCTTTCCTGCGGACGCGTACAGACGCCGACATTGGCGATGATCGCGAAAAGAGAGGAAGATATCAAGAACTTTAAACCCGTCCCTTATTTCGGCTTGCGTGCAGCGGTTGATGGTATGACGCTGACGTGGCAGGACAAAAAGACGAAGCAGACCCGCACGTTCAACGCGTCTGTGACCTCACAGCTTGCAGGAGCGTTGCAAGGCAAACCGGCCGCCATCGCCGACTTGAAAAAAACGGCGAAAAAAAGCTTTGCCCCCGGTCTGTATGATCTGACCGAGCTGCAGAGGGACGCCCATAAACGCTTCGGATTTTCCGCAAAAGAAACGCTGTCCGTTTTGCAGAAGCTCTATGAGCAGCACAAGCTTGTCACCTATCCGCGGACGGACTCAAGATTTCTTTCCAATGACATCGTCCCTACGCTGAAAGACCGTTTGGAAGGCATGCAGGTGAAGCCTTATGCTCAGCATGTGGCCCGGATCTTAAAGCGTGGCGTTAAAGCCAATAAAAGCTTTGTCAACGATGCGAAAGTATCCGATCACCACGCGATTATTCCGACGGAAGAGCCGCTTGCGCTCGGCGCGTTAAGCGAAAAGGAAAGAAAGCTTTACGATTTGATCGCGAAGCGCTTCCTCGCCGTTTTAATGCCGCCGTTTGAATATGAAGAAACTAAAGTGTTTGCCGAAATCGGCGGAGAAACCTTTACGGCAAAAGGGAAAACCGTTCAGTCGCAAGGCTGGAAAGCGGTGTACGATTTCGCAGACGAAGATGATGACGAGGAAGAAAAGGATCAAACCCTGCCAAAACTCGCAAAAGGCGACACGCTGTCCGTCCGGTCTTTGACAGAGACGAAGGGTGAAACAAAACCGCCGGCGCGGTTTAATGAAGGAACATTGCTGTCTGCGATGGAGAATCCGGCCGCATTTATGCAGGGAGAAGAAAAAAACCTTGTGAAAACTCTCGGAGAGACGGGCGGACTTGGGACAGTCGCAACACGCGCCGACATTATCGAAAAGCTGTTCAACACGTTCCTGATCGAGAAAAAAGGAAAAGATATTTACATTACTTCAAAAGGAAAACAGCTCCTTGAGCTTGTTCCGTCAGATTTAAAATCTCCTGCCCTCACCGCCGAATGGGAGCAGAAGCTTTCAGGCATTGCGAAAGGAACACTGAAATCCTCCGCCTTCATCAAAGAAATGAAGGAGTACGCAAAGCAGACGATCAGAGAAATCAAAAGCAGCAATCAAACGTTTAAGCACGACAATATCACAGGGACGCATTGCCCTGACTGCGGAAAACTGATGCTGAAAGTAAACGGCAAACGCGGCACAATGCTCGTCTGCCAGGACAGGGAGTGCGGCCACCGCAAAACAGTCGCCAAACAGACGAACGCCCGCTGCCCGAACTGCCATAAGCGTATGGAACTGCGCGGACACGGAGAAGGCCAGACATTCGCCTGCGTCTGCGGCCACAGAGAAAAGCTCTCCGTTTTCGAAAAGCGCAGGGCAAAAGACAAAAATTCAAAAGCATCAAAACGCGATGTACACTCCTACTTGAAAAAGCAAAACAAGGATGAGCCGATCAACAACGCGCTCGCCGAACAGCTGAAGAAGCTGAAGCTTGATCAATAATCAGCAGACAGCCTGCCGAAAACGGCAGGCTGTTTTAATGTGACCAAATATCATCAAAACTAGCTGTTATGAAGAAGAACTTGTCAGTGAAAAAGTCGCGAATCTACACGGCATTTTCATACTTCTATTTGTCCCGGAAAGCTGTTCCCTGTTCTAAGGAATCAGTTGTTTTTAAAATCCTTGATTCTACTCTATTAACCGGGTGGTTGGTTTGGCTGTGCTTTCCCTCCTTTGGTGCGATTGGACCTTCAAAGATACTAGCACAGAGATCTTGATAATGGGCTATTTCAGATCCAAATACCTCCCGGGATTTACGCAGCAGTTCGGTGAATACGGACTGATCCCTCATCGATTCATTCAACGATGCAACTGCTTCAGCCAGTGCGGCACGGGCCGTCATTGCTTGGTGGTTCACGGATTGGACGTCCCAATACACATCCGGTGTTCCAGAACTAATCCGTGCCAGTAGCGCAAGCATAGTTGCATGCGGAGGAGGGGCAAGGGAACTAAGTTTTGCGATGTCAACATCTAATTCTGCGAGCGCCAATCCAAAGGTGAGTATCGCTGAATGAGTGAGTGCCTGCATAGCCGCGGCCAATTGATCATGCTCCTCAGCTTCTAATAGCACCGGACGGCCTTTCCAATCTAAAATCATCTGAATCAAATGACTTCCTTTAGGCCCGTCGTTTTGAACGATGACAGCTACCGGTCTACCCGCGATACTAAGACTGGGAGCAAACATAGGGTTAAGACCTATGCTTTCGAAAGGCAAACCGAAAGCGTGTATTTTTTTAAATATGGGTGACTGGACAGAAAGAGTGTGCGCCAAGAGAGAATCAGGCTTCATTAACGCCCCGACAACTTTTACTGCTTGAAGAGCCGCGGTCTCTGGTAAAGCGAGCATCACCATGTCCGCCTTCTGAATAATATCTTTGGCCTCTGGAGTCGGAACAGTGATGTCACACTTCTTGAATTGTCGACGAACAGAAGGAGGCTTCTTATCGATAATACATACTTCAACACCCGATCCTTCAAGGAGGTCTGCAAACATCCCGCCAACGCCGCCGGCTCCCCCCGCAATCACACACTGCCTTATTTCCTGACTCATCTTGAACCTCCCACTGCAGAGAGTTCCGCTGCTGCGATGGCTGAGACCATTGCTCGCGCTTTAACCTGAGTTTCTTTGAACTCCTCTTCTGGATCTGACAATGCTACGATCGCTCCTCCGACACCAAAAGTCGCCTTGTCATCGGTCACAACAACTGTGCGGATAACAATGCTAAGATCCGCAGCGCCACTCAGTCCAAACCAGCCGAGGCTGCCCGAGTAGACACCGCGGGGGCCATCCTCGAGCCTGTCTATGATTTCCATCGTTCGAATTTTCGGAGCACCGGTCATCGAACCGCCTGGAAAAGCAGCACGGACGCAATCAACCGTTGATTTGTCCGGACGTATAGTGCCGCGAATCGTCGAGATCAACTGGTGGACTGGTGCATATGTTTCTACATCGAACAGCTTAGGTACATGAACAGATCCTATTTCACAAACAGTGTTAAGGTCATTTCTGACTAAGTCAACGATCATTAAGTTCTCTGCGAGATCTTTTTCATCACTTAGTAACTCATTTCGTAATTGATGATCTTCAGCAGAAGTCCTGCCTCTCATACGAGTACCCTTGATCGGTTTGGACTCAATGATACGATCAGCACTGATTGAGAGGAACCGTTCCGGAGAGGCACTTAGTACTGCCGCATCCGCAAAGTTTAAAAATGCCCCATAGGGAACCGGACTGATTCTTCGCAGGTGCGTATACGTAATCCAAGGATCTATAGGGGTATTAACAGTTGCGGAATTAGTCAAGCATATCTCATAGGATTCACCATTGCGGATTTCTTCTAAGCAATTGTTGATCAGTTGAAGATAAGAAGTCCGGTTATGCCGAAACTCGATTGGGATATTGTGGTCTGGCACGGATGTAAGGACTGAATCCTTGTCCGAATCGTTTGCTGCAGCAGGAATGTCATCCAAGATTCGCTCTGCAGCGTTTAGCCAGTTGAGTGCTTGCTTATCCTCATCCCCAGTCGAAAGACACAACAGATAGGCTTCCTGTTCAAGATGATCAAAAACAAGCATGCGGTCTGCGAAAAGCAAGGCCGCATCAGGAATCTCAGATTGATACCGGCTGCTCCCGCAAGTTTCAACTTTTAGCTCATAGCCAATGTAACCCACATAGCCGAGATTGAATTCAAAGGGAAGGCCTTTCGGAGCAGATGTTGCCCGACGGCGGATTTGCTCATCAAGATAATCAAAAAATGACTGTTCAATGAACTCCGTCTCTTGACCCGAACGTTGTACTTTTACAACACCCTCTGCTACGCTATAGGTTATATATTCAGCATTCTCTCCGGCACCATCGCCAAGATAGGAAAATCGTGACAAGCCTTCGATGACACTGCTGCTGTCAAGCCAGAATCCATGAGGTGCATCAGCAAATAGTGTCTGGTAACTTAACTGAGCGTCAGGAAATCCCGATAATTTTCGAAAATGAATCCGGTAGAAATCGCTTTTAGATTGGGAAGGCTCCTTTAATTTGGGAGACGGTCTTGATCGTTCAGTGCGCTTCGGAGTCAGGTCTCGAAAGTTGGCAAGCAACTCGTGCCCATAATGACTGCAGATTGACTCGGGGTGGAATTGCACACCCCAAATCGGCAGATGGCGGTGTCGAAGCCCCATAATCAACTTATCTTTTGTCCAGGCAATCGCTTCCACATCATCACCCAGATCAGTAACGACAAGGGAGTGATAGCGTACGACAGAGAACTCAGGCGGAAGCCCGTCAAAGATATCAACCCCTGAATGGTGAATGACTGATGTTCGTCCATGCATGGGCTCAGAAGCGTGGTTCACCTTTCCGCCAAACAAATGAGCTATACCTTGATGTCCAAGACAGACTCCGAGAACTGGCAGCTTAGCTTCTTGAATAACAGTTGCATTAATACCAAAGTCCTCAACCCGTTCCGGTCGACCGGGGCCTGGGGAGATCACGATGTTGTCAATCTCATCAATCGGCACTTGTGACCAGTCTACATCATGACGGACAACGATTGGCGGTCGGCCATTTACTTCGCCGATCAATTGATAGAGGTTGTAAGTGAATGAATCATAGTTGTCAATTAGAAGTGTTTGTATCCCTGCCCCCATTAAACAATTCCTCCCTTTTTCTTTTTTGCCCGGCCAGGCTTGAAGAAATGTCCTGTCTGCGATTTTCTGAATTATCAATGACGATATCCTCAACCCTGCACGTTTCAGAAATAATGAGCTCATAAAGGTTACGCAAAAACTCTTGACTTAGACCATTCTCGTCAGCGTATCGAGCTGCCCGTTCCTGGACAAAGTTAATTCGGTGCGGCTGCATCATCGGAATATGATACTCGCGTTTGTATAATCCAATCTTAATGCAGCATTCTAAACGTGCTTTCAATGTATCCAACAGTTGTTCATCAATACGATCAAGTTTGACACGCAGGCCCTCAAGCCCCTTTTCTATTTCTGATAACATGTAAATGCCTCCAATTCTAAATTCTTTTGATAAAAGAGAGGGACTTTACCTTGACGATCCGCGTCTCTCCTTTTCACCCGAAACTTAGACTATGAAGTATACGGTTGATAAGATAGGAAGATTTGAATGTTTCGACTATAGTTTCTATGAAATTACCTTCAGATCGCAACAACCGAATCTCGAAGACCACAGCACTTGAAACTGACAATCTGCAGCATTATGAATACCTAACGTGCCGAGGAGACTCAACAAGCGGATTGAGCTTGTCGTGTATCCACATTCATAGACCAGCTTGTCCTTCTAAAATGGAGTAACCTTGATACAATGCCGCATGACAGGCGGAATCACATACGTACGAGCACTCCTAATCCATCAGATCAGGATGTTTGGATAAATAATCCATTCCCCAAATACTATAAATTTTTATAAAAGTATAATCATTGCCCCCACGACCACCCCTGTGTTTGACGAAGGATTTAACTTTCATCGAAGTTATGCAAATTCGGTTTATTTCTGTTAAATTATAACTCTGAACCTAAATTATAACAATTTAAATATTGAAAAAAGTTTCAACACTTGTGTGAATGAACTGCGCCCAATTGCTATAACAGCGCTGCTAACGGATGAAGATCAAATGAAAAGTGTGAGTCCAATACAATTCCGGATTCATGCCGGTCCAACCGCTTCATGACATTTTATTGTCTAACTTTGCGGGGGCATATCAAAATGAGTGGCAGGCTTTTAGGAGATTTGATCATGTGTACATGGAGTGGTGCTTAGGATCGGATGTCGCTGGATTTTCCGGGCACGACTTCAAGTTCAGCAGTGCGGTGGGGAGATCTTTATGCGAGATGAGCACGGCTGGGAACACAACCGCTGTCGTATTTTCCCTCACTTTCGTCAGTATGCCGGATCACGTTTCCCGTCAGCGAAAAAGTGGTATGGAAGAAACAAAGGAGGACGTGATATGGCAAACAAAACCGCAGGAAAAGCAGCTGCAGAACTGCTGAAGGAATGGAATATTGATCATGTTTACGGCATGCCGGGGGACAGCGTCAACGAATTTATCGATGAATTGCGGCATGAAGAAAACAGCCTCCGCTTCATTCAAGTGCGCCATGAAGAAACCGCTGCTCTCGCTGCCGCAGCTGATGCGAAGCTGACAGGCAAAATCGGCGTCTGCCTTTCGATAGCGGGCCCGGGCGCCGTTCATCTTCTGAACGGCTTGTATGACGCGAAAGCTGACGGGGCGCCTGTGCTGGCGATTACAGGGCAGGTGTCTTCGAATGAAATCGGAAGAGATTACTTTCAGGAGATCGGTCTTGAACGAATGTTTGAGGATGTGGCTGTCTTTAATCAGCAGGTTCATTCGGCCGAAGCCCTGCCTGACCTTTTAAATCAGGCGATCCGTACCGCCTACAGCCAAAAAGGGGTCGCCGTACTGAGCGTATCCGATGATCTGTTTGCGGAAAAGATTAAGCGGAAGCCGGTTTATACGTCTGCGCTTTATATCGAAGGCGATCTTCAACCGAAGCAAAGCCAGCTGATGCAATGCGCACAATTGATTAATCATGCGAAAAAGCCGGTGATTTTAGCGGGAAAAGGAATGAAATCGGCAAGAGATGAGCTGCTCGAATTTGCCGATAAAGCGGCCGCCCCGATCATCGTTACGCTCCCCGGGAAAGGAGTCGTACCCGATCGGCACCCGCACATGCTCGGGAACCTCGGACACATCGGCACAAAACCCGCATATGAAGCGATGGAGGAAAGCGATCTGTTGATCATGCTGGGGACTTCTTTTCCATACCGCGATTATCTGCCGGAAGATGCGCCGGCTATTCAGCTTGATAACAACCCGGCGAAAATCGGCAAACGGTATCCTGTCACCGCCGGCCTTGTCTGCGATGCGAAAAAAGGGCTTTTGGAACTGACGAAAACCATTGAACGGAAATCGAACCGCGCATTTTTGGAAAGCTGTATACAACATATGAGGAAGTGGCGCTATGAAATTGAAAAAGACGAACAGGTGGCGACAGCACCGCTTAAGCCTCAGCAGGTGATTGCAAGGCTTGAGGACGCAGTCGCCGATGATGCGGTCCTGTCCGTTGACGTCGGAAATGTGACGGTTTGGACGGCGCGCCATTTTAATATGACCAATCAGGATTTTCTGATTTCAAGCTGGCTTGGCACGATGGGATGCGGTCTTCCAGGCGCGATTTCGGCAAAGCTTTCCAATCCGGAGCGTCAAGCTGTAGCCGTGTGCGGAGACGGCGGCTTCAGCATGTCCATGCACGATTTTCCGACTGCTGTCAAATATGACCTGCCGATTGTTGTCGTGATTTTAAATAATCAGAACTTGGGAATGATTCAATATGAACAGCAGGAAAAAGGGCATGTAAATTATGCGACGGCGCTCGAAAACGTCGATTATGCCAAGTTTGCCGAGGCCTGCGGCGGGAAGGGCTTCAGCGTGACAAAGCACGAAGAGCTCATACCGGCTTTGAAAAATGCCTTTCAATCACAAAAACCGTCGATTATCGATGTGGCAATAGCGGATGAACCGCCGCTTCCGGGAAAAATATCCTATACGCAAGCTGTAAACTACAGCAAATATATGATCAAAAAACTGGTTGAGAAAAAAGAGCTCGACTTGCCGCCGCTGAAAAAAAGTTTGAAAAGGATTTTTTAGTATGATGCCAAGGGAGATCGTCCCTTGGCTTTATCATGTTCAGATGTTAAAATTTGATGGATAGTATTGGAATGTCCGCGTTTTTTCTTTTTGCATCAAAACCCGTCTCAACACGATAAAAAGAGAGGGGATTGAAACGTGGATTATGTTATGAAAAGTACCTTCAGTACAGCTTTCATACTAGCAGCCGGATTGCTGTTGATGTCAATCGTTCCTCAGCAAGCCTTCGCTCATGGTTTTGTCGAAAAACCGGGGAGCAGAGCGGCTCTGTGCAGTGAGGCTTACGGACTTCTCAATCTGAACTGCGGAAGCGTGATGTATGAGCCACAAAGCCTGGAAGCGAAAAAAGGGTTTCCCCATGACGGCCCGGCAGACGGACAAATAGCATCCGCGGGCGGACTGTTCGGCGGGATTCTTGATCAACAGTCGGAAAATCGCTGGTTTAAACATATTATGACCGGCGGGGAACACACCTTTACCTGGACATATACCGCCCCCCACAACACCAGCCAATGGCACTACTATATCACCAAAAAAGGCTGGGATCCTGACAAACCGCTTAAGCGTGCAGATTTCGAACGGATTGGAACCGTGCCGCATGATGGTTCCCCTGCATCTCGCCATTTATCTCACCAAATTTACATTCCAGAAGACCGCTCCGGGTATCATGTCATATTGGCCGTTTGGGATGTAGCTGATACTGAAAACGCTTTCTATCAGGTGATCGACGTTGATTTAGTGAACAAATAAAGCCCAGTCGTCTGAAAATCGGTTTGTGAATCAGCGGGTTTTGGTGCAAACAGAGAAAATAAGTGATCAAAAACCCCGGCTTTCCCAAAACATGCCGGGGTTTTTGAGATTCGTTATTTCTTTTTCTTCATTGCGGCAGCCATGAACGGCAGCAGGGTGCCGAACAGCATTGTACCGCCGAAGAAATTCCCGAGATAAGGCTGTCCGATCAGGTAACAGACGGCAAATACAGCCGCAGCAAGACCGATCATGATATAGCCTGGATAAAACCTTTTTTTAAAGCTTGTCCGTTGGGTCACCCGAAAAAATATCAGCCCGATGACGAGCGGGACAATCCATAAGTAAAACAGTATAAATACTCTCATGATCAAAACTCCATATTTTTTTATCTATCATAACAGATTGCAGTGTGAAATGCGTGTGACAAATCCCGGACTCATTTGCTGCGGGCGAGGTATTCCTCCTTCAGGAGCCCGTATACGAAATGGTCGGCGAAGTGATCGTGGAGCCACTCGCATTGTCTGAGGCAGCCTTCTTTCGTGAAGCCGAGCCTTTCCGGAATCGCCTGGCTTTTTACGTTTTGAACAGCGGCTCTGATTTCAACTCGGTTTAAATCGTATTCGTTGAAAAGCGTGTCGATCAGCGCCCGGCAGGCATCAGTCATCATCCCTTTTCCTTGAAAAGGCTCCCCCAGCCAATAGCCAATCGAAGTCGTACGGTTGATCCAATTAATATAATGGAGCCCGATGATTCCGGCAAAATGGCCTTGATGCCATATTCCCGCCTGAAACCCGTTGTTCGCAGCGGCCTGTTTCATGCTTTCTTCAATAAAAGCTTCGGTATCCTCCAGCTGCTTTGTGCCGTCCACCCAAAACAGCCATTTCCGCAACACATCTTTAGACTGCTGGATCTGCATATAAACGGCTTTGGCATCTTTTGGTTCGAGCATTTTCAAATAAAGATCATCACGCACCATTAATTTAAACATCCAGAATCCCCCTTTTCTTCAGTATAATATAAAAAAGCCGACCGAGGCCGGCTTTTAACCAGAAAATGTATCGTAAATCAAGAAAATATTAAGGGCGACGATTAAGGCGGCGATTAGCCATGAGACGGCTGTTATCCACTTCGCATTTTTCAGGCTCCCCATAATGCGTTTATTGCTCGTAAATAAGATAAGCGGGATAAGGGCAAAGGCGATGCCGAATGACAGGACGACCTGACTCAAGACAAGAGCGGTTGTCGGATTCACCCCTGAAGCAATAATAGCGATAGGCGGCAAAATCGTAATGAACCGTCTTAAATAAAGCGGAATCCTGAAATTAATGAAGCCTTGCATGATAATATCTCCTGAAAGCGTTCCGACAGACGAACTCGATAAACCGGCGATTAACAGGCCGACGCCGAACAGTACCGCGGAAAGCGGACTGACCATGCTGCTGAAGTGGCTGAAGGCCACATCAAGGTCTTCGACAAAAATGCCGTTCTTATAAAACAGTGCAGCGGCGACGATCAGCATGCTCGCATTGATTGCTCCGGCAATCAGCATGGCGATCAAAATGTCGATGAACTCAAACCGGAATATCTTTTTCTTTTCCGCTTCCGTTTTTCCGACCACTCTTCGCTGTGTGAGAGCGGAATGAAGATAGATGGCATGCGGCATCACGGTCGCTCCCAAGATTCCCGCCGCCAGCAGGATGCTGTCTGCACCATCGAAGCGGGGAATAAACATGCCCTCCAAAACCGAACCGATATCAGGTTTTGCAAAAAAGGTTTGAAAGGCAAAAGCGATCACGACGATGAACAGCATTCCTGTTATCGCTGCTTCAAGCGGCCTGACGCCGCGCCTTTGCAGTTCCAAAATCGCGAAAGATCCGGCGGCTGCAATAATCGATGCTTCAAGCATCGGTATACCGAACAGCAAGTAGAGACCGAGAGCAGCTCCGATAAATTCGGCCAAGTCGGTCGCGATCACGACAAGCTCTCCCTGAATCCACAAGCCGATGGAGACCGGTTTAGGGAATTCTTCCCGGGCGACTTCGGGCAGATTTTTACCCGTTGCAATTCCGAGCTTGGCAGACAGCGACTGAATCAGCAAAGCCATAATATTTGAAAAAAGAATCACCCATAAAAGCAAGTAGCCGTATTTCGAACCAGCCGCGATATTGGTGGCGAAATTGCCGGGATCAATATAAGCTATAGCCGCGATAAACGCCGGACCCAAAAAAGGGAGCAGCCTTTTGAAGCCTTTGCTTTTTCCGTCCAGTGCATCTTGAGCTTCTTTTGATATTTGCGAGTGTTTGGACAAATCGTGACTGACCATTTGATTCACCTAGATTCTCAGTTGTTTTTCCTTGTACATAAAAGTTTCCTTAGTGCAAATTTATATGATCATCATATGCCCGCGATGATCAATTGTCAACCATAAGATGCTATAGTATATGCGCGAACGGTTTCGCCCAAACAAAAAAACCAGCACCGCTTTCGGGCGATGCTGGCCGGATATTAGGCCTGAGAACCCATTCTTCCGCGGAAGATCAGGTTTAAAATGAAGACGAGAATTGCGGCTCCGATAATCGCCGGAAAGATGGCGAATCCCGCAATATCAGGCCCCCACGTTCCGAACAGTCCATGGCCGATCCAAGCTCCGACAAAGCCGACAACCATGGAGCCGATCCATCCGCCGGGAGCGCCGCTGCCTCCGATTGCACCTCCGATCAAACCAATGACAATCGCAACAATTAAAGAAACGAGAAATCCTAACATTGTCTTTCCACCTCTTTCAATTGATTTATATTAAATGTTTAGCCCGTCTCGGGCGTCTATAAACGCTTGAAAGCATATTGAGAAAGACGGATGGCTAATCCTCGAGAAGCGAAGCGCCTGCGATGCCAGGGTGTGTCATTTCATACGGATCGAGAATGAGATCCAATTCTTCCTCTGTCAAAACATCGTGGAGCAAACACAGCTCGCGCACGGATTGTCCTGTGGCAATCGCTTCTTTCGCAATTCGTGCGGCAGCTTCATAGCCGAGGTGCGGATTAACGGCCGTAATCGTTCCTACGCTTTTTTCGACGAATTCTTTCAGCCTGATCTCATTCGCTTCAATCCCGGTGATGCAGTAATCGGTAAATACGCGAAATCCGTTGTTCATGATTTTAATCGACTGAAGCAAATTAAAGACGAGGACGGGCTCCATCACGTTTAACTCAAGCTGCCCCGCCTCTGATGCAAGGCAGATGGTATGATCGTTGCCGATCACTTGAAATGCGATCTGGTTCATCAGCTCAGGCATCACCGGATTTACTTTGCCGGGCATGATGGAGGAGCCGGGCTGGCGGGGCGGCAGCCGGATCTCGGCAAGTCCCGCCCTCGGGCCTGACGCCATTAAACGCAAATCGTTGGCAATCTTGGACATGTTCATCATGCCAACTTTCAAAGCAGCCGATACTTCTGTGTAGGCATCCGTGTTTTGTGTGGCATCGACAAGATGGTCTGCGCCTGTCAGCTGATAGCCGCTGATATCTGACAGGTGTGCGACAACGCTTTGAATATATCTCGGATCGGCGTTTAAACCTGTGCCGACTGCGGTGGCTCCCATATTGACTTCATAGAGATGATGCTGCGACTGCTTGATCCGCTGAATATCGCGTTCGATCACCCGGGAATAGGCTTCGAATTCCTGGCCGAGCCTGATCGGAACAGCATCCTGAAGATGGGTGCGGCCCATTTTAATAACGGAATCGAACTCCTCCGCTTTTTTGCGGAAGGCATCCAGCATATGCTCCATCGTCGATATGAGCTGTCTTAAGTGATTCAATGTGGCCAGATGAATGGCTGTCGGAAACACATCATTTGTAGATTGGGCCATATTGACATGCGTGTTCGGGCTTAAATGGAAGTAATCACCTTTTTCTTTTCCTAAAAGCTCCAAACCTCTGTTTGCGATCACTTCATTTGTATTCATATTCATTGAAGTGCCGGCGCCGCCTTGAATGGGGTCGACAATAAAATGATCGTGCCAGAGCCCTTCCGCTATTTCGCCGGCCGCTTTTACAATGACTTCGCCGAGCTCTTTATATAAACGTTTAATATCCATATTGGCGAGAGCAGCCGCTTTTTTGACCATTGCCAAAGCTTTAATCAGCTCTTCATCAATCCGATAGCCTGTAATCGGAAAGTTCTCCACGGCCCTCATGGTTTGTACGCCGTAATAGGCGTCAGCCGGAACTTCCTTTTCGCCTAGAAAATCCTTTTCGATCCTGGTTGCTTTCGTATCCATGGCAAAACCTCCGTAGGTTGTTTCTTATGATGTATTGTGCCTCGATCGGCCGTGTTTTAATTTGCTTTTAAAAAAAGGAAAATCGTCTTCCGATTTGGGCTGTCAAGTAATAAAGAGCCTGTTTTCTCTAATGATATACGCTCATTTGCATGGCAAAAAAATTTAAAGGAAAGATATGCAGAAACAGACAAATGGTCATATAGTTATGTTTATGTATTATTAACTTAATTAAATTTCTTTACTTCATTTGTCTTTTTGTAGTAAATTTCCTTATATAAATTTTCGTATGAGAAAGGAAGATCTGTGATGGGACATGTACTGATGATCAATTTCCCGGGGGAGGGGCACATCAATCCTTCTCTTGGCGTCACAAAGGAGCTGCAAAGACGAGGAGAAAGCATCGTATATTATGCAGTTGAGGAATACGCTGAAAAAATTAAAAAAACAGGCGCGGAAGTCCGTTTATACCCGGATTTCAGAGAGGCTTTATCACCAGGGAAGGAAAAAGAAAAGAGGGACTTTGCCGAGTTGGTTTACAATATGTCGGGTAAAGTCGATGAGATCGTTCAGCTCATCTACCGGGAAGTCAGGAGCGAGTCTTATGATTATGTAATATATGACCATCACTTTTTGGCGGGGAAAATCATTGCTGAAATACTTGGGCTGCCGAGCGTTTCGTTATGTACGACATTTGCAATGGACGAGACGTTTGCAAAAACGTTTACCCTGCAAGGCGACCTTGAAAGCTCGCCGTATTTTGAAAAATTGAAGCAATCCCTCGGCGAATTAAGTGAGCGGTATCCCGTCAGCCTCGATAAGCCGTTTGACGTGTTCTCCTGTCCGGGGGATATTACGATTGTCTTTACCTCCAGGGAGTTTCAGCCTCATGCCGAACGATTTGGCAATGACTATTTGTTTGTCGGGCCGTCAATTACGAGCAGGCAGGACCCAGGCAGCTTTCCGTTCGCTGAGCTGGAGGGGGAAACCGTCATCGTGATCTCGATGGGCACAATCTTTAATCAGCAAAAAGAACTGTATCATATGTGTATCGAAGCGCTGAAAGACTTTGACGGCAAGGTGGTTATGGCTGTCGGGAAATCAACGGACCCCGCGGATCTCGGCACCATACCGGATCATTTTATCGTGAGGCCGTATATCCCGCAATTGGAGGTTTTGAAAAAAGCCGATGCATTTGTCACCCACGGCGGCATGAACAGTACAAATGAAGGCCTGTACTTTGATACGCCGCTCATCGTCATCCCGATGGGTGCAGACCAGTTTTTCGTCGCAGGTCAGGTGGAACGTACAGGCGCCGGGATCAAGCTGGATAAAAATGAACTTTCTCCGGCTGTTTTACAAAAAACGATTGACGAGATGCTTAAAAACCGCTCCTATAAAGACGGCGCCGCCAATATCGGCCGCTCGCTCCGCGATGCCGGCGGCTATCAAAAAGCAGCTGATGCTGTATTGGAGTTGGCGGGGAAAAAGTAAGACGCTCCAAAAACGGAGCGCCTCGCTAATTCATCCTGATCTTCCGCTGCACACTGCCGTCTTTTTTATGGACGATGACGGCGGTGCCTTTGTTTTCGGCGATTTCTTTCGCCCGTTCGACGGCTTCTGCTTTTGTATCCTTTACTTCGCTGGCCCGCTTAGCGTCTTCGGCTTTGACTGCCCAGCCTTTTTTGTGTTTAATGACATGCTCGCACTTTTCCGCAAGCTCCGGCCTGCTGCTCGAACCGCTGTCACCGCGTTCCGTTTCATCGGCTTCCTCCGCATAGGATTTGAGTTCGCTTTTGCTTCTGTTATCCGCCCATTCCTTCGCCTGACTCGTCGCAATCGGAATCGCCCTGCTTTCGTCGTATCCTTCGTCTACCATCGCATTCGCAATTTCAATGGCTTTCTTTTTTACCGGTTTGTCCAAATGTTTCAATGAAGCGGGATAGTCTTCCATTGACCATGGCATTTGATCATTCCTCCTTTTACGTAAGGGTTTACCCGCCAGCTGCCGATCAAAAAACACGGATTCATAAAGTGAATCATTGTATACTATAAAAAAACACGATTGAGAGGGCGAACCTTCTGTGCGCTACGATAAAACAGATTTGGAAAACGAACTGAAAAAAATTGAAAAATGGGAAAAAGAACAGCAGAAAGCGTGGTTTTGGGAAAGGATCGGCCGGCTGCCGTTTAAAGTTCTGGACAAGCTTACGCCGGCATTCATTCAAGATAAAATCGGTCTCTTGCTCGACGAAATCGGCGGCTTTATTCAAAACGGAGGCCAATATTTGACGTCCGAAAAGCATTTGATCCGCCAGTTTCAAAAAAAGCTGCCGGATGAAACAATCGAAACGGTCGAAGATATTCAAAGGGCTCCTTTGGAAGTGATGGATCAAATGTGTGAAAACCTCGGGAAAAACAGGGCGAATACCGCGGCTGTCCAAGGAGCGACAACCGGTGTGGGCGGCTTGTTCACGCTTGCCGTCGATATTCCCGCAATCCTCGGCCTTTCATTGAAGACATTGCAGGACATCGCGGTGTCTTACGGCTACGATCCTAAAGAAAAAACGGAGCGGATGTTCATTATTAAATGCCTGCAGCTCAGCGCTGCTGATATTGTCGGGAAAAGAGCGATCATTCAGGAACTCAGCCGCTACCATCTACAGTCTCGCTCCCGGGAAAATATGATTTCGCAAATTCAAGGCTGGCGGGAGGTTGTTTATACATACCGCGATTCTTTCGGATGGAAAAAGCTGTTTCAAATGGTGCCTGTCGCAGGCATCCTCTTTGGCGCAATCTCAAATCGTTCAATGGTGAACGGCGTTGCCGAAACAGGGATGATGATGTATAAAAAGCGGAGGATCATGGACAGGCTTGCGGAGCTGGACACCGCAGAAACAGAGTGATAAAAGGCTGCCGTCTGATAACGGCAGCCTTTCTCATGTGGCGTTACGCTTTTTCCGTAAAGCGAGGCAGTCTGAACATAATCGCGCATATGCCGCAAACGCCGATCAAAATCGGATAAAAAGAATAAGGAAGAATGCTGACAGGCGATATTTTCGCGATTTGTGCAGCTGACAGCATTTGCGCGCCGTAAGGAATCAATCCTTGAACAACACAGGAAAAGATATCGAGGATGCTCGCCGATTTCCGGTTGTCGATTCCGTACCGGTCGGATAAATCTTTTGCCAGCGGCCCCGCTGTAATGATGGCAATCGTATTGTTGGCCGTCGCCAGGTTTGCCGCGCTGACAAGGCCGGCAATGCCCGCTTCCGCTCCTTTTTTTGAACGGATTCTCCGCGATACAAATTGAAGGAGAAATGCGATCCCGCCGTTTCGCTTCATCATTTCAGCCATTCCGCCAATCAGAAGCGATAAAATGATCAGTTCGGACATCCCGCCGATGCCTTCGGTGATCGCTGTTAAATACGTATGAAGCGTCAGGCTTCCGTCGGAAATTCCGATCACCCCGGCTAACACGATCCCGCCGAAAATAACGGCCATAACATTAAACCCGAGAAGGGCGAATATCAGAACCCCGAGATACGGCAGCACCTTCACCCAGCTGTAAGTCCCGGCTTGTGCGCCGGGATGGCCTCCGGCTGAAAACACCATCAGCAGGATGACTGTCGCAACCGCGGCTGGCAGAACGATCAGGAAATTCGTTTTAAACTTGTCCGACATTTTCGTCTTTTGTGTGCGGACAGCGGCAATGGTCGTATCGGAAATAAATGATAAGTTATCACCGAACATCGCGCCCCCTACAACCGCAGCAACCGAATAGGCCGCAGGAACGCCGATCTCAGCGCTGATCCCCGCAGCGATCGGAGCGAGCGCAGCAATCGTTCCGGTTGACGTGCCCATCGACACAGAGATAAACGCAGCGATGATAAATAAACCGGCAACCATAAACTGCCCCGGTACAAACGAAAGCGCGAGATTAACGGTTGATTCGACGGCCCCCATCGCCTTTGCGGCAGATGAAAACGCGCCGGCCAAAATAAAGATCATCACCATGATCATAATATCGGGGTGTCCGGCGCCTTTCGCAAACCACTCCGTCTTTTGGCTGAGCTTCTCCTTGCGATTCATCGCCAGTGAGACAACCGATGCCGCAAGCGCCGCGGCCACGATTGGCAGGCTGTAAAAGTCGCCTGTGATCAAGCCTGATCCAACGAATAAACAAACAAATAAAAACAGCGGCAAAAGCCCTGAAGCTTTTCCGTTTTGATTTTGCATGATGTACACCTCTTCTATAGGTTCAAACCGTTTTTTCACCAATATCCAACACTTTAAAAGGCGCACGCTCAAAAGTCAAATGGTAAAATAAGTTCGGGAGAAAATCAAATCAAAAGTGGGGGAAGCTGATGGATCGCAAAACGAATCTTCTTGAATTGACAAAGAAAGTCACAGAAAAGCACGCCAATTTTTCCGTTTCGGAAGTGAACGACCATTGTATGCGAATTGCTGTTTTGGAGGGCGAATACGTATGGCATTTCCATCCCGGCTCAGATGAGCTGTTTATTGTTTTGGAAGGAGAGCTGTTGATCGATTTTCAGGACCGTCCTACAGAAGTTCTGAAAGCGAACGATTCCCTGCTGATTCCGAAAGGTGTCATTCACCGGACGCGCGCTCATGTAAGGTCGGTTAACCTTTGTATAGAAAAAACGAATGCGGAAACCGTCGCTTTCGCGGAAGGGAATGTGCTGAAGCTGATACGGTGCAAATCAGCCGAACAGCAGCTTCAAGCGTTCAGCGAGGCGCAGGCCAAATGGGCCCCGCTGCAATACGTCAGCGGATTCATCAGGCAGTGGGGCGGATGGATGGAAACAGAAGACGGGCCGGAAGCCGTCGTCCTCGTGCTTTGGAAATCGAAGCGAGATTATTTGAACTTTATGGCGGAACATCATGATGCTATATATGAAAGAACAAATCAGAAAGGCACGTTCGAATCCATCAACATTACGCTGTTTGAAGAGCCTGCCGAGATATCTAAGACGCTGCAGAACAATGCGCCGGCTCCGGTACCGGAATGGGCGATAAAGGGCAGCGGACAATCGCATGATTCCCGGACTCTTTCGTGAATGTGCTATTAGTGTTTACTCTTTTTGAAATGTGGAATGTAAAAACCATAACACTTCAAAAGGAGGAATCGAAAATGGCAAACAATAATGACAACAACAAAATGAGCAGGGAAGAAGCAGGCAGAAAAGGCGGAGAAAAAACAAGCCAAAACCATGATAAAGAATTCTACCAAGAGATCGGTCAAAAAGGCGGAGAAGCGACAAGCCAAAATCATGACAAAGAGTTCTACCAGGAAATCGGCGAAAAAGGCGGGGAAGCCACAAGCCGTAATCATGACAAAGAATTCTACCAGGAAATCGGCGAAAAAGGCGGAGAAGCCACAAGCCGTAATCATGACAAAGAATTCTACCAGGAAATCGGTGAAAAGGGCGGAGAAGCCACAAGCAAAAACCATGACAAAGAATTCTACAAGGAGATCGGTCAAAAAGGCGGAGAAGCGACAAGCCGTAACCATGACAAGGAATTCTATCAAGAAAACGGTGAAAAAGGCGGACGCCAAAGAAGAAGCGGTTAATGAGCGGTGAAGAGAGGGGCTGAACATCAGCCCCTCTCTTTTTATGGAAGATGCTACCGCTGCCGCGCGAACGTCCATATTAAAATATTATTAATTATTGATCTTCTGAAGAGATTTCCGGTCTGTTTTGTTATATAATTTACAGATGATGCATCAAATTGTAATTATAAAAGTTTGAATGCTAAAAGTTAAGGACTAAAGTACTGGTGGGAGTGTACCGAATGGCAGCGTTGATTAAATTTTTTCAGCATCCTGGGGTCAGGCGTTTTTCAGTTTTTGTTGTATTGGCGGGAGTTTTATATCTGTTCCGCAGCATGATGAATCTCATATTGCTCACATTTATCTTTACGTTTTTGATGAACCGTCTGGAAAATGTGATCCGCGGTTTTTTAAACCGCTTTATTAAAGTCAGCCAGAGACTGATTATTTCCTGTTTGTATGCGGCTCTTGCCATCGCGCTTTCGATCGGCGGTGTGGTCTATTACCCCGTGATCGTCACCCAGATTCAGCAGCTGATCAAACAAGGAAAGTATATCGCTTCTCACCCTGACAGCATTCCTTTTCTCGATATGATCACCGGTATGTTCGGCGATATCAATTTGACATCCTATTTGGAAAAAGGTCTTAACTTTATCTATACATATATCACGGATATTAGCGCGTTTGGCCTGCAGGTGGTTATGTCATTGGTTCTCAGCATGTTCTTATTGATCGAAAAAGACAAGGTCTTGAGCTTAATGGATAAATTTAAGACGAGCAAAATAGCTATTTTCTACGAGGAAATTGCTTACTTTGGGAAAAAATTCACGAGAACGTTCGGAAAGGTGCTTGAGGCTCAGTTTATTATCGCCACCATCAATTGCGCACTGACGACCATTGCCCTCGCGATTATGGGTTTTCCTCAGCTTTTCGGCCTTGCCGTCATGGTGTTTTTCCTCGGGCTGGTTCCGGTCGCAGGCGTTGTGCTCTCCCTTATTCCGTTAAGTATTATCGCCTACAGCATCGGCGGAATCGCTTATATCGTATCACTGGTATTGGTCATCATGATCGTCCATGCGATAGAGGCCTATTTCCTCAATCCGAAATTGATGTCCGCCAAGACGGAACTGCCGATTTTCTTCACGTTTATCGTGCTGATTTTTTCTGAACATTTTATTGGGATTTGGGGTTTAATTATCGGTATTCCAATATTTGTTTTCCTGCTTGATATACTTGATGTTACAAATCAGGAGAAAAACCGAACAGCTGGCACCCGAAAATAGCATATATTTGTAAATCGGAAAATTTGGTTTACATATTTCGAATTTTCAGGTATAACTGTTATATAACGAAATAGCGCCACACGTTTAATCCTTTAGTAGGAGTGGGGGACCCGATCATTTGGGGTGAATTTTTCTGTTCCCGTGCGAACTGAAAGACGGACATCTCTTCGTCCGAACCCGTCAGCTAACCTCATCAACGTGAAGAGAGTCATGTGGACCAATTTTAATGGTAAAAGCCCATGGGAGATCTCTCATGGGCTTTTTTTGGAAAGGGGAGATATGTTATATGAAGTTAGCAACAAAAATTATTATCGCTCTATTACTCGGTGCAGCCGTCGGTATTATACTGAACGTCACTTCACCGGATTTATTCAGCAAGCTTAATACATTTTTATTCGGGCCGCTCGGCACGATCTTCCTTAACTTAATTAAAATGCTCGTTGTACCGATTGTTTTCTTTTCTCTGACTTTAGGGGTGGCAGGACTTGGAGATCCAAAGAAACTGGGCAGAATCGGTGCCAAAACGATTTCTTTCTTTTTAGTAACAACTGCAATTGCCATTATGATCGGACTTGTTTTAGCGTTGGTCATCAAACCGGGAACCATCGGAACATATGATACAAGCGCTGCGGAATATTCAGCACAGAAAGCGCCAAGCATTGCCGAAACGCTTTTGAACATCATTCCGACAAACCCGGTTCAGGCAATGGCTGAAGGTAATATGCTGCAAATCATTGCTTTCTCCATTTTGGTCGGTCTCGGAATTACGATGCTCGGCAAAAAAGCGGACGCTCTTCTCAAAGTGGTTGAACAAGGTAACGATCTAATGATGTATCTCGTCAATCTCGTCATGAAGTTCGCACCGTACGGTACGTTCGGCTTGATTGCCGGGGCGATCGGAAGCCAAGGCTGGGACGCCATTAAAGCAATGGGACTTTATATGATCGTCGTCATTCTGGCGCTGTTCATCCACACCATCGTCACATACGGCTCAGCGATTGCATTTCTGGCAAAGCGGAACCCGCTCACATTCTTTAAAGATTTTTCAGAGGTTATGCTTGTCGCTTTCAGTACGTCCAGCAGCAACGCGACGCTTCCGGTTTCGATGGATGTCGCTCAAAGAAAGCTGAAAGTTCCAGAGCCGATCTCAAGTTTTGTTCAGCCGCTCGGAGCTACGATCAACATGGACGGAACGGCGATTATGCAAGGGGTAGCAACAGTCTTTATCGCTCAGGTGTACGGTTATGACCTGACATTCACACAGCTTTTGACGGTCGTTCTCACGGCAGTGCTTGCCAGCATCGGAACAGCGGGTGTCCCGGGTGTCGGACTGATTCTGCTCGCCATGGTTCTTCAAACAGTTGGCCTTCCAGTCGAGGGAATTGCACTAATATTGGGAATTGACCGACTTCTGGACATGATTCGTACGGCTGTCAATACAACAGGCGATGCAGCATGTGCAGTCATCGTCACCGAAACGGAAAAGAAACACGGCAAAATTGAAGCCCCTCATAGTGAAGTGTCCGTGTAACTCAAAAATGATATAATCAAACAGTGCCTTTTCGGGCACTGTTTATTTTTTTGGGAAAGAGGAGGGGGCTATGACAAAGCAGCCTGTTTTACATATAGAAAATGTTGATAAAATCATAGACGGCAAAACGATATTAAAGGATATCCGCTTAACGGCGGATGAAGGGGAGATCATCGGCCTGCTTGGTCCGAACGGGTCGGGAAAAACGACCCTCATCAAATTGATCACCGGCTTAATGAAAATGAAAAGCGGATCAATTGTCATAAACGGCTTTCCGATTGACCGCCAATTTGAAAAAGCGATCCGGTCCGTCGGAGCCATCGTTGAAAATCCTGAATTTTATCCGTATCTGACAGGCTATGAAAATCTGAAACATTATGCAAATATGCACGCTGGAATCGGGCGGGAAAGACTGGCGGAAGTGATCAGCAGGGTCGGTCTTGAAGATGCCGCAGAAGACAAGGTCAAAACGTACTCGCTCGGAATGAAACAGCGCCTCGGTATCGCTCAGGCGATTCTTCACCGGCCGAAGCTGTTGATTTTGGACGAGCCGACGAACGGATTGGACCCGGCGGGAATGAAAGATTTCCGCGAACATCTGCGTGAACTCGCCGAAGAAGAAGGAACGGCGATCCTGTTTGCGACCCACTTGCTGAAGGAAGTGGAAGATTTGTGCGATCGGGTCGTCATCCTTCAACAAGGAAAAATCAAATCAACCGTCGACCTCAATGATGCAGATGAAAAGCAGGAAAAGGCGATGCTGGAGGTACAGCCTCATGACAAAGCGCTTCAGTGGCTGAAAGACCAGGGATACGAAGCTCACGCCGAAAAAGGCCTGCTTACCGTAAAGGTGGCGAAAACGCAAATTCCTGCTTTAAATCAACAGCTTGTCGCCAATCATATTGACGTCTATTCGATTGCTCCGTTTAAGCAGTCTCTTGAGGATGAATATATGGCGCGGACGAATGGAACGGAAGAGAGGAATGCTGATGTTTAAACTGATTCAAAACGAGCATGTTAAATTGCTGAAGCGAAAAGTAACTTTTGTATCGCTGGCGCTGATCGCAGTCTTTCAATTTCTCCTCGCGCTCATAACGAAAAGAATCCTGATGAGCGCCGGGACAGAGGATCATTTTATCGGCTATTTTTCATTCACCCCAAACCTGAATATCCTCTTGCAGGGGCTTTCGATTGTGGTGGCGGCTTCAATTATATCCTTTGAATATGATAAAAAGACGATCAAATTTTTGCTGATCCGCCCTGTCAGACGAGAAAAAATTCTTGTTTCAAAATACGTGACGAGCGTGCTCGCAAGCATTTGGCTTTTTATCATTTACTACGGATTTTCTTTATTATTCGGTCTGCTCTTTTTCGGCGTGAAGCTCGACGAAAAAGCGGAGCCGCTCTTTATCAATACGGTGACAATGATCGGGACGCAGTGGTTTGAAGTATGGATGATGGTTTCCTTTGCGTTTTTATGCTCTGCATTGTTTAAAAGCAGCGCGCTCAGCATCATGGTGTCGATTGTCGTGCTGTACGGCGCCAAAATGCTTGTGACGATTATGTCGTATTTGGAAAAACCGCTCGGTAAATTTTTACTGTTCGCCAATACCGATTTAACGCAATACGCCGGAGAGACCAAGCCGCTTTTTGCCGGGATGACGCCTTTGTTTTCGCTCTTCATCGTCTTTCTCCATCTCGTGTTTTTTCTCGGAGCGGCGTGGTGGGCCTTTTGTAAACGCGATATGAAAGTATAAAATAATTTGTCTAAAGTGTGACAAAAGGAATGACATTTTTGTGAAATATGTCGTAATTACCGTGTGAATTTCCTATTCTCAATTATAATTTTAGGATAAGGGAATGGGGGATGAGACATCCATGAAAAAATTTATTACGGCATTGCCAATTGTATTGCTGTTGTCATTTTCATTTGTTTCTTTTGCCTTTAATTTCGATCATCTTGTCTATTTTAGACTTGCGCTCGGACTCTTTTCGCTCGCAGGTTTGTTTCTGTTATATAAATTGAAAAACGGCATCCGCTTCTTTATGGCGTATCTTTATGGAAGCTGGGTCGTGCTGGCCGGAATCGCCGCATATGAAGAACCGCTTTTTTCCGATTTCTTCTTCGGCGGCCTCACGATCACGATGGGCTACTTAACCTACATGCTGATTTATCTCGGTATGAAGGTTGACCGTCGCGGCGGTCAAGCCGTTTAATCCAAAGCGCACCTCGCTGAAGGTGCGCTTTTTTGTTTTGCCATGGCTATCATTTGCACAACGAGCCGGGAACGAACTATAATACTTATTAAATCTATCGGAATTTGGTCAGGAGGATGCCGGTGTGTGTTCAATATTTGTGAAAACGGAAAGGCAGCAGGAATGGCTCGGTAAAATCGGGAAACTGGCGGATGAATTTGAGAAAACAGCAGCGTACTATGACGAACATGCCGAATTTCCCGCAGAACATATTCAAAAGCTGCGGGATTCAGGCTACACAGCGCTGACGGTCGGAAAAGATTACGGGGGAGAAGGCATTTCGGTCTACGATATGCTTTTGTTTCAGGAACGGCTTGCCAAAGGAGACGGACCGACGGCTCTCAGCATCGGCTGGCACTTAAGCGTAATGGGCGAACTGGCGGAAGGAAACAGCTGGGACCGGCATGTGTTTTCATCGATTTCACATGAAGCATTAAAGGGCGCGCTGATCAACAGAGCTGCAAGTGAAGCGCAGACGGGAAGCCCGACAAGAGGAGGACGCCCCGGAACCCATGCAGTCAAAAAGAATGGCGGCTGGATTGTAAACGGACGTAAAACATTTACAACGATGTCTCCGGTTCTCGACTACTTTCTTGTCACCGCTTGGATTGAAGAGAAGCAAACGATCGGCGTTTTCTTGATCCATAAAGATGCGGAAGGCTTGGCGATAGAAGAAACGTGGGATATGGCGGCGATGAGGGGGACGGGAAGCCACGATTTGGTGCTGACCGATGTCCGTCTCGACGAATCCATGCTTGTCGAGCTGTTGGCAAGTAAAAGAACGGATAAAGTCAACGGCTGGCTGCTTCATATACCGGCTGTTTATCTAGGTATCGCGCAAGCAGCGAGAGATTATGCCGTCCAATTTGCAAAAGACTATCAGCCGAACAGTTTAAAATTTCCGATTAAAGAAGTGCCTGCTGTTCAGCGCCATATCGGCGAAATCGATTTGGAACTCATGAAAGCCCGCCACTTTATGTATCATGTCGCAGAGATTTATGATGACCCGGAGCGCCGCGCCTTTTTGACAGGTGAGCTCGGAGCGGTTAAGCATACGGTAACGAATACGGCTATTGCTGTCGTAGACAGGGCGATGAGAGTCGTCGGAGCGAAGAGCCTGGCGAGAACGAACCCGCTCCAAAGATTCTATCGCGATGTCCGGGCGGGCCTCCACAATCCGCCGATGGATGATGCGACAATCGGCAAGCTTGCTGGCATTGCATTCAGTGAATAGTAAAAAGAAGCCGTTCAAAATGAGCGGCTTCTTTTTTAAGTTTGTTTTGCTTTAGAAATGGCCAAAAGGCGGTTCTCGTGTCTGCGGTCGATCTTGTCATAAATGACTTCCATTTCTTTCGGGTTCTTGGCGATTTCTTTCTTATATTCTTCGACAAGCTGATGAAAGGTTTTAATCTTCCGTTTTGACATGATTATCCGCCTTTCTTGTTGGATTGGTATTCGCTTTCAAGTTCGCTTAAAGACAATTCGTAAAGATGGCGCTCTTCTTTTTTATATATGCCAAGCTGGATAAGCCGCTGAATGAGTTGTTTCTTTCTCATTTCCACCGCTTTCTTTAATTGAGGAGCCATGTGATCACCTCGTCAACCATTAGTGATATTGATAATCATTATCAATTAAGGGTATTATACTAAATAGTATTACAGAATGTAAAGAGACATCCTTAAAATCATATTGAACAAAATTGAAAAATATGAATTATTATCCAAAAAGTATATAAAAAAAAGAAGCCGACAAGGGCTTCACAACTAGAAAAAATAATTGCAAAATAGGAACAAAAAACATTCTACCTGAATATAAAAAACGAATCAAGAACTTTTTGCGAAATTTCGACATTTTCGTTTCCCGGGAAATACTCGTGTCGAATTATTAATGAAAGCTCATTCTTTTATGAAACAAATATTGCTGCTGTCCCGTCTTGTATAAAAAGGACATGGGTACTCCCATGCCCGGCGGTTCAGACAAAAAATCAGGACTTTGAACGAATTAGCTAATATGTTCAGCCAGGAACTCGTTCACTTCTTCAGGCGTTTTGGCATTTGCGCTGTGAAGGTGACCCGTTTTTTCACCGTTTTTGAAAATCAACAGGCTTGGAATACCCATGACCTGATACTTATCGGCAAGTTCAGGAAGATCGTCTTTATTCAGCTCATACCAGTCATTTTCCTGATAAGCCTCAAGAATGTCTCCGATGAACATGTTCATGCGTGTGCAGTCCGGGCACCAGTCAGCGTAAAATTTGACGATGATTTCTTTATCGGATTGGATCAGTTCATTAAATTGTGCTTCTGTTGTGATTTTTTTCAATTGCAACCTCTCCTTTTCAATGCCATTTTAATATAAAATGAAAAGGATTTACATACAAATGCTTTTTATATGCTGTTTTTAGACCGTATTAAAATAATTAGATCATTTTCCCGGGAAAGTGATAAGATAGTAAAGATGAATCCAGTGGGGGGAGTACGAATTGAAGACAAGATTAGGATTGGTATACGGCGGAAAATCAGCGGAGCATAACGTTTCTCTGCAAACCGCGCTGGCCGTCACGAAAGCATTAGATACTGAAAAATTTGATATACACCCGATTTATATAACAGAAAAAGGCGAGTGGGTGAGAGGGCCGCAACTGACAGAACCGGTTTCAAATGTGAAAATGCTTCAGTTTGAACAGACGGGCCAGACATTTTCTCCGGCATTGCTAAACCGCGATATGTTTCCGGGAGAAGCTGATGTAAAAGAAGACTCGATTGATGTTGTTTTCCCGCTTTTGCACGGACCGAATGGGGAAGACGGCACCATTCAAGGCATGCTTGAACTATTGAATGTGCCATATGTGGGCAACGGAGTCTTAGCTTCCTCTGCGGGTATGGATAAAGTGGTCATGAAGCATCTGTTTGCACAGGCAGGCCTTGACCAGGCGAAATACGTTTCATTTGTGAAAAAAACCTGGAGTCACTCCAAAGAAGAAAGCTATGATCAAGTGGAAGCTGAGCTTGGTTATCCGTGCTTCGTAAAACCGGCTAACCTTGGATCAAGCGTCGGGATCAGCAAATGCAGAAACCGTGAAGAGCTTGACCAAGCCTTTGAGCTTGCATTTCAATATGACCGGAAAATTGTCGTTGAAGAGGGCGTCATCGGACGCGAAATAGAACTCGGCGTTCTGGGGAATGATGAACCTGTCTGCTCAGTCGCGGGGGAAATCGCTCCGAAGAAAGATTTTTATGACTATAAAGCAAAATACGAAGACGGCGACACTGATTTGATTATTCCGGCTTCCCTGACAGAGGACGAATACGAAACAATGCGCAGCATGGCGGTCAAAGCGTTTCAGGCGATTGACGGCTCAGGCCTTGTGAGAGCGGACTTTTTCCTTACAAACGAAGGCAGGGTCCTGATCAATGAAGTCAATACGATGCCGGGATTCACACCGTTCAGCATGTTCCCGCTTCTCTGGAAGCAATCAGGGGTTGAGTATGCTGAACTGATTGAAAAACTTGTCGCTTTGGCAATCGATCGGCACGAAGAAAAACAGCAGATCAAACATACATTTTAACGGGACGGAGCGGACCGAATCCGGAGAGCTTTCATGGAGAAAGGCGCGGAAGCGGTTCGCCCTTATATACAGCTGCAGACACTATCCTTATTTGTGGTAGTGTCTCTTTTCCTTGCTGGAGAAAGAGAGGGACATACATGATAACGAGAACGGTAAAAGAAATTGCTGAAATGTCGGAAGGCGTTTTGACGAATGAAGCTTTTGAAGGGCGTCTCGTCAAAGGCGTCTCAACCGATTCGAGAAAACTGGCGAAAGACCAACTGTTTATTCCGCTTGCAGGCGAGCGGTTCAACGGACACGTTTTTGCAGAGCAGGCTTTTCAGGAAGGCGTCGCGGCCGTGCTCTGGAACCGGAGCGAACCGAATCCTCCGGAAGGGAAGCCGGTTATTTTAGTTGACGATACGTTGGAAGCGCTGCAGAAGCTTGCGAAGGCATACAGGCATCAGCTCGACGTGAAAATCGTCGGTGTGACCGGCTCAAATGGAAAAACGACGACAAAAGACATGATTCATGCTGTGTTGGGCACCGAATATAAAGTGCATAAGACAGAAGGAAACTACAATAATCACATCGGCCTGCCCCTGACGATTCTGGCGATGCCAGAAGATACGGAAATCGCCATTTTGGAGATGGGGATGAGCGCCAAAGGAGAAATCGATTTTCTGACTCGTCTGGCGCGTCCTGATATCGCAGTCATCACAAACATTGGCGAATCGCACCTCCTTGAACTCGGATCAAGAGAAGGAATTGCAGAGGCAAAGCTCGAAATTGTCAATGGGCTTTCAAAAGAAGGCACACTCATTTATGTCGGAGATGAACCGCTGCTCGCCGAAAGGCTGAACCAGCCGCCTTACGAGACAAAAACGTTTGGAGAGGATCCGGCTTTCGACTATCAGCTTGAGGATATGACACAGACGGAAGAGGGCACGGCATTCCGTGTCAGAGGGATCGAAAACCGGTTCTTCATCCCGGTCCTCGGAAAGCATAATGTCAAAAACGCTTTAGCTGCGATTGCGGCCGGAGACCTTCTAAATGTCAGCCGGGCTCACATTGCGGAAGGGCTGACGAAACTGAAAGTGACCGGAATGCGGCTTGAGCTTGTGAAGACGCCGGACGGCGTTGCGATCATTAATGACGCCTATAATGCAAGTCCGACATCGATGAAAGCGGCGATCGAGCTTGTCGAACAGATGAAGGGATACGGTAAGAAAATGCTCGTCCTCGGCGATATGCTGGAGCTCGGCGAAGGAGAAAAAGTGTTTCATGAAGAAATCGGGCAGGCAGTCAATCCGGACTCGATCGACTTTTTATTTACGTACGGAGATCTCGGTGCATATATTGCAAAAGGGGCGCTTAAACATTTTCCGGAACACCGCGTCCTTCATTTCAACCCGGAAAACAAAGACGATTTGAAAAAGACATTGAAAGAAAAAGCGAATACAGGGGATCTGATCCTCGTCAAAGCGTCCAGAGGCATGCGTCTTGAGGATGTTATAAAAGATTTGTAAGGGAACATTGAATCATAAAGTCGTTTTTTATGTGATCATCAGTAAAAGAAAACGGGTGAATGGTCATGATAGGATGTTTATGCATTCACGGATTTACCGGAGCACCGTATGAATTGGAACCGCTGGCTTCTCATTTAAAACAAACGGCCGATTGGCAAGTCGAAATGATCACGCTGCCCGGGCACGGGGAGATGCCGGTTTTAAAAGGCGTCTGTTTTCAGGAATGGATCGCTTGCGCGGAAGTGGAGCTCGTCCGCTTGTTGAAAACGTGTGATACGGTATTTTTAATCGGATTTTCAATGGGCGGGATGATTGCCGCCTATTTAGCCGGAAAATATCCGGTCAGCCGCCTTGTCCTATTGAGTGCGGCCGCCCAGTACATCAGCCCGGGACAGCTGATCCAGGATTTGAAGAATGTGATCAAAGATTCTCTGCAAGGCAAGCTTGAGGATAATCTGCTTTACAAAAGGTATAAACAAAAGCTGACAAGCACACCGGTGTCTTCAGCATTTCAGTTCCGCAAGCTCGTCAAGATGACAAAGCCTGCTTTGAAAAACCTCCAGATCCCTGTGCTTATTGTTCAGGGGGAGTGTGATTCAATCGTGCCGCTGTCAAGCGCGTATTACTTGTATGAAACCATACCTTCCGAAGAGAAAGAGCTGTGCCTCTTGCCGCAATCCAAGCACCATGTCTGCCTTGAAGAAAACTCCGTTCCCCTATTTCAAACCGTTGAGGCGTTTCTCAAAAAAACGCAGACTGAATTCATAAAAAAATAAATAATTGAACGGCAATCTGCAAAAAATAATCTGGGATGCTGGCAGGGAAAAAATGAGCGTATGCTGTCGAAAGCCGCACAAGCCTGTGTTACAATGTGTAAAAGACGCCTCCGGGCGGGCTTTATATTTCGATGACGGACGGCTTCGCCCGAGGTCCATAGGAGACTGCCGAACCGGCAAGAGAGCACACTGCTCATTCTCATCTTGTTGAAAAACGTATAACGGAATGGTAATATAACATGTAAAGTAATTCGGGCTTTGCATAAGTATGGACCTGTCCTTTGCACAAAGGGCAGTTTTTATTGATAAAACACGATTACTGAAACAGTAAGCAGAAGGAGTTTGAATACATTGACAATAACGTTTCAAGATTTTCAATTAAGTTCTGATCTCACAAAAGCGATCAAGCGTATGGGATTTGAAGAGGCAACACCGATTCAGGCACAAACGATTCCGCTCGGCCTTGCAAATAAAGATGTGATCGGACAAGCGCAAACGGGAACAGGAAAAACGGCTGCATTTGGCATCCCCCTTGTTGAGAAAGTCGACCCCGAGTCTCCTAACATTCAAGCCATTGTTATCGCACCTACTCGTGAACTAGCCATTCAAGTTTCTGAAGAGCTATATAAAATTGGACAGGATAAACGCGCTCGTGTGCTGCCGATTTACGGTGGACAGGATATCGGACGCCAGATTCGCGCGCTGAAGAAAAATCCTCATATTATCGTCGGAACACCTGGCCGTTTGCTTGACCATATCAACCGCCGCACAATGCGTCTTCAAACAGTGAACACTGTTGTGCTTGATGAAGCGGATGAAATGCTGAACATGGGATTCATCGAAGATATCGAATCCATCCTTTCCAATGTGCCTGCTGAGCACCAGACATTGCTGTTTTCTGCAACAATGCCTGCTCCGATTAAACGGATTGCAGAACGTTTCATGACCAACCCGGAGCACGTGAAAGTGAAAGCGAAAGAAATGACAGTATCAAACATTCAGCAGTTCTACCTTGAAGTACATGAACGCAAAAAGTTTGATACGCTGACACGTCTTCTTGACATCCAGTCTCCGGAACTGGCGATTGTATTCGGCCGGACAAAGCGCCGCGTCGATGAGCTGACAGAAGCGCTTAATCTGCGCGGCTATACAGCTGAAGGAATCCACGGCGATTTGACTCAAGCGAAGCGGATGGTGGCACTCCGGAAATTTAAGCAAGGCGCAATTGAAGTGCTCGTTGCGACAGACGTTGCGGCGCGCGGCCTTGATATTTCAGGGGTAACGCACGTCTACAACTTCGATGTGCCGCAAGACCCTGAAAGCTATGTTCACCGCATCGGAAGAACGGGCCGCGCAGGCAAAACAGGAATGGCGATGACCTTCATTACACCGCGCGAAAAAGATATGCTGCGCGCCATCGAGCAGACGACAAAACGCAAAATGGACCGCATGAAAGCACCGACTCTAGATGAGGCCATTGAAGGACAGCAGCAGGTGACGGTTGACCGCCTCCGGACGATCATTGAGGAAAATAACCTGAACTTCTATATGACGGCTGCAGCGGAATTATTGGAAGACCATGATTCTGTGACAGTTGTTGCGGCTGCCATTAAAATGATGACTAAAGAGCCGGACAATACGCCTGTCCGTTTGACGGAAGAGGCTCCGCTCAGATCGAAGCGAAACAAAAATCACCACCACCGTTCCTCAAAACGCAGAGACGGCGGCGGTTACAGAGGAAAGAACAATCGTTCATCCTATGATAAAAAGCGTTCTTCGAATGACAGACGCCAAAAAAAATCATATAATTCATAAGCAAAAGGCGGATCCTTTTTTACGGATTCGCCTTTTTTTAAAAACGAAAGCCTTTAAACGAAACATTTTCAGCCTGAAGACCGTAAATAGAATGAGATTGGGGGAATCGAGTTTTGAGAAGCGAGCCGAAAAATCAAATCAGCCGTGATGGCGTAAAAGTCTGGAGAATCACAGCTTGTATCACATCATTCGTTTTAATGCTGGCTGCAGCAGGCCTTGTTGCCGCAGGGGTGATATTTAAGTGGCCGGTATGGATCGGCGTTTTGTCAGCAGCCGTTTGGCTGGCGATTTCATTTGTCATCATTATTATTATTCCGAATATCCGCCACAGAATCTGGCGGTACGAAGTCCATGAGAACGAAATCGATATTCAGCACGGCATCTTTGTGGTGACCCGCGTGATCGTTCCGATGGTCAGAGTCCAGCATGTTGATACATCGCAGGGCCCCATCCTCAGAAAATATAATCTCGCCTCCGTGCAAATTTCAACAGCCGCGACGACCCATTCCATTCCCGCTCTGGATGTTGAAGAGGCCGATCAGCTCAGGGACTCCATTTCCAGGCTGGCGAGGGTGACTGAAGATGATGTCTGAACCGAGACGCATGCACCCCGCCGCCGTCATTCTCAACTTTATTAAAGGCCTTGTTGAGACTGTTAAAAACTTTATCATTCCATTTGGCGTAGTGCTTTTTTTAAATCAGTCGCACACAGTCAAAATGCTGGCGATCGCCGCGGCCGTGCTGTTTTTCATTGCTTTGGTCGTGACGAGCATCATCAAGTGGAGCAAATTTACATACCGTATCGAAGAGGATGAATTGCGAATAGAGGAAGGCCTGATCAATAAGAAAAAAAGGTATATTCCGATCGAACGGATTCAAACGATCAACACGAGCGCAGGCCTCATTCAGCAAATATTCAAGCTGGTGAAGCTGCAAGTCGAAACGGCAAGCGGAGGAACGGAAGCGGAAGTTTCCTTGGTCGCCATTACTCAGGCAGAAGCCGAACGTATTCAGCAAGCGCTTTTCGAAAGGGAAAAGGCGGCGGAAGGTACTGGAGCCGATGTCACGGATCAGCAGGAAGAGACTGCTGCAGAGGCGAAGGAACCAGCGGAAGAGCCGGAAATGATGTACAAAATGACCGGGCAGGAGCTTTTAACTGCAGCGTCAACATCAAGCGGCATCGGCGTCATTATTTCAGGGGTATTCGCTTTTTTCACTCAAGTCGACGACTTCTTTGACTTGGATTGGTTGTATGACCGCTTTGCGTTTTTGAACAGCGCTGGAGCGGCTGTTATCGCCTTAGCCGCTTTTGTGGCCCTTTTCATCGCATGGCTTCTCAGCATTGTCGGGATGCTTTTGAAATACGCCAATTTTACAGTCGTCCGTAAAGAGAAAGAAATCGTCATTTCCAGAGGACTGATTGAAAAGCATCAAATCACGATTCCGCTGCAGCGGATTCAAGCGATTAAAATCAAGGAGAGTCTGATCAGGCAGCCTTTTGGACTTGCAGCCGTCACGATTGTCAGCGCAGGCGGAAACGTTTTGGAAGAGGATAAATCAGCCGTCTTATTTCCGATTATCAGCAAAAAAATGATCAAACAGCGCCTCGGCGAGTTCATTCCGGATTATGCGCCGGAAGACGATTTGAACCGCTTGCCGAAACGCGCACTGCGCCGCTATCTCCTGCGCGCATCCTGGCCGGTTCTCGCTGTCGTTCCGCTTTCGATTCTGTTTCCGCCGTGGGGCTATTTGTCCGCTGTATTGATTCCTTTTTACTGGATCATCGGCTGCTTATCATACCGCGATGCCGGATGGAAGATCAGCGGCAGCAAAATCATCATGTCATCGCGCTTCATCGGCAGAACAACCGCTGTCATTCAGCGCAGGCGCATGCAGGTGTTCGAAGTCAGCCGCTCATATTTCCAGCGCAGAAGACAGCTTGTTTCGATTCATACATCAACAAAATCGTCTGCTTTAATGGAGAAGTTTTCGGTGGCTGATGTCGAGGAGAAAGATTCGGACGATATTTTTGCATGGTATTCTTATGAAAAAAGAGTGAACGGTTAAAAGCCGTTCACTCTTTTATTTAACAACGGAGGAGCCAGAGCGAGTCCGCCCAGCAGTCCGAAGATGTGCGCCATGATATTGATATTTTGGTTGACAAACGTCATCAAAACCGAAATGGCGAGGATGGTGACGATGATTTGGGAATTGGCGCTTCCCATCAGCTCTTTTCGAAACAGCACGATGTACAGGTACACGCCGAACAAGCCGAATATCGCTCCCGAAGCACCGACATGCATATACTCCAGCGGTTCGATGAAATATGTGCCGATATTGCCGATCACTCCTGCCCCGATATAAACGATGAGAAACTTGAGTTTCCCGAGCATTCGTTCCAGCCCGGGGGCAAATAAAAAGATCGACATCGAATTAAAGAGCAGGTGGCCGAACCCGGCGTGAATAAAGATCGGCGTCACAAACCTCCACCATTCTCCATTCGCTATCCCCCAGTTAAATCCAATCAATAAATCAGACCACATCTGTACGGCCGTCAACGGAAGTAAAAAAAGAATCCAGATGGCAAGCTGCAGGGCCAGTATGGCGGATGTGACCGGGTAGAGCCTGATAAACGTCTGAAAATTTTCTGTTCTGATAAACATGCTTATGATTTAAGCCCCTTTACAATGATCTCGTACATATATAGTAACACGTTTATGAACAGGCAGCGGCGATTAGTACGGAGGAGAAAAATGATTTTGAAAGGTTGTCATGCTAGTCTGCATATTGTCTGAGACACGCTCATATATTGGGTAGTGCAATAAGGGAGACGAGTCGTTGCAGGCTTTTATGGTACGCACGCCGATACAGCCGGCCCTGTTCTTATGGCGTACCGTTAAAGTCGAACAAGCGGTTTCTTCCTTTTTACATCAATGATTAAAAAGGGGTTGAAAAAAGGTGAGAAAAAGCTTTGTTTTGCTTTTAACGGGGCTGCTTGTAATCCTTATGCTTTCTGCCTGCGGCCAAAAATCGCAAGAAGATGTTGTGACGGGGCTCGACAAGAAGGCAAAAGAATACACGTCCTATAAGGCAAAAGCGAAAATGACGATTGAAACGGGAAATGAACCGCAGGAGTACAATGTGGAAATCTGGCATAAAAAACCTTCTCTCTACCGGGTCTACTTGGAAAACCCGAAAAAAGACCAGAGCCAGGTGATCTTGCGCAATGAAAACGGCGTGTTTGTTTTGACTCCGTCGCTGAATAAAAGCTTCCGCTTTCACAGCGACTGGCCCAATAACAGCAGCCAGGTATACTTATTCGAATCGCTCGTAAAAGATGTCAAAAATGATGGGGAAGCTTCTTTTTCCGCAAAGGATTCAAAATACATTTTTGAAACGAAAACGAATTATCAGCATAATCAGATGCTGCCGACCCAGGAAATCGTTTTCCATAAAAAGACCATGGCTCCTTCATCGGTTAAAGTGATGGATACGGACCGCAAACCGATGGTAAAGGTTGAGTTTACAAGCTTTGAATTCGATAAGCCGCTCGATAAAGACGCATTTGATGAAAAGAAAAATATGACGCTGTCTCAAATTGACGTAGCGACAAGCGCGGACGTGTCAGACTCTTTCGCCGTCAAAACGCCGCTCGATGTGCCTCAGGGCGTGAAAAAGCTTGAGGAGAAAGAAATGGCGACTGAAGACGGCAAACGAATCGTCATCACATACGGCGGTGAAAAGTCCTTTACATTGATTCAGGAAAAAGCCCGCGTCGCCAAAACGTCCACTTCCGTGTCCATGAATGGAGAGCCGGTTGACCTCGGCTTCACGGTCGGCGCACTGACGGATAAATCGTTGTCATGGACTTATGACGGAGTCGACTATTTCATCTCATCAGAAGACCTTTCTCAAGATGAACTTCTGATGGTTGCCAAAAGCATGCAGGGCCAGTCTTCAAAATAGACTGTGCCGTATCCGGCAGCCTGTTTTCCGCCCTGGAGCGGAAAGCAGGCTGTTTTTATATTTGCGGCGCAAGCGTATGTTTTCGACAGCTTTTCCGTAAAATGTATAGCGTGCCAGCAATTTTTCTCTTGTTCTGGGCAGTTGTTCCCGTACAAAATTTCCCTTTCTCCGAACTTTTTAGTATGATGGGAAGGACGATTGAAACAAGGAACAGGAAGTGTCATGATGAGCTTAAAACCATTCTATAGAAAGACATGGGCCGAAATCGATTTAACGGCTTTAAAAGAAAACGTGCGTAATATGAAGCGGCACATCGGTGAGCATGTCCACTTGATGGCCGTCGTTAAAGCGAATGCCTATGGACACGGGGATGCACAGGTAGCGAAGGCGGCTCTTGCAGAAGGGGCGTCCATTCTTGCTGTGGCTTTACTGGATGAAGCGCTTTCGCTGAGAGCGAAGGGGATTGAAGAACCGATTCTTGTCCTCGGTGCAGTGCCGCCCGAATATGCTGGCATAGCTGCGGAAAAGCGCATTACTGTGACGGGCTACTCCGCCGGCTGGCTGAAAGACGTGCTCGGTTTTCTCGGTGAGACCGAAGTTCCTCTTGAATATCATTTGAAGATCGACACGGGCATGGGCCGCCTTGGCTGCAAAACGGAAGAAGAGATCCAAGAAATGATGGAGATGACCGAATCGAGCGATAAACTCAATTGTACGGGCGTGTTCACTCATTTCGCGACGGCGGACGAAAAGGACACCGATTATTTCGACATGCAGCTTGACCGCTTTAAAGAACTGATCAGCCCTCTCCCGCTTGACCGTTTAATGGTGCATTCGTCGAACAGCGCCGCGGGTCTGCGCTTCAGGGAACAGCTCTTTAATGCCGTCCGCTTCGGCATCGGCATGTACGGGTTGGCGCCGTCAACCGAAATAAAAGACGAGCTGCCGTTCCGTCTGCGGGAAGTGTTTTCGCTTCATACCGAACTCACCCATGTGAAAAAAGTCAAAAAAGGCGAGAGCGTCAGCTACGGGGCGACATATACGGCCAAGCGCGACGAATGGATCGGGACAGTCCCCGTCGGGTATGCTGATGGATGGCTGAGGCGTCTGGCCGGAACGGAAGTGCTGATCGACGGAAAACGCCAAAAAATAGCAGGGAGAATCTGCATGGACCAGTTCATGATTTCCCTCGCCGAAGAATACCCTGTCGGTACAAAGGTTACCTTGATCGGGAAGCAAAAAGACGAATGGATTTCGGTCGACGAAATCGCCCAACATTTGCAGACGATCAATTATGAAATTACCTGTATGATAAGTTCAAGGGTGCCCCGTATGTTTTTGGAAAATGGGAGTATAATGGAAATAAGGAATCCGATCTTGCCTGATCAATCCTGAAAATTGATGAATTAGCGGAAAAACAACTTTGCTTGCGAAAAGAATAATGATATCATTATGGATGGAATGGATAGAGTGTTGTATCCGTAAGTTTGGTGGAGGTGTATGTTTTTGTCTGAATCCAGCGCTACAACTGAAATATTGATTCGCTTGCCAGAAGCTTTAGTATCAGAACTGGATGGTGTCGTCATGCAAGATAACGGGAGCAGAAATGAACTGATTTACCAAGCCACAAAAATGTATTTGCGCGAGCGCAAAAATCGACAAATTCGGGAATCGATGAGACGCGGTTATATGGAGATGGCCAAGATTAATTTGAACATCTCTTCTGAGGCTCAATTTGCAGAGTATGAGGCTGAAAACACAGTAGAGCGCTTAGTAAGCGGAGGATAATCATTTGATTGTTAAACGCGGCGATGTTTATTTTGCTGACCTATCTCCTGTTGTTGGCTCAGAACAAGGCGGGGTGCGCCCGGTTTTAGTGATTCAAAACAACATCGGCAATCGCTTCAGCCCAACTGCTATTGTTGCAGCCATAACAGCCCAAATACAGAAAGCAAAATTACCTACCCACGTCGAAATTGATGCGAAACGCTACGGTTTTGAAAGAGATTCCGTTATATTGCTCGAACAAATTCGGACGATTGACAAGCAAAGATTAACGGACAAAATCACCCATCTCGATGATGAAATGATGGAAAAGGTCAACGAAGCCTTACAAATCAGTTTGGCACTCATTGATTTTTAATATTGATGAAAGTTGCTCGAGGCGAAAGAGCAACTTTTTTTGTGTTCAAAAATAACAAACGATATAATAGAACTGTTAGTCCAAAAAATGTTATGAGATGTAGTTAGGGGGATGAACATGTCGAATCAAGCAGTGTTAAAATTTATCTCGGAACACCAAAATGTACTCGCCGGGAATTTGGCTGATATTCTGAAAGACTTAAACAGCAACATGACAAACGTGAAGCTGACTGAACACATGTACGAGACGATCAGCAATGAATACATTCATATCCTCATGAATGAGTCCGGAGACGGGAATGAAAAATCGATCGACACCATCTACCAGTTTTCTTCAAAAGCCGTACAGCTCGGCGTTCCGCTGAAGCTTCTGTCGTCGGGATTATCAGCTTTTTGGAAGCACCTGTACTATGAAATGAACAAGGACGTCCCGGAAGATCAGCAGTGTTATGATCTGATTTGGGAAATCGATAAATTTATCGAACCGATCAACAGCGAAATCTTGAATCAGTATGCGATCTCCTGGGAGAAAACCGTCGCTCTGCAAAAGGTCGCATTACAGGAGCTCTCGGCGCCGCTGATCCCGGTTTTTGAAAATATTACGGTGATGCCTCTCGTCGGCACGATCGACACGGATCGGGCCAAAAAGATTATGGAAAACCTGTTGAGCGGCGTCGTCAAACACCGGTCTGAAGTCGTCCTCATTGATATTACGGGCGTGCCTGTCGTCGATACGATGGTCGCACACCACATCATGCAGGCTTCCGAAGCCGTCAGACTGGTCGGCGCTAAATGCCTGCTCGTCGGAATCCGCCCGGAAATCGCGCAGACGATTGTGAATTTGGGAATCGATTTAACTCAGGTTATTACAAAAAATACCCTGCAAAAAGGAATTCAAACCGCATTGGAAATGACAGACAGAAAAATCGTTTCATTGGAGGAATAATCTTTGAGGGTACCTAACATTCCAATTTTGAAGTTATATAACTGTTTATTGGTATCCATTCAAGTGGAGCTCGATGACCAAACCGCTCTGAAATTTCAAGAGGACCTGCTGAACAAAATATATGAAACCGGTTCGAACGGAGTGGTGATCGATCTGACTTCGGTGGACATCATCGATTCATTCATCGCCAAAGTACTTGGCGATGTTATTACAATGTCAAAACTGATGGGCGCCAAAGTCGTTCTGACTGGCATCCAGCCGGCTGTTGCGGTGACATTGATTGAACTCGGCATTTCTTTGGACGAGATCGAGACGGCGCTCGATCTCGAAAAGGGGCTCGAGACATTGCAGCGGGAATTGGAGGAATAATTATGGCAGACCAATCCTGTGTAAAGATTTTGACAGAATGGGACATAGTGGCCGCCAGACAGCTCGGGCGAAATGTCGCAAAAGAACTGGGGTTCGGCACAGTGGACCAGGCCAGAATCACAACAGCCATCTCAGAGCTGGCGCGTAATATTTATTTGTATGCCGGAAAAGGCCGAATCTGCATCGAACAGGTTCAGGAAGAAGGAAAAAAGGGGTTGAAAATCGTAGCGGAGGATGAGGGGCCGGGAATCGCTGACATCAAAAAAGTGATGGAAGACGGTTTTTCAACCTCAGGCGGTCTCGGAGCGGGCCTGCCGGGAGTAAAGCGTCTGATGGACCAATTTGAATTGCATTCGGACGCGGAAAACGGAACGGATATACAAGCCATAAAGTGGCTGCGGTAGGAGGGAAGGAATGGATTTCAGGGAAGTGATTGAGCAGCGCTATCGACAGCTGCTTAGCCGATATATATCTGAATTAACAGAGACATCCCTTTATCAGGGACAGAAATTCAGCAGAAAAACGATTGAACATCAAGTGCCGCCGGAAGAGATTATCAGCATACACCGAAAAGTTCTGTCTGAATTATATCCGGATCTTCCGGACCATGTGTTCCATTCTCTCGATTTTTTAATTGAAGTGATGATTGGATACGGTTTGGCCTATCAAGAACATCAGACATTAAGAGGAATTCAGCAGGAAATTAAATCGGAAATCGAAATTGCCGCGAATGTCCAGCAAACGCTGCTCGAGACGACGATTCCGAAAGTTGAAGCGCTCGAAATCGGGGCGGTCAGTGTTCCGGCTAAGCAAATGAGCGGTGATTATTATCATTTTGTGCGGGACAAGGAATCGATTAACATTGCCATTGCAGATGTGATCGGAAAAGGAATACCGGCCGCGTTATGCATGTCGATGATCAAATATGCGATGGACTCTTTGCCGGATTCGGGCACGTCTCCTTCACAGGTGCTGAAAAACCTGAACAGGGTCGTCGAACAAAATGTGGACCCTAGCATGTTTATTACAATGTTTTATGGCAATTATCATCTTCAAAAACACCTATTTACGTTTTCATCTGCCGGTCATGAACCTGGCTTTTATTATTCTTGCAGGGAAAATAAATTTTACGATTTAAACGCAAAGGGCCTCGTTCTTGGCATTTCATCACAATACGACTATGAGCAGTACGAGCAAAAACTGGATATTGGCGATATGATCGTTCTTTTTTCAGATGGTGTAACCGAATGCCGGACAGACAGCGGATTTTTGGAGCGGTCTGACTTGCAGAACCTGATCACTTTACATATGGAGAAACCGGCTCAGCAAATGGTTGACTGTATATACGAACATCTGCTCAAGCTTCAGGATTTTCAGCTTCATGACGATTTTACTCTCATTGTTTTCAAAAGAAAGGTTTAAAGTTTCTCTTCGCTGGGTAATAAACCAGTAGCTCATTAAGAGAACCAGAGGTGATATTGTGAATTTGGCAGTTGATATGAAAAAAAATGACCATGTGATAGAAGTAAAAGTGGCGGGCGAAATTGATGTGCATACGGCCCCGGCATTGCGGGATAAGCTGATGCCGCTCGCGGAAGAAGGAAAAGATCTCAAAGTTTCTCTGAAAGATGTTTCATATATGGACAGTACAGGGCTGGGTGTATTTGTCGGCATTTACAAAGCGGTAAACAGAACTGGGGGTTCTTTAGTGCTTGAAAATCTGTCAGAGCGTTTGATCCGTTTGTTTGATATTACAGGCTTAAAGGACATCATCGATATTTCTGGAAAGTCAGAGGGTGGATTATAATGAAGAGAGCAGCTGATTACATTGAAATGAAGTCACCTGCCAAACCTGAATACGTAGGAATCATTCGTTTAACCTTGTCGGGGATCGCAAGCAAGATGGGGTATTCTTATGATGACATTGAAGATTTGAAAATTGCGGTCAGCGAAGCGTGCACAAACGCTGTGCAGCATGCTTATAAAGCAGATAAAACAGGAGAGGTCTCCGTCAGATTCGGCGTGTTTGAAGACCGCCTCGAAATCATCGTCGCAGATCAGGGAGACAGTTTTGATATTCAGGATAAACAGAAAGGGCTGGGGCCATATTCCCCTGAGCATACGGTAGATCAATTGTCAGAAGGAGGGCTCGGTTTATATTTAATGGAGACGCTCATGGATGAAGTGCGTGTCCAGATTGATTCAGGCGTAACCGTCTCGATGACAAAGTTCTTAAACAGGGAGCGAGTTGATGATGGCACAACCGTCCAAAACTACGAAACTAACTAAAACCGAAGTCGACACGCTGATCAAAAAATATCAGGATAGCCAGGATGAAGAAGCTCAGCTGACCCTTGTTCAGACTTATAAAAATCTGGTGGAAACACTCGCCAAAAAATATTCAAAAGGAAAAAGCTTTCATGAAGATTTATGCCAGGTTGGGATGCTCGGATTGCTTGGAGCCATCAAACGCTATGATCCCGATGTGGGAAAATCGTTTGAAGCGTTTGCGATTCCGACTATTATCGGAGAAATCAAACGGTTTCTCCGTGATAAAACCTGGAGCGTCCACGTCCCGAGAAGGATCAAGGAGCTCGGGCCGAGAATTAAAATGGCGGTGGATCATTTAACGAATGAAACGCAAAGGTCACCAAAAGTCGATGAGATTGCCGAGTTTCTTGACGTCACAGAAGAAGAAGTGCTGGAAACGATGGAGATGGGCAAAAGCTATCAGGCGCTTTCCGTCGATCACAGCATTGAAGCGGATGCAGACGGCAGCACGGTGACGATCCTCGACATTGTCGGCTCGCAGGAGGAAGGCTATGAAAAGGTGAACCAAAAGCTGATGCTTGAAAGTGTATTGCACGTACTGTCCGACCGCGAAAAGCAAATCATTGAGCTGACATACATTCAAAACAAAAGCCAAAAAGATACCGGTGACATGCTGGGTATATCGCAAATGCACGTCTCACGGCTGCAGCGCAAAGCTGTCAAAAAGCTGAGGGAAGCTTTGGCTGAAGATCCGTTTATGGAGCTTAAACCATGATTTGGACTGAGTCGAATGAACATATGCAAGCGCTTGTTTATCAGCTTCCTAAAGAAGGAAAAGCCGTCTGCGGAGACAGTTTTTATTTCCATGCGACTGACGAAACCATGGTGTGCGCGCTGGCCGACGGGCTAGGCAGCGGTGCGATGGCACAAGAATCTTCCGCGGTCATCAGCGAAGTTGTCGAAGCGCACGGTCATGAAGAAGTCGCAAGCTTGATGGAACGGTGCAATCAAGGGCTGAAACATAAACGCGGCGCAACCGTGGCGATTTTAAAAGCCGATTTTCGAACAAGAACGATCGCTTACAGCTCTGTAGGCAATATCCGCTTTATCTTGTACGCTCCTTCGGACAAATATATCCACCCTCTCCCTGTGACGGGATACATGTCGGGAAAACCGCAAACATACAAAACATTCACTTACACGTATGAAAAAGGATCAAGATTCATCATTTATTCAGACGGATTGGAAGTACCCGCCCTCCGGTCTTATTTAAAACAGCACCACACACCTGGAGATATATCGAATCAGCTTGAATCATACACACTAATGGGAAAAGACGATCTCACCTATATCATCGGACAGCTTTTTTAAAGAAGCTGCCCTTTGATATAGGTGTTTTTCTGTTTCTTTTGGTACACTAAGAAGACAACATTCTTTTGGAGGCTACAATGGATACTTTAGCGTTAATCGTCAAACAAATCGCAAAAGAAACAGGGCTTGCGCCAAAGCATGTCGAGAGTGTCATTCAATTGTTAGAGGACGGCAACACCGTTCCCTTTATCGCGAGATACCGCAAAGAACAAACGGGCTCCATGGATGAAGTCCAAATTCAAACAATCTCCGAACGATGGGGATACATCCAGCATTTAAATCAGCGGAAAGACGAAGTCATCCGGCTGATCGACGAACAGGGTAAGCTGACAGGACAGCTGAAGCTCGATATAGAAAAAGCGGACAAGCTCCAGGAAGTTGAAGACTTATACAGACCATTTAAACAAAAACGAAAAACAAAGGCGACGATCGCCAAAAGCAAAGGCCTTGAACCTTTGGCTGATTTCATCATCTCGCTCCCGCGCAACGAAGACGTAACAGCCGAAGCACGCAAATACATAAATGAAGAAAAGGAAGTCATGAGCGCCGAAGAAGCGCTTGAAGGAGCGAAAAACATACTGGCGGAACGGATCTCAGACGAACCGGAATACAGAAAGTGGATCCGGCAGGAGACTTTTAAAAGAGGAACGCTGAAATCCGCGGCGAAAGACGCCGAAGCGGATGAGAAGAAAATATATGAAATGTATTATGAATATGAAGAGCCGATTCAAAAAATCGTTCCTCACCGCGTGCTTGCGGTTAACCGCGGCGAAAAAGAAGAGATTTTGAGAGTGTCGGTCGAGCCGCCGGCAGACCGCATTCAAGCTTACTTGGAAAAACGGATTTTACAACACAAGCAAACAAGTGCTGAAGATGTGCTGAAAAGCGCAATCGAAGACGGCTATAAGCGCCTGATTCAGCCGTCCATCGAAAGAGAAATCAGAAAAGAATTGACGGAAAAGGCGGAAGATCAAGCGATTCACATTTTCGCCGAGAATCTGCGCAAATTGCTGCTGCAGCCGCCGATGAAAGGAAAGCTCGTTCTCGGCGTCGACCCGGCATTCCGCACGGGCTGCAAGCTTGCAGTTGTCGATGAGACGGGAAAGATGCTCCAGATTGATGTCATATACCCGCACCCTCCCGTCAATAAAAAAAGCGCGGCCATTGAAAAAGTGAAACGCATCATCAAAGACTTTCAAATTGAGGTCATCGCCATCGGGAACGGAACGGCATCAAGAGAGACGGAACAATTTATCGCCGATCTTTTGAAGGACATCGACAGAAAGGTGTACTATTTGATCGTCAATGAAGCGGGAGCCAGCGTCTACTCGGCATCAGAGCTTGCGAGGGAAGAATTCCCGGATTTGCAGGTTGAAGAACGGAGCGCCGTGTCGATCGCACGCAGACTCCAGGACCCGCTCGCCGAACTCGTCAAAATCGATCCCAAGTCGGTCGGTGTCGGCCAGTACCAGCACGATGTCAGCCAGAAAAAACTAAACGATTCGCTCCGCTTCGTGGTGGAAACCGTCGTCAACCAAGTCGGCGTCAACGTGAATACGGCGTCAGCCGCGCTCTTGCAATATGTAGCCGGACTATCGAAAACAGTCGCGGCCAACATCGTCAAAAAGCGGGATGAAATCGGAAAATTCACGAGCCGGAAAGAGCTGAAAGACATTCCGCGCCTGGGCGCGAAAACGTATGAGCAATGCATCGGCTTTTTAAGGGTGCCTGACGGCGGTGAACCGCTCGACCGCACGGGCATCCACCCTGAGAGCTATAAAGAGACGAGAGAGCTTCTGAAAAAGCTCGGCCTGTCAACAGCCGAAATCGGCACAAGAGAGCTTCAGGATAAAATCAACGAACTGAATATTTCTGAAGCAGCTGAACAGCTTGGAATCGGGGAAATCACCCTGAAAGACATTTGCGCCCAGCTGACAAGGCCTGAGCGCGATCCGAGGGATGAAGTCCCTAAGCCGCTCTTAAAAACCGATGTGCTTCAATTGGAGGACTTAAAAGAAGGGATGGAGCTGCAGGGGACAGTACGGAACGTCGTTGACTTCGGGGCATTTGTCGACATCGGCGTGAAACAGGACGGGCTCGTCCACATTTCCAAGCTCAGCCATTCCTTCGTCAAGCATCCGCTTGACGTGGTGTCGGTCGGGGACATCGTGACCGTATGGGTGGAAGATGTCGACGCTGCAAAAGGAAGGGTATCCTTATCAATGGTGAGGGATCGATAGCCCAGCTTGCCGGAGCTTTGTTTCTCCGGCGGGCTGATCTTTTATACACCAATTTTTAACAGAATGCGGTGGACGACGCCTGCCACATGAGCCGGCGTCTGAACCATCCCTTCATTGATCCATTCCTCCAAAACGCCGACCACTCCTGAGACGACAAACGATATTTCCATTTCATCACATGTAACCTCGTTTTCCGATTGCTCTATCATGCTCAATTCTTCGAAAATTTTTCTTTGGAAAAAGTCTTTAAATTTATTGATGGTCAAAATGTTTCCTTTCGGTTTCGTCAATAAAGTGAAGATCGCAGCGTTTTGATAAATATATTCGGTCGTTTTTTCGATGAAGGTGAGCAAATTGTGCGGATCTTCGCTCGGAAAATAATCATCGTAAAATCTCCCCAGCTGATCAAACAATTCATTTTCTATTTGTTCATACAAGTCAAAAATATCTTTATAATGAAGATAAAAGGTTCCGCGTCCTAAATCCGCGCGCCTCGATAAATCGGAAACGGTGATTTTATTGATTTCTTTCTCATGGAGCAGCTTTAAAAAAGCCTCTTTTATCGCTCTTTTCGTCTTGATTGATCTTCTGTCCTCCATCGTTTTGCCCTCCGTTTATAGACAAATTTTCATGTGTTGTTCATTAATGAACAGCTCAATCACGATTGCCGATTGAACATCGCTTTTGCTTCAAATTATAATGAACATGTGTTTATTAATCAATAGCTGTTCATATTTTTGAGGAGGTTTTCAATGATTCAATATCGTCTGGCTTCAGCTGATCATTTGGACGAGGTGGCACAATTGTTTCATGAGTCTTTTGACAACTATCCGTTTATGGAGTTGCTTGTAAGACCCGAAAAGAAAAACCCCGAATTCTTTTATGAACTGCATAAAGTCATCACTCAGGCATATATCAATAGGCAGGGGTGTTTTATCGGTGTTGTAAAAGGTGAAATCGTCACCGCGGCCCTCTTAAAACATCGGGATGATCCAGACGTTGGGGTGATGGATTATATATCAGCCGGAGGAATAAAGTTATTCATAAAAGGGGGTCTTTCCGCGGTATGGAATATGGTGAATGTGGCGGAAGAGGCCAAAAGATCGTACAAGGCCATCAAAGAGCAGAAATGGTATTTGGAGGTGTTAGGGGTCTCCCGCTTCCATCAGGGCAAAAGTTTCGGCAGCAAGATGATCAATGACTGCCTGATCCCTTTCATACGAAGAAACGGAGGCGGAATCCTGACTTTAATCACCAACACGAATTTAAATCGATCGTTTTACAAAAAGAACGGATTCGATGAATTTAGTGCATTTCCCCTTAAGCGATTCGGCCGTGAAATAGGAAATTGGAGTTTTAAAAGAACGATTTACTAATGTATTAGAAAGCCGCGACGGCTTTCTTGTTGATCAGCAAAACACGATGGTTTTGTCTGACGGCAGCAATCAGCCGTCTTTTTTTAAAATGAAAAACCCGCACAGCTCATAGAGGAGGAATAAAACGTCAATGAGAAAGATTATAAAGGCGAGATGGATCATTGCGGCGCTCTGGCTTGCAATGGCCGCCGTCTTATTCATCACGGCGCCCGATATGGGCCAATTAACAAAGGAGAAGGGCCAGATAGCGGTCCCTGAAGGCTATCCGTCTTCTTACGCGAACAAGCTTCTCGAACAAATGTCAAAAGACGGGGATACGGACAAAGCGATTGTCGTCGTATTTCAGGACAAACAGCTCCTGCCGAATCGGGAAGCAGCTTTAAAAAAAGCGATCACCATTTTAGAAAAGGATTCCTCCCTCCACGTCTCAGATATCACATCATACTTTGACGCGGATGAGGATATTCAAAAGCAGCTGTTGTCAAAGGATCGAACGACGCTGCTTGTACCTGTCACATTTGATGCAAACAAAATCAGTGCGGCTGATTTTAAAGCAAAGGTAAATGAAAAGCTCAAAACTTTAAACCTTGACTACGAGATGACCGGACAGCCGCTCATTGATGATGATGTTATAACAAGCTCGCAGGAAGGCCTGAAGAAAACCGAATATATTACGGTCGGTTTTATTTTAATCGTATTGATTCTCGTCTTCCGTTCTGCGGTTGCGCCTTTTGTACCGCTTTTGGCGGTCGCGCTTTCCTACCTTGTGAGCCAGTCCGTCGTCGCCTATCTTGTCGAATACGCTGATTTTCCGCTGTCCACGTTTACGCAAATCTTCATGGTGGCGATCATGTTCGGAATCGGGACGGATTACTGCATTCTTCTTTTGAGCCGTTTTAAGGAAGAGCTTGCCCACGGGAAAGACAAGATTAAAGCTATCCTGACAACGTATAAAACGGCGGGAAAAACCGTTCTGTTCAGCGGATTCGCCGTTTTGATCGGTTTTACTTGCATCGGCTTTGCTGAATTCCAGCTTTACAAGTCTGCGGTCGCAGTAGCGGTTGGTGTCGCGGTCTTGATTTTGGCGCTTTTGACGATCGTGCCGTTTTTCATGGCTGTTTTGGGAAAAGTGCTGTTTTGGCCCGTCAGAGGAAATATCGGGCATCCGCAGTCAAAGCTATGGGAAACCGCCGGCCGTTTCGCTTTCAGTAAGCCGCTGATCAGCCTGTTGATCGTAGCGGCCGTAGCCGTGCCGCCAATCTTGATGTATAAAGGAACACTTTCCTATAACAGCCTTGACGAAATCGGAGATCAATACGAATCCGTCAGCGCTTTTAACACCATCTCCGACAAGTTCGGGCCCGGGGAATCATTGCCGGTCACGGTCGTGCTCAAAACATCGGATGCGCTCGATACCAATGACGGGCTGATCGCGATTGAAAAAATCAGCCGCGCCATTGAACAGACAAACGGCGTCAGCAAAGTCCGCAGTGCGACCCGTCCGGTCGGAAAAGGGCTGAGCGACCTGTACGTCAAAACACAGGCGAATGAGCTGAATAAAGGGCTTGAGAGCGGCAATAAAGGTCTGAAAAAGATCAAAGACGGGCTCGCCGAAGCGAGCAAGTCGATCGCGGATCAGAAGCCGCAAATCGAAGCGTCCGGAAAAGGAATCAACCAGCTGATCAAAGGAACCGAATCGATCCAAGCCGGCATCAGCGACGTTGAAGCCAATATGAGAAAGCTGAAGGACGGTACAGACAAAAGCAAACAAGGCGTCGCTCAGGCGAAAAAAGAAATTCAAACTGCGAAAAAACAGCTGACGGCGCAGGTCGATCAATTAAATGAACAAATCGAAAGTTACAAAGAAATATCGAAAATCTTGAAAGCGGCATTGTCTCAAGCCGAAAATGCCCAAGGCATAACGGCTGACGTGCAAAAGATGATCAAGCAGACAAATCAACATTTCAAAAATCTTGAAAGTGAAATTCCCGAAGTGAAGGAGAATCCTTCTTATTTAGCGATTAAAGGCTCTTACACGGAGCTTGCATCGGCAATCAAGCAGGGATCACAGAAAGCGGCCGTTTACACGAAGCAGGCGGCAAACGCGAAAAAGCAGCTTGAAGCAGCAGACGCATTTATCGCAAAAGCGCAGGAAGAGCAAAAAGTGTACACAAGCAAAATCGATGCTCTGATCAACGGCCTCGGCCAAATCGAAAAAGGGCTTGAAGAGACATCGAAGGGGCAGGGACAGCTCGCCGATTCGCTGCCTAAGCTCGAATCAGGCGCGGGTGATGTCGCCGAAGGCCAAAGGCAGATGAAGGAAAAAGTCGGAGAATTCGCCGGACAGCTCGATCAATTAACAAAAGGTTTGAATTCAAGCGTGGACGGCCTCGAAAAAATTTCAAGCGGTCTGATGGGGGCAGGCGACTACCTGGATCAGCTGAAAAACGCATCAGATCAAGAAATGTCCGGCTGGTTTGTCCCTAAAGAAGTCCTGAAAAACAAGCAATTTCAGCAGGTGTTTAATTCCTATATGTCAGACGATCGCCATATCACGACGATCGATGTGATATTGGAAGACAATCCGTACGGAAACGGAGCGATTGTCAATGTCAAAGACATTGAAGCGTCCGTAAAACGGGCTCTTCCCGACACGCATTTGAAAGATACATCGTTTGGCGTCGGCGGCGTTTCCAGCATCAACGCCGATCTGAAGCAGCTGTCAGACCAGGATTTCAGCAATACGGTGATCTATATGATGATCGGTATCTTCCTGATCCTCGTCCTGCTGTTCCGTTCTATTGTCATGCCGGTGTATTTGGTCGGATCGTTGATCTTGACGTACTTTGCGTCCATCGGTGTAACCGAGTTCATTTTCACGGCGTTTTTCGGCTATCCCGGCCTCAACTGGGCGGTGCCTTTCTTTGGATTCGTGATTTTAATGGCGCTTGGTGTGGACTATTCGATCTTCCTGATGGAACGCTTTAACGAGTATCGCGGAACGGATATTAAAACGGCGATGACGGAATCGATGAAAAATATGGGGTCCGTTATTATTTCAGCCGCTGTCATCTTGGCGGGAACCTTTGCGGCGATGCTGCCGTCCGGCGTTTTATCGCTTCTGCAAATCGCCACCCTTGTATTGACGGGGCTCTTGCTGTACGCATTCGTCATGCTGCCGCTGTTCGTCCCTGTGATGGTTCGGATCTTCGGCTCAGCCAACTGGTTTCCGTTTAAAAGAAAAGGATAAACGGCTCGTCCTTCCGCGGAAGAATCATTCGCCCATGCTCCCCGAAATCGGGCGGTCAGCTCCATTTGGGGAGTAACGGGCGCCATTGTGTGAGATGATAAAAGGACCGGTGAAGATGATGAGGAAACAGAAGAATGACCATTCGGGCTCCGATGAACACTGTCTATCAGCAGTGTTTTTTTCTGTAAAAATACCAGCACTGATTCAGCAATTTAATCTGGTAATGATCTTTTTCATAAAAAGCTCTCTGCATCTGGCTTTTGAGCCAATTCGGCATTGCTCATCCCTCCTCAGGCTCTTATCATAAGAGTATGGGTGTCGTGTATTAGTTTATGCCGCCCGGAATTTGTCCTGTTCAATGTTTTTAAAAATGAGGTGGACCGAAGCAATGGACGAACAACAACTGCAGCAGCTGACAGAACAGCTTTCGCTCACATACTTTAAAAAACCGTTCCGGCACCGCGCTTACTTCAACAGCCGCCTGAAAACGACCGGAGGCAGGTATTTGCTGAATTCCCACAATATCGAGCTGAATAAAAAATACCTGACAGAGCACGGGCAAAAAGAGCTTGAAGGCATCATCAAGCATGAATTGTGCCATTACCACCTCCATCTGGAAGGGAAAGGCTACAAGCACCGCGACAAGGATTTTAGAACGCTATTAAAGGAAGTCGGTGCGCCGCGATTCTGCACGCCGCTCGCAGGAGAGAAAAAGCCGCAAAGAAAAGTACGCACATACAAGTGCGACGCATGCGGACAAACGTTTCTCAGAAAGCGGAAAATGGATACAAGCCGTTATGTTTGCGGTAAGTGCGGAGGGAAAATAAAAGAAATCATAAAAAAGGGTTGACTGATCAGGCTTGTCTATGATAAATTATAAAAGCCGTCGCAAGACGAGCCATAAAGACAAATTGTTCTTCTTGACACATTTTGTCGACATATTTATAATAAAATGAGTCTGATCATTCCACAGTAGCTCAGTGGTAGAGCTATCGGCTGTTAACCGATCGGTCGCAGGTTCGAATCCTGCCTGTGGAGCCAATGGAGAAGTACTCAAGTGGCTGAAGAGGCGCCCCTGCTAAGGGTGTAGGTCGCGTAAGCGGCGCGAGGGTTCAAATCCCTCCTTCTCCGCCATTAGGAAAATATGATGCTGACTTCATATGGCCCGTTGGTCAAGTGGTTAAGACACCGCCCTTTCACGGCGGTAACACGGGTTCGAATCCCGTACGGGTCATTTCTCATATCTTTGGGCTATAGCCAAGCGGTAAGGCAACGGACTTTGACTCCGTCATGCGTTGGTTCGAATCCAGCTAGCCCAGCCATTATATTTGAGCCATTAGCTCAGTTGGTAGAGCATCTGACTTTTAATCAGAGGGTCGAAGGTTCGAGTCCTTCATGGCTCACCATTGTTTTTTTACGCGGGTGTGGCGGAATTGGCAGACGCGCTAGACTTAGGATCTAGTGTCTTTACGGCGTGGGGGTTCGAGTCCCTTCACCCGCACTTTAAAAACAACATATCATGCGGTCGTGGCGGAATGGCAGACGCGCTAGGTTGAGGGCCTAGTGGGTGAATAACCCGTGGAGGTTCAAGTCCTCTCGGCCGCATCATAGGAATACCAAGGGTTTTGACGCCCTTGGTATTTTTTTGTTTCTTTTTCATTTATTTTTTTACTCCACATTTACTCCAGTTACTGTAAGTCATCTAAACGGTCAGCAGTCTCTTTTTGTTTGTTTGGGAAAAGGCGCCCGTAACTTCACAATCCCTAATGTATATCTCCTTCATACGAAATGGTTCGAATGGGAATTAACCGCAGATATTACTCCATCAGATTTAGAAACAAGAATTGTGATTCCGCGAAAAGAGGATAAGGCTATGGTGTTACAAGAACACTTTTAATGTGAATTTTTAGGCCTTTGTAATTATTTTACAGATATTATTAATATTCACTCATCAATTCGTGATATTATATTGAAGGGGACGATCAAAGGCTTTGGCGTTGCAATTAATAATGTTTTAAATATATAGGAGTGCTACCTCATGTCAAAGTCAGAAAAATATTAATAGGAGGTAACATATGTTTAAGTTTAAAAGGAATTTCTTAGTTGGATTAACGGCAGCTTTAATGAGTATTAGCTTGTTTTCGGTAACCGCCTCTGCAGCTAGCCCAGACTACTGGCAAAATTGGACTGATGGCGGCGGAACAGTCAACGCTGTCAATGGGCCTGGAGGGAATTACAGTGTTAATTGGTCTAATACCGGAAATTTCGTTGTTGGTAAAGGTTGGACTACAGGTTCGCCATCTAGGACAATAAACTATAATGCCGGAGTTTGGGCGCCGAATGGCAATGGATATTTGGCTTTATATGGTTGGACCAGATCACCTCTCATAGAATATTATGTAGTGGATTCATGGGGTACTTATAGACCTACTGGAACGTATAAAGGTACTGTATACAGTGATGGGGGTACATATGACATATATACAACTACACGTTATAACGCACCTTCCATTGATGGCGACAAAACTACTTTCACGCAGTACTGGAGTGTTCGCCAGACGAAGAGACCAACTGGAAGCAACGCTAAAATCACTTTCAGCAATCATGTTAAAGCATGGAAGAGTCATGGAATGAATCTGGGTAGTAATTGGTCTTACCAAGTTTTAGCGACAGAGGGTTATCAAAGTAGTGGAAGTTCTAACGTAACAGTGTGGTAACAGATCATCTTTAATCAGGGGTAGCGGCTGCTGAACGTTTCCTTGAGAGATTTTATCATCATTGTTATTGTGATTTACTAAGAGGCGACGGTCTTTTAGATGGAATTCCAATATATTCCTCATGGTGAGGAGAACGATCGTTTAGGCCTTGATAGGAAAACACCCGATGATGAAAAGGATAAAGGGAAAGAAACAAAGTCAAAGAATTTGAACGGATTTAAATTTTAAAGCAGGCATAGGCCTGCTTTATTTTAATGCGTGATTTTTGGGTATATTCCATCAGATTTGTACCCTAAAATTATTTCCTCAGTTGCTTCATTCGTAAAGTGAAGTATTCCTTTTATTTCGGCTAATTATCTGAAATCTTCTTTAGATGGGTTTAATTTTTTCATAGGAACATCAAGTTTGTCGAATTTTGAAATTTGTTCTTCTGGAAAACCATGTGTTAAGAGAACTAAATCTCTTGTTTTGAAGTCAGGTGCTAGGTGTTCGTGTAAAGAAGTAATAGCATTTCTCATTAAGGTTACGCGCGGTACTGTTTTTTATTCCGGTATTAAGCGCGCTGGCAATTTGCCCTTCTAAAGTTCCCCAAGCCAATTCTTCATATGTCAGAAGATCATTTAAAGCAGGTTTTACATACTTATCAAATCTTAGTTCAAGAGATTTTCTTGCCCGTTTTCCTTAAATACCTTCTATCATTCATAAAAAACAATGAAATTTTTTTAAGTGGTGTAAAGAGATACAACGAAAACAAGCTTTCAAAATCGTGATAAGCTTCCACTTTATTGAGGGTCTAGTGGATGAATAACCCGTGGAGGTTTAAGTCCTCTCGGCCGCATACCAATAATATCAAGGCTTATCATCGATGATGGGAAGTTTATTTAATCCGTTCTTAGGTGCGCTGATATTTGGCTTTTAGAAGCTTTTTTTAAGTGGCTAAAACCGACAAATTTTTTGCTGTCTTCATCCCATAGACGGAACTTTAACGACTTTAGACTTGTTGCCAGTGTAATGGTCGGTACGTTTTGCAATGGTTTAATGTTGTTATGCACTTCTTCAAGCTTATAGTTTGGGACTCTCGGGCTTAAATGATGAACATGATGGAAACCGATGTTGCCTGTTAGCCATTGCATGACTTTTGGAAGCTTATAAAAAGAGCTTCCTTCAACTGCTGCTTTTACATATTCCCAATGCTCATCTTTTTCAAAATAAGAATCCTCAAACGTATGCTGAATATAAAACATCCAAATTCCGAGAGATCCCGATATCATAAAAATTGGCGCTTGAACCAGCAGGAAGTTTTGCCAGCCGATAGCCCAGCATAAAAGTGCTGTCAACGCGACGATTCCCAGGTTCGTTACATACGTATTTATCCGTTCTTTGCGTTTTGCCCCTTTACGATTAAAACGATTGGTAATCCCGAAGACGTAAATCGGCCCAATCATAAACATAACAAACGGATTTCTGTACAAACGGTACATGATTTTTGTCTTAGTTGAGGCTTCCTTATATTCTTCAACGGTCAGTACCCAAATATCGCCTGTACCGCGTTTGTCCAGGTTGCTGCTTGTCGCATGGTGGATAGAATGGTCGCGTCCCCAATGATCAAAAGGATGCAAAGTCAGAATTCCTGTAATTGTTCCAAGGATTCGATTCGCCTTTCTGTTCTTAAAAAAGGAATAGTGGCAGCAATCATGAAAGATGATGAAGGTTCTCACTAAAAAACCTGCCGCAACGAAAGAAATCGCTAATGTAAGGAAATAAGAAATCGACAAGCTTTTATATGCCAAACACCATAACAGGAAAAATGGTACCAATGTGTTAATGATTTGATAAACACTTTTTTGTAAATCGGACTTTTCATAAGGTGTAACCAGTTTTCTCAAAGTCCTTAGGTTTTGCTCATTCATTTTTTAATGTTTCCCCTCCTATGATGATCTAGAGAACGTTTTATTGCCTTTGAAGTCCCTGCGTCATCCACCATATATAACAAGTATCTTTCCTATTCTTCTGTAAAATTATTGGGAATGAGAAGCTGATTTCCAGCTCGATTAAATGTTTATTAGCAGAGCCAGCCGGGATACAAAGGCGTATGAAAATTATACCCGGCTCTTTATCGGGCCAAACGCTCTCCGTGCTCCCCTAGAGAATCGGTTTATTTAGTCCGTGAGCATTGATTGTTTGAGGACAAACATTACAAGTAAGGTTTGAAGACACTCTGATTCATTCACGGTGTTTTTAAACGATGGTTATTAGACATGTTATAAATTCAATGCAGAATGATTGAGACTCCGCTTCTGCATTAATATCCATATTTAGTCAATAATGCCATGAATAAAACAAAAATATGAATTGCAATTATTTCCGTTTCCTGTTATGATAAAGAAGAATTATTTTTGTTCGGTGTAAAGGATAGTATGAAGATTGACTTTTCGTCTTGATGATACTTTGGGCAAGGATAGTAATACAATGTGCGGTAACGCACTAGGAGGCAACAAAAATGGAACAAGGTACAGTGAAATGGTTTAATGCAGAAAAAGGTTTTGGATTTATCGAACGTGAAGATGGAGACGATGTATTCGTACACTTTTCTGCAATCCAAAGTGACGGATTCAAATCATTAGACGAAGGTCAAAAAGTAACATTTGACGTTGAGCAAGGTCCTCGCGGAGCTCAAGCTGCTAACGTTCAAAAAACTGCTTAATCTTCAATCGTTTATACAAACAGGCTCTTTATATAGGGCCTGTTTTTTTATGTTCTCTGTATAATGCTTAACAAAAAACCCTACTCAACGTTCGAGTAGGGAGGTGGTAAAAGGTAATAGAAAAAGATTTAACGCTTCAAAGGTTGTTTACAGTATAACATACTGGATTGACAATATGCGGAATGTATCTCAATTATTTATTTTTCTTTTCGAATACAACGACTTCCTATTCTTTCTTTTTGGTTACATCTCCTTCATGCAAAGTTCAACAGTATTTTTCCATTCAAACCCGGCTGTTCATAATGCTTCAAGGCATCATAAAAATCTTCAAAATGATATATTTTTTCTGGGGCATTGATGACCATTCTTCCGCTCTCAACAAGCTTAAATACCTCCGAGAAGCGATTGCGATATTCAGAAACGGAATGTCTCTCGTTCCAAAGTCTTAAGGCGAATAATTGCGGTGACACATGGTATACTTCGTGAAGCTTTCTCCAATCGTTTGGTATACCTGACAACAGACCATAACTGACAAACGTCCCTTCAGGTTTTAACGCTCTCGCCAGCAGTTCGCCGCTTTCTCCTCCCACAGAGTCAATTGCATGGTCAACACCGATGTCGCAAGCATCAGAAATCTGTTCATATATAGAACCGTTGGAAGCGTCGATAACTCTCCATGCCCCAAGTTTTTGAAGTTTCTCTATCTTGCGGCTGTTTCTTGTAATGACAATTAAACGGAATCCCAGTATAGTAGAAATTTGCGCAAACAAACCTGCAATAGATGTACCTCCGCCATTCATTAACACAATTTCATTCGGTTGAACACGCAATGATTCCGTACAAATTAGCCAGGCTGTTAATGGATTAATATACAGTTGACTGGCGTCGTGATCACTTATTGATGGAGGCAGCTCTATTGCATAATCAGCTTTTGTGGTTACATATTGTTGCCAAGTTCCCTCTCCTCTTACAGGGAGAACCCTTTTTCCAATCAGTGATGGTGATACATCTTTGCCCTGATCGATAACAATTCCCACACCATCATATCCTGCAACCGCCGGCAGCTTAATTCTATGAGAATAGGCTCCTCTAATTGGAAGCAAATCTGAAGGATTAATTGGACTGGCAATCATTTTGACAAGAATTTCATTTGGCTGAAGAGGAAGCTTTTCTCCGGTATATAGCTGTAATTTTTGAAGCGGATCTCCAAATTCCTTATATATTAATGAAACATTATTCATGATTTGTTATTGGCTCCTTAGGTTAATACTTCTATAAATAAACTTGCACTCTTTTGAGATTATGTCAATATTGTCTTTGTTTTTAGCTCCTAGTGTAAGTGCAGCTTCTACTACAGCGCAGACACAACAAAGAAATATCACCCAGACTGTTAGCTATCCATCTGTAGGACAACTATCTTCCATACTCAGCTATTGAAGAAACAATTGATACCTTGGAAAAAATAAAAAGTCTGGGGAAAATGAAGTCATAGGTGTTTCTAATTTGGATGTTGAAGACTTAGAAAAAATAATGAGATTACCTGATGGAATAAAATGTGCAACAAATCAAGTATGTTATAATCTGCCTATGCCCCATAATGTTTTACTCCAACTTACTTCAAGTCGTCGTCTAACTAGTCCGCCATTTCTTTCCGATTCAGAATATAAATGATAATTGTTTTATAAACACCACAACCATATAATAGAGTGAAAAAAGGATGGCGTATCATGCCGATCAATTCTTTTGAAAACTATCCGATGAGTTGGAAGCCATCGATTGATAAAACTGAAAAGCCCATTTACAAAGCACTTGCAAGGCAATTGGAGCAGGATATCGTAAACGGAGTTTTATTGCCTGGAACAAAACTTCCTCCTCAGCGGGAACTGGCTGATTATTTGGATTTAAATTTGAGTACCATTTCAAAGGCGTTTAAAGTCTGTGAGTTAAAGGGATTGTTAAGTGCAACTGTTGGGAGCGGCACATTTGTATCGTATGATGCGTTATCGAATGCGTATTTACTTGAGGATACAAAGCCAAAGCTCATTGAAATGGGCGCAACACTGCCGGATCATGCTTCTTACGAGCCGCTCATGCTCCATTTGAGCAGTATGCTGCAAGAGACAGATTATGAAAAATGGTTTGGTTATGGCCGGGCGGGCGAAAGCCTTTGGCAAAAGGACGCGGCTGTAAAGCTAATCCGAAGAGGCGGTTTTGAAACTACTGTTGATCACATTTTATTTGCAAATGGGGGACAAAATGCGATCGCTGCCGCGTTGGCGGGTCTTTGTAAGCCTGGAGACCGCATTGGTGTTGATCATCATACATATCCCGGATTAAAAACCGTTGCATCAATGCTAAGTGTGCAGATCGTACCGATAAAATCCGAGAACGGTGAAATGAAGCCGGAGTCACTTGAATATGCTTATAAAAATGAAAACATTGCAGGCATTTATTTGATCCCGGATTATCATAATCCGACAGCGTCCTTTATGTCTGTAGAGAATCGAAAGATCATTGCAGAAATTGCAATGAAGTATAATCTGTTTGTTATTGAAGATGCATCGTACCATCTTCTTGGTAAAAATCCACTTCCAGCACTGGCATCATTCGCGCCGGAACAGGTTATCCATATCGCAAGTTTATCTAAATCATTGGCACCGGGGCTGCGACTGGCGTATGTTGCAGTGCCGTGTCAATTTAAGGAGCCGGTTTCGAGGGCGCTTTATAATTTAAATATAACCGTTTCTCCGCTATTAGCAGAACTTGCTGCGCGCACGATTGTATCAAATCAATTTGAAGTCTTAATTGAGGGGCATCGTGAACAAACGATTCGCAGAAACCAAATCGTAAATCGATATTTTGCGGACTATACGTGTTTAGGTGTTGAAACAGGCATCTTTCGGTGGTTGTTGTTACCGGGGGGAATTACAGGTGCTGAATTTGAAAAATTAGCTGCGGAACATGGTGTGCAAGTGTATGCGGCTGAACGCTTCGTCGTTGGAAATAGTTGTCCAGAAAAGGCGGTAAGGGTTTCCGTATGTGCACCAGAAACGCTCGAAGAGCTTGAAAAAGGATTAATCATCCTTAGGCGCTTGCTAAATGATCTTGCCTAATATTGTTCGCCATACAATTGCAATATTGTATGGTTTTTTTGCGCGTGTTATGATGATTCAAATCTAGTTGGAGGTTTACTAAGAAAGGCAGGTTAGATCATGCTGCACAAAGAAAGTGTAAAACCGTCAGACGTTCAATCAGCTTCATTGCAAAGCTACATTGGTTCCCCGGAAAAACAAAAAACGTTATACAAGCGTACATTATTCGTTGTAAGTGTTTCACAAATTTTTGGCGGTGCAGGGCTGGCGGCAGGAATCACAGTCGGTGCTCTTATTGCTCAGCAAATGCTCGGAACGGATGCTTACGCAGGGGTCCCGACAGCTTTATTTACTTTAGGATCAGCGGGGGCGGCCTTATTTGTAGGCAGACTTTCTCAACGCTATGGTCGTCGTGCAGGTCTTTCAGCCGGTTTTATGATTGGCGGACTTGGAGCAATAGGCGTCATCATTGCAGCAATCATAAATAGTATTTTCTTGTTATTTGCTTCATTGCTTATTTACGGTGCCGGGACAGCGACAAATTTACAAGCTCGTTATGCAGGTACAGACTTGGCAAATCGTAAGCAGCGGGCGACTGCTGTCAGTGTGACGATGGTTATGACAACATTTGGCGCGGTGGCAGGTCCGAATTTAGTGAATGTGATGGGGGATTTCGCCCATTCTATTGGTGTTCCGTCACTAGCGGGCCCTTTCATTTTAGCCGCGGCGGCATATATCTTAGCAAGCGTTGTCCTTTTCATCATGCTTCGTCCAGATCCATTAGTTATAGCAAGAACAATCGAATCGAGCAAGCAAGAGCCAAGTGATGAAGGCCATTTGACAACAACTGAACACATAGAAAACAAAAGAGGCGTAATCGTTGGTGCAGCCGTTATGGTTCTTACCCAAATTGTAATGGTCGCTATTATGACAATGACACCGGTTCATATGAGACATCATGGACATGACTTGGGTGCAGTTGGTCTTGTTATTGGTTTTCATATAGGCGCCATGTATCTTCCTTCACTGGTTACAGGTGTTCTTGTTGATAAGTTGGGACGTACTGCAATGGCGATTGCATCTGGAACTACGCTGCTTCTGGCAGGCTTAATAGCAGCATTTGCACCAGGAGATTCTATGGTTCTTATTGTAATTGCTCTTTCTTTACTTGGATTGGGGTGGAATTTTGGTTTGATAAGCGGGACTGCGCTGATTGTTGATTCAACTGAAACGGCCACACGGGCGAAAACACAAGGTACGGTGGATGTTCTGATTGCGTTGTCAGGAGCTGCCGGCGGAGCATTGTCCGGAATGATTGTGGCAGGCTCAAGTTATCTAACATTATCACTTATCGGAGGGGTTTTATCCTTATTACTCATTCCTGTGGTAGCATGGTCTCGTGAAGGTAAAAGATAAGCCAGGTTGTTTTATGAAAACCAATTCGGGAGTCCAAGACAAAATGGCTTACATGTGGTATGGCATGTACATCAATAGAGATCGATTGAATAACGGAAGATAAACATTGAGGCTGAATCAGGCGTTTATTTCCAAAATGACGGCTATTTTTCGCGGCCATTTAGCACCCAAAGTGTACATGAAATGATACAAATGAGTCTAATGCACAGCAATGCCTGAAATGAGGGGGCTGGAAATATGGCTCCGCTTTATTGAGGGAAACCCAGTGAAGGTTTAAGACTTATCGGCCGCATCATAGGAATACCAAGGGTTTATGAACCCTTGGTGTTTTTTGATTTATTGCGCGTGTGTTGTATCTCGCCCCCCCCCCCCCTCTTGCAGCTTTAGCTTCTGGTATCAGCTCTCTTTATGAATATGATGTAACCTAATGTTCATACTCCGTTCATATTTCATTTCTATACTTTTTGGGGATTCCTAATTCGTAACAGGCCCTTTTTTCGAAAAAACAAGCACCCCTTAATTTGCCATCAACAAATTTTTAAAGCGCTGTTTTACTAACGGTTATTTACGTATATGATGGATTTACTATCGAAAATAAAAACAACAGTGACTGCGATATCATATGGTTAGCTCCCGTAAGAGCTTTTGAAGCTTCACTGTTAAATCAACATTCTTACTGGATAGGAGTCTCCAAATGATTAACATACTCATTGTCGATGATGATGAACATATTCTTGAATTGCTCAGGCATTACCTTCAAGTCGAAGGCTACGGTGTTTTTGAAGCTTTTGATGGTGAACAAGCTTCTTCCATTCTTGCGAAAAAGCAAGTTCATTTAGCTGTGGTCGATGTGATGATGCCCAATAAGGATGGATTTCAACTATGTGAAGAAATCAGAAAATATTATGATTTTCCTGTTATTCTGCTGACAGCAAAAGACCAGTTGCCAGATAAGGAAAAAGGCTTTTCTGCCGGAACGGATGACTATTTAACTAAACCTTTCGAGCCGACGGAATTAATATTTCGCATAAAAGCATTACTGCGTCGATATAAAATGGTGAATTCCGAAAAAATTCGCCTCAATGATACTGTAATAGACCGGAAAAGTTATGAAGTGCATTGTAACGATAAATTGTTGATGCTGCCGATGAAAGAATTTGAACTATTGTCACAGCTTGCAAGCTATCCAGACAGAATTTTTACACGGGATGAATTAATCCAGTTGATTTGGGGAGCGGACTTTGATGGAGATGATCGAACAGTAGATGTTCATATTAAACGGCTGCGCAGCCGTTTTTCCACTACCGATGATTTTAATATTAGAACGATCCGCGGTGTCGGTTATAAATTGGAGGTGGCAAAAAAGTGAGGACACTCTATTTAAAAATTGTGTTGACTACTATTGTTGTCATGATGTTCAGCAGTGTGGCCGCTTTTTTCATTTCCAATGCATATTATCAATACAACCTTAAACCTTACAATGACAAAAAATTAACCCGTATGGCTGAAGATGTAAAGACATTTTATGAAAGCAGTCCAAATGTCAGACTTGATCACTATTTAAGGAATATCGGTGATTTAGGTTATCAAATTTATTTAGTCGATGAACAGGGGCGGGGTTCTTTTTTTGGCGGATCATTTAGAGAAAAAGAGTTAAGCGATAAAGTGATTCAATCTGTATTAGATGGTCATGTATATCACGGTATTTCCCAATTTTCTTCAAAAGGTTTTATTACAGGATTTTTTGATAACGTACTCATCAATACGATTGGAATTCCAATTACGGACAATGGTCATCAATACGCCCTTTTTTTCCGTCCTAATACGGAACTTCAATTTGGAGAGTTACGGATTTTTTTTGCGTTGATCCTTCTTCTCACCATTTTCATCAGCATTCTTTTAGTTTTGGTTAGCACCCGTTACATTGTGAAGCCAATCACTAAGTTAACTCAAGCTACAAAACAAATCGCCGAAGGAAAATACAATATTCAATTAAACACAACATTGCGCGATGAAATCGGTGAATTGACCAACCATTTTTCGCGCATGGCAAAAAATTTGGAGCAGCTGGAAGCCATGCGTCAAGAATTTGTTTCTAACGTTTCTCATGAAATTCAATCACCGCTTGCTTCTATACAAGGCTTCTCACAGACATTGCAATCGAAGAAATTATCTGAAGACCAGCGTCAACATTACTTGTCCATTATCGAAAAAGAGAGCCGACGCATGTCGCAATTAAGTAAGCAATTATTAACACTTGCTTCCTTGGATAAAGAGAAGGAAATATTGAGTAAAAACACCTTTGATGTTGCTGCTCAAATTAAACAAGTGTTATTTATGACGGAATGGAGCTGGAATGAAAAAGACTTAGCTTTGGAATTGGAACTTCCTGCTGCTTTCATTTATGCGGATGAACAATTGCTCCATCAAGTTTGGACGAACCTTCTTGTGAATAGTATCAAATTTACTGAAAACGGCGGCTCCATTTCCATCAAGCTGATGCAAAAAGATGATGAATATCACATAGAATTCAAGGATACAGGCATTGGTATTTCCCAAAACGATTTGCCTTATATATTTAATCGCTTTTATAAAGCGGATAAGGCAAGGGGCCGTAAAGAAGCCAGCAGCGGTTTAGGGCTTGCTATTACTAAAAAAATTATTGAGCTGCACGACGGGCAAATTTATGTTGAAAGCCAAATAGGAAAAGGAACAATTTTTCATATTTGCTTGCCTAAAGAGTAATGTAATTTGCCGTTCATGTTCTGTTCATATTCCCCGTCTATATTTTATCTAAGGCAATAAAGCTGTTAAGAATAAAGGATATCGATTGGAGGAATAGACGGTGTTTCTTGCTTTACGAGAAATTAAATACGCAAAGTTGCGTTACTTTCTAATTGGGTTCATCATGGTGCTTATCGCATGGCTTGTTCTTTTTGTTTCAGGACTTGCAAAAGGGTTATCTTCTGATAATGCGTCTTCAATTCAAAAGATGGATGCGGACTATCTTGTGATTCAAAAAGAAGCGGATAATCGCTTGGTCCGTTCAATATTGTCTGAGGATAAACTGAAAGACATTCGAAACAATACCAACAATAAATCGGCTGCGCCTTTAGGCATACAGATGACCACATTTACTCAGAACGGGTCTTCTAAGAAGGTTGATGCAACATTTTTTGCCGTAGATATGAAAGGGTTTTTGGCTCCTGATGTTGTCGAAGGCCGTATGATTAACAACAAGACCAAAAATGAAGTCATTGCAGATCGCTCGTTAAAAGAAGATGGATTGAAATTGGGGGACTATATAAAAGAGCCGTTCTCTGGTAAAACGTTTAAAATCGTGGGGTTTACTAAAGGAGAATCATTCAGCCACGCACCTGTGATTCACATCAACTTCACAGAGTGGGGAGATATTCATCAACGTTCTGCGAATCAACAATTGTTTTTTAATGCAATCGCATTAAAGACAAGTCAAGATACCGCAGAGCAAATTGGCGAGAATGTAACAGGGGTTGATATCATTGACAAAAGCCAGGCTCTAAAAGGTATTCCCGGTTATGCTGAAGAGCAAGGCTCACTTATCATGATGATTGCATTTCTCTTTATTATTGCAGCTTTTGTGTTAGCCGTATTCTTTTATGTGATGACCATACAGAAAATCAATCAATTTGGAATATTAAAAGCCATTGGTGCAACGACCGGTTATTTAGCGCTTCATATTGTTTTACAAGTTTTATTGTTAACATTGATCAGTCTCTTGATCAGTATTGCATTAACATATGGTGTAGCAGCTATATTACCAACCAACATGCCATTTGATCTTACACCGCAATTGGTTTTAAGTTGTTCAGGTCTATTTCTGGTTGTTTCTCTGATAGGATCATTACTTTCTCTATATAAGGTTTCAAAAATTGATGCTATTGAAGCGATTGGGAGTGCTGCACAATGAGTCAAAAACTGATTTTTGATCATGTCGATAAAGTATTCGGAGATGGCGATTCATCTGTAAAAGTTCTTGATAAAGTGTCTTTAGAAGTGAAAGCCGGGGAATTTGTTGCTGTGGTCGGACCTTCTGGGTCTGGTAAAAGTACGTTCCTCTCAATTGCCGGTGCATTGCTTTCTCCGACAACAGGCCGCATTCTGATTGATGAAAACGACATAAGCCAGTTAACTGAAAAAAAGTTGAATCGTATTAGATTGGAAAAAATCGGATTTGTATTCCAATCATCTCATTTAATCCCTTATTTAACAGTTCACGATCAGTTGTTGCTTATTTCAAAGCTGGCCGGAAATGATCATAAAGAAGCGAAACAAAGAGCAGTTGATCTGCTTGAAAAACTTGGATTGAAACATCGTATTCATCGTTATCCGCAAAGTTTATCCGGTGGAGAACGTCAACGAGTTGCAATCGCTCGTGCCTGGATGAATGACCCGGAGATTATTCTTGCGGATGAACCGACAGCGAGTCTTGATTCAGAGCGGGGCCGGCAAATTGTAAAAATGTTAGCAGATGAAGTGAAATCCAGAGAAAAAGCCGCTGTAATGGTGACTCATGATAAAAGAATGTTAGATTTATGTGACCGTGTGGTGTATATCGAAGATGGCAAACTTTCAGAACTAGCATAAGACATTTAGATCAAAAGGTTGAAACAATGGGATTTTACAGCTGATCAAAAGCATTCGCTAAGGGACCGAGTGGTTGAAGTCTCTCGGCCGTACCAGAGGAAAACCAAGGGTTTTGAGGCCCTTGGTATTTTTTTATTCATTTACTTGTGCCCCTTACTTAAAATAGATTTTATATTGAATACGTATTATCTTGATCATCATTTGGTGATGTACTGGAAATTGTTATTAAGCGCCCCAATACTCTTCCAGCAAACGGCATAAAAAAATGAAGGATCAGTCCGCCTAAACAAACGGTTAATAAAGTTCCGATGCCAATCGGTCCTTTTAAGATGACGGCCGCTGTCAAAAAGAGGAGGTAAATGATGGTTCTCGAAACAAATATGTTGGTTCTCGTTAATTCTTTTATGATGAATGTGAATCGATCAATTGGCATCGGTGCAAAATTTGTGTATAAGTATGTCGCGGTTCCTAATCCTGTAACAACCAAGCCGATTCCAAAACAAATCATTTTGCTCCACCATTGTTCTGGTGTTACAAAAAAGTGCAGCATAAAAAGCCACATATCAATACCGATACCCGTTATAAACGCCGTTAGCATCCCCGAAACTTCCGGTCTTTGTCTTTTTAAAAAAGAATTGCAGCCTATCAATAGCAAAGCAATGATGACTTCCCAACTTCCCACAGTAAGACCCGCATGTATGGACAGCCCCACCAAAAGTGCGTCAAAAGGTGAAACGCCAAGATCTGATTGAATCGTGAAAGCAATCCCAAAGGTTAAGATTAAAATTCCGAATACATAAAAAGCATATTTCACTTTAATCGACCTCTTTATTTTTATTGCAAATACAACAAAAATCCGATATATTTAATGTACGGCATTTATATTGCATTTGCAACAAAAACATATTCGAAAGGAGTTTATGATGAAGGATATTCTTCGTGAAATTGGAATGATTGCCCGGGCATTGGATTCTATAAGCAATATCGAATTTAAAGAACATGACCTGACAAAAGGGCAATATTTGTACCTTGTCAGAATATGCGAAAACCCGGGAATCATTCAGGAGAAATTAGCTGAGATGATTAAAGTAGACCGGACCACCGCAGCCCGCGCTATAAAAAAACTTGAAATGAAGGGCTTTATTGAACGGAGAGATGATGAATATAACAAAAAAATAAAAAAACTCTTTCCGACGGAAAAGGGGAATGAGGTATTCCCTTTTATAAAAAGAGAAAATGATCATTCGAATCGCGTGGCATTAGAGGGGTTTTCCGAGGGGGAAGCGGAGACCATCTTCAATCTTCTTCAAAGAGTAAGAAAAAATGTAGAAAAAGACTGGGAGTTCGTGAAAAAGGGGAACAAGAGAAATTATTGACGGCATAAAGGAGCGGCAGATTGAAATGACAGTACAGATAAAAAAGTGCACCCTTGAAGACTTACTCAAACTTCAAGAAATGAGTTATGAAACGTTTAATGAGACATTTAAGGATCAGAATTCTCCAGAAAATATGAAAGCCTATTTGGAAAAGGCGTTTCACTTAAAACAATTAGAAAAAGAACTGTCCAACAGCGATTCGCAATTCTTTTTTGTTTATTATAACAATGAAGCCGCTGGATATTTAAAGGTCAATACTGATGAGGCCCAAACTGAAAAAATGGGTGATGAATCACTTGAAATTGAGAGAATTTATATCAAGAACGAGTTTCAAAAACATGGGCTTGGCAAATATCTGTTCAATAAAGCTTTGGAAATGGCAAAGGAACTGAATAAAAAGAAAATCTGGCTTGGCGTATGGGAAAAAAATGAAAATGCGATTGCTTTTTATAAGAAAATGGGGTTTGTGCAAACTGGGGCCCACTCTTTTTATATGGGTGATGAAGAGCAAACGGACTTTATCATGACCAAAACACTCCTATAACTTTTTTAAAAGGAGGATGATGATGTATATTCCAAAATATTTTAAAGTCGAAAATGTTGATGAAATTTTGGGTTTTGTCCAAAAAAACTCTTTTGGTACGATCGTTACGACAGAACAGGGGAAACCAATTGCCACTCATTTGCCCTTGGGGTTCAATAAAAAAGGTGATGATTACTATATCACCGGCCATGTCGCTTATGGAAATCCGCAATGGAGAACTTTTGAAACCTGTCAAGATGTACTTGTTATGTTTCAGGGACCGCACGCATACATTTCTTCTTCCTGGTATGGGCATGAAGAGGTTCCAACATGGAATTATCAAGCCGTCCATATATACGGTCAAGCAAGCATTTTAGAGAGAGATGAATTAATAGAAGAATTAACAATCATGATGGAAAAATACGAAAAGCATCGGGAACATCCAATTTTATGGGATAACCTTTCTCCTCAACTATTAGAAAATCAACTGAAAGCGATTGTCGGGTTTAAGATTCGGGTGGAAGACATTCAGGCTGCATATAAATTAAGTCAGAACCGAAATGATACAGACTATATGAACATCATTGGTCAATTGCAAAATGAAGGAGATCCCAATGCGGAGCAATTGGCGGCAGTGATGAAAAAGAGGCTTGAAAATGAAATATAGACCTTCAACCCCATGCAGAAATTAAAGGTCGAAATCAGAGCCGTCTTTTATGCAGCAACTTAAAGATCGAGCGGCGGGAAATAAAAAGGCAGGCCGAATGGTTTGCTTTTTTGATGTCGTGCAGAGTTGTCTATTGTGAAAAGGTCGAATCATCTTTGTCGAGGACGCAATAGGGCGCAGCCCTGCGGAAGTTCAAGTCTCTTGGCCGATCATAGGAATACCAAGGGTTTATGAGCCCTTGGTATTTATTTATGGAGAGTTTCGACTGCATGATTTTGTTGTTGTCCCGTTTATGAAATTATTGGTTTAAAATGGGGATCTCACTAAGCAATTTCTTCAAATGAATAGAATCCCACGGCAAATGCTCGGTTATACCTAATCCAACTACATCCGTTTCGGAAGAGAGTTCTTTCAGAAGATGAAGCAGGTGCGGCATTTGCATTGTTCCCTCAGGAGAAAAATATACAGGTGCTTCAGGATTGGCGAATAATAAAGAACGAAACGCCTTCGGATCAAGTACGTCTAAATCAAGGTGTATTGCCAGATACTTGATGTTGCTTTCGTTTATCCATTCTTTTATAGATTCGGTACTGGTCATTAACTCTTTAGTTCCGGCAGTTCTAATCCCAAGTCTTTGAATCACTTCAGTGTCTGATTCTGTGAAAACTATACCCTGTCTTTGAAGTTCTTTTGATATCACGTTTGTTTCTTCTTCTGTAGGAGCTGCTAATCCCGCAATAAAGACATTTTCAGGTTTAAGAGGAATTTTCACATGTTTTGCGAACTCCTCATCTCCTTCCCCCAAAAGATTTCCGAGCGGTAATGTATGACCGTTATCGTATCCGACATATCTAACTAAATCGCTATGAGCGTCAATCCAAATTAAACCCAAGTCCCCGCCGTATCGTTCGTTTAAATAAGCAAATGGTGCTTGTTCGACTAAGCAGTCACCGCCAAACATGACAATGCGATCCGGCTGATGAGCATGAATGAGATGCTGAGCAGCCTCCAATTGTTCCAGCAGTTGTTTTCTCCCGTTTATCCCGTTTTCGTTTTCAAGCGGAGTCCCATCATAAGCTTGAACCGGAACATGAATAAGGGGCTGATCATTTTCAGGAGCCAGCCAAGCAAGCAGTTCCGCTCCAAAAGAATAGTTGGGATTGTTTCCCCCTTGCCATTGCGGCATCAACAGACGTATCGTTTTTTTAGCCATGTTATCGTCTCCTTTACTTCAAAGTAAGGTTAGTATAAAATGAGCGCAAACAAAAAAATAGTACGCACTTTAATGACAGGTACTATCCAAAAGGAGAGCGTAAATATGAGTATGGCTGAATATAAAGGCAAAGTTAAAAATATTCAAGATACACCTTTTGGCTACACATTGTCCGTGATCGGCGGCAAATGGAAAATGGTTATTATTTACCTCCTCGCGGAAAATCAACCGGTTCGCTTTAATGAGCTGAAAAGACAAATAGGGGCTATTACTTATAAAACATTGAGTTCACAACTTAAAGAATTGGAAGCAGATGGTCTGGTGAAACGGAAAGAGTACCCTCAAGTTCCCCCTAAGGTCGAGTACAGTCTCACTGGTAAAGCGGAATCATTATTGCCGGTTTTAGAAGGATTATGTGAATGGGGTTTAAAAAACCAATAAAGTTAAGGTTTTATTCATCTTGAAGAGGGAGAATCCAAAAGCTTCGTTCGATTGCTGACAATCCTTTTGCCTGGCTGGAAATGTCCATAAATATTAGGGCCTTTATTTGTTATTCACCAGTTGCTAAAACGGGGTGTAACCGAATGTTCCAAGTCTAAAAGGGTTACCTTAATTCAAGGCAAAGAGCGGTTTTGCAGCAGCCGGAATTACCAAAATGACATGACTGAACTTTTTAACTGAAAAATTTATTATGGTATATTTAAATATAACGTAAAATTTGAAATGAGGAATGGCATGAATAAAATCGAAAAACATAAGAAATTTAAAGCGAAAATGATTTTCAAAGTTATAATGGTCATGATCGGAGGAATCATAGCGGCATATGGATTGGAAACAGTGCTGATTCCAAACAATGTATCTGATGGCGGAGTGACAGGACTCAGCATTGTTGGTTCACAACTGTTTGACTTGCCGCTTGGCATACTTATCGCGGCTTTAAACATCCCGTTTGTCTGGCTGGGATATAAGCAAATCGGGAAAAGCTTTGCGTTATTATCGATTATCGGAATCGCATCACTTGCAGCAGGGACAAGTTTTATGCACCACACTCCGGCTATAATCGAAGGGGACACCTTGTTAGTCACTGTTGTCGGAGGGATCATCCTTGGTTTTGGAATGGGGCTGGCGCTGCGTAATGGCGGAGCATTGGACGGAATTGATATGCTTGCTGTGCTGTTATCGCGCAAATTGCCATTTGGAACGAGCGATCTCATTCTATTCTTTAACCTTTTTGTGTTTATTTTTGTTTCTGCTGTATTTGGCTTGCAAGGGGCATTGCTATCAGTCATCGCCTACTACATTGCGTCCAAAGTCATTCATGTTGTCGAGGAAGGGTTAAGCGGTTCTAAAACCTTTCAAATTATTACAACAGAACCTGAGTTGATGGTGGAGACAATTCGCGATCAATTGGGCCGAAGTGCTACATATAAAGAAGCTTACGGTGGTTTTTCCCACGAAAAGTTCAAAGAAATCACATGTGTCATCAATCGCTTAGAAGACACCAAATTAAAGGAAATCATTAATGAAGTTGATAAAAATGCTTTTGTCACTGTGTATGACGTAGCTGAAGTTAAGGGCAGTAATTTTAGAAAACCTAATATTCATTAATTAGGGATTTCCTCAGAAAAAACATACCAAATTTTGTTGGTATGTTTTTTTATATCATGTGGGTTTCCGGACCATTTGCTAATGCTGGATAGGCATGTGCCAGGGCAAAGATATACGGTTCCTACTCATTTTTTAAGAGTACTTTTTTACCGGTCTTTGCCGATTTCCGAACGGCGTCCAACAAGCGGTGCAGTTTGACAGCGTCATGAAAGTTTGGGATTTGCCTTTTATGTTCAAATATATCTTCCGCTAAAATATTATATGCAGTTTCAAGATAGCCTCTTGCACCATTATCCGTCACTGGGGATATTTTTACTTCTTCAGAATATACATCTTCAGTATTTAACAAATCATGAGGATGTGTAATCTTTTTGACTTTGAGATTGCCGAATTGTACGTGTCCTGAGGAATTATGCTGTGTTAAACGCAAAACACCTTTTTCCCCTCTAATCTCCAATTGAAAAGCTGGATAAACTCCGCCCTGAATATGGACAGAGGCCGAAGCGCCATTAACGAGCGTCCCCTGTATTAAAATTTGGTCAGCTGTGTTTTTTGGTATCTTTATCCCTGTTTCTTGTATGACGGCTTCTGTATAATGGCTGTTCATTGCAGCTGATAATTCTTTAAAATCACCCAGGATATAACAAAGAACATCAAGCGAGTGACCCCCGTTGATTGTAAGAAGGTTCGCCCCATTTTCTCTTTTTAAAAGGTAACTGCTTTTTTCATCTGTTATTCTTCCCTTTCCTTGTGTTGCTACCTGCATCGTGCACGAGATGACTCTGCCGATCTCCCCCTCGTTGATTGCCCGCTTTAAATAATTAACTTCTGGAGATTGCCTTCCCTGTAATCCAATCGCATGATGAATGTTCGCGTCATCTGCCAATTTTGCCAGTTTTTCAGCCTGCACAGTATCTATGCCTAAAGGCCATTCACAATATATATGTTTATGTTCTTCTATGGCTGCAAGCGAAGCTTCATAATGGAAAGGAACCTTTATACTAACGACTACCAAATCAACATCTTTTGATTGTGCTAATTCCTTATAATCTGTAAAAGCAGAGGAAGCCTTAAGCATCAAAGCACTTTTTTTTGCGGTTTCCATTTTTGATGTTCCAATCGCCGTTATTTGATAAAAAGGATTTTTCTTCAATACCGGAATATGTGTTTGACTTGCCCATTGATTATTCAAAGATCCGCCTATAATCCCTGCTTTTATCACGTCGTTCTTCATTAGCTATCCCTCCCAAACTCTTTAAACCGAGTATAATTAAAATTAGAGATCATTTTAAATGTTAAGTTATGATGGTTATATCACTTTTTTTGATGGGGGTTGAAATATGAATGGATATTGAAAACATGAAAGCTTTTGTTTCAGTGGCGGAATTAAGAAGCATATCTGCTGCTGCAATTAAATTGAATCACCTTCAATCCAATATGACTGCAAAAATAAAAAAAATCGAAACTCATTATCATCAACAACTGTTTATCAGAAATTCAAAAGGCGTAAAACTAACGAAAGAGGGAGAAAAATTATATCATCAATACAAGAAAATATTGTTCGTTTGGGAAGAAACCGAAAACATCATGAAAAAACAAGATGAAAAACTTCGTATTGGGACGATGATATCTGTCGGTGGAACTCAATTCTCAAGCGCTTTAAATAAACTTTATCATACATATCCTGATTTATCGGTAACATTAAAAACAGGTTCAACAGAATATATTGAAAATCAAGTTCTTCTTGGGAAAATTGATGTTGCTTATACGATTGGATCGCTAAACAATAAAAAAATAAGTTATAAAAAAGTGGGATATGAAGAATTGGTTATCATAGGCCAAGGTATAGATCAATATACGAGATTTGATGATTATATAAGCGGAAAAAACGTACTTGTATTATCAGATAAGTGCTTGTATCTCTCATTATTACGTAATATTTTTAAAGATTTGAACATTCAACAGGGAGAAATCATTGAAGTGGGCGATCCAGAATCCTTAGTGCAATTTGCAATGATGGGTATGGGGATTTCCTTAGTGTCAAAGCGCATAGCAAGCCGCTACAATATCCATCATTATTTAGAAGTTCCATCACCTTATAGATACGTCGATTTATATTTCATTACACGACTAAATCATAAATTTACGCCTATAGAAAAACAGTTTATTGAATTAAATAACTCGTTTAGCGACATTATTGAAGGAATGTAATGTTGATAAAAAAGTTACGCTCTCTTCAAAGCCGATTTTCCTTGCACTAAGGAATCGGCTTATTTGCTTATCACATTTTCAGGTATTGGTTTCTTGGTAAAATTGTATATATTTGATCAGTTCTGCGATGCCTTTTAATTGATTTAATAGTTGGTTATTCAAATTTTGTAAAGCCAACTGAAAGGAATGTTCGATTTTGCCATAGTTTTGTGTGTCCAATTCATATAATAAACTCTTCATATTTTCTATATAATAAACGGTTTTTCTCAAGCTGCTGATAACCAGTATTTTACGCAGTTCAGATATTGAAAACATTCTATAGCCGTTTTCTTTATTTCTTTCTGAATGGACTAAACCTTCATGTTCCCAATGACGGATCGCTGAAGTATTCACGCCCGCTATTTTTGCAGCCTCTCCAATATTCATGTATTCTTTTAATTTTACATTTTTATATTTAGTAAAATCGGCATTTTGTATCATTGTTAGTATTTCTTCGACCCTCTGTTTCTCCGCTTGAATATGAAATTGCTGTTCATTAACCAGCCAAAGGGCTTCTTCAAATTTTGCATTTTTACTCATTCTCATGACTTCGTAAACAATGGGTATGTCATATCCTTTTAATAAAGCTCTAATGGTGGTAAAAGCTTGGAAGTGTATCGGTGTATAGAAACGGTGATTACTTTTTGTTCTTGGGACAACAGGAATAAGACCTTGTTCTTCATATCTTCTCAAAGTTGTGGTGCTAACCTTTAAGATATTTGCCATTTGTTTAGGGGTGTATGTCTTCATTTACTGTTAGCTCCTTTTTAAAGTAAAACTTTCAAGTGCTACAATAACATACTTCAAACGAATCCCCCATATGTAAAGGGCGGGAAGCAGAAATCCGAAAGATTGCATGAATGTTATATGATGATTGTATAAACTGTTCAGGAGTGGTGAAAATGGAAAAAAACATAAAACTGACCGATCAATCAGAGATAAACGTTGGCTTAGTCGGGAACACCGACTCTCCAACAATCATGCTTCCTGTTGCTAAAGAATCTGTATATGGACAAGAAGCTGAAAACTTAAAGTTATGGGGAGTAGACCCTGAATCAGGAAAACATTTTGTTGAGGGACTCACGGACAAGTTTCAGGTTTTATATTTCGACTACGAAGGACATCGTCTGCAACAGCCGAATCCAGAGAGCCTCACACCTGAAAGCATAGTGAAAGATCTACTCACTATTGCTAATGAAATGAACGTTAAAAAGTTTAGCTATTATGGATACTCTTGGTTGGCTGTAGTAGGGTTGCAATTAGCCCTTCGGACAGACAGGTTAGAAAGCTTGATCATGGGTGGGTTTCCGCCAATAGATGGTCCATATCAAGAAATGATGGTAGTGACAAATCAAACATACGATCAAACTTTAAGTAAACAACATTCTTCTGTTATTGATGAACAAAACCTTATCAGTCCAGAAAAGGTTGATTGGGATAACATACAGGTAAGAATCGGCACGAATCAAACAAAACAGTTTGTTACAATGTACGAAAATTTGATGGAATTTGATGATCGGAGCATTCAACATAAATTAGAGATTCCGAGATTGGCGTTTGCTGGGGAAAAAGACACAATTGTTTATGGAGAAAACTTTGGTAATGTAACAGTTGATATTATCGGTATACTTCAAAAAAACAAACAAGAATTAGAACGCCTTGGATGGGATATAAAAATCTTAAGCGGGAATGATATGGATCACACCAAAGCTATGCAGCCTGTAACCGTTCTGTCATTGATAAAACCCTGGTTGGTTGAAAATTTGAATATAACCCGTTAAATGACAGACCTCTTCAAGATAGGGAACTTTGGAGCTGATTTTTTCAAGACTTATTAAGAAATTGGAGAAGGGCGGCTTCTAAGCTCTTTGCCGCCACAAAATCCGAATATCCTTTACTGTTTTTAGCAAGTTTCTTTTGAGAAATAGGAGTTTAAAACATCATAAACAATCGGCAAAGAAGTAAATCCGTCAGTTTCTAAAAAGTGACCCCCGTGTTGAACTTCGTAAAGCTTAGCGTCAATTTGTTGCGCCAGATCGTTGCTCCATGCAAATGGCACAATTTGATCGTTTCTAGAGGCAATGACAGCACGATGCTTAGCTGACTGAATGATGTTTTGAAAATCAAACGATTCCTCGGTAAATTCATCTAACATCTTTAAATTGGGCAGTGACTTGGCAAAGCCGGAAACGAGCAGGATTCCGCCAAGTGGTTGCTGCAATTGCGTTTGTTCCAAAAACTTCAAAACGGCGGCGCACCCAAGGCTGTGGGCAACCAGATAAGTATGTTCATTTAATGTGTGCTTATTTAAAGAGAGCGTATCAAGCCAATCTTTAAGCCTTGGCTGGTGAGGATCAGGCATATCTAAAACTTCTGCGTGTATTCCATCTGCAAGCAGACGTTTTTTCAGCCAAGGAAACCAGTGGTTGGTTGAGGAAGCTCTGTAGCCATGAATGATATAAATTTGTTTTGTCATCCTGTTCTCCTTATCAATGATTTTTATTCAGTATAAAATCTCTCCCGTCGGGAAACAAGTACGCACTTTTTTGTAAGTATTTTTTACTCATAAGGCAAGCCTTCTCTTTGTCCCCACCTGCACATTTCTTCTATGAGAGGGTACAAAGACAGTCCTCTGTCTGATAACGAATACTCCACTCTGAGGGGATTTTGAGAAATCTCCGCCCGGTTAATCAGACCGTCAGTTTGCAACTCCTTCAGCTGGGAGCTTAACATTTTATGGGTGATTAACGGCATAGCCCGTCTAAGTTCCCCGTATCTCATCGTTTTTTCACACGCCAGCTCATAGAGGATTCTCATTTTCCATTTACCTCCTATAAGAGATAAGGTGTATTCAAACGGAGCTTGTTTGCTGCGGCATAAGGTATTCATGGGAATCAAACCTCCTTTTTTAAGATCATAACAAAAATAAATATTGAGCCTGGATTCAACATGAATAGCAAAAGATTCACTTGATTTCCTTATTTTGTTGATGAGATATGATATGATACAAAAAAAGGGAGCGGATTTCTTCTGAAGCAAGGGCGGGATTACTTTTGCGCGAATTTGCACCTCAAGTTTTTCAAACGATAGGGATTATTGGTTTTATTTTAGCTTTTGTCCAAATCCCAATCGGCTGGTTTATCGGTTTTTTCTTTTCCGGTTTGTTCTTCATGATGTTGAAATCAAACAATGAAAAATCGGGAACCTTCAACGTGATGGCTGGAGCCGCGTGTTTCTTGTATTCATTTCATTGTTTGTTTACGCAAGTATTATGACTGAATATAAAACAAAAATAAAAGCAGGCTGATGTCTGCTTTTATTTTGTATATATGTCTAACCGGCATCCCCACAAACGAAAAGCGGCTGACGTTCTTATACGTTTTCACCGCTAAGAATCGCAACCGGACGCGCCCACCCGGCAGACGCTTTTTCAACTTTTACCGGAAAAGCCATGACATAAAATCCGGTGGAAGGCAATTGATCGAGGTTGGCGAGCTTTTCGATTTGGCAGTAAGGAATGGTGCTTCCTGAATAATGACCTTCCCAAATAATCGATGGGTCTTTTTCCTGTTCAAAGCGCTTGGCGGTCATGCTGAATGGAGCGTCCCAGCTCCAAGCGTCAGTTCCGACAAGGCGCACGCCGCGTTCCGTTAAAAAGAGCGTTGCTTCGCGCCCCATCCCGCAGCCGCTGTGCAGGTAATCGTTTTGTCCGTATTTGGCGCCAGCCGATGTATTCACAAGAACAATGTCGCCGGGCGCGAGTTTATGATTGATGCGGTGAAGCTCTTGTTCGATTTCTTCAGGGGTCACGATATGCCCGTCTTTCAAATGTCTGAAATCCAGCTTAACGCCGGGGCCATGAAACCAGTCAAGCGGTACTTCATCAATCGTCATCATCCGCTTGCCGTCATCAGTAACAGAACGGTAATGGTATGGAGCGTCTATATGCGTTCCGGCATGCGTGGACATCTTCACTTTTTCCAGCGACCAGCCTTCTCCCCCGGGAAGATCTTGCGAAGAAAGGCCGGGAAAGCTCTGGACCATCTGTTTGGCTCCTTGCTTATGATCCGCATATTCGATTTCAGGGACAAATCCCGGCGGGTCAGACGGAATATCACCTTTTAACGATACGGACAAATCTACAATTTGATTGACTTTCATCTGTTTTCCCCTTTCTGCCTAAGCGGCTGACCATTGAAATTGTAGGCGATCAAGCTGTTATCTTTTTTATTTTACATGATGAGCCATACAAAAAGCCTGCAGAACATTCTGCAGGCGATTCGCATTTTTCTATACTTGCTGTGACTTAGGTTTCCTCAGCTTGTAAATCGCGATCAGCATGATAAACCAAACCGGCGTGACAAATAAGGCAACCCGGGTGTCTTGTGCCAGTGCAAGCACAATGAGGATAAACGCAAGAAAACCGAGAATCACATAATTTGAAAACGGGTAAAGCGGCATCTTGAATTTGTTTGTTTTCGCTAAATCCGGTCTTGTTTTGCGGTATTTTAAATGACAGATGACGGTGATTCCCCAAATAAAGATGAAGCAGATCGTCGAGATGCTCGTAATCAGCGTAAACACTTGTTCAGGAATGATATAGTTCAGCATGATGCCAATCAGAATCACAACCGCTGAGAAAAACAACGCATTGCTCGGCACTTTGCGGGAGGTCAGTTTGGTCATAGCGCCGGGTGCATTATGTTCTTTCGCAAGCGAGTATACCATCCGGCTCGTGCTGAAGACCGCGCTGTTGCTTGCTGAAGCCGCCGATGTCAGCACCACAAAATTGATGATGCTTGCAGCTGCAATGATGCCGACCGCTGCAAAGACTTGGACGAACGGACTCTCATTAGGATTGATGACATTCCACGGATAGATGCTCATGATCACAAGGAGCGCACCGATATAAAAAAGTAAAACACGGACGGGGATATTATTGATCGCTTTAGGAATGACCTTTTCCGGATCTTTCGTTTCCCCCGCTGTCAGTCCCACAAGTTCGATGCCTAGAAACGCAAAGACAACCATCTGGAATGAAAGGAGAAATCCGTGCAGTCCATTTGGAAACATGCCGCCGTGGCTCCACAGGTTGTGAAATGCGGCAGAGCCCGAATGGGTAGAAAATCCTTTGAAGATCATGAAAAGGCCGATCGCGATCAGCGCCAATATCGCAATAATTTTAATTAATGCGAACCAGAACTCCAATTCTCCAAAAAGCTTGACGGTTGCCAGGTTCGTGATCAGCAAAATGATCAGGGCGATCAATCCGGGCAGCCATTGCGGTACATCAGGCAGCCAGTATTGGGTATAAAGCCCGACCGCGGTTAAATCGGCAATCGCGAGCGAAATCCAGCAAAACCAGTATGTCCAACCCGTTATAAATGCCGCCTTGTCGCCTAAGTAGTCCCTGACAAAGTCGACAAACGAATGGTATTCCAAATTGGATAAAAGCAGTTCTCCAAGAGAACGCATAATGAAAAAACAAATGATTCCCGTAATCAGATAAGCAAATAAAATCGACGGTCCTGCAAAATGGATCGATTTCCCCGAACCAAGAAACAGCCCCGTTCCGATCGCTCCGCCGATGGCGATGAGCTGGATATGCCTGTTTTTCAGGCCTCTCGATAATTTTTGTTCGTGTATATCGTTGTCAGTTACATCTTCTGTCACTTTATGTATGCCTCCATTTTTATTTTTAAAGCCCGATCCCCGCATGTTTTAACATTAAAATTTGAAGTAACAGATAAGATTCGGCTGATGCGTTTGTAATGAGTTTGGACAGCGTGCTGAGGCAAACCTTTGAAATTGTTGAAGCCATTGTCATCGATGACGGTTCTCGCGATTCCAGCAGAGACATCATTCAAAAGTATGCCGCAAAAGATGACAGAATTATTCCGGCTTTCCAGAAAAACGCAGAAATCGTACCCGGCCTGTTTTTAATGGGAAAGGTTTTGTCATTGAAGGCTTGATACGCCAAGCTGCTGCGCACGTCCGCTTTCATGATACAATATAGGTATTTCAGAAAGCATGATGTTTTAGGAGGAACAAAAGCTGAACAAAAGGAAATTTCAACGCAGTCAATCGGTTTTTTTGGCAATGATGATCGTAATCGCGTTGTATGTTCTGTATACCTTGTTTGAAAATTTAATTCTTGATCCGCAATCAACAGCTTTTCTCAGCCATAAATCTCACCTGCGGGACTCCTTTCATCTCCCGGTCTGGCTGAAGGTGATGTATGTTCACGTTGTTGCCGCTTGTTTAGCGATGGCTTCGGGCGCTGTCAACTTCTCCAGCGCCTTGTTGACCAAAAACCGCAACATCCACCGTTTTAACGGCTGGCTCTACATCATTTGCGTGATGATTGTGACGCTGTCGTCAGGCTATATGGCACCGCATTCTACCGGAGGGAGAGCCGTCAGCATAGCCTTTAACATGGTGAATATGTATTGGCCTGCCGCCACGGTTATTTCCGTCATTAAAGCCCGGCGACATCAGTTTAGCAAGCACCGGAGTTGGATGATTCGCAGCTATCTATTCTGTTTTACCAATCTGTTCATTCATTTGATCACTTTCATGTGCCATAAAGGACTCGGCCTGATATATGACATCAGCTACACGATAGGCGTTTTCGGAGCAATTGCGCTCTGCATCGCGTTGGCTGAATGGATCATTCGGTTCGCCTTTAAAAAGCCGGCGCAAATTTCTCCTGCAAATCACAGGGGCTTTTAAGCCCCTGATCTTTTTCTTGAGGACCCCATATATTGACTGAAATACGGGAAAGGAGTGTGGAATTTTGGCATGAGCTGTTTGATTCAGCTCATAGAGCAACAGAAAAAGTGATCTGGCTCACAGTTTTCCCCATGCACCTCATGTAGAGTAAATGTTAGTTTTATGCAGGCGGAAATAAAGAAAAACAGGGGATGAGTCAACCGATGAAAAGAACAGATTTGCCTTTAGTGTATTCGTGCTCCGGGTGTTCCTCGGCCGCGCAAACGGCCAACATGATCGCCATTAAAATGGATCGGGAGAAAATGGCCGAAATGTCGTGCATTGCCGGAGTCGGCGGCGATGTGAAGCCGCTTGTCAAAACGGCAAAATCCGGTCGGGACATTATTGCGATCGACGGCTGTCCTTTATGCTGTGTCAAGAGCTGTTTAGCTAAGCATGACGTTCAGCCAAAGCATCATTTTGTATTGTCGGATTTTAACGTGCCGAAGAAAAAAGGAGCAGATCCCGACCCTGACCTTTATATGAATGCGTATGAACAAATTGTGCAGCTCTCAAATTGCTAAGCCTTTTGGAAGTGTTTATTTAGGGTGCTGTTTAGAGTATCAATGAACGGATGCAATTGATTTGAAAATCGAATGCCGATTACAGGCCATACGCTTCCTGTGAACGGCGGATTGATTAAAAATACCGAGGGTTTCATCCCTCGGTATTTTTGTTGTTAAATCTTCTAAAAACCATGTCCAGCCTTTCGGCAAATTCCTCCGGGTATAATACGCATCCCACATGATTGCCTGGAAAGTCGGCCGCATGCGTTTCCAAATGACCTGCCAATGCTTCTGCATACTTGTACGGGAGCCAGCCTTTTGAATCAATGCCGCCGGCAGGTACGACTGTAACCGATGAAGCTTTAAGCCTGCCGATGTCGGGTGAATATTCTCTTAAACCGGGCACCTCGGACAGGATAAAATAGTCGATGTTGGCCATGAACTGCTCCGGCCGGGATTTTGGACGCGCTGGCTGGGCTGTGGACGTAATGCCCATCGCTTTCGCGAATGCTTCTAAAGCCTGTAATCCGCTTCGTTTATATTGTTTTTCAAGGTTCTCCAAGCTCTCGAACCCTTTGACGCGATCACTGCCGGTCAACAATTGCGGAATCGGAGGCTCGTGTGCGACCAACATGCCGATTTGTTCAGGATGGCGGATGGCAAGATCAAGCCCGATGACCGCGCCGGAGCTGCAGCCGAATACATAGGCCGGTTCATCCGTCAGAGCGGCCAGCAGCCTGCTCGCATCATCGCCGTGTGCGGAAACCTGGTAATTTTCGTTCGGATTTTCAAGCCTGCTGCGGGAATGCCCGCGGCGATCGTATGTGACGACCGTGTAACGGTCGGATAGGCGGTCTGTAATCGGGTATGATTCTGCATCGCCGTTGCCGCCGTGAATCATAAGCAAGACAGGCCCCGAGCCGCGCACTTCGTAGTAGAGCTTTGCTCCGGGTACTTTCAATACACCGTGTTTCATGACAATATTCTCCTCTCGTTGCATAATCACTTTTACATTACATGACGGAGAATGGATAGAAAATGCAGAACTTAGCTAATAAACAAACTCGCCATATTAAAAAGCACCGATCACAAGGATCAGTGCTCCAATTTATTTTGTGTAAACGATTTTTTTCATCGTTTCGATGGAAAGATGATGTTCCGCTGCTAAGTGCTCAATCGTTTTGCCATTTTTAAAGGCCTTTTTTATCGCAGCGTTGCGATCATCGATCAGCTTTCTTGCTCCTGAACGTGCACCCCATTTTTGGTGGGCGGATTCAGTCTTGGGAATGTAGATCGTTTCCCCTTGAACATACTTTTGAATTTCCGATAGCAGCTTTTCAGGTAGTACAGCGGCAGCCTTTACGTATGCCATGTTTGCCAGCTCCTTATTCCTTTGATTGCAAAATAAGGGGCAAAGCCGATTACCAGAAAAGCTTATTCTCAGGCGATTTTATTTGTCCACCCCATGCAAAGTATCGCCTTTTCCGATAACAGGCTTTGCATGAGACGCTGCATGATCCGGCATTCTGATGCTTGCCATGTGATCACCTCCTTCGAATTTGCTATTCATTATAAATGAAATCGAGATTGGCGGCACTTGATGATAAAATATTTTTATAAAAGAATGACCAGTCCGCAAACTATTTTTCCTACTCCCGCGTCTATCCTAATGTAACAGCCGTATATACGTATATTCGAAAAAGGAGTTCTTTATTGCAATGAAGAAACAAGCAGCCAGAGCGTCTCTTGTCGCTTGCATAACAGACCGGAAAGAAGACTTTTACCGGCTGGCGTACAGCTATGTGAAAAATCAAGAAGACGCCTTAGATATTGTCCAGGAATCAATCAAAAAAGCGCTCGATTCCGTCGATTCTGTTCGCAATCCGGATACGATCAAAAGCTGGTTTTACAAAATTTTGGTGCGGACGGCAATCGATTTTTTGCGCAAACGGAAAAAACTAAAGGTTATGGATGATCAAACGATCGAGTTTTTAAGCCAGGGCAAGGAAGATACCTACCGGGATACAGATCTTCATGAGGCGCTTGACGAGTTGCCGCATCCCTACCATACCATTATTGTTCTGCGATTTTTTGAGGATCTCAAACTGGAAGAGATTGCGGAAATCACAGGCGAAAACTTGAATACGGTCAAAACGCGCCTTTACAGAGGATTGAAGCTTATGCGCATCCATTTGACGAAGGAGGATCTTTCTTAATGGAAAAGAAATTGGAACAGCTGAGAAAAGCATATCAAAACGTCCCCATTCCGAAGGAACTGGATCAGGTTGTCGAAACCGCGCTTCAGCATAAACCGAAGAAGAAGAGAAGGCTGGTGGTATGGCCCGTATCAACGCTTGTCGCGGCGGCTGTTCTATTGGCTGCCGTCGTGAATATCAATCCCGGAGCAGCCCAGGCCATGTCGCGCTTACCCGTTATCGGCAAGGTCGTTAAGGCCATCACATTCACCGAGATCAAACAGAAAGATGGAGAATCGAGTATTGACGTGAAAACACCGGCTCTGTCCGGCTTGAATAACCGGGAGCTTGAAAATGGCATTAACGAGAAATATGTAAAGGAAAGCCATCAGCTTTACCGGGAATTCATGAAGGAGACGTCCCGGAATAAAAAAGGGCATCTCAGCATCTACAGCGATTATGAGACAGTTACGGATACGAAGGATTTGATTTCGATTCGGCGAAGCGTCGAAAGAACGGAAGCGTCCAGCTATACCGAACGGCGCTATATCACCATTGACAAAAAGAATGAAATTCTGCTTACCTTGAAGAGTTTGTTTAAAGACGACCGGTATATTACGGCCATCAGCGAAAACATTAAAGAACAAATGAAACAGCAAATGAAAGATGATCCTGATAAAATATATTGGATCAATGACGAGGAAGTCGAGCCATTCAAACGAATCAAGGCCGACCAAAATTTTTATATTACAGAGAATCATAAACTGGTGATTTCGTTTGACGATTATGAAGTTGCACCCGGATATATGGGCGCGGTAGAGTTTGAAATTCCGACTAAGGCGATTTCGAGCCTGCTGATCGGCGACCGCTACATCCGCTAGTCAAAAAATCCATGATTCGCTGAAATCATGGATTTCTTACTTTTTACAACTTTGTAACACCATATTCAGCTTGAAACTTTTATACTAGAGAGACGGCATCATTCAGGAAAGATAAAATGACGATTTTTTGAAACAAAAAACCGTCCTGACTTCGTCTATAATATCGGAGCCGGAAAAGGCACGAAACATAACAGAAGAACCGTACGTACATATCATTGGAGGAATACCATGCGAGATCAGACACAACAACACCGTTACATACCGGGGTTAGACGGGCTTCGGGCTTTTGCCGTTTTGGCGGTTATCGCTTACCACCTCAACATGAGCTGGGCCGACGGAGGCTTTATTGGGGTTGATATCTTTTTTGTTTTATCAGGATATTTGATTACATCGATTATCCTGCCGGCATATGGAAATGACATTTCCCTCACATTCAGAGATTTTTGGGTGCGCCGGATACGGCGGCTGCTTCCAGCGGCGACGCTGATGATTTTCGCAACCGTCATATGGGTCGCTTTGTTTAACAGAGAGCTGATGCATACCGTACGGGGAGATGCGATCTCCTCTCTTTTGTATGTCAGCAATTGGTGGTTTATTTTTCACGACCTCTCATATTTTGATAGTTTCGGATCGCCGTCTCCTTTAAAAAACTTGTGGTCACTGGCGATTGAAGAACAGTTTTATTTCATCTGGCCGATCATTTTGCTGTTGGGCATCTACATATTTAAAAAGCGGGAGAGGCTGGCTGCGGCGGTTGTGCTGTGTGCGCTTTGTTCAGCCGTATGGATGAGCATCCTGTATGTCCCTGGCGGCGATCCGAGCCGCGTCTATTACGGGACAGATACACGCGCCTTCGAGCTGTTGATCGGATGCGCATTAGCCCTTGTGTGGCCGATGAAAAGACTGTCTGGGAACAGGCTCCCAAGCAGCCTGAAGCACGCGTTGCACGGAACTGAGCTTGCCGCTTTCGCGCTGCTTATGATGAGCATTTATTTTGTCGATGAATTCAGCCCGTTTCTCTATCACGGCGGAATGCTTCTGATCAGTATAATCGCAGCGATTTTGATTGCATGCGTCAGTCATCCGAGCAGCTTCCTGGGCTTTGTCCTTTCCGTGAAGCCGCTGCGCTGGATCGGGAAAAGGTCGTACGGCATTTATCTTTGGCACTATCCCGTCATCGTGCTGAGCACACCTGTTCAAGAGATTGGAAATCCGGTGTACTGGCATGTTGCGATTAAGGTCGCTGTTACGTTTATGCTGGCGGAACTTTCGTATCGCTTTATCGAGAAGCCAATCCGACAAGACGGTTTTAAACCGTTTGTCAGCCGGGTTTTTCTGGATAAGATCACGGAGTGGAAAACGGCCTCCGTTCCCAGCAAAATATCAATCGGACTGATGTTTGCCGCACTCCTCATTTTTGCAGGAGGCCTTTCCGGATTGGCCGACGAAAAGAAACAGCCGCAGCAGGCCTATTCAAAATCCTATGAGGCAAGCGCCTCGGCGGATCAGCCGGCTGACAAAAGTGAAGAACGGCAGGATGATAAGAAAGCGCAAGCTGAAAGCGGGAATGAGGATAAAACTGAAAGCCAGCAGAAAGCCGGCGGGGATGAATCGTCAGATACGAAAGGTGAGCAGCCTGCGGAAAAAGAGCCGGATCATATCGAGAAAGAGGTATTGGCTGTCGGGGATTCGGTCATGCTTGACATCGCTTCCAGTCTGCGTAAAAAAATTCCGGGAATCACAATCGACGGTCGGGTTGGAAGGCAAGTGAGGGAAGCGCTTCAATTGACATCAACCTACGCTTCCTTTAATCATCCGGACAAAGCCGTCGTGATTGAACTGGGAACAAACGGCTATTTTACGGACAGTCAGATGGACGCTTTGCTTGATGCTTTCTCAAACGCTGATGTCTATCTCGTGAACACGCGCGTCCCCCGCCAGTGGGAGAGCAAGGTGAATGAATCGCTTCGGAAGCAAGCGGACAACCGTCAAAATGTGACATTGGTCGATTGGCATACTGAAGCTCTGAAACATCCCGAATATTTCACCGCTGACGGCGTACATCTGATGCCGAAAGGGACCGAAGCTTTGGCATCGCTTATCGTCAAAGCGATGAAATCATCTTAAAAAAGGCCGCTCCTTAAGGAGGCCTTTTTTGTATGACAATTAAATCAAGTGGGGTAGCATTTATTTTTCATGTCAACCGTCTTTCACTGTTCGAAAAATATGGTACAATATACAAATGTTTTGCAACCTGTAACAATAGAAATAGAGATGTTAGCTAGGTTGATAGAAAGGTTTTGATATGTTTATGCTTCATAATCCTGTTGGAAAAGAGCGGTTGGCATTGGCTTTTCTGCTTGGAATGCTTGCCATACTGGGACCTCTTAATATCGATATGTATTTGCCGAGTTTCCCCGAAATAGCGGAGGACTTGGGGGCCGGCGCGTCGCTTGTGCAGCTCAGCTTAACGGCTTGCCTGATCGGGCTTACCATCGGTCAGCTCGTGATCGGGCCTGTGAGCGATGCGAAGGGAAGGCGAAAACCGTTATTAATTTCGATTTCGCTGTTTGCGCTGTCTTCACTTTTTTGCGCGCTGTCGCCGAATATCGCGACATTAGTGCTAGCCCGTTTTTTACAGGGTTTTACCGCTTCGGCGGGAATTGTGCTGTCGCGCGCCATTGTACGGGACGTGTTCACAGGCAGAGAGCTTTCTAAATTTTTCTCGCTTTTAATGGTGATCACCGCGGTTGCGCCAATGGTCGCACCGATGACGGGAGGAGCCATCCTGCTTTTGCCGTTCGCTACTTGGCATACGATTTTTTATACTCTGGCATTGATCGGATTGTTCCTAGTACTCGTTATCTCGATGAAATTGACTGAAACATTGCCGCCTGAAAAACGGATTCCAAGCTCAATCGGCTCGTCGCTTAAAACGATGGGGAGCTTGTTGAAGGATCGGTCTTTCATCGGCTATGCGCTGACTGTCGGTTTCATTCACGGAGGCAGCTTTGCATACGTGTCCGGAACACCTTTTGTATATCAGGACATCTACGGGGTTTCTCCTCAAGTGTTCAGCGTGCTGTTCGGCATTAACGGCCTCGCCATTATTTCGGGAAGCTTTATCATCGGGCGTTTTGGGGGAATCATTCATGAGAGGAAGCTCTTGCGGATCGCGGTTATTACCGCTGTCATCGCGACATCCGTTCTCCTGACAATGACGATTATGAAAGGACCGCTTGCAGCGATTGTCATTTCCATCTTTATCTACATGATCACCATCGGAATGACGTTGACAAGTACATTTACGCTGGCGATGGAAAATCAGGGACACCGTGCGGGCAGTGCAAGCGCGATGCTCGGCATGCTTCCGCTGCTGCTCGGTTCAATCGTTTCGCCTCTCGTTGGAATGAATGAAACAACGGCCGTTCCAATGGGTGCGATCATGTTTATCACAGCTGTGATCGGATCTTTCGCTTTTTTTGCCTTAACGCGGGAAAGTCAGCGGGAGCTGTAAACATAAAAGGACGGAATCTAGTGATTCCGTCCTTTTGTTGTTATAGAGAAGCTCGAAGAATGGCGAGTACGTCATCTTTGTTTAATTTTTGGAAATTGGCGAAGCCGCCGTGCTCGATTTCTTTAGCGGCGATGTCTGCGATCAGCTCTAGCTTTTCTTCGCCGATGCCGTAGTCGGCAAGACGGGAAGGAGCGCCAAGGCTTGTCCAGAACGCGGACAGTTTATCGATTCCTTCAAGCGCAATGTCTTTATCGGTTTTGTCTTCTGTGTCAATGTCAAACATGTTCAGCATAAGTGCTTTGAAGCGGCTGACATTCGTATCAAGCGTATATCTCATCCAGTTTGGGAACAAGATCGCAAGACCGCCCGCGTGCGGAATGTCGTAAACGGCCGAAACCGCGTGCTCCATCGTATGGGAAGCCCAATCGCCGAAATAGCCCATTTGCAGTGTGCCGTTCAAAGCGATTGTGCCGGCGTATAAAATGGTTTCCCGGTGCTCATAGTTTTGCAGGTCTTCCAACAGCTTCGGCGCCGTTTCGATGACCGTCTGCAAAACGGAAAAACACATTCTGTCCTGTAGCGGCGTGTTTTTGACATTGTGGAAATATTGTTCAAACACATGGCTCATCATGTCAACGATGCCGTAAACCGTTTGGTTTTCCGGGACGCTGAACGTATTTTCCGGGTCTAAAATGGAGAACTTCGGATGCGTGACATCGCTTCCCCATACGTATTTTTCATTCGTTTCCCAGTTTGTAATGACGGAATCGGGGTTCATTTCAGATCCGGTGGCAGCTAAGGTTAAAATCGTACCGAACGGCAGGGCGTCTTTTGCTGTCGTTTTTTTGCTGAAGATATCCCAAGGGTCGCCATCGTATTTTGCTCCGGCAGCAATCGCTTTCGTGCAGTCGATGACGCTTCCTCCGCCGACAGCGAGGAGAAAATCGATATCATGCCGGGCGCACAATTCGATCCCTTTTTTAACCGTAGCAAGACGCGGATTTGGTTCTACTCCGGAAAGCTCGTACGTGTCGGCGCCTTCTTCTTTCAATACGCGCGTAACTTCGTCATAAAGGCCGTTCTTTTTAATGCTGCCGCCTCCATAAACAAGCAATACATTTTTTCCGTATACCTTTAATTCTTTTCTTAACTGTTCAAGCTGCCCTTTTCCGAAGATCAATTTCGTTGGATTGTAATAGCTGAAATTTTCCATTGATGAACAAACCTCCTATGGTATATGTAAAAACAGTTTTCTACTATAACATATTGAATCGTATAGAAAAAGAGGCCGTATTCTCACGAAGGACAGGGTCAAATTGTACAGAGGGGAGGAAGCACACACCTGATTTACTGCACAAAAAAGCTCGCCGGCTTTGCCGGCAAGCTGATGAGGCCGTTCTGATTATCTTCAGGTCATGCCTTTACTGAGACGTCCGCCGATTCATTGATAGAAATGACCATTGAGACAGCGGTCCCGCTATCAGGCGCACTTTCGATATTCAGTTCGCTTCCGCAGAAATGTTTCAGCCTGCGGTTAATATTTTTCATACCGACGCTATGAGTGAAATGAGATGAAAAAATATCGTGTTGTTTTTTCGGCGGCATGCCGATTCCATTGTCTTCAACCTTGATATAATAGCGGTTTTCGCTTTCTTTTTTTGCCGTCAGCTTGATCCAGCCTCCGCCTCTTTTCTTGCTGATGCCGTGGTGAACGGCATTCTCGACTAGGGGCTGAATCATTAATGGCGGAATGGTAAAGTCAATGTCTTCGTCAATGTCGTAAATGACGTTCAGCCGATCGCCAAAGCGCGTTTTTTCAATGGAAAGATACGAATTCACAATCGACAGTTCATGTTTGAAAGAACTCATCCCTGATGTATTTTGAAAATCAAAACTCATTCTTAAGTAGTTTGTAAAATCAGCCGTTACTTCGCGCGCTTTTTCAATATCCAAATGACTGAGCGCGATAATTGTATTTAATACGTTGAAAAGAAAGTGCGGCTTGATCTGCGACTGGAGGAATGCCATCTCCATATTCGTCGCTTGGGCTGCCGTATCTTTCATCATGATCAGGTTTTTAACGCGTGCTGCAAATTCAGTGTAGTTGTACGGTTTTTGCAAAATGTCATTTGCCCCGGCGTGAAAAGCTTTGTATTTATCATGATCGATGATGGCTGCCGTAATGATGAGAACCGGAAGTTCCACCATTGAGAATCTTTCACGTATTTTCATTGAGACTTCAAACCCTGTCATATCCGGCATCATCAGGTCCAAAATCACCAAGTCAAGCTTTGAACGGGAGGCGACTTCGAGAGCCTCTTTGCCGCTTTTTGCTGCGATGACTTGATAAGGAACGCCTTCAAGCATATCGGCCAAAATTTTTAAGCTTTCGATGTTATCATCGACAATCAGAACAGTTGGAGCATCCATCTTTTTCGAGTAATACGGCGTGCTTATTGAAACATCGGGCAGACTCCTGACGGCTTGCTGTTGAGGCATGTTCTCCTTATCGTCAGGAAGCGAGTCATCCTTTGCGACAGGCAGTGTGAAATGAAATGCCGATCCTTTCCCTTCTTCCGATTCTACCCAGATCTCCCCATTTTGTAGCTGAACGAGCTGTCTGACGATGCTTAAACCGAGCCCGGCTCCGTCATCTTTATGGTTTTTTGCTTGTTGAAAAGATTCGAATATCGATTGACGGACGGCCTTTGGTATGCCGACTCCTGTATCCGCTACAGTGATTTTGACCTTCTCTTGATTGAGCCTCTCGGCAGAGAGTGTAATTTGTCCCTGCGGCGTATACTTGATTGCGTTATCTACCAGGTTGGTCATGATTTGCCGGAAGCGGTTTTCATCAGCCAAGACGAGCGGCAGTCCGGATGGAACCCGGTTTACAATCCGGACATGTTTATTTTTTGACAACAGCCGATAGAAGCCCATTTCCGTACTGATCGCCGAATGGGTATCGACAGGAACGGCTTGAATCTGCAGCATGCCCTGCTTCATTTTTTCCAAATCGAGAATGTCATTCACCAGGCTGGAGAGCCTGTATCCCATGCGGATGACCAGCTGCAGATTTGCTTTTTCTTCCTCTATCGTCCTTTTGCTTTTCCTTGCCAAAAGGGTCTGACATATATTAATCATGCTGTTCAGCGGCGTTTTAAATTCATGCGATGTTTTGGCGATAAATTCGTCTTTTAATCGATTCATTCTGAGCAATTTCAAGGATAGGACTTCATTCTCGCGGAATGCGCCTGCGAATTGCTGCGCCATCATCAGAACAACCGCCAGCAAAGCGATGATCGACGGCACGGCATAGAGCGAATTGAATGAAAAGCCTCTTTTGCCGCTGTAAGCAGAAACGGTCGTTAAAATGACGAATGCGCTCATCGAGATCGCTGCAATCGTAAGATAAAGACTGCCTTTCATTTTCCGAAGGGCAGAAATTGCAAACACGTACGTAATATAAATCAAAGTCGTGACGGCAAGAACGGAATGCAATATATATGCGAGACGGTCTGTAAAACCCCAGGATATAAAATCAATTATCAAAACCAGTGCAGAAAATGCAATCGCGGCAATTATCCATTTTTTTGAAACGATTTCTCTGTAAGCGAAATAGAGATAGAGAAAAACCGCTATACTGACAAGCACCATTGTGGTTGCCCTCATTACGCTTAAAGCCGAGAATGAAATAGACGGAAAGAACAGAAAGATCATTCGTTCTCTTCCGATTAAAAGCACAATGATCGAAAAAAGAAGACACATCGTGGAAAAAAAGAATAAATGCTTATCCTTTTTTCGATGCAGGAAAAAGCCGAGAAAGTATAAACCGGTAATGAAGAATGCCGTGATCATGCTGGTTTCATTAAAAAAAGACATTTTGCTTTGGTGTAAAATGTGCTGCTGCGTTCCGAAGGTAATCGGTTTTTCTATTCCCCATGAAGGTGTTTTTTTGAAGTTTGAAAATTGTACAATCAGCTCGTTGTCCCCGCGGTGAATGTCGAAAAAACTCGTATAAGGCCTGTTTTGTGCCGTGAAATTCGCTTTGCTTGAAGGAGTTCCGCTCTGCCCGATCAATTTGCCGTTGAAATAAATTCGGTTTGCGCTGTTAATAAAAGAGGTGCTGATTCCGAACATCTCATTGTCATGCTTTGACCGGATCGTCAGTCTGTATGTACCGTAATCTACGTTTTCTCCTGAATCGGTAAGTTTGACATTGTTAGGCACAGCGGAATAAATGGGGGCTTTTCCAATGCCTGAATGGATCGCTTTTGGCGAGAGAAGCTGGTTTCGATATAGTGTCCATTCCCCGGTAAGCGCGATGTTCCCATCTTTCTGAAAATCCCATCTTTCCAGATTGATGATTCCTTGCTTCGCTTCAGGGTAATTCTGATCGGACAATTGATTGTTAATGAATAAGAAAATAAAAAAGAATCCGGCATAGCCGAGAATAATCGAAAGGAAAACAAATAGCTTTTTCAATATCAGCACTCCTCATTCAACCTGCTGCGGTCTTGGTGAATCTTATGAATATTGTACTCTTAAATGTTAATAAACGACAAGATTAAGAAAATGAATCCAACTAAGTAGGGCCATTGACATGATATAATCATTATAATCATTTCCAGATGACTCGATGAAATTGGGGTGGATGTGTCGTGAAAGCGTTAATTGTGGATGATGAGGAATTGGCATTGCTTCATTTTAAAAATATGCTTGAACGAACAAATTGTTTTCGATCCATCGAAATGTTTCAAGATCCGGCTGATGTTCTGGAGTATCCGGATATTCAGGGTATAGACACGGTGTTTCTTGACATTGAAATGCCGGGGATCAACGGGATTGAGCTCGCTGAAGCGATTCAATCGATGAATGAAAACATTCAGGTTGTTTTTATCACGGCCTATAACGATTTTGCCATAAAAGCATTTGAATTAAATGCGATGGATTATTTGCTTAAACCCGTCGATTACGTCCGGCTCGTAAAGACGGTTGAACGGATCAGAGAAAACAGCTTGCTGAAGGCTTCCGCGGAAAATGGCGGAGGAGACTATTTCATTCAATGTTTTGGGAGTTTGCAATTTTACAAAACGGAGAAGGATGTCAAAACATATATACCCGTTAAGTGGAGAACGTCCAAAGCACGCGAAATTTACGCGTATTTGCTTCATCATCACGGCCATGTGATCAGCAAAGACGTGTTGATCGACCTGTTCTGGCCTGATCACGATGTCTCTAAAGCGAGCACCCAGCTATACACGGCGATTTATCAAATCAGAAAGTTAATCGAAAGGCTTCCTTTCGGCCAATCGATCGAGAAGACTGACACAGGATATGTCCTTCGGATTTCCGGTGTGAAAGTGGATGCTGACGAATGGGAAAAATCGCTGAAAGACGCTCCTCCCATCCATATGACGACCGTCAGCCGGCACATGGAATTGCTGCTTGCATACGAAAACCATTACTTTATGGAACACGGTTATTTGTGGGCCGAACCCGAAAAGACGCGGCTTGCCCGGATATGGATTGGGAAAGCTTATGAACTGGTCGATTTTCTTATTCATGAAAAAGACTACCGCCGGGGGCTTGATATATGTCTGCTGGTCGAGAAAATCGAACCGTGCGATCATAAAATCATCCAATACAAGATGCAGCTGTTTAATAAAACCGGGAATGTTGAAGAAGCGATCAAGGAGTATGAGCGCTATAAACAAATGAAGGACAAAATGAATTAAAAGGTGTGCACAAGGACCGGATCAGCCGGTCTTTTTTTTATGCCATTTTCAGCTTACATGCCGATGTTCAGAAATTGTATAGTTCCATCTCATACAATGTAGTTTGGTTCGGATGATGTCAGCTGACATAAAGCAAAATTCATATTACCGCCGCTAAACATACAGCAGCGAATTTAAAAGCCTGTCATTCTTCAAATAGAAAAGTATTTTCAGGGATTCATTTTCCAGGCTCAATCGATCCGTACACAAAAACATGATAAAAGGGGAGGAATCACAATTTGAGATCGAAAAAATATTCGTTCAGCCTCAGCAAAAGAAGAGGGCTGAAATCATTTTTGATCACTTGCCTGGCATTGTATTTGATCTTCAGTCAAGTTGTCGGGTTTACACTGACGGCAGTGGCTGCCGGCACATCAACAGGGAGCAGCGCGTTTTTTGATTCAGTGATAATCAAAAACAGCGAAGATCAAACGGTTGACGGCTCAAAGGGAAACGACCCGGCATTAAAACCGGGTGACAAAGTGACACTCACATACGAGTGGTCGTTAAAAAACGATGAAGAAGCCGGCGCCGAAAAAAGCTTCACTGTAGAGGTACCTAAAAGCTTCGAATTCGCTCAAGATGCCGAGGGAGATGTGAAATCGGCAGATCAGCAGATCATCGGCAGCTATGAGGTGAAAGCAGACAGCAACATTATGACCGTAGCCTTGAACAGCACTGCAGAGGCAAAAGGGTCCATCACTCTGGAAGCAAAGTTTGCCGCTGATGTGAAAAGCGGTACAAAAACGGTCACCGCTCTTTTTCAACTCGGAGCAGGCAAGACGCAGCAAGCAGTCATACCCGTAAATACAGGCTCCGAATCGGAAACGGCGAAAAACGATTCTCCGTCATCTGAGGACGATCAGGCAGCAGCGGACGATCAATCAAAATCTTCAGGGGAGCAGGACGAAGAGGAAACGAAGACAAAAGCTGCCGACGCTGAGAGCAGCGATTCAAAACCGCCAGCATCTTCAAGACTAGCGGCAGCCGGGAGCCTTGCGTCCGGAGGCAATCAAATCACCCAAAATATTTTAACTGGTGTGACGCTGACGGATGAACACGGAAAGCCTTATGACAAAAGCAACCGAGCCAACACGAATTCTCCGGCAAAAATTTCAATCACTTGGGACATCCCGGATGAGCTCGGAAAGACGATAAATGACGGCGATCGCTATGAATTTGATCTGCCTGAAGCTTTCATTATGTACAACGATATTACGAATCAGCCATTAAGCTCAGGCGGCATCACGTACGGCTATTTTTCAATTGATACAAAAGGCCATGTTGTGATGACGTTTAATGGTGAAGTGAAAACAGATTCGAAAGTCAAAGGGACGTTGTTTGTCAATACGCAGTTCAACGAACAAAAAATAAAAGGTTCAACGACTCAAAAGATTCCTTTCCCGGTGAAATCAGACACTCCGGAGGTAACGGTTTATTTTAAACCAAACGTAAGCAAAACCATCGATAAATCCGGAACTTTTGATAAAGGCATCAATCCGGGGCAAGTCACATGGACAGTCGACCTCAACAAAAAATTGGATCAAGTCAAAAATGCCAAGCTGACCGAGAACTTTCCAGAGGGGCTGATCTATCGTTCTGTCAAAGTTTATCAACTAGATGTCAACATAGATGGTTCAGTCAGCCAGGGAGATGAAGTTCTTTCAGGATACACCGTAGACGCAAGTGGAAATGTCACATTTGACGGTGAGATTGATTCGGCTTATCGCCTGATCTATGTGACGGACATCGATGACTCCGCAAAGCCGGACGAAGGCGGAAACGCTGCATTTACGAATAAGGCGACATTCGGCGGAGACAATCTGGAACCGGCTTCCGCAGAGGCCTCGGTCACAGCCAAATACGGGAAAATGATCGAAAAATCGTCGACAGGTTATAAAAGCGATTCACAAACTTTCAGCTGGACGATTTTATATAACTACGGAGAGAAAAAGATTGACGAATCCAAGGCGAGTATAACGGATTCGTTTGGTTCCGATGATTTGCAGCTTGTTTCAGATTCCTTGAAGGTGATTCCGATTACTTTCAATCAGAACGGAAGTGAACAGGCGGGAACGCCTCTAACAGAGGGCAAAGACTATACGCTCTCCAATAGTGGAAGCGGGTTTGAAATCAAATTTAACCAAAATGTTACCGGAGCTTACAAAATCACGTATCAAACCGAGGTCAACAGCGGAGTGATCATTGATAAATCAACAACGTATACGAACACCGCAGTGACCGGAACAGGGGAATCAAAGAAAGCTTCAGGTACAGCCATTCAGCAGAACTTGATAAAAGGCTTTTCAAACATTGATTACCAGAAGAAAACGGTCGATTGGACGATCGCAATCAACAAAAACAACTACACGATGAACAATTGGAAGTTGGACGACAGTTTCGAAAGCGGCGGGCTCGCGCTCCTCGACGGATCATTCCGTCTTCAGGATGTGACGAATAACAAAACGCTTGAAGAAGGCAAAGACTATACATTGACAATAAAACCGGATCATGAAGGTTTTCTCCTGGAACTCATCGGAGATTATGCAATAACAAACAGCCAGTTTAAGATCACGTATACAACGAATATGAATGCCGACTTTTCAAACGAAAATGTCAAAAACACGGCTGAATCAACCTGGACTGATCACAGCAGCACTGAACGCAGAAATAAGGAAGCGAGCAGTTTTACGCCGAATCGCCAGACATCCCACAACGGCTTCAAAAACGGCTCATATAACGCTGTTTCAAAAGAAATCACGTGGAAAATCGGCATCAACTATAATGGAGAGCCGTCAAAGAATCCTTATATTAAAGATGCTTTAGCAGATGATCAGCAATTTGTTAAAGGATCGGTTGTCGTCAAGAGCTATGCAGTCAATAAAGACGGTTCCATCACAGAAGGAGACATCCTGCCCGCTTCACAATATGATGTGGAAGAGCCGTCGGCTGACAATAAACAAACGCTGACTGTCCATTTGAAAACGGACGATTCCGTCCCGTATCTTATTGAATTTAAAACATCGCTTAAAGGGCAGGTCATTAAGCGTGACCCTTACACCAACAAGGCGACGTACTATAATGCCGGATATTCAGAGCGTGAGTTGACGGCATCCGTTTCGGTCGCCGACGGAGGAAGCCTCGTTTTCAAAGGAGGCAAACAAAACGGAGGTTATGTCGATTGGAGCATTAATGTCAACGCGAGCCAGTCGGTATTAGAGGACGTAAAAGTCACCGATACTCCGGATACCAATCAAATTTTAGCTGAAGATTCTTTTAAAGTTTATCAGGCTAAATACGATGAAAAAGGTGCAGTCAAAGACAGTGGCGGAAATCTTGTCCCGGATGATGTTCAGCTTCAAAAAGGCGAGGACTATACACTGGACATCAAGACCGACAATGCAACCGGTGAACAATCATTTGTTCTGAAATTTATAGGCGATTACAAAAAAATCGACCGCGCCTATGTTATTCAATACCAATCATTAATCAATATTGCCGGCACGAGCGGTCATGTTCACAACAAAGTGTCGATTTCGGGAACGAATGTTCAGGAACAGACCCAGGAAAACAACAGCTCGGTCTTTGTTGCCGTTTCAAGCGGCGGCGGTTCAGGCTCAGGTGAAAGAGGAAGCCTGACAATTCTTAAAACGGGGGAAGGCGGCACACCGCTTTCCGGAGCAGATTTTCAATTGCGGACAAAAGATAATGAGCAGCTTCTGCGGACAGGAACGACTGACGACGACGGCAAGCTGACGTTCGGCAATATCCGCTACGGCACTTACGTTTTAAAAGAAATCCAGGCGCCTGACGGATATACGATCAGCGACGCCTACGCAGACGGGGTCTCCGTTGAGATTAACAGCAGCTCTTCCAGCGCCGGAGCGCTTTACAAAGTCGTGAATGAGAAGAATAAGGTGACGCTTATCAAACAAGACGAACAAAAGAATCCTTTGGGAGGAGCCGTGTTCAAGCTGGAGAAAAAATCCGGTGATGGCACCTTTACGACAATACGTACGAATATTAAGAGCGATGAAAACGGGAAAGTTGAAATCAACGGTTTACCGCCCGGTGATTATCGTTTGCTGGAAACGAAAGCTCCTGAAGGATATCTCTTAAATACAAAAGAAATCAGCTTCTCCGTCAAAACGAATGATAAGAATCAAGTACCTGACGTTGATTTAGGAACATTGATCAACTATAAAGGCAGAGCGCATTTAACGAAAGAAGATGCAGAAGGCCGTCAGTTAGAGGGGGCTGAATTCAAGCTCATCGATCATGAAGGCAACACCGTTCATGAAAAGCTTACTTCCGATCAAGACGGGAAAATCGCAGTATCTGATCTTGCGCCTGGCCGCTACGCATTTGTCGAAACCAAAGCGCCCGAGGGCTTTGTGTTAAACAGTAAGGCAATCGAGTTTACCATATCTGAATCGGCAAAAGAAAAACCGGAATCCGTGGACGCAGGCAAAGCCGTCAACTATAAAGGCTCGGTTTATTTGACAAAAGAGGATGCAGAAGGCCATACGCTGAAGGGCGCTGAATTTAAGATCGTTGATCATGAAGGCAACACCGTTCATGAAAAGCTCACTTCCGATGAAGACGGGGAAATTGCAGCTTCAGGCCTTGCGCCTGGTCGCTATGCTTTCGTGGAAACGAAGGCCCCCGAAGGCTTTATGTTAAACACCAGTCAAATTGAATTCACCATCCCGGGCTCAGCTGAAGGGAAACCGGAGCCGGTTGATGCAGGCGCCGCCGTTAATCATAAAGGTTCGGTTCATTTGACAAAAGAAGATGCGGAAGGCCGCAAGCTTGAAGGAGCCGTCTTTAAGATCGCAGATCAAAACGGGAATACCGTGCAGGAGGAACTGGTCTCAGATCAAAATGGAACCGTTACGGCTTCAGGCCTGGCTCCTGGGCGATATGCCTTCGTAGAAACGAAAGCGCCCGCTGGATTTGTATTGAACAGCGGGAAAATAGAGTTTGTCATCCCGGATTCCGCTGAGGGAAAACCTGTACATGTAGATGCAGGAAAAGCGGTCAACTACAAAGGTTCGGTTTATTTGCAGAAAAAAGATGAAGACGGCAATGGATTAGAAGGAGCCGTGTTTAAAATCATTGACAGCGAAGGCAAAACGGTCAAAGACGATTTGATCTCTAAAGAAGGCGGCAAAATTGAGGCTGGCGGTTTGGCGCCGGGAAGCTATCAATTTGTTGAAAAACATGCGCCTGACGGCTACCTGCTGTCAACAGATCCGATTCCATTTTCCATTACCGGGGAACACGAAGGTGAGCCGAAACAGGTTAAACTGACGGCTCTCAACAAGAAAAACAGCGTTGTCCTCACAAAAGTCGGCCAGGATGACAAGAGCGCCGGACTTCAGGGGGCGCAGTTCGATTTGAGAGATGAAACCGGCAAGGTGCTGAAAACCGGTTTGGCAACAGACGCAGACGGCCGGATCACAGTGTACGGCCTTAAGCCTGGTAACTACCAGTTTGTCGAAACAAAAGCACCTAAACATTATCAATTGGATGAGACGCCAATATTGTTCACAGTCAAAAATACGGATACAAAGCCAATTGAAATGACTGTAGAGAACCAATTGACACCGGGCGATGCGAGACTGACGAAAGTGGACCGTAACGATAAAAAGGCTGTTTTAAAAGGAGCCGAATTCAAGCTGCTCGATGTCGATGGAAAGCCTGTTAAAGCCGGAGGCAACGGGAAAAAGCTGCCGGCATTCTGGACGACAGATCAAAATGGGCAGTTCACAGCGGAAGGATTGGCACCTGGGCGCTATCAATTTGTCGAAACGAAGGCGCCTGACGGCTATAAGCTCGATGAAACGCCGATTCCTTTTGAAATTAAAAAAGGACAGACAAAACCGGTCGAGATCACAGCGTCCAATGAAAAGCTGAAAACGCCGGCTGTTGACAAAGGCACACCGAACCGGAATTCGGGAGACCCTAAAACAGATAACAAAGGCACACCGGACCGAAATTCGAACGGAGATCCTAAAGGTGATGCGCTTCCGAAAACCGGTGACACAGACAACATCATGCCGATCATGATCGGCATCCTGCTGATTTTGTCTGGAGGAGTCTTCGCTTTCTTCACAAGAAAGAAACATAGAAAGGCTTAAACGAATCATTTATGCACCTGATCATGAAACCGGTCAGGTGCTTTTTTGAAAAACGGCATTCGTTCATTTGACATTAAGGTTAGAAAGGACTGTGAGACATGTATAAAAAAATGATCGTTGCCGTGCTTGTCATATCAGGTATATTCTTCGTCTTGTCTCCTTTTATTAAAGAAAGCATCATCATCAATCTCAACAAGAATAAAAGTTTTGAATTGACTGCTGAACAGGCGGAACAAAACAATGCGCAAAAGGCGTCATTTGATTTTGAAGCGATTCAGCCGCCTTCTTTTATGGAAACAGTAAAAGCCGGTCTCGATCCTGAGCCGAAAGCGGTCATCGGCCGGATCACCATAAGCAGCGTCAATATCAAGCTGCCGATATTGAAAGGCACAACCAATCAAAATCTTCTTTACGGAGCGACAACAATGCGTCCCGATCAGAAAATGGGCGAGGGCAACTACCCGCTGGCCGGACATCATATGAAGCGGGAGAACCTCTTATTCGGTCCTCTTATCAACATTAAAAAAGGGGACACCGTTAAAATCACAGACTTTAAAAAAGACTATATATACACTGTGACATCCAAACAATTCATTTCTGAAACGGACACAGATGTGATTCAAGAGACGAAAGAAAAAGAAATTACGCTGATGACATGTGACAAAGCCGTGAAAACCGAAGGGCGCCTTGCGGTTAAAGGAAAGCTGATTCATGTTGCTGTTCACAGATAATTGAAATGTCCGCTGCAGGCAGGAAAAAATACTGAGGGGAAGCCCCTTGGTATTTTTTTATTGGGACTAAAATTCCACACATCACAAAAAAGTGACAAAAAGATCACTATGAAATGACAAGAGTGAAAAAATGCTGATAAATAATAAAAAAAAGAAATGAAATCATGTGAATTGGATGGAATTCCTATCATGACACCATTAATAGCGCTTTTTAAAATAAAAAAAAGATAAGTTTTCTGAAATTTATGTTGACTGAAAGCGCTTTTAAAATTATGATAATATCAGACCTAACAAAGATGTACCAAAAACATAACTATAATCTAACAATGTATTTAAACGGCATACAAATGAAAGCGATTCCAAGATATGTCATGGTAGGTAATTGGTTGTGCGGAAGCTCCGGCTTCCATCAAAATAAAATTTTCAATTTTCTGTTAAGGGGGTGGCTGGCGAGACTTTCGAAAGTTAGATATGAGTCTTTTAGGAAAAGAAATGAGCTCCTATTAAGGATGTTTTCGAAAACCTTTGGAAATAAATCAATTTTTTAAAACAAAGGCGGGGGAAATCAATATGAATGAACAGGGAAATCAGAAATCATTTTTGCGTACTATTATTTTAGTCTCGACGTTCGGCGGACTTCTATTCGGATATGACACCGGAGTGATCAACGGTGCCTTGCCTTATATGTCTGAAGGAGATCAGCTGAACCTGACTGCATTTACAGAAGGGCTTGTCGCAAGTTCGCTTCTCTTGGGAGCGGCATTGGGGGCGGTATTCGGCGGAAGACTCTCCGATTATATCGGGCGCCGCAAAAACATCATTTTTCTAGCTGTGCTTTTCTTTTTCTCGACGCTCGGATGTACGCTTGCGCCTGATGTGACGATTATGGTCATCTCTCGGTTCCTGCTTGGAGTTGCTGTAGGGGGAGCATCTGTTACGGTACCGACTTACTTGGCTGAAATGTCTCCTTCAGAAAAAAGGGGACGAATGGTTACCCAAAATGAATTAATGATTGTCTCCGGACAGCTCTTGGCATTTACTTTCAATGCCATCCTCGGAACCACAATGGGGGATAGTTCCCATGTTTGGCGTTACATGCTGGCGATTGCCGCAGTACCGGCTATATTCTTGTTCTTTGGTATGCTGAGAATGCCCGAAAGTCCGCGCTGGCTTGTCTCTAAAGGAAAAAATGAAGCGGCGCTGGGCGTTCTGAAAAGAATCCGCGAGGAAAAAAGGGCGCATTCGGAAGTTGCTGAAATCGAAGCTGCAGTCATGAAAGAATCTGAAATGAAAAAAGCGAATTATAAAGACCTGGCTGTTCCGTGGGTGCGCCGAATCGTATTTCTCGGAATCGGGATCGCCGTCGTTCAGCAGATTACCGGCGTAAACTCTATCATGTATTACGGTACAGAAATACTCAAAAATGCCGGATTTGAAACAAAAGCTGCACTTATCGGAAATATTGCAAACGGTGTCATTTCAGTTTTAGCGACATTCGTGGGGATTTGGCTTTTAGGGAAGGTTGGGCGCAGACCGATGCTGATAACCGGTTTAATAGGGACGACATCAGCTTTGCTGCTGATCGGCATCTTCTCAAACGCCCTTCAAGGCTCAGCTGCTCTTCCGTATGTCGTACTTACGCTGACTGTAACCTTTCTTGCATTCCAGCAAGGCGCCATTTCTCCTGTAACATGGCTCATGCTTTCTGAAATATTCCCGCTTCGCGTTCGCGGCCTCGGGATGGGCGTCACCGTGTTTTGTTTGTGGATCGTCAATTTCTTTGTCGGATTTTCGTTCCCGATATTGCTTGATGCGATCGGGCTGTCCTCGACATTCTACATTTTTGTCGGACTTGGACTTCTTTCCATTGCATTCGTGAAAAAATTCCTTCCTGAAACAAAAGGTCTCACACTTGAACAGCTTGAGCATAATTTCCGCAACTACAAATCGGAAAAAGCACCAAGCGACGCGAGCGCTAAAATCAGCGGATGACAATTTGAATTGTTAAGGGGCAGGCAGGTGGGGTTATAGATAAAACATTTGCAGTTTGCAGGCAGAAATCTTCCTATAACAAAGATTTCTGCCTGTATTTTTGTAAACGATGCGTAAAAGCAGCCTATTTGAGGCACCCTTAGGATATCTTAAAAGCCGTTCATAAAATAAAAGCTTCATTAAATGACCGCGTAAGAGTGATGTCAAAGTTAACGATTTACAGCTTCGGTTCCATATATAACTTGATGAAGCGGGGAACATTCAATAAAACATCACATAAGATGAAAAGGTCCGGTAAACGTCATCTATTATGAATGGCTGTAAGCCTAATTTTTTTAGAGGTATAAAAAAACGAAAAAAGTGTTGACGGATGAATTGAAAGCATGATATATTATTATTCGTCGCTGAGACAACGAAGTTACAACTTCGAAATGCCGATATAATATTCATCATTTAAAGGGTGTACAAAATCCTCAAAATGTGTATAATGGATAAAGTCGAAACAAAAAAGCTTCATCCTTTTCGGCAGAAAAGCTTCAAAAAACTTCTTGACTTCAACTGATATTCATAGTATTATAGTTAAGTCGCCTGATGAAGCGCCCGTAGCTCAATTGGATAGAGCGTTTGACTACGGATCAAAAGGTTAGGGGTTCGACTCCTCTCGGGCGCGCCATATATTTGCAATGCGGGTGTAGTTTAGTGGTAAAACCTCAGCCTTCCAAGCTGATGTCGTGAGTTCGATTCTCATCACCCGCTCCAATTTTAGAATGATCTTTGAAAACTAAACAAGACAAACGTACCTGTTAATTCATTAAATAAATCGCACATTTGTTGTGCGTAGTCATTATCAAACTTCATGGAGAGTTTGATCCTGGCTCAGGACGAACGCTGGCGGCGTGCCTAATACATGCAAGTCGAGCGGACAGATGGGAGCTTGCTCCCTGATGTTAGCGGCGGACGGGTGAGTAACACGTGGGTAACCTGCCTGTAAGACTGGGATAACTCCGGGAAACCGGGGCTAATACCGGATGCTTGATTGAACCGCATGGTTCAATTATAAAAGGTGGCTT
>NZ_JALHKQ010000007.1:0-73711 GCF_022832475.1 Bacillus sp. B19-2
GCGCTGATCTTTAGAGTGCTTAGACAACATGGAAAAACCTCCAAAAACTAGATTTCACTCACATTTTAACAAAAAAAGCTTGTCGATCAAGCCACTTTTTATGGCTTTGTCGACAAGCTGACAGCTCTTCCTTTGAAGAGCTGTTTTTTTATGTCCTGTATAAAATTAACGCTGAAAAACAGTAAAGCTGTTCGCCTTGAGGATCGCATGCGGCTGATACGTCATATTTTATATCGACCAGCTGGTCTTCCGACAGCTTTTTTAAGAATTCATTGATCTCATGCTGCAAATCTTTTTCGTGTTCTTCATCAAATACGGCCACCTTCAGCATACGCTCTCTCCTTTCTATAATGAAAGGTATTCGCACACAGCCGAAGTTATGCTTAAAATCCTGAGCGAAAGAACCTTGAATGTCGCCGGCAGGACGCTCCGAACGTTTCCTGACATGTCATAATCCATTGCAATAAAAAGCTTCTTATCTGTACAGATAAGAAGCCGGACCCGCTATTTTGTTTTCGGCTTTGTGTTTCCGGTCCATTCGAGCATGCCGCCGACCATATTGGTGACATCAAAGCCTTTATCCTGCAAATAGAGGCAGACATTTTCGCTGCGCTTGCCTGATCGGCAGACAAAAATATAAGGCTGCTCCTTTTGAAAGACATCGAGTTTTTCAGGAATATCCCCCATTTTAATGTGAACGGCTTCAGGGATCATTCCTTCAGCCACCTCTTCATCTTCTCTGACGTCAATAATGTTCAGTGTTTCTCCTTTTGCAAGCCTGTCTTTCAGCTCATCAGGCGAAATCTCTTTTATCGTCATCGTTACTGCTCCCTTCAATTGCCTTTAGGTGAGACTATTATAGCAAAAGTCGGGAGGCAATTTCTATTTCAGCAGATTTTCTCTATCGTCCGCTGTCAGGAAACACAGATTTGCCTAATGGCTGAAATGATCCGTCCTGTGCTGCAGAATCGGCTGTGAAGCTTCCTCCTATCAGACAAACAAGCATGACGGCGAAAAAACAGATGGATTTTTTCATATGAGCTCCTCCTTCATTTTATATATTTGATTCTTGGCATGCTGCGATTTTTCCAAGTAAAGCGCGCTTTTTTCATGGTCGCCGGACTTCATGTAGTAATCGGCTATATCTTTTGTCAGTTCGGCAACATGCGGCCATAGTCGTTTATCGCTCATGTATTCAAGCGAAAGTTCAATATCGAGCGGATGGCCCGCGTCATACAGGGCGAAAATCAGCCTGAATTTCGCCGCATATTCATCTTCTCCTTGTTCGGCCGCTCTGGTAAATCCCTCTTTGCAGAGACGTCTCGCTTCTTCGGGAGAACCGTTTTTGTACATGAGGTGAGACAGCTCAAAAAGGGTGTTAATGCCAAAGACCGATTGCTCATGGACACCGATTGAAAGGGCTTTTCTAAAGTGCTCTTCCGCCAAAAGCGGCATGCTGCATTTGGCGTAGTTCAGACCCATATTATGATAGATCAGCCCGATGATTCGCCGGTTTTGGAGGGAAACGGCCTGATCAAGCGCCCGGCCGTAGTGTTCCTCGGCTTGTTTGATGCGGAACAGTTCAAACTGAACCGATCCGAGAATCATTTCGCACCCGATCGTTTTGTCTATGTATTCTTTATGCTTGCTGAAAAGTGAGAGCGCTTTTTCGGAGTAGTTCAACGATCTGAAATGATCATCTATTTGGTAGTAGGCGGTCGCGATTTTATAGTAAAATTCCGCTTTTTCAATTTCATCGGTCAGTTTATGCAGCTTCATTTCCGCTTTTTTGTAACAGCTGATCGCTTCAAGATAGTTTTTCTCATAAAACTCATACATGCCTGAAAAAAAGAAAAAATAGTACTGAATGATATCATCCGCGTTCTTAACCGTTTCCTTCTGCCTTTTAATCTTCCGGAAGAGCTCGGCTGATTCTGCAAACTGCTCCATCATCAATTTGCAGCGGTAGTCCAAAAGCTGAAAATAGAGCTCCAAATCTCTGTTTTTCTCCATTTTAGAAAGCAGGTTTCGGATCTCGTATCTCAAAGATACAGCCTGGAGCGCTTCATGGCGCTTGATCATGGTGTACCACTGATTCAAGAGCCCGGCCGCTTTTTCGTATGCCGCTTTCGCTTCCACTTCTTCATTCATCCTTTCTTCTTTTTAAAAACATAAAAATTAAATTTATTAACTTTATTTTACAGAAGATAATTGTTATTGGCAATTATTTTTATGAATAAGTGCAAGGAATGGCGTCAGCTCCAATATTTGAGCTGCCTTTCGAGGTTTTTGGCTGAAACAAGGCCTTTTTGGAATTGGTTCGGACAGGTGAGGTTGTATTTTTTAATTTTTAGGTTGATGGCATCGATCAGCGATTCGCGCTGATGCGATTTGATCGCTTTTTCAATCTCTTGTTTAATTTCCTTTTGCAGCTTCAGCCACTCCGGCAGATAACGGGCGTTTTTTAGAGTTGACGAAAGCGCATCCCCCTCGAGCGCCTCTTTGCTGAGCGGTCTTCCAAAACCGGGGAGGGACTTGAAGTCGTCTTTCTTTTCGCTCTCCTTTACGGCTTGATCAATCCAGTGAAGATATCGTTTTTCAAATTCTTCACTCATATGAGCCATCTCCTCTCATCACACCTGAAGCAAAGGGTCAGGTGTATCTTGTCGTGATGACGGTTTCCCTCTGTTCTGCGGCTTCCGCTTTTTTCAATACTTGATATGCCAGCCACATGACCGCATAGCTGAGCAGGCTGGCGCTGAAAAAAGGAACGATTCCTGGCAGAAAGGCAAAAGCGATATAAAGCACGGCAGTGACCGCCATCATCGTTAATGTATACTGTAAATACGATATGCCCAGAATCAGCGAAAACTTAAAATACATCCGCTTCTTCCAATCGAAATGGGCGAGCAGCGGGAACATATAAAACAGCATAATCAAAAACAAAAACCCAAAAATCATAATGACGAACCGGAGAACGTGCAATAGGAAATGCTCCGGATAAATAAAAGCAAGGTCAACATAAATGATGATGCCAACCGCCGCCAGAATAAGACCGATAACGTTGGAACGAAAAAACTCGCCGCGGTACGCCTGCCAAAACGTTTTAAATATCGGAATATCGGTTTTGCCCATAATCCATTTTCTCATCACGGAAAACAATGCAGTCGTCGCCGGCATAAACCCGAAGACGCCAAGGCCGAGCATCGTAAAAACAAACCACAGCAGATTGGCGTAAAAAAACTTCAGCACCCAATCACAAAAGCTCAGCACCCTTCCCATGGAAACACTTTGTTCCATGAATCCCCCCCCTTTATGTATATTGCCGGGTATACAGAAGTTCACTGATTCCTATCGGCTTTTTTTCTTTGATGGAGCGCCATAATGCCTCGCCGGCTGCAATTGAATAGGCGCCTGCTTCGGCACCGGCCAGAATGTCGTAATTCCTCAACGGGTCTCCTCCGCCAAACAGCTCTTCCAAAAGCAGCGGATCTCCTCCGCCATGCCCGCCGGGCTGCCTGACGACGCGAATCGTTTCTTTCGATTCAAACAGCGGATAATAATCGATGGTCTGTTCGGGAACTTCAAATGGAACCCTTGCCGGCGCATGATATTCCTGCGTTTCAAGCCTTCCCTTTGTCCCGTTGATTGCAAGCCGGTAGCCTTCATACGGGGCTGAAAAATGAACGGAGTAATTCAGCAGCGCCCCTTTGTCGTATTTCAAAACGGCTGCATACGTATCCTCGATATCGATTTCTTCATCGAAAATACACGCGTCAGGCCTGTAATCGGTATAGAGTAGATGCCGGCTTTCGTTGGTCTTGACATGATCGTCCTGCGGGTCGCCTGCCTGCCACCTCATATAATAGCGGCACTTCTTCTTGACATGGCATGTTCCGCAATAGCGTTTTTCCCCTTTTTCAGGATTCATTTCGCCGCCGGGCCCGTAGTAGTACAGGCCGCCATAGGCAAAAACCTCGCGAGGCGTTTGATCAAGCCACCAATTGACAAGGTCGAAATGATGGGTTGACTTATGGACGGAAAGCCCGCCGGAGTATGCTCTCATCCTGTTCCAACGTTTAAAATAGCTTGCGCCGTGATACGTATCGATGTACCAGTTCAAGTCAACCGACGTAATCGTGCCGAGCTTTCCTTCAAGTATCAGCTCTTTGATCTTGCGGTGGTACGGATTGCAGCGGTAATTAAACGTTACAGTCACTTTTCCTTTGCTCTCGGCTTCGGCTTTTAACACGGCTGCCGCATCCCGTGCCGTTGTCACCATCGGCTTTTCAGTGACCACATCGATATCCGCCTGTAAAGCGCCCAATATATAGCGGACATGCGTATCATCACGGCTTGCTACAATAATGGCGTCCGGCTTGATTTTGTCAAGCATTTCGGTAAACGCTTTCTCCTCGAAAAACGGGACAGGACGAAGCGCCGGAAACCTGTCTTTGCAGACTTCTTCCCTTAGCGGATCGCTGTCAAGGAGTGCAGCAATGCGGTGTTCTTCCCCGTATTTTCCCACTAGAGGCTCGATAAACATGTTAAAAGCGCGGCCGCTCAGACCGCATATCGCATATGTTTTCATCGGTTCCTCCCCCTTTCATTTTCAGCGAAGCGCTTCGATGAGTTCCGTCGCTTCAGGGGTTTTCTTCGCATAGACCGGTATGAAAGCTGCCATGTCTGTATTCAGCTGAAACGTATAGCCGTTCAAACGTTTTTCTCCTTTTTCAATGACAGCCGCATACAGCTGTACGTCCCCGTTTTTACCCGGAGCGCTGTACGGCTCTTTTTCTTCCGAGGCAACATTCAATGGCTGAAGTCCTTCGGGATCGTAAAAAGGTTTAAACATGTCTTCTGGAACGATAAACAGATCTCCTTCTTTCGCCGCAATTTCAACTAGAAGTTTTTCCGGTGCAGCCGGGAAAACGGTGATGTTGAGCTGTTCTTTTCCGGCAGCGCGCTGGACGTTTTCCTTTATTTCAGCCGGTGCATCCGAAAAGATCAATACGTCTGTTCCCCGGCTACCATCCTTTCCGCATGAGGAAAAAAGAAGCACTGCTGCAAATAGAAGGACGGAGAAAGCGAAGTTCTTCACTTCGCTGCCTCGCGGGAAAAGCGGCCGGTCTTTTCGAGTTCTACAAGAGCCATGATCAATGCGCCGACACCGTGAAGATCGTTGGTGCTTTTTTCCCGCCCGACATAATAATCGTATGTCCCTGCAGAAGTTCCGACGCAAATATCTTTTAAAAGCAAGCCTTCTTTTGCGCTCAGCTCGATTTTCTCTTCGACGAGTCCTTTGAAAGCCTTTGCGGCTCTATCAATATATGATGAATCGATATAGCCCATGCGAGCTCCTTTCGTCATCGCGTACATATACAAACACGAGCAGGAGCTTTCAAGCCAATTATCCGGAAGTCCGCCTTTATCGACAACCTGGTGCCATAACCCTGTGCGTTCATCTTGAAAATCGGCAATGCTTTTGACCATCTCTTGAAGCGCCCGGGTCCACTCCTGTCTTGTGTCATGCCCCTGCGGGAGCAGTTCGATCATATCGCTCAGTGCAAGCGCGTACCAGCCGATTGACCTTCCCCAAAATTCGGGAGAACAGCCTGAAACAGGGTCGGCCCAGGGCATTTCCCTCTTTTCATCCCACGCATGATAATATAATCCCGTCCTGCAGTCTTTCGTATGTTTTCTCATCAGTTTTTCCTCGAGGATGACCATATCGTACAGTTCAGGCTCATTGAACGCTCTTGCATACTTGAGTGCGAAAGGCCCTCCCATGTACAACCCGTCAAGCCACATTTGGTAAGGATATTTATCTTTATGCCAAAACCCGCCTTCTTCTGTTTGATTCAGCGTATCAAAAAGGCCCTTCAGCTTTTTGGCGGCTTTACGGTAGCGTTCATCGCCCGTTTCATCATACAAAGGATAAAGGATAAGTCCGGCTTGTATGGCGTCCAGTTCATCCCTCCTGAAATAAAAATTCCCGCAGCCGTCAATGAGCTCATCGGCGTATTCTTTTACATATTTGAAGTATGCTTCTTTCCCCGTTTCTTCCCAGAGGCGAATCAGTCCGCACAGAAATACGCCCTGATGGTAGTGCCAGCGTCCGGCCGGCGGCAGCTCCTTTGGTGTATACGCTTTCATTATTGTTTTGGCCGCTTCTTCGGCAATGTAAAGAGGCGTTTTTGTGATGAGAGATTGATTCATGTCATTCAATTCCTTTCATCAAAAAATATTAATATATTCCTTCTTCTCCAAATTTCTTCGCCATCCTGTTTGCAAATATGACAAGAATGAGACCGACAGCTGCTTTAAATAAACCGACGGCTGTACTGTAGCTGAACTGCCCCTGCTTTAATCCGGCCGTGTATACATACGTATCAAAGATCTCGGCCACTTCGCGGTTCGTTGCATTCAAAAGCAGATACACATGCTCAAAGCCGAGCTCGAGCGTATCGCCGATTTTCAAGATCAGCAAAACAACGATGACGCTTCTGATCGCAGGTAGTGTGACATGCCACATCCTCCTCAGGCGATTGGCCCCGTCCATTTTCGCCGCTTCGTAAAGCTGCGGATCGACAGCGGTAATCGCCGCCAAATAAATGATCGTTGACCAGCCGGCTTCCCTCCAGATGACCTGGAGAATGTACATCGGTCTGAACCAGCTTTCATTCAGCAAAAAGTTGATCTTTTCTCCGCCGAAGTAGGCGATAATCTCATTGATCAATCCTCCGTCAACCGTCAACAGGACGAATGAAAGCGATACGACAATGACCCATGACATAAAATGCGGAATATAGATCAGCGTCTGGACAAACTTTTTGAACAATGCGACTCTGACTTCATTCAATAAAAGCGCCAAAATAATCGGTATCGGAAAGAATACAACAAGGTTGAGGAAAAACAAAATCAATGTATTCTTCAGAAGCATAAAAAATGTCGGTTCGGTAAACAGCCTTTCAAAATGCTTAAAACCCACCCATTCGCTCCCCGTTATGCCGAGAAACGGCTGGTAATCCTGAAACGCTATGACAATCCCCCACATCGGCACATACTTAAAAAGCAAAAAATAAATCAGTCCCGGCAGAATCATCAAATATAAATATTTTTGCTGGAGAAGCTTTTCCCAAAAACGCGTCTTTCGTTTTTTTTCAACAATATGGGCCGGATTTTTTCCGGTCTGGACATCAGCTGCTTTCATAAACGGCCTCCCTTCGTGATGTTTGCTTTCACTTTATCCCACCATGAAAAAATAAATCTACAATCATATCATCACATCGGCCGCACCTCGCCCGGCAGCCGGAAAAACCTAATAAAATGAAACGATGGTTAGAAAATGATTATTGACAAATTCACACAAAAGTCGAATTAATTATATATGAACATCTCAAACGAAGATTTGTTGGGGGGGAATTTATGAAGAGAAAACAATATAAGTTTTACTATAAGCTGGTGACCTTCTTTCTCGTTCTCAGCACCATTCCAGTCATCATCGTCGGCTTTTTTTCCTATCAGAGATCAGCGGAAACCATTGAACAAAACGTTACAAACGAAAAGCTCCAAACCGTTGGCCAGACACAGCTAAATATCGAGCATATTTTAAAAACGGTTGACCATTCCTTCACCAATTACGTCCGTTCCTATCCTTTAATTCAGACACTCAGCCGCACCATTACACCAGAACGCTTTCAGCTGTATAACCAAATCAACAAGGAATTAAACGAACTGCAGACATTCGATACCGATCTGTCGGATATCACGCTGATCAGCCAAGAAAAAAAGTGGTATATCAACAATTCCGGTTTATATCCTTTAGATCAGGGAAAACAAGCCATCACGATCTCGCTTTACAACGCTTTAAAAAGCCGTTCCAGCTGGGTGCTTGAAAAAAACAACGATCTTGTCGCCACAAAAGAAGGGGCTTCGGGCAACTGCCTGTACAACGTCAATCTGGTCAAACAGCTTCCTCTGAACAGCATGGAAAACAGAGGCCTTGCGATCGCAAGCATTCCTTCTTGTTCACTTGTCAAGCGCATGCCTCATCATTCAAAAACAAACAGCATGATGGTGCTTGATGACAACGGACGGATCATCCTTCACTCAGACCCGTCAATGATTGGGCAATCGATCAAACAAGAGGATTATTTCAAAACGATCCACCGGCACCAGGACAAAAACGGCCAGTTTGATACAACAGTCAGCGACACCGCCTATAACATTACATACCAGAAATCAGATTACAATAATTGGATATACATTTCATTAACGACCATTCCGGAACTTTATCAGCAGACGGCATCAATCGGCTGGTTCACGTTTACGACCTGCGTTATTTTGTTAGCGCTTTCATATTTATTTTCCTGGTTTGGTTCACGTCATTTTTACAGGCCGATCAAGGTTTTGTACGAATCCGTCTCAGGCTTTTCTGCAGGGGCTGATTCAGGCCAAGAGAATCCGAAAAACGAATTTGAACTGATTGAACGGAATATTAAAGAGATGAAAAATAAAAACCATGATCTGAAGGTGCGCGTCGAACAGCAGGTCACCCAGCTGAAGCAGTATTTTTTAACAAGGCTTTTGCTCGGCAAACTGAGCGAAGAAGAAATCAAAGACCGTTTTACAGGGCTCGGCTTCCCTGAAGATTGGAGCCACCTGTCCGTTTTTGCCTTACAAATTGATACATTGAAAGACACGTCATATGAAAAAAAGGATCTTGATGTCCTGCTGTTTGCGATCAACAGTCTTGTCGAACGATCTGTGCCCAAGAATAAGCGCCTCCCTCCGGTTGTCATTGATAAAACGCAGACCATCATCATCCTGAACCGCGGACAGCCGCTGGACAGGTTTCAGGAGGACCTGGAACATACCGCATCAGCCATCAGGGATAAAATTCATGAAGAGCTTGGATTGTTCGTCAGCATCGGCATCAGCCAGCCGTTTACAAGTCTTGCAATGTCGAAGCGCGCTTACTTGGAAGGGCTTGAAGCGTTGACATACCGTCTGAAATCAGGAAAACACGCGGTGATTTTCTATGAGCATCTTGACCGCAACAAAGCGTTTTTAACCCAGTTTCCAAAGCAGATCCAAAATGAACTGTTTGAAGCCATTAAAACGTGCAACCGTAAACAAGCGGCCGAACAGCTTCATCTTCTCCTTGAATCGATTTGTTCTGAAAACATGAATCCGCATCACTGCCAGGTAGCGATTGCAAGGCTGTTGAACAACTTGATTGAATTTATGCATTTGCTCGGAATCGAGATTTTTGAACCGAACGAAAATACGATGCTGTACGACGACGTCTTTGAGCTGACGACGATCGAGGAGATCGAAAGCTGGCTGAACGCGCAGATCATCGTCAAAATGATCGATACACTCAGCATCAGAGAAGAATCGCAATACAAAAACATCTCAGAAAAAATCGTCCATATTATCCAGCAGGAATTCGACACGGACTTGACGCTCGAATCGATCGCAGGCAGGCTTCATTACAACCCCAACTATTTAAGCAGCATCTTCAGGAAAGAAATGAAAATATCGTTCAGCGAATACTTGTCATCCTACAGGCATCATATCGCGAAAAACTGGCTGACGGAAACGACGCTGTCCGTAAAAGAAATTTCCGAAAAACTGAAATACAAAAATCCGCAGAATTTCATCCGCTCATTTAAAAAGCTGGAAGGAATCACGCCCGGCAAATACCGCGAGCTGAAAAATCATTCGGCATAAAAAGACAATCCCGGCTTCCCGGGATTGTCTTCTATTTTTCCGCTTTTTTAAATGACTCCTCATATTCTTCTATGACTTGATCTCCGCCGTTCGACCGCCATTTTTCAACCGCTTTCTCGAACTGGCTTTCATCCGTTTTGCCGAGGATGAATTGATATGTGGCATCATCAATGATCTTTTGCAGTTCATCGCCTCTTTCAGATGCGGCCGGTGAGTACAAGCTTTCGGCCGGATTTGAGACGATGATCTCATTATTGTCCTCTGTCAGCTCTTCATATTTTGTGCGGAGCGGATCCCCCGTATTTTTCAAATATTGTTTATCAATGCCGACGAGAGAGACGAGCGGCTGGATTTCCGCCTGCCAGTCTTTCAGTTTCTCGTCGATCCGTTTGAATTGTTTATTCCCTTCTTTATTATAGTGAACGCCTTCAATCCCGTATGTCATCAGGCTGTAAACATCCTCTTCGGCGATCCGGTCGAAAAAGGCCAGAATCCTCTTCAGTTCTTTTTCTGTTTTGACGCTTGTTTTCGGGAAGGCAAAGATTCCGTTATGCCCGCCTGATGCCCAGACGCGTTCCTTTCCATCCGGCCCTTTGATCCGATTGATGATCTCAAGCTCCATTTTATCATCGACAGACTGGTCTCTTAAATTGACGGCATCGACCATATTTCCGACATAAATGCCGGCTTTCCCTTGTGAAAACATCTCCTGCTGCTGCGTTTTGCTCGTCACCGGGAAGTCTTTGTTGATCAGCCCTTCATCATACAGTTTTTTCATATATTTCATCGTGTCCATGTACTCTTTTGTCATGAAGTCAGGCGTGAACTTGCCGTCTTTTTCTTCCCAGTCAGTCGGCATGCCCATATAGGACCCCAATGTTTTAAAGGCGCCGTAGATCAAATCGTTTCTGTCGGCAAAGCCGATCGTATCGTTCTTTCCGTTTTGGTCAGGATCTTTTTCTGTAAATGCCTTCGCTGTTTCGTAAAGTTCATCAACCGTCTTCGGCATTTCGAGCCCAAGGTTGTCAAGCCAGTCTTTACGGATGACAACCCCCTGTCTTGATAACGGGCGCTCCCTGTAAATGCCGTAAAGCTTTCCGTCGATCGAAGCGTTTTTATTGATCAGCTTGTTCATCTTGCTTAAATTCGGATAATCCTTTAAATAAGGTCCGACCTCCCAAAACATCCCCGATCTGAACGCATTCATGACAGATGAATTTTTAATGTCCTGAATGGTGACGACTTTCGGCAGGTTTCCGGCGGCGAGCGCTGAGTTTAAGCGGTCTTCTTTTACCGCATCAGGCACCCACATTAAGTCGAGCTTTGTATTGGTGAGCTCCTCGATTTTTTTAATCGCCGTATCTTTCGGCGGCTGCTGATGATAAAGGATTACCATCCAGCTCAAGTCCAAAGGCGAGTTCAGATCGACTTTCTCATCCTTTGTAGAAGCCTGATCAGCTCCGCTGTTCGAACAGCCAAGCAGTCCGCCGGCTAAAAGCGCGAACGCAAAAATCGCGATCAGCCATTTTTTCCCCATATTGTCCCCTCCGTTTTTATCCTTTAATTGACCCTAAAAGAGCGCCTTTTGCAAAGTGCTTTTGAATAAACGGATACACGAGCAGCACCGGTATGGTTGCAACGACAATGACCGCCATTTTGATCGTTTGTTCCGGCGGCGCTGCGGCTGCTCCCATCTCCGTCATATCCCCTTGCATACCGCTTGATACGATGACAATCTGGCGAAGCAAAACTTGTATCGGCCATTTTGTCGCATCGCTCAAATACAGAATCGCCTGCATGTACGTATTCCAATAGGTGACGGCGTAAAACAGCGAAATTGTCGCAATCGCCGGCAAAGACAACGGAAGAATGATGCGGAAGAAAATGCCGATGTCATTGCAGCCGTCGATTTTGGCGGATTCCTCGAGGCTTGATGGTATGTTTTGAAAAAAGTTCTTTAAAATGATCAAGTTAAACGCATTGATAGCCGTCGGAAGAATCAGAGACCAATAGGTATCGAGCAATCCGAGCGATTTTACCACGAGAAAGGTCGGGATCATCCCTCCGCTGAACAGCATCGTGAACACGACCAAGAACATGAGGACGCGCCTTCCCATCAGCTCCCTTCTCGACAACCCGTATGCCATTAAAGAGGATAGAAACATGCTGACCGCTGTTCCTGCGGCTGTGACAAGAATAGAAATGATTAAGCTTCTGTACACAATGTCAGTTGAAAAAATATACCTGTACGCATCCAGCGAAAAAGTCGTCGGTATTAAGATAAACTTTTTTGAAATAACCTCTTCAACTGTCGCGAAAGAGGCTGCAATAACATGGATGAACGGCAGCACACAAACCAATCCGAACCCTGTTAAAAATGAATAATTCAATATGTCAAACATACGGCTTCCAGCAGAATGCCTGATCGTCATTTCCCCCTCCTTGTAAGCGCTGTCAAAATATTACGATATCGTGTCTAAAATGTAGCAAACAGAAAGGAGAGCGTCTATAATCATTTTTTAAGCAGGATCAGAAAAGCGGAGAAAAAGATCATCACCTTAGAAGATGATACGTCAGTCTTCATCAAGGATGTCTGAGGCGCTGACTTTCGGTTTGAACCCCAGTTCCCGAATGGCGGAATCGATCGACCACGGCCGCCCCTTATTGTCGCTGACAGCATAATATGTACCATATGTTTTGCCGGATTCGATTGCTGCTTTAAAAATCCCGATGAGGTCGGGGTGGGATAACAGCGTTTTTTGGCTCCTCGGTTTTGCGCGCAGCGTTTCTTGCTCATTTTCAGCGGCTGTCCCGATCCGCAGATTGATCACGGAAACCTTGGCGTCTAATTGGTGCGAGAAAAGGTAGCCGAGATTTTCGGACGCCAATTTTAGCAAGCCGTACAAGCTTTTCGACTGCGGGTAGTCATCCGTGTTGATCTGCCTCCCCAGCAGAGAATCGCCGTCCTTTTCATACACATCTGTCACATGGTTGCTGCTTGCAAAAACCACCTTCGGCACGCCGAGCTCCGCCGCCGCCCGCAAAATCGTATATGTCGCTTTAAAAAAGATATCCGTCATTTTCTCAAACTCCCGCCGATCAAGCAAATCGCCAGTCGGCTTGACAGCCAAAAGGTTGATCACCGCATCCGTATTCAGAGGAATGCTTTTCACGACTTCATTGTAATCTGTCGCATCCACCCGGACAAAGCGGACAGCCGGCTTTTCATCAGGTTCTTTTACATCCAGCACTGTCACCTCATATCCTTCGCCTGCCAATCCGCCCGCTAATACGCGACCGACCGTGCCGTTCCCTCCGATGATCGTCACCTTTTTCACAGTGATTCACCTCCTGGTTTACAGCCATGTTTTTAAGAAACCGATCGCTTTATGCCTCATTCCGGCTGTCTCGAAGTGCCCTGAATGAGAGCGAAACACTTCATAGCGTTCACCGGCGCCTTTTTCTTTATACACATCAGACAGCTTTTCTTCAATAAGGTCAATCCCTTGAACTGGCGTGAGCTTATCTGCGGTTCCGACGAGGCTTAAATGAGGCCTTGGAGCGATCAGGCTTTCGATTTGAGCGGTTGAAAAGTGCTTGACCAGCCCTGGAACATACGAATAGAGGTTGTGACGGTCCAAATTTTGCGTCTTAATTAATGTTTCGCTGTCCACCTGCGCGCATATATCAACGCATACGCTGACCCGTTCATCCAATGCAGCAGTCCACCAGGCCATCAGACCTCCCATCGACATGCCGAGTGAAGCGATGCGGCTTTCGTCTGTGTCCTCCCGCATGCTCAGGTAATCGATGGCTCTGATGCTGTCGAAGACCATCATTCCCCACATCACCCGCCCTGTCCAAAGCATTTCTTTAAATATCTCACTCTCCGTTTTGCCGCGCCTGTCTCCGAAAGCCCAATGGTCAATCGCAAGCACGGAAAATCCCAAGGCCGTCAATTCCTCGGCGAACGGCGGCATTTCCAAGTAATCCGCTCCTTCAATCAGCTCCTCCTTTCCCCTTTCGTAACGTCCTCCGTGTGAATGACAGTAAAGCACGGCCGGCCGCTTGCCGTTCATCTGTTTCGGTTTTGCAAAATAGGCCGGCACCGCTTCAATTCCGTTTAAATCAAGCAAAAGCGTTTCGAGAATAAAAGATGACTTTTCTTCAATTTTAAGAGTGCTTACATCAATGCTTTTTTTCCCCGGCAAATCGCCGAGCAGTTTGAAAAGTTGACTGCGCATCGTGTTCCCCTTTCTTTTTTCGTTTGGTTCATTAATACGATTTGAAAGGGCGTTTTACCTTTTTCCAGATGATAAGTTGACGGAAGTTCACCACAACCAAGGCGCTGGCAAGCATGATAAACAGTAAGACCCAGGGTGATGAAAACAAAAGAAGCAGTGAGAAGCACCCTATGAGAAAGAGGCAGCCTATTTTGTAAACGCGGCCGGATAGCAGCTTGTAAGCAGCGGCAAGACCGCACAGCGAGTTGCAGATGAAAAAGGCGTTTGCGATCAGGACCAGCGTCTCAACATTAAGAAAGTGAAACATCAGGCAGACGAAAACGACGGTATGGATGAAAAACATAAGCCCCAGCGCAGCCATCGGCTGATTTCCCCTTGATCTGCAGGCAAACAGCCCGCCGGCCTGCGATGCCACCAGCCTGGCTGCTCCGCCTGTCACCTGAAAATAAGCGCACATGCAGAGGACAGCGGTGAGCACTGCGATCACCGGCAATGCAAAAGATCCGAACAACGGCGTCAGCATCATCGCCAGCTTCAATTGTCCGTTTGCAAAGAATCTCGGATCAATCCATTGAACAGCTGCCGCAGTCGCCACATATATGATCGTTACCGTCAGGCTGCTGATCACGACGGCCCGGGGAATCGTTTTCCCGCGGTTTTTCACTTCCATGCTGTAGTTGCCGACGATTTCCCATCCGACCAATGCCCAGAACAGCAGCAGCAATCCGCGGCCAAAATCAGCAAACTGAAAGTTTCCGTCTACGAGCGGCCCCTCACGGAAGTAAGGCACAGAAGCCGCGCTGCTTCCAAACAGGATGAGGGCCGCGGCAGTGGAAAAAATGAGTGCAACCATGCCGACAAATGAAAGATTAAAGCAAAGGACTGCCATACAAAAGATAAAAAAAATGAAGCCGTACAGTTCGGCAGGGAACGCCGTACCGGCCGCAAGAGAATGAATATATTCGCCGACCGTCATTAATACGGCGGCGGGGCCGAAGCTCGCAGCCATGATAAAATAAAAGACTGCCAACTTTTTAACACGGGAACCGAACGCTTTTTCAGCCGCATAGGCAATCCCGGCATCATTCGGATACTCGACGCTCAATCTGGCAAAAATCCAGGCAAATAAAAAACCGATTCCCAACATCAACAGCCATGCAAAAATCGCATAGTCCCCCGCTGTCTGATGAATCATCGGCGGCAGCAGAATGATTCCGGATCCTAAAATGGGTCCCGTCATCAGCCCGCTTAATAATAAAGGGCCAAGCTTTTTTTCTCTCATACTGATACAATCCTTTCGCAAAGTCGTTTAAAATGATTGTAATCTTGTTTAATTCATCAGTAAAATAGATATTATCGATCTGTAACTTCGAATTTTTCGATATAAGATAAAAAAGGGGGATGACGAGATGGAGATCCGACATTTGAAAACATTCAAAACCATCGTCGATATCGGCGGTTTTACCCGTGCTGCCGATTATTTGGGATATGCGCAGTCCACTGTGACTTCGCACGTTCAAGCAATCGAACAAGAATTAAGAAAGCCGCTGTTCTACAGGCTGGGGAAAAAAATGATGCTGACGGAAGCGGGAAAACACCTTCTCCCTTATGCCGCAGAAATGGTCGAACTGTATGAAAAAGCGAGGCACATTCCGGAAAACGACCAGGAGCCGTCGGGAAACTTGATCATCGGCGCCTCGGAATCTTTAACGGTTTACAGATTGCCTGCCATTCTTCACGAATTTACTAACAAATATCCGCAGGTCACGGTCACATTAAAGTCTTCCACGTGCTGGCAGCTGAGAGACGAATTGAAGCAGGGAAAAATCGATGTCGCTTTTCTTTTGGACAACGATCGGAAAGAAAACGACCTTCATGTTGAAAAGCTGGTCAATGAGCCGATGGTGTTCATCTTTCCCAAGGAACACCCGGCAGGACAAAAGGCCCTTGATGATTTGACTTTTACCGCAAATGAAACGTTTTTATATACGGAGCACGGCTGCAGCTACCGTGATTTTTTTGAGGAGTATTTACGTCAAAGGGGAGTCATTGCCGACCATACGATGGAGTTTTGGAGTGTCGAAGCGATTAAACAGTGCGTGATGTGCGGTTTAGGCGTATCCCTTCTTCCTTTGATCACAACGCGCACTGATATCGAAGAAGGAAAGCTTCAGGGCACGCTGGTCCGCGACGCCCTGTTTTCCACTCAAATGGCGTATCATAAAAACAAATGGCTTTCTCCTGCAATGGCGGCCTTTACAGATATCGTCCGCACGAAAGCAAGAGACTGGGCACAGGCAGAACGTTCCTATATCTAAATGCCTTCGGTATTCATCAGCACGATCCGCCAGCCGTCCGGATCTTCCACCGTTGCCCCTTTGTCGTTCCAATACGGATTTTCTGGCGGCACTTCGTGATGGCCCATGTCAGCGAGCCTTTTTAAAATACTCTTGATTTCCTTCTGATCAGGAATATAAAAGACGAGCAGATTGTCTTTGGTCGGTGCCGGGCAAGGGCTGCCTCCGATATGGGAGGTGAATTCAAGGTGATATTGGACATTCGGCAGGCCGAACATGACGCCACGATACCCTTGATGTCCGGAAAAACCGCCAAGCTTTTTCAGGCCCAGCCCCTTTTCGTAAAACGTAACGATTTCGTCAAAACGGTCTGTAGGCCGGGCAATTCTGACCTGTACGGCGGAAAAATCGGAAAAATGCATCATCATCATCTCCTTTTTTCCATTTTAAGCGGTCATGGATCATTTGAAACGAAGCGAACGACTGAAATATTTTCATCCTTTCGGCGGAATGACAAAAAAGCCCCTTCGGATTGAAGGGGCTTTCGCCATTAATTTGCGACAATATTGACAAGCTTTCCAGGTACAGCGATCACTTTTCTGATCGTTTTTCCTTCGAGCTGTTCTTTTACTTTTTCATTGTTTTTCGCCAGCTCTTCAAGCTGTTCTTTGTCGGCGTCGGCTGGAACGTTCAGCTTCGCTTTCACCTTTCCGTTCAGCTGAACGACGATTTCGACTTCGTCATCAACGAGCTTTGCTTCATCATAGACAGGCCATGCTTCATATGTGATCGTTTCCTCATGTCCAAGTCGGCTCCACAGCTCTTCAGCCAAGTGAGGCGCGACAGGAGACAGCAATTTCACGAAGCCTTCCATGTATTCTTTCGGAAGCTGATCAGCTTTATATGCTTCATTGATGAAGACCATCAGCTGAGAAATACCTGTATTGAAGCGTAGACCTTCGAAATGGTCTGTCACTTTCATGACCGTTTCATGGTAGACGCGCTCAAGCGTTTCGCCGGCTCCTTCAACGATCTTCTCGTTTAACCCGCCATTGTCATCGATGAACAGACGCCATACGCGGTCAAGGAAGCGGCGGGCGCCGTCAAGTCCTGTCGTTGACCAGGCGATCGATGCATCCAAAGGCCCCATGAACATTTCGTACAGCCGGAGCGTGTCCGCGCCATGCGTCTCCACTATTTCGTCCGGATTGACGACATTGCCTTTCGATTTGCTCATTTTTTCGTTGTTTTCACCAAGAATCATTCCTTGGTTATAAAGCTGTTTGAACGGCTCTTTCGTCGGAACGACCCCGATGTCATAAAGGAATTTATGCCAGAAGCGCGCATACAATAAGTGAAGAACCGCGTGTTCCGCCCCTCCGATATACATATCGACAGGAAGCCATTCCTTTAATTTTTCAGGGGAAGCCAGTTCGTTCGGGTTTTTCGGATCGATGTAGCGCAGGAAGTACCAGCAGCTTCCCGCCCATTGCGGCATCGTATTCGTTTCGCGTCTTCCCTTTTTGCCTGTTTGAGGATCTGTCACTTCCACCCATTCTTTAATGTTCGCAAGAGGAGACTCACCCGTTCCGCTCGGTTTGATTTCCGACGTTTTCGGCAAGATCAGCGGCAGCTCTTCTTCAGGAACCGGAGTCGATGTGCCGTCTTCCCAATGGATGACCGGGATCGGCTCGCCCCAGTAGCGCTGACGGCTGAACAACCAATCGCGGAGGCGGTATGTTATCTTTTTCTCGCCCTTTCCGTTTTCATCAAGCCACTGGATCATTTTTTCGATCGCAGCCGCTTTATCAAGGCCGTTCAGAAAGTCTGAATGGATGTGTTCGCCGTCGCCTGTATATGCTTCTTTCTCAACATCTCCGCCTTTGACGACTTCTTTGATCGGCAGCCCGAATGCAGATGCGAATTCGTGGTCCCGCTCATCATGGGCAGGAACCGCCATGACCGCCCCGGTCCCGTATGTAGCCAAGACATAGTCCGCAATCCAGACCGGAATTTTTTCTCCGTTTGCCGGATTGACCGCATAAGCACCTGTGAAGACGCCTGTTTTTGTTTTCGCAAGGTCTGTCCGCTCCAAGTCGCTCTTTGATTGAACTTCTTCGATATAGGCGTCGACTGCGTCTTTCTGTTCAGGCGTCGTGATTTTTTGAACCAGATCGTGCTCCGGAGCCAAAACGGCATATGTCGCACCGAATAATGTGTCAGGCCGCGTTGTGAAAACCGTAAACGTTTCGTCTGTGCCGTCGACCGCAAAATGAACATGCGCCCCTTCGGAACGGCCGATCCAGTTGCGCTGCATCTCTTTAATGCTTTCCGGCCAGTCGAGTTCTTCCAGATCTTCAAGCAGGCGGTCGGCATAAGCGGTAATCTTCAGCATCCACTGCTTCATTGGACGGCGTTCTACAGGATGGCCGCCGCGTTCGCTTTTGCCGTCGATGACTTCTTCATTGGCAAGAACGGTTCCAAGCGCAGGACACCAGTTTACAGGGACTTCATCTACATAAGCGAGACCTTTTTCGTAAAGCTTTAAGAAAATCCACTGCGTCCATTTATAGTAGTCCGGATCTGTTGTATTGACTTCTCTGTCCCAGTCATACGAAAAGCCGAGCGCTCTGATCTGACGGCGGAAGTTGGCAATGTTCTGCTCGGTAAAGACGGCAGGATCGTTTCCCGTATCCAGCGCATATTGTTCCGCAGGAAGCCCGAATGCATCCCAGCCCATCGGATGGAGGACATTGTACCCTTGCATCCGTTTCATGCGGGACAAAATGTCGGTCGCCGTATAGCCTTCAGGGTGTCCGACGTGAAGGCCTGCGCCTGACGGATACGGAAACATGTCCAATGCATAAAATTTCGGTTTCGATTTATCTTCACGCGTGGCAAACGTTTTATTTTTCAGCCAATAGTCCTGCCACTTTTTCTCGATTGTTTGATGGTCAAAACTCAATTGTAAAAACCTCCTTTGAATATGAGTACGGCTCCTTTGTCTTCAAGTATGGACGGGACTGGCAGCGTTATATTCAGATTATTCTAAAATCAAAAAAACTCTCCCATCCCTAAGAAGGGACGAGAGATTTCCCGCGGTACCACCCTTGTTAGTGTGCATGCGGCACACTCACTTGATATCTGTAACGCAGATACGCGGCAGCAGCTCATCACTGCTGCAACTCTGAGGCGAGTTCGGAAGCTCATTTGATTGACTTTCACCAGCCGTCAACTCTCTGAAACAAAATGGGCTTCTTACTGCTCCTCTTCACTGTTCTTGCCGTAACCGTAATCTTATCTGTATTTTATAGAATTCTGTTCATAAGTGCAAGCAGGTTTGTATACAATGGGAATGTGCTGAAAAAAGGGTAAGAGTGAGGATCTTAATCGTGTGGAGATTTGTTTTGCCGTTCGGAGTTCTGTACATTTGCCTGCTGTTCTCTGACAAAGTCAAAGCTTCTCAATACAGCTTCACCGCCGTAGCCGGCAATGATCGATAAAACGACAAGCTGAATTCCAGAATCAGGTTCCGCAGATAAAACAAGCAAAATAGAAGCAACCATTCCGACAAGAATATCTTCAAAAAATCCAAGGTAAATGAATCGTTTCGTTGTTCTCGGTTTCTCGAGGCGTCCTCTTTTTTTAACGTGCCCGAGAACCCCCATAATCCCTCCAATCAAACAAGCAACCAAAACTTGATGCAGCATCTTCATCACCTTCCTAAAGCCCTTAGTTTAGTCAAGCGACTTCAGGCCATCGAGCAGCCCCCCCTAGACCCCTTGCGATGATATTCGATACTACCATACAGAAAATGTGTTCTGTCTGAGAAGAAAAAAAGCTTGTTTCTTCCATTATATGTGAAGATTTGGTTGATAATCTTGATTCCTTCGATTCATTTTCGCATAATTACAATTACCTATTTTTTCTATATCACTCATGCATCTGATTGAGCGGAGAGCTGCTTTTCCTTCCTGTCGTATAAAAACGCCGTTCCTATTGCGATCAGCAGCAATACGAGCAGAACCGCGAGCAAAAGCTGCATATTAAAATAATCAACCAGCATTCCGCCAAAAAGCGGCCCGATCATTCTTCCGCCAGTCGCCATACTGTTGACAAACCCTTGATAAAACCCTTCTTTCCCCCTCGGAGCGAGACGGTTTGCGATTGTCGGCACTGCCGGCCATACAAGCATTTCGCCAATGGTCAGCACAACCATCGCGGCAAGAAACGCCGGAAACCGTTCAGCGCCAAACAAAATTCCGTATGCCATCATAAAAATGACAAATCCGATCACGATTTGGTTTTTCAGCGATTCGGCAAACCGTTTCACAAAAAAACCGATCAGCGGCTGGCCGAAAACAATGAGCGCACCGTTCACTGTCCAAAGCACGCTGTACTGCCCAAGAGATATCCCCAGCTCCTGGGTGTGTGAAGCGATGGTCGAGGACCATTGCGAATAAGCGACCCAGCCGAGCAGATAGCCCGTACATATAACCAAAAGCGCGGAAAATCTCGATTTCCCGCTGACTGAATCGGCATGATCCAAAACAGAAGACTGCATGGCTTTTTCAGAGCGGATGCGCCTAAATCCGAAAATCGCAATCATGAAAAAGACGGCATACAGCATCGCATTCGCCAGAAAAACATACGTAAATGAAAAAGACGCGACAATTCCGCCGAGCGCTGAACCGACTGCCACCCCTGCATTTTGCGCCACGTATACAGCATTGAACGGCTTTCTGCCGCCTTCCGGCCAAACCGAGCCGGCCATTGCATAGCATGCCGGAAACACGATCCCTGATCCAAAACCGGCCAATGTTAAGAAAAGAATGTATTGGAACCAATCGTGAAAAAAGACGAGGCCTGAAAGGCTCGCAAATGTAATCACAATTCCAAGAACGACCGTTTTAAATCCGCCGATTTTATCGAATAGATATCCCCCGAACAGGTTGCCCAGCACATTTGCCCCTGAGTTCAGCATCAGCACAAATCCGGCCGCTGTCAGCGACTTTCCCAAATGCTGATGGATATAAATGGTATTCAACGGCCATAAAAAAGATGCCCCTGTGACATTGATAAACATTCCGATGACCAAAAGCCATAATGTGCGCGGCATAGCGTTTCCTTCTTTCTCTTTAGCATTCCCTCTAGATTCTATTCGTTTTGCCCATTTTTTTCAATTGACACGATTTCGATTTTCAACATAAAAAACCCCCTTTTTAAAGGGGGAATTTTTTATGATTGCGTCATCCATTTCGGCTTTCCGAAACCGGCGAACTCCCGATCAATCGCATCTTCGAAAGCTTTGGATTTGACCGCTTCTTTGAGATCTTTGGCGAATGGCTTGTTCTTGTTTTTTTCATCCACTACCACTTGATTGCGGTAGCGGTCAGGCATGTTCTCAAGCGCCAGCGCGTCCTGCAGCTTCATATTGGCAGAGAGAGCGAAATTGCCCGGGACAGCCGCGATATCCAGGTCATCGACAGCTCTTGGAAGATTGGCGGATTCAAGCTGTTTAAATGTCAGCTTTTTCGGATTTTCCTCAATATCCTGCACAGAGGCTTTCAATGTGTCGACATCGCTTTTCAGCCGAATCAGCCCCTGATCCTGAAGCGTTAAAAATGCCCTGGCGGCATTGGCTGGATCGTTTGGAACAGCCACTTCCGCCCCGTTTTTGACATCGTTCAAGTCGTTATATTTGGCAGAATAGAGACCCATCGGAGCGGTCGGCACAGAAATGAGCGCCGCAAGATGTTTATTGTTTTCTTGATTGTATGATTTCATAAAAACCTCATGCTGAAACAAATTGGCGTCGAGTTCGCCTTCGCTTAATGCCGTGTTCGGCTGTACATAATCGGTGAATTCGACAACTTCAACTTTGTAGCCTTTTTTCTCAAGTTCAGGCTGAATCGCTTTTTTGACCATATCGTAATACGGTCCTGCAGTAGCGCCTATTTTGATCGTTTTACCGTCGCTTTCGGCATTGTTTCCGCACGCGGCCAGAAGCGCCAGGCTCAAGGCCAGTCCCAGCGCAAAAGTCCATTTTAATAACTTGTTCATGTATATCTCCTCCTCCAAAATAAAAAAACTCTTTCAGCCGCCTGAAAGAGTTGTTCAACTTATCTTTCAGAATGCGCCTGACATTCTGCTGGATTTAGCACCTTGCTCTGCTGCAGGTTGCTGAGATTTCGCCGGGCCAGTCCCTCCATCTCTCTTTATAAGCTGCATATTCGGTTTTTAAATGATTTCTCTATTTTACGTTTGAATATTTAGATTTGCAAGAAGTTTTTTAGTATAAACATTTTTTTCTTTTTAAGCTAAAATATAGTTATCAAACACGAAAGGAGACGAATTATGGAATCTATCATGCTGATCGGGTTTTTATCCTTCCTTTTTTCCATCTGCTATCTTGCCTTTCATTTTATCAGAAGAATCTTTTCTCCAGGCAAAAAATTTTCCAGAAAACTCTTTTATCCTTGTTTTGCAGGCGGACTTCTCCTCCTGATCATCTCTCTTCCTTATTACGATGAGGAAACATATGCCGTCGATGAGACAAAAACAGAGGACCTGACAACCGAGCTTCAGGAACTGAAAACTGAACACAGCGCTGTACAAAAGGAGCAAACCGCATTAAAGCAGCAGCTCAATCAAGCAAATGAAAAACTGAAAGCAGTCAAAACGGAGAATGACACATTAAAAAAAGAAAACGAAAAACTGACAAAAGAAAAAGACTCGCTTACGAAAAAAACAAAATCGCTGTCAGAAAAACTGGCCAAGGCTGAAGAAAAAAGCGGCAGTGCCGAAGCCACTGTAAAAGAAAAGAACACCGCCGCTCAGGCCGGAACGTCACACAGCGCGCCCGCCGCTAAGAAAAGCAGCGGTGAAAGCACACAGGAGTGCAAAATTAAAGGAAGCGTCAACCATATTTATCATACACCGGGAAGTACATATTATGACCGCACGAAAAACGTCGCCCGTTGGTTCTGCACAGAACAGGAGGCACGTGATGCGGGATACAGACCTCCGAAACGTTAAAAAGCCGGCTGTATGCCGGCTTTTTTCTTTACAGCTCTCTTCTTAATGCTGTCAGCACGTTCGTTCTTGTCGCTTTAATGGCCGGATTCAGGCCGGAAAGAATGGCGACACCTGCACTGATCAAGGTCGCGATGAGGACAAGACTGACCGGAATGTACGAGAACGTAATGCTGAGGTCTGCAGCACTCGCTTCTCCTTCTGAAACCGATGATAAAATCACCGGTATAATCTTGTTCACTAAAAAGCTGACACCGTATGAAATGATAATACCTAAAACAGATCCTAAAATGCCGATATAAGCACTTTCCAGCAGGAACATTTTCCGGATCACGTTCGGGCTTGCCCCGATTGCTTTCATAATGCCAATTTCCTGTGTCCGCTCTGTAACCGCCATTGTCATCGTGTTGAAAATGCCGATCGCTGAAATCAAGACGGCAATGACTCCGACAAAGATCAGCCCGATTTTAAAAGCCATGAAAAAAAGATTGATGCTTTCGAGTTTTTTCGTTATTGAATCGACGTAGTAGCCTTCATCCTCCAAATCTGTTGTCAGCTGTCCGACATGTTCAAAATTATCCGCGTAAACCGAAAGCTTTTTTTCGATCGTGCCGTTGTCTTTGTCCGCCTTCAGAAAACCGGTGATGTCTTTTTGCATGTCGTTGCTGACATAGACTGTCGAATCGCTTGCCCATTCATAAGAAGGCTTTTTCGTCACTCCGACAACTTTCAGATCATATGTTTTCGCTTTCCCTTCTTCTCCTGTTTTTTCATCCATTTTTGAGATCTTTAATTCAATTGTTTTGCCGAGAATATCTTCTGCGTATCCTTTTGGTTCTTTTACTTCCTCAGCATTATTTTCCATCTGTTTTTCATAATCTTGGGCTTCTTTTTTCGTCCAGAGATTCTTCCCGAAATGGTAGCCGACGACGATTTCATTCGGTGTTTTCGCTACGCGGCCGCGATCGAGTTTGATATTGGCTTTTTGTTCAGCGGCCATGTCAGTAATCGTGATATTCGACATTTGATTGTTTGTCCTGTTGCCCAACTTTGCTTCAGCAGGTGCGAACACCTGCGTGCGCTCGATAATCGCGGACACATCTTTGCGATTTTCAAACTCTTTCAAGTCTTTCTTTTGAACTTTCTGATCGCTTTGCCCTTCTTTTCCGACAACATTTATCTCAGTCACGATTTGCTCTTTCATCAGCTGTTCAGTCAGCGATTTTTGCAGGCCGAATCCGACCGATGCGAGCACGATTAAGAATGCGCAGGCCACCGTTGTTGCGAGAATGGTCATGAATACACGCAGGCGGTTTTTCTTCATATTTCTTCTAATAAACTTCAACTGATCCTTAAACTTCAACAGTCTCTTCCCCTTTCTCTAACACGCCGTCAGATAACTGAAATTTCGTATTGGCGATCGATGCCACTTCGTCATCGTGCGTGATGATGACAAATGTAATCCCGCGCTCCCTGTTCAGCTGCCGAATGAATTCGAGGATTTCCTGCTCTGTTTCGGAATCGAGGCTTCCGGTTGGTTCATCGGCTAAAATGATTGATGGATTCAAAATCAAAGCGCGGGCGATGCTGACGCGCTGCTGCTGTCCGCCTGAAAGCTCATTCGGATAGTGGCCGGCGTGGTTTTCAAGGCCTACGCGGTGAAGCATCTCATTGACGCGCTGCTTCCGCTCCGACGGCTGAACACCTTTTAAAGTCAGAGGCAGTTCGATGTTTTCGAAAGTCGTCAAGCTCGGAATCAGCTGAAAACTTTGAAAGATGAAGCCGAAATGTTCAAGCCTGAATGCCGCCCATTCTTTTTCGCCGTAATTCGTGACATCCGTGCCGTCAATGACGATCTTACCTTCTGTCGGGGCGATATATCCGGAAATCAAGTTCAACAGCGTCGATTTTCCGGAACCGCTCCGTCCGACAATGCAGGCGATTTCGCCTTTTTCGACGGTAAGCGAGACATCCTTTAACACTTTAATTTCATTTTCCCTCCCCTTTTTACCGACTTTAAACGAGTGGTGAATATGCTCTACACTGATCATTTGTAAATCTCCTCTCCATAATGGGTTACAGCTGTTTTATTTTTTTAAAAATCAAGAAGTAACTGATTAAAAACCCGACTGCCGAACCGATCAACATACCGAAGATATAGCTGAACAGGCTAGAAGAAGTGGCTGCGCCGAATCCCCAGATGCCAAATAAAATCACGAGAATCTGAATCGGACGATCCATTTTTCTCCAGAGAAAAAAATGTCCGTTCCGTTCAAGCTGCTGTTTGATAAAGCAAAAATACCCGATTATATAAAACAAGATCCCCATGACCAGCGGAATCAACAGCGTAAAGGCCAAGCCGCCGTTATGGACGCCGAAACCGTCGAGGTACACAATCGGCGTTATATAATTTAAAAAATATGAATCCTGAGAAAATAAAGCAGAATTAACCCCAAAGAAACTCATGATAATCTGCAAGTTTGCCACCGGAAGGCCGATCAGCAAATACGGCAGAATCGACGCTGAAAAAGCAACGATCATCTGAGCCAGCGGATTGCCGGTCATCGCGCCCGCCGCCATGACAAGCGAGTAGACCATAAAGCAGAATATGACCGATCCGATAAAATACTCGTGAAAGTTGACGACGTCAACCTTATACAAAACAACTAAGGCATAAGATAACAAGTAAGATAATAGCTGGGCTGCTAAAAGAATTGTAATACCAAAGAAATATTTCGTATTGAAAATGATGCCTCGCCTATAAGGGAGCCCGAGTGTGAAATCAAGCGTTCCTCTGCTCCGTTCAAACCCGATCTGGCTTAGCGCAAGCGCGACTCCGCCAATCCAGAACATTCTCATGACCCCGCTTATTTCATAATCTTTATATAAAACGCACTCTATATCGGGAAATTTTTTCTGTTCCGCAAGACATCCTTGGTACTGAAAATAATCATTTAAAATCGAAAGCGGTTCACTCAGCATCACCGCTGCAAATACAACTAAAAAAATCCAGAAATGCTGTTTCCACTCTTTATATAAAAGTCCGCGGTCTACCATCTTCGCTTACCTCCATACTTCGCGATGAATACTTCCTCTAGACTGACCGGAAGCTCGTTCCAAACTTTCGGAGACAAACTTTTAAGAAATTGTTTGCTCACATCGTCTCTTTTCGGAATCAACACCGTATAAAAGACGCCGGTGTGATCCAAAACAGGGATTTCCCTTTCCCTGATTTTTAAATTGACATCTTCTTCAAATGCCATTTGGATTTTAATAAAATCGCCTTTCAGTTCATCAAGATCCATAATGTTCGACAATGTATTGTCTTCGAGAAAACCGATTCGGTTGCACATTCTTTCAATATCCTCAAGCCTGTGGGATGTGATGAGAATCGTCGTGTTGTTTTCAGCCACTTCATCGACCATCAGCTGGAGAACGTCTTGTCTTGTGACGGCATCAATGCCGTCTGTCGGTTCATCGAGCAGGATGACCGCCGGCCGGATTGCAAATGACAAGATCAGCGACATTTGCTTTTTCAATCCTGTAGACAATTCCCTGTACTTTTTTGTTTCGGGTATATCGTAACGGTTCATTAATTCATTCGCGTATGTAACATCAAAGTCAGGATAAATGTTACGCAAAATATTGACGAGCTGTTTGTAATTGTATTTTTCGAAATAGGTGTTTTGAACGGGCATATAGACGATATTGCGCTTGACGAGCGGATGGTCCTTCACCTTGACGCTGCCGAAGTAGATGTCTCCCTCATCAGGCAGCAGGATTTGCTGAATCAGGCGGAGAAGCGTTGTTTTCCCTGAGCCGTTTCTGCCGAGCAGTCCGAAAATCTCTCCTTCCTCCAGCTTAAAGGAGATGTTTTTGAGTATTTGTTTTCCGTCAATCGTTTTTGATACAGATTTGAGCTCAATCATTCACTTCCCCTCCTCTCACTTCTTCGTCGATTTCCGCCATCCACTCCTGCAGCTTTTTCGTGTCGATCCCAGCGTAATGCGCATCGATGATCAGCTGCTTTAACTGCTCTTTAATCATCGCAATCTTCCCTTCATCAAGCGTAACTTTCGCGTTTTCTGAAATATACGTTCCTCTCCCCCTCAACGTTTCAATTATTCCTTCCCGTTCAAGTTCTTTATAGGCTTTGCTGACAGTATTCGGGTTTGCAATGATAATGGTTGCAAGCTCTCTGACAGAAGGAAGTTTATCTCCAGGCTTGATTATCCCTTTTAAGCAAAGCTCTTTCATCTGCTGGATGATCTGCTCATAGATCGGGGTAGAGCTTCTCGGATCGATTTGAATCATCTATCTCCCTTCTTTCTCGTTCAATCTCAGATCATTCACTTTTAAAAAAATACGTATCCCAAATTTTCTTGAATTATAAAGCCCAGCTTCGCAAGTACAAACAAGAACGAACAGGCAATGATAAACGCCACGACCACCATCGGCGTTACTTTTTTATGTTTATCACTCATGAGTATTGCTCCTTTACATGTGTGTGTTAATTGTATTACTCGATATAGTACACCTAATACATTAAATACATCGTCCTTTTTTGTCAATCACTTTTTTCAAAAAAATGAACCCTTTCAAAAAGGGTTCATCTTTCATACGATCTCTGCAGAATCATATTGTTTTGAAGGGTTTGCAGCTGAAGCCTTTTGCGGTGAATTTCCTCCCTTTGCTGCTCATTGGCAAACAGCGAAAGCTTGTTTAATTCGTTAACCGCGTTTTCAAGCATCAGCTGCGCATCGCTGTACTCTGTCTCATTGTAATGTTCCTGCCTGCTTGCAGTTTCAAATTGAGATAAAGCATAATCATAAGCATCTTCGCTTCTTTGGATGTGCTCTCCGACGGATTGTCTTGTAGCCAAAGAAAACCCCTCCTTAATGGAAAAATCCATCGTGATTAGTTTGACCATCACAGCCGTGATCATTGAAGAAAATAATTGGGAATCGGTTTGTTCTTATCGTGTTTATTTGCTACAATTTTAGGATGCCGTGATACTAAAAGGAGGTCCTTTTGTTTGCATCAGAACAACCCTTTTCCATATACGAACAGTGAAAAACGATATCATACATGGAATTATCATTTAAGAAACCATTTCGGTCATAAAGTGTTTAAAGTCGCCCTTGACGGAGGCTTTGACTGCCCGAACCGCGACGGCACGGTCGCACACGGTGGATGCACATTTTGCAGCGCCGCAGGAAGCGGAGACTTTGCGGGAAACCGAGCCGACGATCTGCTGACCCAATTTAATGAAGTGCGCGACAGAATGCATGAAAAATGGAAAGACGGCAAATACATGGCGTACTTTCAGGCATTTACGAACACGCATGCTCCCGTCAGCGTTCTTCGCGAAAAATACGAAACGGTCCTCGGCCTCGACGGCGTAGTCGGCCTTTCTATCGCAACCCGGCCGGACTGTCTTCCCGACGATGTTGTCGAATATCTTGCCGAGCTTAATGAACGCACATACCTCTGGGTGGAACTCGGCCTTCAGACCGTTCATGAACGGACGGCTGATTTGATCAACCGCGCCCATGATTTCGACTGCTATGTGGAAAGCGTGAACAAGCTGAGGAAACACGGTATCCGCGTCTGCTCCCACATCATTAACGGGCTGCCTCTCGAAGACCGCGGCATGATGATGGAAACCGCAAAAGCGGTCGCTGACTTGGGTGTGCAGGGGATTAAAATCCATCTGCTCCACCTGTTAAAGGGAACGCCAATGGTGAAGCAGTATGAAAAAGGCAAATTAACATTCCTTTCTCAAGATGATTATGTCCAGCTTGTTTGCGATCAGCTTGAAATTCTTCCGCCGGAAATGATCATTCACCGGATTACGGGTGACGGACCGATCGAATTGATGGTCGGACCAATGTGGAGCGTCAATAAATGGGAAGTCTTAAACGCCATCAACGGAGAACTGGAAAGGCGCGGCAGCTATCAGGGGAAATGGTTCAACAAAGAGAAAGAAGGCATGGCCACATGAAGCTCAAGAAGATCCTCCCGTATGCGAAAGAACTGCTGAAATCAGCCGCAGGCGAAGGAGACATCGTCATTGATGCGACAATGGGAAACGGACATGATACTCACTTTTTAGCAGAACTTGTCGGTGAAAGCGGACATGTCTATGCCTTTGATATCCAGGAAGAAGCGCTGACCCATACTGCGGAAAGGCTTGGAGAAAAGCACCGCGGCAACGTCACCCTGATTCAAAAAAGCCACGATCAGCTGATTGAATCGCTTCCGTCTGAAGCGATCGGCCGTGTATCGGCAGCCGTCTTCAATCTCGGATATCTGCCGGGCGGAGACAAAGCGGTGACAACAAGAAGCGAGTCAACCATTTCGAGCATCGAGCAGCTGCTGCACATCCTGAAAGACGAAGGGCTGATCGTGCTTGTCGTCTATCACGGCCATCCGGAAGGAAAAAGAGAGAAGGAAGACCTTCTCGAATTTTGCTCGAATCTTGACCAGGATAAAGCGCGCGTCCTCTGCTATCAATATTTAAACCAGCGGAATGATCCCCCGTTTATTATCGCCATTGAAAAAAAAGCTCAAATCAGCAAATGATTTGAGCTTTCTTTATGAACTTTTCATCCACGGCATTTTTTGAATTTTGCGGTAGGCCCTTCCGTTGATATAGAAGAAGTAGGAAGTTTTTCCGCTTGCTTTAATGAGGCGCTTCGCCAGCCGGCCGATTTCCTTTTGACCCGCGACCTTATCGTCTGATAAATAAACACCCAGAAGACCTCTGTTGATCAAACGGTGAAAGTTTTCGTGCGGAATCCCGCACAAATGTTCATCCGCCATTTCGATGAAATATTCGAGCCTATCCATCATATCTGAATGCGATGGGTAATACGTGCAGAAATTCAAATCTCCGCCGATTAAGTCTTCCTCCTGGTCAATTAAATAATCGAGAAGGATATGCAGTCCCTGTATGTACGGAAAATAGCTGTCGCGGATCTTTCCGGCCATCGATTCAGTAAAATCGGAACGGACGGAATACGAGACGAGACAGAAGATGCCGAGCGTTGAACCCGCACAGGCTGAGAACTCGTACCATTCCATTTTCGGCAAGGCCGATTTATATTTCTCAAACCACGCTTCGAGCCGGGGAACACGCTCATGCTCCACAACGTGTTTATGAACTTGCAGATCGCAGTAGTAGCTGCAAAGCTCAAGCAGGTGCTGCTTGATCAGATCATAGTTCTCAATTTCCGCAAGCACGCTTTGGCACGTTTTCACTAAGTCGTGCAAATAGCCCTGATCATCCTGGTCTTCCCTGAACCGGTAATAGTTCTTCAATTCAGCCCCGACGGTCAGCGCGTCTTTCATCGACTGATGAAGCATGGTGAAATCATCCGGATCAAGCGAGGTGCTCCGGTCGCATAGATTGTCGAGATAGTCGCTTATCGTCTGATACGCTGTAATAAACCGGATCGACTGCTCGATTTTGTCGCCTGAAAGGAGGGCCATAATGCCGCCGCCTTCACAGTGAAAGGTTTTATCCCTGATGCTGGCTTTCGCCTGCGTTTTCAGCTCGGGATTTTGAATCGTTTCAGCTTTTCGTTTCCACTTGTCCAATTCCTGATGAACAAGAGGAAAAACCTCTCTGTATACTTTAGCCATTAATCCAAAAGGATGCTCCGGTACTGCCAAAGAATGCACCTCCATTATGTCATATACTGTTCCGCAAACGCTCTCGCCGCTTTAAAAACGTCTTCCCGCTCAGGCTCATTGAAAATTTCGTGGTATAAGCCCTCCCACTCCCTGTACGTCTTATTGTGAGAAGCAAGCTCGTTAAACCACTTGACGACCATTTTTTTGTCGACAAGCCAGTCTGTGCCCGCCTGCATGACAAAGAGCGGGATGTTGAGAAAAGCGTCCGTCGGCTCCATCGCGCTTTTCAACGCTTTTAACATTTCTTGATACCATCTGACAGAAACTTTTGTGATATATAATGAATCGTTGATGTCCATTTCGATGACTTCTTTGTTTCTCGTCGCTTTATCAGGCGTAATCCCGGATTCAAACCGCATGGACGGAGCCAAAACGTTGAGCCCTTTGGAAATCCAGTCCAAAAATTTGTTCGGCTTTAATTGCAGCCCGAGACAAGGGGATGATAAAATGAGACCGGCAATGCCGCTTTGCTGCTGCTTAAACCACTTGATCGCGATCAGGCCGCCCATGCTGTGCCCGAGCATAAACACAGGCAGTTCAAATGCTTTCGCCCTGGCGACCCATTTGTCCACTTCATCAATATATTCTTGAAACGAGCGTATATGTCCTCTTTCTCTTGTCGAAGTTCCCTGTCCGGGCAAATCCCCTATCACGACATTAAACCCGGATGAACGCCACATTTCGGACAGCCATTTATACCGCCCGTGATGCTCACACGCACCGTGAATGATGACGATTGAAGCAACAGGTCTTTCCGCTTCCATGCACCACATGCTGACCACCTCACACAATTTTATAAATGAAAGGATGAAACCTATGATCTACCCTTATAAAAAAACGGAACCCGTTATTCATGAAACGGCGTTTATCGCCGACAACGTGGTCATCACCGGAGATGTAACAATCGGAGAGCAATCAAGCATCTGGTTCTCTTCTGTTATCCGCGGCGATGTCGCCCCGGTCAGGATCGGAAAAGGCGTGAACATTCAAGACCTTTCCTGTCTGCACCAAAGCCCTGAACGTCCTCTCGTGATTGAAGACGGTGTGACGGTAGGCCATCAGGTTACACTGCACAGCTCCGTGATACGAAAGCATGCCCTTATCGGAATGGGGTCGGTTATTCTTGACGAAGCGGAAGTCGGGGAAGGCGCTTTTATCGGGGCAGGCAGTCTTGTCCCGCCTGGCAAAAAGATCCCGGCCGGGCACCTCGCCTTCGGCAGGCCCGCTAAAGTCATCCGCCCGTTAACCGACAAAGATAAACAGGAAATGGAAAGAATTCGCAAAGAATATATTGAAAAAGGACAATACTACAAATCCTTGCAAAAAAAAGATTAGCTTTGCTACAACTTTACCATTTTTCCACCGATAATTTAAGCAATAACCTTTTCGGCCGCACGCGTCTGCGGCTTTTTCTTTTCCGAAATCTTTACAAATACTTATCATTTGCTAAACATTCATTTTTTACAATAAACATGAAGCAGCCATTCATGTAAAGGAGGTTATGACATTTGAATAAACTGATGGTCGGCATCTACAACTTTGAATGCCGGATTTTCCTCGGTATGAACAGCTTATTTCACCAAAAAACGCTCAACCGTTACTTTCGTTCCTCAACACATTTGGGAGGGGCTTTCTGCACGATTTCCGCCTGCCTGTCTCTCTTGCTGTTCGGATCCGGAAGTGTTCGTACAGCGGGGATCGCCAGCGCCCTTGCCCTTTTGGTCAGCCACCTTCAAGTCATGCTGATCAAAAAGCTGTATCCGAGAAAGCGGCCGTATTTAACGCTAAAGGAAACACAGGTTTTGCAAAATCCGCTCAAGGATCATTCTTTTCCATCCGGCCATACGACTGCAGCATTTTCTGTCATTACACCGCTAATGATATTCTTTCCGATATTTGCGCTTTTATTAATTCCGATAGGCATCAGTGTGGGGCTCTCCAGAATCTATCTCGGTCTTCATTATCCTTCGGATGTTCTGGCAGGCACGGCCCTTGGGATTTCAGTCGGAACTTTGTCGGCGATGATCTTCTAAGCCGGCCGTTTCTTCCAAAAACGTCACTGATTTTCACATTACCAACAGGAGGGGAAACGATGAAAATTGCGATATTTACGGATACGTTCACACCGGATGTGAACGGCTGCGCCAGAACGCTGAAAAGGTATACGGATTACCTTGAAAAAAACGGGATGCCCTATAAAGTATTTGCGCCGGAAAGCACGCATGAAACACAATTTTCGAGCCGCATCAGCCGTTTTACGAGCATGCCGTTCTTCTTATACCCCGAGTGCAGAATCGCTCTTCCTAATCTCATCAAAATGAAATCAGAACTCCGCGAATTCAATCCCGATCTCATTCACATCGCAACTCCTTTTAATATCGGCCTGGCGGGGCTCAAGCTTGCGAAGAAATGGAACATCCCCGTCGTAGGCTCTTACCATACCGATTTTGACCAGTACCTTTCATATTATGATCTTCAAATGTTTTCCAAACTATTATGGAAATATATGCACTGGTTTCATAAAGATTTTCGAAAAGTTTTCGTCCCTTCGCGCGAAACGTTTATGCAGCTCAAAGCCAAACAATTCAGGAACCTCTCCATCTGGAAGCGCGGCGTGGACTGCTCGCTGTTCAGTCCGGCGTATCAAACCGAACACATCCGCAAGCGATACGCCATAAAGGAAACCTATATCCTCAGCTATGTCGGAAGGCTTGCACCTGAAAAAGACTTGGAGACGCTGCTCAAGATCGCAAGTCACCCCGCTTTGAAAGATGACATCCACTGGCTGATCGCGGGAGACGGCCCGATAAAAAAAGAGCTTGAGAAGCGAGCCCCCCTCAATATGACTTTTGCCGGCTATGTCAAAGGAGAAGAGCTGGCAAGCATTTATGCGAGCTCAGATTTGTTCGTCTTTCCTTCTCCGACGGAAACCTTCGGAAATTCCGCGCTTGAAGCGCTTGCCTGCGGGACGCCTGTTATCGGGGCAGATTCCGGCGGCCTGAAAGACTTTATACAAAACGGAAGAAACGGTTTTCTTTCCGAACCTAGAAATCCGGAGGCGTTCACCGCAAATATATTGCGCGTCCTCTCCAACCAATCGTTAAAAAAACGGATGGCATACGATGCGAGAAGCTATGCCCTTACCCAGTCGTGGGACGTGATCTTTGACAATCTCCTCTCCGAATGTGAACATGTGCTTGCAGATTTATCAGCTGAAAAACCGGCATAAAAAAAGAAGGTTTTCGATTAACGAAAACCTTCTTTTTTGGCTTAAACGATAATGACTTCTTTTGGCTGATGGTTCAGTTCTTCCGGTACAAAGCGCTTTTCAACGAATATGCTGTGCCAGATCATAAAGATGAGAACCGTCCAGATTTTGCGGCTGTTATCCGCTTTGTTGGCGCAGTGGTCTTCAAGAAGCTGAAGCACGTAATCTTTATGGATATACGCGTCTGTGTCGCTCTCTTTAATGATGTTCACGGCCCAGTCATGCATTTCGTTTTTCAGCCAGTGGCGGATCGGCACAGGGAAGCCTAGCTTTTTGCGGTTTAAGACATGATCTGGAACGATGCCTTCCGCCGCTTTTCTAAGCAGATATTTTGTCGTGCCGTTTTTCGTTTTCAGCTCTTCCGGAATTTTGGAAGCCGCTTCAAATACGACTTTGTCCAAAAACGGAACGCGGAGTTCCAGTGAATTGGCCATCGTCATTTTGTCGGCCTTCAGCAAAATGTCGCCGCGCATCCATGTGTGGATATCGACATACTGCATTTTGTTGATTTCGCTGTAGGACTTGCTTTCTTCAAAATACGGCTTTGTCACGTCACAGTAAGAGAGGTTGCTGTCATACTGGCGAAGCAGTTTTGATTTCATGCCTTCTTCAAAAATCTTTGCGTTACCGATATATCTCTCTTCAAGAGGCGTACAGCCCCTCATTAAAAAGCTTTTCCCTTTCATTCCTTCCGGCATCGCTGACGCTACATGCAGAAGCATCTTTTTCAGCGGGGACGGAATTCGCTCAAACGGCTTTAATGAAAGCGGTTCGCGGTAAATATTGTAACCGCCGAACAGCTCATCTGCTCCTTCTCCGGACAAAACAACCGTAACTTGCTTCTTCGCTTCCTTCGCGACAAAATACAAAGGAATCGCAGCAGGGTCTGCCAGCGGATCATCCAGATGCCAGACGATCTTTGGAAGCTCGTTCATATATTCCTCAGGGGAAATGATCGCGCTGAAGTTTTCCACGCCGACCCTATCAGCGGTTTCTTTCGCAACGTCAACTTCGCTGAAGCCTTCATGTTCAAAGCCGACAGAGAACGTCTTTAAGTTGGGATGGAATTGCTTCGCCACCGACACGATAAAAGAAGAGTCGATGCCTCCGGAAAGGAAGGAACCTACAGGCACATCGCTTCGCATATGGACTTTTACGGAATCAAAGATCGCATCTCTTACTTCCTGAACAAGCTTGTCTTCTTCGGTCTGAACAGGCTTGAATTGAACTTTCCAGTATGTTTTAAATTGAATATCCTCGCCCGGGCGGACAGTAAACTGATGGCCCGGTTCTACTTTTTGCACCTTTTTGTCAAGCGTCTCAGGCTCCGGTACAAATTGGAACGATGTATACTGCTGAAGCGCTTTTTCATTCAATTCCAAATCGGCATCAACAGCCATCAGGCTCTTTCTTTCTGACGCAAAATAAACATGGCCGTCCGTTTTCGTGAAATAGAGCGGCTTAATGCCGAACGGATCGCGCGCTCCGTATAGGAGCTGTTCTTTTTTATCCCAGATTAAAAAAGCAAACATTCCGCGCAGCTTGGAAGCGGCTTCCTGTTTGTAGTGGCGGTAAGTCGCAAGCAAAACTTCCGTATCTGAATCGGTTTTGAACTCGTATCCTTTTGAAATAAGTTCGTCTTTCAGTTCTATATAGTTATAGATTTCTCCATTAAAAATAATCCAATAGGAATCATCTTCATAAGACAGAGGCTGTCCTCCGTTTTCCACATCGATGATGCTGAGCCTTCTAAATCCGAAGCCTACATGCTCATCATGATAGTACCCATCATCGTCCGGACCGCGGTGTACAATCATTTCATTCATTTGTTTAATCAGTTCTTCCTGGGCTGCTGTCTCGGATGATGGGCGATGATTGAATACCCCTACAAATCCACACATAGTATTGCCTCCGATTTTTTAAATTTCGTGCAGAAATCAAAGTCTGCTTCTTGATTAGACAAGTGTTTAAAGAAAAACGTTTCACATCCGCCCGCTTTTTGCCATCGAAAAACAAAGCCGCTTATGAAAGCGGCTATGCGGTTGTTATTCTCCTAATGCATCTTTCTTCAGCTGATCTGCTTTGTCTGTGCGCTCCCAAGGCAGATCGAGGTCGAGGCGGCCGAAATGTCCGTAAGCTGCCGTTTGTTTGTAAATCGGACGGCGAAGATCGAGCATTTTAATAATGCCGGCAGGTCTTAGATCAAAGTTTTTGCGAACCACTTCGATCAATGTTTCTTCACTGGCTTTGCCTGTACCGAATGTATCGATTGAAATGGACACCGGCTGTGCGACACCGATCGCGTAGGCAAGCTGCACTTCACAGGAATCAGCAAGGCCTGCGGCGACGATATTTTTCGCCACATATCTCGCGGCATAAGCTGCAGATCTGTCAACTTTTGTCGCATCCTTACCGGAAAACGCTCCGCCGCCGTGACGGGCATATCCGCCATAGGTGTCAACGATGATTTTGCGTCCTGTTAAACCGGCATCTCCCTGCGGTCCTCCGATAACAAAACGGCCCGTAGGATTAATGAAGTACTTCGTGTTTTCATCGATCAGCTCTTTTGGCACTACCGGGTTGATGACGTGCTCTTTCAGATTGCGCTGAATTTGTTCAAGCGAAATCTCAGGGTGATGCTGAGTCGAAATGACAATTGTATCGATGCGAATCGGCTTGTTGTTCTCATCATACTCAACAGTTACCTGTGTCTTTCCGTCCGGACGCAGATACGGCAGAATGTCCTCTTTGCGGACTTCTGTCAAACGGCGAGACAATTTATGAGCAAGCGAAATCGGCAGAGGCATAAGCTCCTTTGTTTCGTTGCAGGCAAAACCGAACATTAAACCTTGGTCTCCGGCTCCGATCGCTTCAATTTCAGCGTCGCTCATTGCTCCTTCACGCGCTTCAAGCGCCTGATCGACTCCCATTGCAATGTCTGGAGACTGTTCATCTATAGACGTTAAGACCGCGCAAGTTTCGGCATCAAAACCGTATTTTGCACGTGTGTAGCCAATTTCTTTAATCGTTTCGCGGACTGTTTTCGGAATATCGACGTAAGTGGACGTCGTGATTTCACCGCTTACCAGCACCAATCCGGTTGTCACAGATGTTTCACAGGCAACGCGGGCATTCGGATCTTTCTTTAAAATTTCGTCTAATATACTATCCGAAATCTGGTCGCAAATTTTGTCCGGATGTCCCTCCGTAACTGACTCTGATGTAAATAACCGACGGTTTTTGCTCATTTATGTTTCCTCCTGTATATGAAGATCAGCCGTGATCTTAAGTATGATACGGATCTCGTCCCTCTTGATTATATGACGATACTCGGGCTTCATACGCTCTCGTTTTGAAACAATTTCCATATGCTATTCTTGACGAGATTCTAGGTCATAATTCCCTTTAACAGAATTTTTCCTGACTGGCTGCCCGGCTAGACCTTTCACGTCCTGTGAAAAACGCCCAGTACCTTCCTCCTGAAGGCAGTTTTTTTAGCAATTTTTGTATCTCGATTTATGCAATAAAAAAACCTTTTCCTATTCGCTGAGGAAAGGGTCTGGTATTGCGTGCCTTTCACTCTTATCGCTCAAGGTATTGAACACCTTGCATCAGGTTAGCACCGTAGTTGTCTCAGAAACTGTTTTTTTCCATTAATAAGAGAAACCGGTTGCTGGGTTTCATTGGGCCTGTCCCTCCACCAGCTCGGGATAAGAGTATCCGCTCAATGAAATATCTTATCTTAAAATGGCTTGTTATGTCAATATCGGCCGAAATAAATTTAAACTTGTCTTTCGAGAAAAAACCCGAACGAAAAATGAAGAAACGGTATAGACTATAAGAGTAAATGTGTTATACTAATTCTACATTAATGTTATACACATTAAATAACACGCAAAGGAAGGTTTTTTATGAATTCTGTAGATTTAACAACTGACTTACAAACGTTATTAACGGGCGAAAACGTTCAGCTGAACTTATCCGTTCCCCTTTTAGTTGAAAAAGTCCTTGAACGCAAAGAAGGAGTCTTAACATCTTCCGGAGCCGTGCGGGCTACAACCGGTACATACACCGGCCGCTCGCCAAAAGACAAGTTCATTGTGGAAGAAGCGAGCACAAAGAACAAAATCGATTGGGGCGCAGTGAACCAGCCGATTTCAGAAGCCGCCTTTGACCGGCTGTACACAAAAGTGCTCAGCTATTTAAAGGAACGCGATGAATTGTATGTATTTGAAGGGTTTGCAGGAGCAGACGAAAAATACCGGCTTCCGATTACAGTTGTTAACGAGTTCGCCTGGCACAACCTGTTTGCAAGACAGTTGTTCATCAGACCTGAAGAACATGATAAAAAACCTGAAGAACAGCCGTTTACGATTCTTTCCGCTCCGCATTTCAAAGCAGATCCGCTCATTGACGGAACCAGATCTGAAACGTTTATTATCGTGTCGTTTGAGAAGCGTACGATTTTAATCGGGGGCACCGAATATGCCGGAGAAATGAAAAAATCGATTTTTTCTATTATGAATTATCTTCTTCCTGAACAAAACATTTTACCGATGCACTGTTCGGCAAACATTGGCGAGGAAGGCGGAACAGCTCTCTTCTTCGGATTGTCAGGCACAGGCAAAACGACGCTTTCCGCCGATCCGAAGCGGAAGCTGATCGGTGACGACGAACACGGCTGGTCCAGCACAGGCGTTTTCAACATTGAAGGAGGCTGCTACGCCAAGTGCATTAACTTAAGCAAAGAAAAAGAACCGCAGATTTACAATGCGATCCGCTTCGGTTCCGTTCTCGAAAATGTTGTGGTTGACGATAAAACCGGAGAACCGGACTATTCCGACGCATTCTATACGGAAAACACGAGAGCGGCTTACCCGATTGACGCGATTGACAACATCGTCAAGCCGAGCATCGCAGCACACCCGCAGACCATTGTATTTCTGACGGCAGATGCTTTCGGTGTGCTTCCCCCGATCAGCAAGTTAACGAAAGAACAAGCCATGTATCATTTCCTGAGCGGATATACAAGCAAGCTCGCCGGCACCGAACGCGGGATCACCGCTCCTGAAGCCACCTTCTCGACCTGCTTCGGTTCCCCGTTCCTTCCGCTCCCGGCACATGTGTACGCTGAAATGCTCGGAAGAAAAATCGATGAGCACGGCGTCAGCGTCTTTCTCGTCAATACAGGCTGGACCGGCGGCGGATACGGAACAGGGGAAAGAATGAGCCTCGCTTATACGAGAGCGATGGTTCAGGCTGCGATAGAAGGAGAACTGGATAACGCCGAAATGAAGACCGACCGCATTTTCGGACTTCATTCACCGGTCCATGTTCCGGGTGTGCCTGATCAAGTGCTTGACCCGGCTAAAACTTGGACAGATGAAAACGAATACGAGGAAAAAGCGATCCACTTGGCGAATGCATTCAAAAAGAATTTCAAAAAATTCTCTAATACCGAAAGCATCGAAAAAGCCGGAGGACCGCTCGTTTAACTCAGCCCGCTTGCAGCAGCGCAGGTATTCTGCGCTGCTGCAGTTTATTAAAAATCCGCTTCGCCTGCCAGTGATCGATGCCATTTTCTGGGCAATGATCAAGATGACAATCAAGTACCGCCTGTGATGAAACGCTTCCAATTCCCGATTTCTATTATTTGAAAATACAGACTTTTTTTATTTTTAACAAAAGAAATCTTTCATATGATAATATGATAAAAACATTTGTATATATCAGGAGGACACATCTATGAAATTTGGATTACTGCCAAGAATTATTACGGCAATTGTTCTTGGTGTTATCGTCGGAAGCTTTGCCCCGCTTTGGTTTGTCAAAACTGCCGCTACTTTCAATGATATTTTTGGGAACTTCATTAAATTCGTCATTCCTTTTATTATTATCGCTTTTATTATTCCCGGCATCGGACAAATCGGCCGCGGCGCCGGAAAAATCCTTGGCATTACAGCAGGTATCGCCTACACGTCAACCATTTTTGCCGGCCTCCTGGCGTACCTTGTCGGATCAAATCTTCTCCCCGCGATCATTTCCGGCCATCAGCTGCAGGAATTTAAAAATCCGGAAGAAGTTTTGCAAGCAGGATTTTTCACCATTGAAATGACGCCGTTTATGAGCGTGATGAGCGCACTGATTTTCGCTTTCATCATGGGAATCGGAATCGCTTATCTGCCCGGAAAAACATTGAAAAACGCGTTTGATGAATTTCAAACGATCGTTGAAAAGCTGATATCATATATTATTATTCCGTTACTGCCTGTTCATATTTTCGGTATTTTCACCAATATGACGTTCGGCGGTCAGGTGCAGACGATTTTATCCGTATTTGCAAAAGTTTTCGTGATGATTATCGTGCTTCACCTCGTCATCCTTTTGATTCAGTACTCCGTTGCGGGCGCTGCAAACGGCAGAAATCCGCTGTCGCTGTTGAAAATCGTGGCGCCGGCATACTTCACCGCGCTTGGCACACAATCGTCAGCGGCAACGATTCCCGTCACGTTGAGACAAGTCAGAAAAACGGGCGCAAGCCAAAAAGTGGCTGACTTCGCCGTTCCGCTCCTGGCCAATATTCATTTGTCAGGTAGCACGATTACACTGACGAGCTGTGCAATGGGCGTGATGATTCTAAACGGTCAAACGCCGACTTTTTCGATCATGATGCCGTTCATTTTAATGCTTGGCGTCACAATGGTCGCAGCGCCCGGTGCCCCCGGGGGTGCCGTCATGGCCGCGGCCGGACTGCTGCAGTCGATGCTCGGCTTTAATGAAACCAGCGTATCATTGATGATCGCACTTTACCTTGCTCAGGACAGCTTGGGTACAGCAACGAACGTGACAGGAGACGGCGCTCTCACCATGCTGATTCACAGGCTGACTTCCAAAAAAGGAATCGGAAAAGAGGAAGATGTTCCTGCATAATACAGAAAAGCCAAGGACGCTATCCGCGCCTTGGCTTTTTTTAATTCGTCGAATTTAATGATACGAGCCTGTATGTTAAATGAGTCCGTCCGTCTGACCATTCAAGGCGCTCCGCCTGCGCGGTGCCGGTAATGTCGCCCCGCTTAGTCTTTCTGACTTCAAGCGGCACATGAAGAGGGTAAACCCGATAACCTTCTTTCTCAAGTGTAAACACATTTTCCTCAACCCGTGTTTCTTTTCCTTTAGTCACAATCATCGTGTTAAATTCAACTGGCATTCCCACCTAAAGTCCCCCTCCTTTTCTCTTTTCCTTTAGTTTACCATAACTTGTCCAAGGCCGGCTTTTCATCCATTGAGACAATTCTCTTACAATCCGCCTGTTTTCCCGCGGAGGAAAATAGTGAGTATATCGACTGAAATACCACGTATCCACAGACTTGTTTCTTTGCAGGAGTTCGCGTTCTAGACGCCGCGCATGCTCGATGGAGACATTTTCATCGTTTGCTCCGTGGATCAAAAGCACGGGCGCTTCAATCTTCTCCAGCTCATCAAAAGGCGTCCTCCATTCGTACGCTTCAGGAACCTTTTCAGGCGTCCCGCCGATGACCCGCTTCATCATCCGCCGCAAATCTTTGCGTTCGCGATAGGTCATGACCATATCGCTGACACCGCCCCAAGACACAAACGAAGCGGCCGCTTCTTTCATTTCGATTGCCGTTAAGATCCCCATGATCCCGCCGCGGGAAAAGCCAAAAATGTGTACGCGTCCGTCTTTTACCAGCTCGTGCTTCTGAAGAAGACGAAAAGCGGCAAAAGCATCTTCCCGGTCATCACCCGCAAAGTCTTCATCGCCTTCTCCTCCTTGATTGCCTCTGTAAAACGGAGCAAGAACGACAAAGCCCTGTGAAGCGAACTGGACGATTCGACCCGGTCTGACCATCCCGACGTTTTTAATTCCCCCACGCAAATACAAAAATCCGTCATAATGTCCGGGAGCGGCCGGTTCCGCCAAGAGCCCCTTAACCTTGAGTCCTTGCGAAAGGTATGTGACGGAAAACAGACGCACCTTTTTGTTTGGCGATGGAAACCTTCTTTTTTCTAACCACATTCGTCACGTCACCTCTTTTAATCCGCAGCTGCCCCTCACACCTGTTTAGTATATAACATAAACTATTTTATGCCGAAAATAACCGAAATCAAAGGAGGGAAATCGGTTTGAAGCGTTTCTTTTTTACCATATTATCCTTCATTATGATGCTGTTTATCCTCGCTTCATGCGGCGGTCAAAAGCCCGAAAAGATCCGTCTGGCGGAAGTAACCCGTTCCGTTTTCTATACACCTTTATATATCGCCATGTCTGAAGGTTTGTTTAAAGAAGAAGACCTTGAAGTTGAACTGAAAACGACCTGGGGCGGAGATAAAACGATGACTGCCCTTCTGTCAAACGGCGCCGATATTGCGCTTGTCGGCTCGGAAACGTCAATATACGTGAATGCCCAGGGCGCAAGCGATCCGGTGATTAATTTTGCACAGCTTACCCAGACGGACGGAACATTCCTCGTCTCCAGGAACGATTCGGGGCATTTCAGCTGGAATGATTTGAAAAACAAAACGTTCCTTGGCCAACGCAAAGGCGGAATGCCGCAAATGGCGGGCGAATTTGTCCTCAAACAGAAAGGCATCGATCCCAAAAAAGATGTGGACCTGATCCAAACGATTGATTTCGCGAATATCGCAAACAGCTTTGCATCTGGTACAGGCGATTATGTTCAACTATTTGAACCCCAGGCCTCCATTTTTGAAAGAGAAGGCATCGGCCGCATTGTCGCCTCCTTCGGAAAAGAATCGGGCCGAATTCCATATACCACTTTTATGGCCAAACAAAGCTACTTAACGAAAAACGAAGAAGCGGTCGAAAAGTTCACCCGCGCGGTTTATAAAGCGCAACAGTGGGTGGAGACGCACTCTGCAAAAGAAGCAGCCGAAAGCATTCAAGACTATTTTAAAGATACCGAGCTTTCAATCATTGAATCTTCAATCGAACGGTATAAACAACAACGGTCTTTTGCCCTTGAGCCTGTTTTGGATGAAAAAGAATGGAACCAGCTTCAAACCATCATGGATGAAGCAGGCGAGCTGCCGAAGCGCACCCCGCATCAAGAGCTGGTCAATACAAAGATCGCCGAAAAGGTCACAAAAAATCACTAGGAGGTGGCCGCAGTGTCTTTTTTGCAAGTTCAGGATGTCACACATACTTACTTTTCATTAAAGGAAAAAACAGCAGCGCTGGAAAACATCAGCATTGAAGTCGAAAAAGGCGAATTTGTTTCGTTTCTCGGCCCAAGCGGATGCGGCAAAACAACACTTTTATCGATCATCGCCGGCATCGTTTCCCCCACGGAAGGAAGCGTCTTGGTGGAAGGACGCACGCCTGACGAAGAGGATCGGCACATCGGTTATATGCTCCAGCAGGATTATTTATTTCCCTGGAAAACCATTGAGGAAAACGTCTTAATCGGTTTGCATATTTCCAAAAAATTCGGACCGGAAACGAAGGAGACCGCTCTCGGCCTGCTGAAAAAATTCGGGCTTTACGATGTTGAAAAAAAGTATCCAAAAGAGCTCTCAGGCGGTATGAGACAAAGGGCGGCGCTTGCCCGCACACTCGCTGTCGACCCCGATATCCTCCTGCTTGATGAACCTTTTTCAGCCCTTGACTATCAAACAAAACTGAACCTCGAAGATTTGGTGTTCAACACGTTAAAGACGTATCAAAAAACAGCGGTGCTCGTGACCCATGATATCGGTGAAGCGATCGCGATGAGCGATCGGATATTGCTATTTTCAAAGCAGCCGGGCACCATCCATAAAACATTTGCCGTTCCTGAACCGATCAGGAAGCTGACACCGTTTGAAGCGAGGCAGGAACCGGAATTTCAGTCCCTCTTTCAGAACATATGGAAGGAGCTCAATGACCTTGAATAACAAACATCTGAAATCAAAAATTGACTTCCTTCATGAGGATTTTTTAAAGGAGCAGCAGGCCGAAAAAAGGCGGATCTGCTTTTATCAAATCGCGATTTTCATCGTTTTCTTTTCGCTGTGGGAAACCGCAAGCCGTCTGGCATGGATCGATCCGCTGATCTTCAGCTCTCCTTCAGCCGTCTGGGCGCTTTTCCTCGAAAAAATGGGAGACGGATCATTGCCGGGGCATATCGGTGTCACCGTATTTGAAACCATCCTCGGCTTTCTGGCCGGAACATTGCTTGGAACTTTTCTGGCCGCCCTCTTATGGTGGTTCCCGAGGCTCTCCAAAATATTGGATCCGTATCTTGTCGTCTTAAATGCGATGCCGAAAGTGGCGCTGGGCCCCATTCTCATCGTGGCGATCGGCCCCAGCTTGACGAGTATTATTGCAATGGGCGCCATCATCAGCGTTATCATTACGACAATCGTCGTCTACACGTCCTTTCAAGAAATCGATGAAAACTATTTAAAAGTCATGAAGACGTTCGGTGCAACAAAACGCGAGATTTTCAAAGAAGTCATTCTGCCCGCTTCCATTCCGACGGTCATATCTACACTGAAGGTCAACGTCGGTTTGAGCTGGGTCGGTGTCATCGTAGGAGAATTTTTAGTGTCGGCTCAAGGCCTCGGCTATATGATCATCTACGGCTTTCAAGTCTTTAATTTCAACCTTGTCATGCTGAGCCTCCTGATCATCGCCGTCTTCGCAACGATGATGTATCAAGGTGTCGAGCTGTTGGAAAGAAAGTGGATGAAAGGCAGAGTATAACATGAAAAAACCCTGCAAATGCAGGGCTTTTTATTTGATGATGCCGGCCTTTTTCAGCTTTTCTAGACTGATCGTCAGGACGGAATCTTTCATTATAAAACTGTAATTTCTGTTTTTAGCGATATCTTTCGGGAGGCTCTTCAGCAAAACAGGGCCATTTGTCTCATAGTATGTCTGCTGTTTTTCGATCTTTTCGATATCGGCAAAATAAATATTTTTGACGATCACTTTCTCTCTGCCAAGAACTTTATATTGTCCGAGATAGGTCAGCTTTCTTACGACAGCGCCTGTTTCTTCCTTCACTTCCCGCAAAGCCGCTTCCTCTGCATTTTCGCTTGGTTCGACTTTGCCGCCTGGGAATTCACGGCCCCTGTCTTTATGATTTGTCAACAGCCATTGATCTTCGTAACGGCAGATCACCCATACATGCTTTGGTTCTTTTGAAAAAGGTTCCTTTTCAAAAGAAAGCTGAACCGTATTACGGTAAAAATCTTTAAATTCGTACATCCTAATCCCTCTTATCCGTTTCCTTGCTTCTTCCACTCATCATATCATATATTGATTCTTTCGGTAGAGTTTTTGTCCAGTTCAGCTCAGTAATTTTATCGTTCCCTCGGGAACTTCATTGTCCATTCCTGAGTGAGAAGGCGGCAAGGCTGGGTAACTCCGTGCTTGCGGGTGCTTCGTTTAATCTGCTGAATTGAGTTCCGCAAGGCCGTTTTCACTGATAAACGACTTGGTTTCTTCATTGCCGAGACGGTAAAGCATTGAGTAAATGTCTTTGCGCAGTTCGTCCATTTTGTCATTTGCACTGTCATAATGGTATTCGACTGCCGGCACGTGAGCTCTGAAAAAGTTAATCCAGTCTTCTGAATACAGTTGATCAAAATACTCCCTTAATATAATGATGTCATCATCTGTCGCTGAAATTTGAAATTCCCACGGGGAAGCGTCTGAGCTCTGTGAAATCATTCCATCTTGCACCGAAACATAGTATGTCCTTTTTTCCAAAGCCAATCATCCTTTTTCGTGTTAGTATGACCAGTTGTGTTAAAATGTTACGGCTTCCCCCGGAGTTTTTCCTTTATGGTATTTAAAATATCCAATAACATCTGCGGCACGGGGATTCCTAACGAATGAGCCGTGCTTATGATTTGAAACGCTTCATATAAAATATAAAACATGATAGAAAAATCGCGGATCGAACTGCCTGTTTGCAGCATCTGATCAAAAAGGTGGGCAACGGATATAAGAAAGAGCGTCACCAATTTTTTCGCCAGCCTTGTAAACAGCCTCTTCATTGTAAATCGATCTTCCACACATTCGTTCAAGCTTTTGCTGACAAATTCAATTCCCATGAGCGTTATTAAGATCATAAATAAATATTCGATTCGGCCAAACAAAAATCCGATGGCTGATAAACCGATTGTAAAGAGCGAAAAGATGCTTAAGTCCTTAAACATATGCTTCAACATCCTTTCAAAAAAGACTTTTCATAGCTTATCCTATGAAAAAAGACTTTGAAAGGCTTGGATGAATTGTTTGACAATTTCTAAAAAAGGCTTTAAAAAGAACGAAAATATAAAAAAAGCTCAGGCATTGCCCGAGCTTTTCCTTACCCTAAGTAGGCTTTCAGCATCCAGTTGTGTTTTTCGATCGATTGATGAATCGCGAGCAGCATATCTCCCGTCGTTTCATCATTGACTTCATCGGCAAGCTCCATTCCGCTTTTCAGCTCCTCAGCCACCGTTAAAAAGTCATTATAAATATTTTGCACCATTTGTTCAGAAGACTCGCTTCCGTCCGCTTCTTTAATCGCGGACATTTCCAGGCATTCCTTCATCGTTCCGACCGGGGAACCCTGTATAGCCAAAAGGCGTTCAGCCAAATCATCGATATGCTCTGCCGCTTCTGTGTAAAGTTCCTCAAATTTTTCATGCAGCGTAAAGAAATCTTTCCCTTTCACATACCAATGATAATTATGTAGCTTCACATATAGAACGGTCCAGTTCGCGACTTGTTTGTTGACGGTTGCTTTCAATTTTTCAGACATAAGGTCGTCCTCCTTTTCGTTTACTTTTGATTTACCCGTTTAGCTTGTGCAGGAAACATTTCTTTTACTCTTTATCATGATTTTCTTTGCCTGATATGGTAAACTGTTGGAAAAAGCTATTCGGAGGTAAGTGATGATCCTCTTTTGGATTATTGTAGGAATTCTGATTACCGGCGCCGTTCTGGCCGTATCGCTTGTCACAACATCAAAAGCTTATGACTACAAGCATGAAGTCGATCCCCTTCCGTCGCGGGAAGAAGAACAGCCTCATCAGTGATGATGGGCTTCTTCTTTTTCATTTTCATCAGTCACATCCGTTGCTTTTCCTACTTTAATGTCTGCAACCGGCATTGTGTGCTGTTTTTTCGCCGTGACATGGACTTGAACTTTGTAATGGCCGTCTTCAGGAAACGCTTTTTCAATGCTGTATACGCCTTTTCCTTCATTCTTCGCTTTGATGAGCTCGCTATTTTCCTTGCTCCCGGCCTTCCAGCATTCAAACTCCACCTCATCGGCATCTGCAACAGGCTCGTCCCCATAGCGCACGGTCGCTTTTATGACAGCCTTTTCATTTTTGGCCGCCGCTTCAGGAGCCGCCAGTTTGGCCGTCAGCACTTTGGGCTCCTCATCTGATGCCGTCTGCTTGTCCCCCTGGCTGCAGGCGGAAAGGCCGACTGCTAAACATAAAAGAATGAACCATTTTCCCAAACGCATCCTATCACCCTTCTTCTATGATATGTATTACAATATAAAGTGTAGCAAAGTTCAGGGATATATGGCATTATTTTCTTTGTGAACAAAAAATGAAAACCGGCTCTCTTCTGAGCCGGTTTATTTCAAACGTTTTATCCAAACACTTTGAGCAGATCTTCTTTATTTTGCGAAAGCCAAAAACGCATCATGCGCTTTGCGCCCTCTAGATCGTGAAGCTTTGCCTGGCCGCACTGTTTTTCGTTAGCCGCCGGAATTTCAGTCACTTCAACGGCTTCTTTGAACGTATCCTCAAGCAAATCAACGATTTCTTCCACTTTCGGTTCACCGCTCACCACTAGGTAATAACCTGTTTGGCAGCCCATGGGCGAAATGTCGATAATATCAAAGTGGTCATATTTTTCCGCATACGTGCGGATTGTAAATGCAAGAAGATGCTCCAAAGTATGAATCGTATCAGGTTTCATCGCCTGTTTATTCGGCTGGCAAAAACGGATGTCAAACTTGTTGACGACGCCGTCCGATCCCACTTTATGGACACCGCAGTGTCTGACGTAAGGCGCTTTTACTGCATTATGGTCAAGTTCAAAACTTTCAACTGAAGGCATGGTTCCTCTCTCCCCTCTAATCGGTCTTTTTGTATTATATCATACTTTACCGATAAGTTTTCAGGTCAATGCTTTTCCTTTTTATGCGTTTTTTGCTTATATTATAATAAGGTCAAAACAAAAAAGGTGCGAAAAACATGAAAACCTTATTCCTGCTGCTCATCCGCTTTTATCAAAAATGGATATCACCGGCTCTTCCGCCGACCTGCCGTTTTTATCCGACATGCTCCAATTACGGCCGTGAAGCGATCGAAAAGCACGGGGCATTTAAAGGCGGATGGCTCACCATTAAGCGGATTCTGAAATGCCATCCGTTCCATCCCGGCGGAATAGATCCCGTTCCGGAAAAAAAGCAAAAGGATTAACGCTCTTCCGGATATCCGTTGACAATAAGATCCAGTCTGCCTGTTTCCGGATCGATGACAAGTCCGTGAACAGGTACTTCCTCCGGCATCAACGGATGGTTTCGAATCACGCTTACACTGTCCCTGACGCTCTCCTCTACAGAATCAAAGCTTTTCAGCCATTGTTCAAAATCGACGCCGGAGTACTCAAGCGTCTCAATCCGTTCTTTTGGAATGCCTCGCTTAACGACTTTATCCAAAAAGCTGTCGCAGCTCAGCTTGCTCATTCCGCAGTCATGGTGGCCGATCACGCATACTTCATCAGCGTTCAGTTCGTATACCGCAACGAGAATGCTCCGCATAATACTCCCGAAAGGATGAGCCACGAGTGCACCCGCGCTCTTAACGATCTTCACGTCCCCGTTTCGCATATTCATGGCATGAGGAAGCAGCTCGACAAGCCTTGTGTCCATGCAAGACAGAATCACCATTCTCTTATCGGGAAACTTGCTTGTTTGGTATTTTTGATAGTCCTGCCGCTCAACAAACTGGTGATTGAACTGTAGAATGTTGTCCAAAAGTTTCATGGCTCATTTCCTTTCTCAACGCTTTTTATATCTAAATATAACATATTTCTTGTATTTTTTTCATAAGTCAAGTAAGATTCCCTTTGCATAAATCGAAATAATTACGTTTTAAAGGAAGTGAAAAACATGACGCAACACCTGATTCCAGTCACTGTTTTAAGCGGCTATCTCGGTTCCGGGAAAACGACGCTGCTGCAGCATGCCCTCCATGAAGCGCACGGCATGAAAATCGCCGTGATCGTCAATGACATGAGTGAAATAAATATCGACGGCTCCCTGGTGAAAAAAGGGGATCTTATCCGCACGGATGAAAAGCTTGTCGAAATGCAGAACGGCTGCATTTGCTGTACGCTGAGAGACGATCTGCTCATCGAAGTCCAAAAGCTGGCGGAGAACGGCGGAATCGATTATATTCTCATCGAATCTTCCGGTATCAGCGAGCCGATTCCCGTTGCCCAAACCTTTACTTACAAAGACGAGGAGCTGGATATTGATTTAGGCAAATATTGCAGACTTGATACAATGGTCACCGTCGTCGACGGGAGCCGTTTTTTTGAGGACTTCGCTTCGGGCGAGAGCCTTTTGGAACGGAAACAGGCGGCAGATGAAACAGACAGCCGGGAAGTGGCCGACCTTTTAATTGAGCAAATCGAATTTGCCGATGTCCTCATTTTGAATAAAACTGATTTACTCAATAAAGAAGAGCAAGAAAAGCTTTTCTGGTCCCTTAGAAAACTGAATCCGGACTGCAGAATCATTTCTACGACATTCGCAAAAGTGCCGCTTTCGGCCATCATGAATACGAAATCGTTCGATTTTGAAAAAGCAAGTCAGTCAGCGGGGTGGATCAAAGAGCTGAATGAAGAGCACACACCTGAAACAGAGGAATTCGGAATTTCTTCCTTCGTCTATCAAAAACAAAGACCTTTCCATCCTGAAAGACTGAAGCGCTGGCTTGAAAACTGGCCGCCTCATATTATCAGAGCAAAAGGCTTCTTCTGGCTTGCTTCTCGAAATGACACAGCAGGCCTTCTGTCCCAGGCGGGCACTTCTCTGATGATCCAAAGCGCAGGCCCCTGGATTGCAGCGTCTCCCGAGGAAGAACAAAAGCTCGCGTTTGAAGAGGATCCCCATTTAAAGACGAACTGGGATGAAACATACGGAGACCGGAAAACGGAAATCGTTTTTATCGGCATCGACATGAATCAGGAAGACGTGATCCACTCCCTGGATCAGACCCTTCTTACAGATGAAGAAATGAATTCAGACTGGTCGGCTTTCCATGATTCACTCCCTGAATATATTTAACTATCATTTCCTCTTTTCAAATCGTAATTATTACGATACAATGATACAGGACCATTAAATCGGAACCATTACAGTTTTACATTGAGAGGAGAAATACCATGAAAAAAACATTCGGATTAGCATCTGCATTCATTCTTGCTGCCGGATTAGCAGCCGGTTGTTCAAGCAACAGCACTTCCGGTGAACAAAAAGAAAATAAAGACACGCTGGATATCTATACAACCATTTATCCGCTTGAAGACTTCACCAAAAAAATCGGCGGAGAATATGTGAACGTCAAAAGTGTTTACCCGCCAAACGTTGAAGCGCACACTTACGAGCCTAGCTCAAAAACGATGGCGGAAATTTCCGACTCGGATGCCTTTATTTACTCTGGAGTCGGTGTAGAAGGATTCGCAGACAAAGCTGTAAACACATTAAAAAACAGCGACGTCAAAATCGTCAAAGCCGGAGAGGGCATTGACCTTCTGTCACGTGAAGAGGAAGGCGAACACGATGAGCATGCTCATGAAGAAGAACATGAACACGGAGAAGCCGAAGGCCACGATCATCACGACCACGGAGATCATGACCCGCACGTATGGCTCGATCCTGTCCTTTCTGCAAAAATGGCCGAAAACATTAAAGACGAACTCGTAAAATTAGAACCGGAACACGAAAAAACGTTTACGAAAAACTATGAATCTCTAAAAAAAGATTTGGAGCAGCTTGACAAAGACTTTAAACAGACCGTCAATAAAGCGGATAAAAAAGAAATTCTCGTCTCACATGCCGCCTACGGCTACTGGGAAAAACGCTACGGCATTAAACAAATAAGCGTTCTCGGCCTTTCGCCTACTGAGGAACCTTCACAAAAGCAGCTTGAAAACATTGTTAAAACAGCGAAAGAACATAATATTAAATACGTCATTTTTGAAAGCAATGTCAGCAGCAAAATCTCCGAGATCATCAAAAAAGAAATCGGAGCCGAAAGCCTGACAATGAAAAACCTTGAATCTGTAACAAAAGAAGACATTGAAAGCGGCAAAGATTATACCACCATCATGAAAGAAAACCTGGCCGTCTTGAAAAAAGCTTTATCAAATAAATAACAAAGATCAAGCGCATGAGAGACCTCATGCGCTTGTTTTTTATATGGACGAAAAAAAGACCGGAAACATCCGGTCTTTTCAGATTGTTGACAGAATTCCAAAACGACTTTTTGTTTTGGGATTTTGTCATCCTTTCAGCGTGATTGAAAACCCTTGCAGTCTAGGAAGGCCGAGCATCGGAGCGGAGCGAATGTTGTAATTCGTGAGCACCGACGCGCAGGCCTGACAACGAATGCGAGGGTTTGTCGACACGCTGAAAAGACCGGAAACATCCGGTCTTTTTCATTTAATCCATATTAAATCTTTTCTTGAACTGTTCGACCCTTCCGCCTCTTTCATTGAATTTCTGTCTTCCGGTATAAAACGGATGGGTGTCTGAGCTCACCTCAACTTTTATAACGGGATACGTCTTGCCGTCTTCCCACTCGGCCGTTTCATCGGAAGTTTTAGTTGAGCGGCTTAAAAAACGGTACCCGCTGTTTACATCCTGAAAGATCACTTGATAAGTTTTCGGGTGAATATTTGGTTTCATATGCCATTCCTCCTACCAAAACGTAATTATTACGTTTTATTATATACCTTTCATATGCTTGTGTCAAAAATGAATGTTCATTTGGCATGTTTTGATCACCTTATCCATTTTAACCGCTCAAAGGAAGAATAATCTAAAAAAGGCGGTAAACAATAAAAAGCAAAATGGTGTAAATGAAAGGTGGTTTTCCGGATGAATGACTTGATTTTTGCAAGAAGCCTTTTCGGAACAACGATGGGGTTCCATATTATTTTTGCCTCGCTCGGTGTCGGAATTCCTTTAATGATTTTGCTGGCCGAGCTGATCTATCAAAGAACGAAAGATCCCCATTACGCCATTATGGCCAAAAGATGGACGAAGGCACAAGCCGTGTTGCTCGGGGTCGCCATACCGACCGGAACCATTGCCGGAACGCAGCTCGCCTTGCTTTGGCCGGGATTCATGGAAGTGATCGGAAAAGTCATGTCCCTCCCATTTCAAATTGAAATCTACGCTTTTTTTATTGAGGCTTTATTTATGTCCATTTATGTGTACGCAGCCGATCGGCTGACTCCCCTTATGAGAATTACAGCTGTCATTTTTATCGTTATCGGAGCAGCCGCATCAGCCATCTTAATTACAAATGTGCACGCTTTCCAGGGAACGCCTGAAGGCTTCAAAATCGTGAACGGCGAGATTACAGATGTTCAGCCGTGGACGGCGTTCTTCAACAAAAGCTTTGTGGCCACAGCAGGACACGTTGTCGTCTCCGCTTTTATGACGGGCGCGTTTATTATTGCGACGATAGCCGCCTACAAAATGCTTCGAAACCGCGGTGATGAAAAAGTCTACGCCCTTCATAGAAAAGCGCTGCTGCTCGGGCTGATTGTCGGAGGAGCATTTTCTCTTGTCACGGCTCTGAGCGGACACGAATCCGCACAGCTTCTTCATCGCTACCAGCCTGAAAAACTGGCGGGCGCAGAAGGGCTGTTTGAAACTCAGTCCCACGCCCCACTTGCGATCGGCGGATTTACTGATGAAAAGACACAATCGGTCAAATGGGCGATTGAGATTCCTTGGGCTTTAAGCTTTTTAGCCGACAACCGCTTTGACACCGTCGTAAAAGGACTGAATGACTTTCCAAGGGATGAGTGGCCTCCTCTGTTCATTCATACTTTGTTTAACGGCATGGTTTTTATCGGCAGCCTTTTGATTGTTTATGCCGCTGTCGGTTTTATTTGGAGAAAAGTCATGAAAAAAGACCGCTTTCCCCGCTGGATGCTGGCCGTGTTTATAACCGGCGGCCCGCTCGCTTTGCTCGCAATCGAATTGGGCTGGGTGTTCGCTTGCACCGGAAGGCAGCCTTGGGTCATTTACCATATGCAAAAAACGTCTGAAGTAGTGACATCCTCCGGCTCGATCGGCATATTGTTTCTTTTGTTCTTTATCGTCTACATCATTTTAGGAGCAGCGGTGGTGTTCGTATTGCAATATTACTTTAAACGCCACCCTGTCGAAGAAGATTTAAAAAGCAGCTGAATGCACAAAAAAACAGAAGGGAAGTCATATGATGCAACTGGATGGAACAACAGATGCCCTGCTGGCTATTTCGATCGTCTGGGGATTTATTTTTATCTACGCCGTGATGGCGTCAATGGATTTTGGAGCGGGATTTTGGTCGATGATCTATATGAACAAAAAACAGCTGAAAGCCACCAATATTGCAAACCGCTACCTTTCTCCGACTTGGGAAGTGACCAATGTTTTCATCGTCGGAATCGTCGTGGCCCTTTTCAGCTTTTTCCCGGGCGGCACTTTTGTGCTGGGAACGGTGCTTTTGCTTCCCGGCAGCATTATTTTATTGCTTTTGGCGATTCGAAGCGGATTTTTGGTCTTTTCGCACGCTGCAAAAGATTATGAAAGGGCTTTGACTTACGTTTCAGGGATCAGCGGCTTTATCATTCCGGCTGTTTTAATCCTCGTCTTGCCCGTGACACACGGCAACTTCGTATATCAGGTAGACGGAAGCCACCAATTGGATTTTGTTAATTTGTTTTTAAGCCCTCATGCCTATTCTTTTATGGGCTTTGCCATTTTCAGCACGCTGTTTCTGTCTTCATTGCTGCTGGCTGATTTTTCAAATGTAGCCGGAGAAAAAGACGCGTACCAGGTCTACCGCCGAAACGCTTTAATCACCGGCCCGCTCGCTTTGCTTATGTCATTCAGCATCATGATGACCATGAGGACGGAAGCCCGCTGGCTTTATACGAAAATGATGGACGGGCTTCCATGGCTGATTTTATCGTTTTTGCTGTTTCTCGTCGCATTTGCGGCTCTATTTCTGCCAAACAGACATAACAGCGACCGGCAGGGAAAGCCTCGCCTCGCTGTCATCGCCATTACGCTGCAGTATTTTACGGCGAGCTATGTGTACGGGAGAGCGCACCTTCCTTACATGGTCTATCCTGATGTCACGATTCAATCAGGCTTCACCGCGCCGGAGACATTCAGGGCGCTGTTCATCTCCTATATTGTCGGTTTTATTATTTTATTCCCCGGCTTTTATTATTTCTGGAAATTGTTCATGAAGGACAAGCGGTACATCAAACAGCATGAATAAGGTTAAGCTAAATGTGTACAACTTTTAAAGGGGGCCAAAATGATATGGAACAAAAAATACTGTGTGAAGTCAGCAACTGCACTTATTGGGGACAGGGAAACAAGTGCACAGCCGACGCCATTTATGTCGTCAGTCATGCTGAAGGTGAAAAAGCTTCTAATAGTGAAGAAACGGATTGTAAAACATTTAAACCTGAACATCATTAAAGCGGATGAATGAAGGAGGGACAGTCATGAATAAAGAGTCGCTGCTACAGGCTTTTTATCTGGAAATCCACGAGGCGGACGAAACCGCATTTCAAAAAGCCGCCTGCTCCTTCATGAACTTATGGGATTATGAATACGGCTGTCTTGACGGGCTGCCTGATCAAGCGGACCGGCTGATCGGACAGATCGTACACGAAGATTTGCTTTTGGGCGATTAAAGGAAAGGGCTGTCATAAAGGCAGCTCTTTTCATATTTTTAAAAAAACCGGCTTGAAAGCCGGTCCAAACGAGAAGGGAATAATGTACAGCTTTAATATACATGAGCGGCCGTCCATTTAACAAAGCTTGAAAATCTGGAAATCAGCGTTTAAAACAGCCTTTACTGTTTGAAAACGTCTATTTTAGATGAATTCTTTCTTAAAACGTGAGTATCCACTTCAAAGCCCATTCCCGGTCGGCTTGGAACCTGAATATAGCCGCCTTCGATGCGGATTTCCGGTTTTACGATATCCTCTTCCCAATACCTTGAGGATGAAGAAAGATCCCCGGGAATCAAAAACTGCGGAAGAGAACTCAGCGCAAGATTGTGTGCTCTTGAAATACCGGTTTCAAACATGCCGCCGCACCAGACAGGCATTTGATGTTCTTTGCAGATGTCGTGGATTTTCAGAGCTTCTGTCAAACCGCCGACTCGGGACGGCTTAATATTGATAATTTTGCAGCTGCCGAGCTCGATTGCCTTTCGCGCATCATCGGCAGAACGGATGCTTTCGTCAAGACAAATTGATGTTTTGATATGTTTTTGCAGATGACGGTGGTCAACGATATCATCATCCGCCAGAGGCTGTTCGATCATCATTAATTTAAATGCGTCAAGCTCTTTAATCCGGCTGATGTCTTTTAATTCATAAGAAGAGTTGGCATCCGCCATCAGCGGCACCTTTGGAAAATGCCGGCGTATTTCCTTTAAAAGCTCTATATCCTGCCCCGGCTGAATTTTGATTTTTATTCTTTGATAACCTTCTTTTACATATTGTTCAATTTCCTGAAGCATATCATCCAATGGGGCAAGACCGACCACGACCCCGGCAGGAACTTCTGTTTTTAATCCGCCCAGCGCCTCTCTTAAAGAGATCCCTTTTTTCTTGGCGTAAATGTCCCAAAAGGCGGCTTCAAGGCCGGCCTTTGCCATTCTGTTGCCTTTGAATCCGCGAAGCGTCTCAGGCACTTCTGAAGGGTGTGTGAATGATTCGCGCAGCACAGCCGGAATCAAAAAATCTTTTAGCATGTGGTAACATGTCTCCGTTGTTTCTTCTGTGTACCACGGAGATGAAAAAGCGGATACTTCCCCCCAGCCTGTCACCCCTTCCTGGTCAGCAGCTTCAATGATGATAAACTTGCGATCCTGAATGGTTTCCAAGCTTGATTTAAAAGGCTTTTTCAGCCGCATGCTGAGATGGTACAATGTCAGCTGTTTGATTTGAATCATGGCGCTCTCCTTCTACAATTGATGTCTCATCAGTTTATTCGAAGCATTTCTCGGCAGCTTGCCGACAAAATGAAAGGCTTTAGGCACTTTATATGAAGCAAGCCGTTCTTTGCAAAATTCGCTCAGCTCCTCTTCATCAACAGGGCTGTCGGCGACAAGATAGGCATGGGGAACCTTTCCCCACGTTTTGTCATCGACCCCTTTCACCCCCGCTTCCGCGACTTTGGGGTGTGACAGAAGAACGGCCTCGACTTCAGCCGGATAGATGTTTTCTCCCCCTGATATGATTAAGTCTGAACGCCTGTCCAGCACGTATAAAAATCCGTCATCGTCAAGATACCCGATATCACCGGTTTTAAACCAGCTGTCATTGAATGAGGCTTTGTCTGCCGCCTCATTTTTTAAGTAGCCCTTCATAACGGTCGGCCCTTTTACGGTTATTTCTCCATGTTCTCCGGGGTGGCATTCCGTGCCGTTCTTTTCGATTTTGATGCTTGATGCAAACAGCGGCTTGCCGGCTGAACCGAGCTTTTCAATCGAGTATTCTGGGGCGAGGGTGGCAATCTGTGAGCACGTTTCAGTCATCCCGTATGACTGTACGACAGGCAGCCTCTTTTTTTTGCATTCCTCAAGGAGAGAAAGCGGGGCAGGCCCTCCGCCCAGTAACAGGCACCTTAATGATTCGGGGCAGCTGTCGACTTTTGCCGCAAGCCTTGACAGCATCGTCTGAACGACCGATGCAATCGTGACTTGATTGTCTTTGATCGAACGGAGAACTTCTTCCTCGTCAAACCTTTGATGTAAAACAACTGTCATTCCGTAAATGACCGATTTAAAAAGAGCCGATAAGCCGCTGATGTGGAATAGCGGCAAGGCGATCAGCCAGCGGTCGTGTTCTTGGAGCCCCAAATTCAAAGCGGATGAAACCGCGCTGAAATAATGGTTGGCAAATGTCTGCATAACCCCTTTCGGCCGTCCTGTCGTTCCGGACGTATACATGATTGTCGCCGCATCGTCCAAATGAATGCTCTCGATTTCCGTAACCGGAGGGCTAGCGGCGTTTTGAACGTCTTCAATGTCAACAGCGCGGGCCGGCTTGCCCTCTCTATGCTCTTCCAGGAAAGGCTGTTCTGTTAGCAATAGCTTTGCTTCCGAGTGTTCAATTTGATATGTTCGTTCGGCCATTGACAGTTTCGTATTCAGCAAAACGATGCGAACGCCGAGAAGAAAGCAGGCATGGACGGCGATAACCATCTCCAGCCTGTTTGTAAGAAGTACAGCTGCTGTGTCCCCTTTCCTCAAACCAAAGCTCTTCAGCTGCCCGGCCATTTTTTTTGCTTCATGAAATAATTGAATAAAAGTCAGCTTGTGATCCCCCTGAATCACAGCCATCCTGTCAGGAGTCAGCTCTGCTCGCTGTTTAAGCCAATTCGGATGGTCCATCAGCATATCATCATCTCCAAAAAATATCTTGAATGATAAAAGAAACAGCTCAGTCGCACTAAGCTGTTTCTCTCTTCCGTCTTTTAAGGAAAACGCGGGAACTGTCCGAAATCTGGACGGCGTTTTTCTTTAAACGCATCGCGGCCTTCTTTCGCTTCATCTGTTGTGTAATAAAGCAGTGTCGCATCTCCAGCAAACTGCTGGATGCCGGCAAGCCCGTCCGTGTCGGCATTAAAGGCCGCTTTAAGGAATCTGAGTGCTGTCGGGCTTTTCTCAAGCATTTCTTCACACCATTGAATCGTTTCTTCTTCAAGCTTTTCAAGCGGTACAACCGTATTGACAAGGCCCATTTCCTTTGCTTCCTGAGCGTTGTACTGACGGCACAGATACCAGATTTCGCGCGCTTTTTTATGACCGACGATACGCGCCAGATAGCCTGATCCGTAGCCTGCATCAAAGCTGCCGACTTTCGGCCCTGTTTGTCCGAAAATCGCATTGTCTGCTGCAATCGTCAAATCGCATACGATGTGGAGCACATGGCCGCCGCCGATCGCATAGCCTGACACCATCGCAACAACAGGCTTCGGAATGACGCGGATCAGCCGCTGAAGATCAAGCACGTTCAGACGCGGAATCTCGTCTTCTCCGACATAGCCGCCGTGTCCTCTTACTTTCTGGTCTCCTCCTGAACAGAACGCTTTATCGCCGGCGCCTGCAAGGATAATGACACCGATATTGGCATCATCCCGCGCATATGCAAACGCATCGATCAGTTCCGAAACCGTTTTTGGACGAAATGCGTTATGTACCTCAGGGCGATTGATCGTGATTTTGGCGATGCCGTTATATGTTTCATATAATACATCTTCGTATTGACGTTCGCTTTTCCATTCTACAGTCATAGATGTGTACCTCCTACTTTAAAATAAATTCACTTACTATTTTACCAAAAAAATCGGGCTCTTCCACATGAACCGCATGACCGGTATGTTCAACAATCTCGAGGCGGGCGGTTGGAATTCGCTTTGCCATGCTTTCATTGATCGCGATAAATTTCCGATCCAGGCTCCCTGCAATGAGAAGTACCGGATAATCGATTCGGCTCAGTCTGTTCCACCAGGACGGCTGTGATCCGGTTCCCATTCCGATTAAGCTGCCTCGAAGCCCGACCGGATTGTTGTTCAGACGTTCTTCACGCACTTTTTTTCTTTTCGAAGGGTCCATTGAAAGCTGAGATGCAAACAGCGGAATGCCTTCCCAATAATCTACGAAAGACTCGATTCCTTCTTCAAGTATCCGGCTGCTGAGCCGGCTGTCCTGCTCCCTGCGCGCTTTTCTTTCTTCCGGCGAATCAAGGCCCGGGGAACTGCTTTCCAGCACAAGACCGGACACACGCTCCGGGTGAATCATCGCCACTGATAAGGCAAGCCGGCCGCCCATTGAATAACCGATAAGGTAAGCCTGTTTCACATTTAAACGGTCAAAAATCTCGATCAGATCGGCTGCCTGCTTCTCTGTTGTGTAGCGGCTGCTGTCTGCCGGCGAGTCTGTTCCGCCGTGTCCGAGCAGATTCAGCTTGATCAGACGCAGCCCCTGAAAATAGCCGTCTATTCCGTCCCATGTTGCCGCACTTCCTGTAAAACCATGCAAAAACACCGCCGTTTTTTCCGCAGACAGGCCATTGTCTTCTATTTTGTAGGAAACGCCGTCTTTGAGAGTCAATTTCAAAACGGCCACTCTTTTCTTATTTCATACATCGCGGAATCAAGCATTCGGCGATGCTGCTCCACACGGTCATCGCGCTTCGTTTTCACCTCAATGATATCCAAGCCGCGGCGGTTGACGGAGGACAAATACGCATCGGCAAAATGGGCGGATGACTCAGGGCATACATATCGTCCTCCATACAGCTTGGCGGCATGCTCGAATTCGAGCCCCGTCGGCGTTCCGAACAAGAGCTCGAAGTACCTTTCTTCAGCAGATTGGGGAAGAAAAGAGAAAATGCCGCCGCCGTCATTGTTGACGAGAACGACAGTCAGCGGAATGTCGAGCGTTTTGCTGACGAGGAGGCCGTTTAAATCGTGATAAAATGACAGATCGCCGATGACAAGGGTTACCGGTTTTTTCGTTGCAGCATATATGCCCAGCGCAGTCGAGACAACGCCGTCAATCCCGTTTGCCCCTCTATTGGCGAAAATCCGGAAGGACCGTTCCTGATTTTCAAAAAATGTATCCGCATCACGGATCGGCATGCTGTTTCCGACAAACAGAGAGCTGTTTTCCGGAATCAAATACTGCAGGTTCCGGTAGATATTTCCTTCAAAGGTAAGATCCTCAGCTTCAAGATTTCTTAAAAGAGCTCGGAAGCGGCTGTTGGCAAACCGCCATTTTTCCAGCCAGCTGCCTGATCTTTTTTCTGAATGGACAGCCGAAGCCGCAGCAGCCGCGAACTCCTCTTCCGCGCAATGCATCATATGTGCGCTGAGCTGAGTCGGATCGCGCCACCCTCCATCTGGATCAACAACGATTTGCCTGATGCTCGGATTTTGCTTTAGCAGCTGAAAAAGCGGCTTTGAAACCGGCATCGCGCCGAAGCGGATGACAAGCTCAGGCATGAGCTCGCTTTTCAGCTGTTCTTCTTTCAATAATGAATCGTATCCATCGATGATGGTTTCTTTTGAATGGCTGCCGTTTCTCAAGTTTGAGAGCGGGTCAGCCAAAATCGGATATCCCGCTGCCTGAGAGAGAGATACAATATGTGCTTTGGCGTCATCATCTTGCAGCTCTCCGCAGACGATCATGCCTTTTTCCGTCTCTTTGATCAGAGCGCTCAGCGCTTCAAGCTGATGCCGGTCAGCACGAAAGCGGCCGCTTTCAACCGCCACATGACTGCCGTTTCTCAACCTTTGAAACGGTTCGTCCTCAAGGTTCGGCATGAGCGGCTCTCTCAGCGGAAAGTTGATATGCACGGGGCCGCGCGGCGCTTTTTTGGCTTCTCCGGCTGCGCGTGCTGCCAAAGAGCGGATGTACGCCAGCATTTCGGGATGACTGTCAGGCAATGCCGAGTCTGTGAAAAACTTAACAAAGTTTCCGAATAAGAATTGCTGATCAATCGCCTGAGGTGCTCCTACTTCTCTCAGTTCATGCGGCCGATCAGCCGTTAAGATGATAAGCGGTATTCTTGAATAATGAGCTTCGATCACAGCCGGGTAGAAATTCGCCGAAGCCGTTCCGGATGTACAGATCAATACGACAGGCTTCCGCATTGCTTTTGCCATGCCCATTGCAAAAAACGCAGCGGATCTTTCATCCACATGGATATGAACATTGATGTCCGGATGACTCGCGGCCAAAATCGCAAGGGGCGTCGATCTTGACCCCGGGCAGATGACCGCTTCTGTTACGCCTGCAAGAGAAAGCTCATCAATAAAATTCCCTATATATTTTGTAATTGGATTTTCAGTCAACGGATATCGCCTCCAAGTGCAGACAGCATCGGCTTCATCTTAATTTGCGTTTCTTCGTATTCCATATGAGGATCGGAATCAGCCACAACTCCGCAACCGGCAAAAATTCTGGCCTCTTTTGAATCGATAAGTCCTGACCTGATCGCCACCGCGAATTCCCCATTGCCGGACATGTCGATCCAGCCCGTCGGTGCCGCATACCAGCCCCTTGACATCGGCTCCAACGCCCTGATGACCTCTATCGCTTTTTGCTGAGGCGCTCCTCCAAGCGCAGGAGTTGGGTGAAGCTTCTCGATTAAATCAAAAAGCGAGGACTTCGCATTGATTTTGCCGACAATCGGCGTATACAAATGCTGCACATTTTTTGTTTTGTACAGTCCCGGCTTGGCCGGCTTTTTGATATTGCTGCAATTTGACAATAGCGCCTGATGAATCATATTGACGACAATGTCGTGTTCGATAAGGTTTTTTTCATCGTTTAACAGCTCAAGACCGAGCATCCGGTCCTCCTGCTCACTTTCGCCTCTCTTGATTGAACCGGCAAGGCAGGTCGACAGCACGTTGTCTCCGTCTTTTTTGACCAGTCGTTCAGGTGACGCGCCGACAAAACTTTTGCCGTTTTCTTCAATAGCGAATATATAGCTCGTTTTTTGTTCAGACATCAGATTGAATAATACTCTGTGAAGTTCGACAGGCTCGTCGAACGTTAAAAGGATCTCTCTGGCGAGCACAACTTTATCGTACTTCCCGTTTTTAATGTCGTCTGTCGCCCGCTGGACCGCTTCAAGCCATTCAGGAACATCAAGCTCCTCCTTGGCGGTATATCGCGCATGACCGTTTTCGGGATAGCGGGAAGCGTCCGCCTTGATCAGCTGTGAAGCAGCGCCCTTTATTTCTTCAAGTACTTTGCGCACATCCTCTTCAGGAGTCTTCCATCTATTGACCGTAATGAACGTTTCCTCTCCGTCCTGTGTCAGCATAGCGGTAGGAATAAAAAAAGCGCCTTCCTGGTAGCCGTTCCAATGCTGCTTGCGATCTTCCAGCGGATCAAATGAAAAACCGCCAAACAGCAATGGCCCCACCGCTGCCTGACTCGTGCATTGATCTTCGTGGAAGTGAAAGGTTTTCTCTTTTAAGCGCTCCCATTTTTCATGTACAGCCTGATAACGTCCGGCATCCTTCAGGTCTGTGGAAACCAAAACTTCCTTTCCCAATCCGACAAGTGTCAGTCCGCCGTCGGGATCAGACCAGAAGAACCGTTTCCCGGCAAATTGTTCTTCCCCATTTATGAAAAAGGAAAGAGCATCTATGCTCTCCATTTTTCTGGAATAACTTATTAAAACAGCATGGTTGACTTTTTTGACGATGTTTAATGCTTCAGGCGCTTCCCTAAGGAAAGTACGCTGCACTGTTGTCACCATGATACATTCCTCCAAAATCCGTAAAATGCTTTTATAACCATACACCTGTGAACGGTATGTGTCAACAAAACGACACTTTATTAACAAGTGCCCTTACCTATTATAAACGTAATCGGCCGATTGAAAAAGACAAGGTCATTTATTATTTTTGAATTGCTGGACGGCCGCTTTTTTTCTAACAATATCACCCATTATATTGACACCTTTTTTAACTTTTTCTAAACTTAGTATGGACGTGTACGTATTAAAACTAAAGGAGTCATACTATATGCAGCATCAATCACTTTCAGGGAGTGTTTCTGAAATAAAGCCGGAAAAATGGCGCGTATGGTGGATGTTAACAAGACCCCATACACTGACAGCCGCCTTTGTCCCTGTAACGCTCGGGACCGTAATGTCCCTTGAATCGGGAAAAATTGATATCTGGCTGTTTTTAGCTATGCTGGCCGCATCAATATTAATTCAAATCGGAACGAACTTATTCAATGAGTATTTTGATTTTGTAAGAGGACTTGATAATGAAAACTCGGTCGGCATCGGCGGTGCTATCGTCCGCTATGGAATGAAGCCAAAGACGGTATTATACCTGGCATACGGACTGTTTGGAGCAGCCGTTTTACTCGGCCTGTACATCTGCGCTTCTTCAAGCTGGTGGCTTGCGCTGATCGGATTGGTATGCATGGCCGTCGGCTATCTTTATACGGGCGGGCCGTTTCCGATCTCCTATACGCCGTTCGGTGAAATTATGTCGGGCGTTTTTATGGGAATGGTCATCATTCTGATTTCATATTATATTCAGACCGGCGGGCTGACTTGGAACGTCTTTCTGATCTCCCTTCCGATTACGATTTTAGTCGGAGGCATCAATCTTTCCAATAATATCCGCGATATGGTCGGAGATAAAGAAAACGGAAGGAAGACGCTGCCGATTTTGGCTGGAAGAAAAAATGCCGTACAGATTTTGAGCTGGGTTTTTGCTGTTTCCTATATATTGATCGGTATATACATCGGCTTTGAGATCGTTTCTCTGTGGAGCTGCCTTGTACTTTTGAGCCTGCCGAAACCGATTAAAGCCATCCAGGAGTTCAAGGAAAAAGAAAAACCGGCGGATCTGATGGTCGCCATGAAATCAACGGCGCAGACGAACACCTTTTTCGGCCTTTTGCTCGCCATTGCCCTGCTCATTCAGTATATTTTCTAAAAAAGAGCCTTTCCGGCTCTTTTTTTTTGCTTTTATTTACAAGAAAGTTCTGTTTGAATTCGTTCATACTAAAAACGCGAGCACTTTAAAGAAACGAGGCGATGCATGTGCTAACAAAAGAACAGTTGACAAAACTCGAAAATGAACTGAAAGCCGGAAAAGAACAGATCGTCAGCCGCTTTAAAGAAAACGGACATTTTGGCATCGATGTGACGCACCCGTTCAACTCAACGGGCGATCTTTCGGCTTATGACAACCATCCGGGAGATGAAGGTACAGAACTGTACGAACGCGAAAAAGATCTTGCTCTTTTTGAACATGAAAGAGAGCATTTGCACGATATCGAACATGCTCTGGCCATGATCGAAAAAGGAACATACGGCCGCTGTGAAGTATGCGGAAAGGATATCCCGTATGAAAGGCTGGCCGTACTGCCAACCGCAACGACGTGCAGCGAACATTCGTCAACCGTCTCCGTTTCAAAAGACCGTCCGATTGAAGAAGAAGTGCTGAACCCCCCGTTCGGACATTTTGAAAAAGACGAAGAAGACGAAAACGTCGCATACGATTCAGAAGACGCTTACCAGGACGTCGAACGCTACGGCAATTCTGAAACGCCTCAGGATCTGGCCGTTCCGCCGCTTTCATACAGCCAGATGTACATGGAATATGAAGAGCCGCTCGGATATGTCGAAGATTACGAAAACTATGCCGCAACAGACATTACCGGAAAAGAAGTAACCGTCTACCCGACGAAAGAACATGAAAAATATGAAGACCTTCTTGATGAAGAAGGCATCATGACATCTTTCGGCGATCTCCCGGCTTATGAAAAGGACCCTTATACTGAAGATGAAGAAGACTAAGCCCCGCGGGTCAGGGGCTTAGCGTTTTTAAATTCAGCGGTGATACGGTTTAATTTCCCAAATGTCTTCCGCATACTCCCGGATCGTGCGATCGCTTGAAAAGTATCCGGCATGCGCGATGTTTGTGACGGCTTTTTCGGCCCAAAGACACTTATTCAAGTAGTCTTTTTGAATCCGTTCCTGCGCTTCAATATAAGAAGCAAAATCTTTTAAAACGAAGTATTCATCATTATAAGCGATCAGCGAGTCATAAATCGGCTCAAATTCGCCGGCTTCCCCTTCGAAAAAACCATTGATCAGCTGATCGGCCGTCTGTCTGATCCTCGCATCATGCTGATAGTATTCCCTTGACAAATAGCCGCCTTTTTCAGTGTAGTTCAGCACTTCATCCGCCTTTAATCCGAACGTGTAAATACACTCGGGCCCCACCCTCTCAAGCATTTCTATATTGGCGCCGTCATGCGTGCCGATCGTCAAAGCCCCGTTGATCATGAACTTCATGTTTCCTGTACCTGAGGCTTCTTTGCTTGCCGCAGATATTTGCTCGCTGACATCTGACGCCGGAAAAATACGCTCGGCGGTTGATACCCGGTAATTTTCCAGAAAGATGACATTGATCGATTGTCTGACATCCGGATCATGATTGATTTTATCCGCGACTGAATGGATCAGCTTGATGACCTTTTTGGCATAATGATAAGTCGGCGATGCTTTTGCTCCGAAAATAAATGTTTGCGGATAAATGGCAAAGCCTTTGTCTTCCTTCAGCCTGTTGTACAAATACATGATATGGAGCACATTTAAAAGCTGGCGCTTATAGGCGTGGAGACGCTTGACTTGAACATCGAAGATGCTGTCAGGATTAATGGCAAAGCCGATGCTGCCTTTCATCATGTCTGCCAAAAGCTGCTTTCGTTCCCTTTTGATGCGCTGAAACGCTTCAAGAAACGCGGAATCGCGCGCAAACGGACGAAGATCCAGGAGACGTTCAGGTTCTTTCAGCCACCTGTCTCCTATCGCTTCAGTAATCAGGTTCGCAAGCGGCGGATTTGCCTTTAACAGCCACCTTCTATGTGAGATGCCATTCGTTTTATTATTGAATTTAAAAGGGAAAACAGAATAAAAGTCGTTCATTTCCCGCTCTTTTAATATGGTTGAATGAATGTTGGCTACGCCGTTAACACTGTAGCTTCCGACTATCGCCAGGTGGGCCATTTTCACCTCGCCGTGGGCGATGACGGCAAGCTTTTCGATCCTTCCCCATTCACCCGGGTATTTTTCCCACAGCCAGCCGCAAAACCGCTCATTGATCTCCTCAATGATCATAAAAATTCTCGGCAGAAGCGGTTTAATTAAATCGATCCTCCATTTTTCCAGCGCTTCGGCAAGCGTCGTATGATTCGTATATGAAATCGTATGTACCGTAACATGCCACGCTTCATCCCACGTCATTTTTTCTTCATCAAGCAAAATTCTCATCAATTCCGGCACAGCCAAAGCGGGGTGGGTATCATTGATATGGATCGCGACTTTTTGATGAAAATCATGGAGTGACGGGTGATTTTTCTTATAGCGTTTCACAATGCTTTGCAGGCTTGCCGATACTAAAAAATATTGCTGTTTCAAACGGAGAATCTTGCCTTCGTCATGCGTGTCATCCGGATACAGGCATTCAGATACAGCTTCTGTCTCGCGCTTATACTTTAAAACATTCGGTTCATGATGGAGCGAGCAAGGCTCCGCATTCCACAGCCGGAGGGTATTGACCGTCTCGGTCTCATAGCCGATGATCGGAATGTCGTAAGGCACGGCTGTCATCACTTCCGCTTCTTCCTGCCAAAAGCGGAGGCGCCCTCCTTCCTGCGCCATCTTGACCCGTCCGCCGAAACGAACACAAACAGCCTGATCGGCGTTGCGGATTTCCCACACGTACCCATGTTTGAGCCATTGTTCAGGCAGTTCGACTTGATGACCGTCAACGATTTTTTGTTCGAAAAAGCCATGCTTGTAGCGAATCCCCATCCCATGCCCGGGAAGGTCGAGCGAAGCCAGTGAATCCAAAAAGCACGCCGCGAGCCTGCCTAATCCGCCATTGCCAAGGCCTGCATCCATTTCGGCCTCTTCGATGTCTTCAAGACAAATGCCAAGCTCTGAAAGACCTTCTTGGACAACTTCACGGACGCCGAGGTTGAGCAGGTTTTGGCCGAGCAGTCTGCCCAGAAGAAATTCAATCGATAAATAATACGTCTGTTTATTTTGGTTGGAGCGGCTTCTTTCATTGGTCCCGATCCAGTTTGCGCTGATATGTTCCCTGACCATGACGCCGAGCGTCTGATACTGGTCAAGCGTAGAAGAGTCCCGAAAGCTTTTTCCGCACAACCGTTCAAGACGCTTCAAAAAGCATTGTTTAAAGCTTTCTTTACACGAGAACATGGCGCTTCCCCCTTTATCTCCCGGCTGTATAACCGCTGATACTGACGGGCTGACAAAGCCCAGCTGACATCATGTGTCATCGCTTTTTGAACGATGCTGCCCCATTCTTCTTTCCGGTGATAAATAGACAGTGCTCTTTTCATCGTATACTTCATATCATGGGCGTTAAAATGGGCGAACGTAAAGCCGTTGCCTTCACCGTTTGTTTCCTGGTAAGCAGTCACTGTATCGTGAAGCCCGCCTGTTTCCCTGACAACCGGAACCGCGCCGTATCTAAGGGCAATCAGCTGTCCAAGACCGCACGGCTCGAATTTTGAAGGCATCAGGAAAAGATCGCTGCCGGCATAAATCTTGCGGCTGAGCGGTTCATGAAAACCGATATACGCCTTGCACCGCTCCGGAAAAGCATGCTCCATATAACGGAAATAATTTTCATATTCCGCTTCTCCGGTTCCTAAAACGAGCAGCTGCATGTCTTCTTCTTGAAACAGTTCATGCAATACCCGCTTGATCAAATCGATGCCTTTTTGCTTCGTCAGCCTTGTCACCATGCTGATGAGCGGAATGTCTTCATTCACCGGCAGACCGAATGTCTTCTGGATCACAGCTTTATTTTTCCGTTTTCCGTCACGGTTGACGGCATCGTAATGATAATCGATGTGAGGATCATTTAAAGGGTCGTACAGAACATCGTCAATCCCGTTTAAAATGCCGGTCAGCACATCCTTCTTGTCTGCCAGAACTCCTTCAAGCCGTTCGCCGTAGTATGGAGTCAAAATTTCATCGCGGTACGTCGGACTGACTGTTGTCACCTGATCAGCGGCAATAATGCCGCCTTTCATATAATTGATGTGTCCATAAAACTCGAGCTTTTCCGTTGTAAAGTGGGAAATGTCAAGGCCGAGCAAGTCATGGACCGCTTCCTTCGGAAAAATTCCCTGAAATTGAAGGTTATGAATGGTGAATACGCTTTTCATGCGCTGATAGAACGGTTTTTTTCGATATTCCTCTTTTAATAAATAATTGATCATCCCTGCGTGCCAATCGTGGGTATGGAGGACATCAGCATCAAAATTCAGCGCGTATAGTGCTTCCAAAACGGCCCGCGAGAAAAAAGCAAACCGCTCTCCATCATCATAATGGCCGTAGAGAGAATCCCGGTTAAAATAATACTCATGATCAAGAAAATAATAAGAAACGCCGTCATGTTCAAGGTGTTCAATGCCGCAGTACTGCCTGCGCCACCCGACGCGAACCTCGCATTCAGCCGTTTTAACCATCCTTCTTCTGAAATCTTCCGCAATCAAGCTGTATTTCGGCATCATGACAGCCGTTTCTATTCCTAAAAGGGCGAGCTCTTTCGGGAGCGCACCGGCGACATCGGCGAGCCCGCCTGATTTAACAAACGGCACACATTCAGAGACAGCGAATAAGACTTTCAAGAGTTCATCAGCGCTCCTTGTACGGCTCCTTTTTTTAATATAAAAGGGAGACCCATTGTGCCGGACATTTCGATATGATGGCCGATTTTGACATCCTTGTCGCAGATGACGTGCTCCAGCCGGCAGTTTTCCCCGATCTTTGTTTTTTGCATAATAACGCTGTTTTTGATGATCGTTCCTTTTCCTACGTGTACTCCTCTGAACAAGACCGAATTCTCAACCTCGCCTTCGATGACGCAGCCGTTAGCGATAATCGATTGCTTTACCCTGCTGTTTTTAGCGTATTTTACAGGAGGATCGTTTTTTATTTTTGTGTAGACAGGCTGGTTCATATGAAAGACTTGCTCCCGAAACACAGGCTGGATGAGGTTCAAACTATGAAAAAGGTAGCTTTCGGGAGAGTCGATCACGGCGGTATACCCCGAATGCTCATAGCTGTTGACGGATAGCGAACCACGCTCTTTCCGGCAGACTTCCTCAAAAGATTGCGCTCCTCCGGCGCAATGCCCTTCAACCATCTCCCTCAACAAACTTTTCTTCGTGACATACAAGCCTAAAGGCTTTCCTTCTTGACAAACTTCAGTCAGATCACACCCGGATTCAAGGTGCTGTTTGAGCACCTCTTGAAAAGGAATGTGACAGACCGTATAGCTGTTTGCCACAGCAGCATATGGCTGAGTGCTTCTTTGAAAATAATCGAGATGCTCGGCAAATTGCCGAAACGAACCAAGCCCGACGTGCTCTTCATGGGGAATCGAAGACGGAAGAAAGAAGAGGCCGTCCCTTTTCCTGTTTAAATCCCACTCTTTTCCCGATCCTAAATGGTCCATCAAGGAACGGTACGGAGACTTGGAAAATACAGCGACACTCCGAATGCCAGCATGAACCATACCTGACAACGCAAAATCGATCAGCCGGTACCTTCCTGCAAACGGAACGGCTCCGATCGAACGACCGGCCGTTAAATCCTGAAGAGAGTGCTGGTTGACAGCTGCATCAATAATTCCCAGCATTTGATTATTCATTGGCACCATCCGCCTCTCCGTGTTGTTTAAACAACCTTATGTTTTTTGACATATTCCTCTGTGATCAGCAGGATTTCGCCATCGTCCGCCTTCGCCCGAAAACCGTCCGGAATTCGAATTCCTGCCGATACAATGGCATTTTCGATCTCAACATGCTCTCCAATTGAAACGTCATGCATCACGACTGAACGTTTGATCGCGGAATATCTGCCGATTGCAACGCGCTGAAAGATTACCGAACGGGTGACCGCCCCATATACGACGCACCCTTCGCTGATGAGCGATTCTTTGATGTCCGCCTGCTCGGCAACAAACTGCGGCGGTAGGTTCGGGGCGACGGAATAAATCCGCCAGTTCCGTTCGAACAGGTCAAGTGGAGGATGATCTCCAAGCAGATCCATATTAGCTTCCCATAAACTTCTGACCGTACCGACATCCTTCCAGTACCCTTTAAACGGATAAGCGTTCAGCTTCTTTTTTTCCTCGAGAAGAGCCGGTATGATATCTTTACCGAAATCGTGGCTTGAGCCGGATTTTTTTTCATCGCGTTCCAACGCCTCTTCAAGCACGCTCCATTTGAAAACGTAGACACCCATCGATGCCAAGTTGCTCTTCGGGTATTGCGGCTTTTCCTCGAAGCTTGTAATCTCCATCTTGTCATTGGTATGAAGGATGCCGAAACGGCCGGCTTCTGCCCAGCTGACTTCGATGACGGCAATGGTGGCGTCAGCCTGTTTCTCCACGTGGTATTCGAGCATTTTTCCGTAATCCATTTTGTAGATATGATCTCCTGATAGGATGAGTACATGTTCAGGCTGAAGCTCTTTTAAAAAATGGCGGTTTTCATAAATCGCGCTTGCCGTTCCTTTGTACCACTTCACTTCCGACGCTTCCGCATAAGGGGACAAAATGGAGACCCCGCCGTCATTGCGGTCAAGATCCCATGGCTCGCCGATGCCGATATATGAGTTTAATAAAAGCGGTTGGTATTGAGTCAGCACACCGACATGATGAATTCCCGAGTTGGCGCAGTTGCTGAGGGCAAAATCGATGATTCTGTACTTGCCGCCAAATGGAACGGCCGGTTTTGCGAGGTTTTTCGTTAAGGCATTCAGCCTGCTTCCCTTGCCGCCTGCCAAAAGCATGGCCACACATTGTTCTTTCATCCCTTTTTCGCTCCTCTCTTTTTGACTGCTCTGAAAACCGCAGCTCCCAGCGGAGGGACTGTCATGCAGATGCTGTATGGTTTGCCGTGCAGAACGCCTTCTTTTGCTTGAAGTCGTTTCGGATTGATTTGGTGTGAACCTCCGTATTTTGCATCATCGCTGTTAAGCACTTCGATATATTCGGTTTGAAAAGGGACGCCGACCTGATATTCGTGATAAACGGAAGGCGTAAAATTGCAGACGATAATCAGCGCTTCACCGGGCTGTTTTCCATAGCGGATAAACGACACAATCGACTGTTCCGCATTGTTGACGTCAATCCACTCGAATCCTTGCCGCCGATGATCATTTTCATACAGAATACGGTTTTTTTTGTAGAGGTGAAGAGCCTCCTTTGTAAACATCCGGGCCTTGCGGTGCATGTCAAAATCGTCCAAGAACCAATCGAGCTCTTCTTCGTCTTTCCATTCATCAAATTGAGCAAACTCACCGCCCATAAAAAGAAGTTTTTTTCCCGGGTGAAGCGTAAAATAACTGATCAGCAGGCGGTACTGAGCGAATTTCTGCCAGTAATCGCCGGGCATCTTATGAAGCAGAGACTTTTTGCCGTACACCACTTCATCGTGGGAGAACGGCAGGATGTAATTTTCTGAGTAGGCATACATTAAGGAGAATGAAACAAGATGATGCAGGTGTTTTCTTTGTTCTGGGGAAGCTTCCATATAGGTTAATACATCGTTCATCCAACCCATATTCCACTTATAATTAAACCCGAGACCGCCTGCATAGGTCGGATGCGTCACAAGCGGCCAGTCTGTGGAGTCCTCAGCAATCATTAAAAAGTGGGGATCTTTTGCAAAAACCTGTTCGTTTAAAGTTTGAATAAATTCGATCGCAAAGCCGTTCGCTTCAGGCTGAGGACGGTTTGGCCAATACAGGAGGTTTGCAACTGCATCGACTCGAAATCCATCTATATGATACATCTCGATCCAATACAACGCGTTCGAGATTAAAAAACTGCGAACTTCTCGTTTTCCGAGGTCAAAATTGGCGGTCCCCCATTCCCAATTTTCCCTGTCATGCTCGTGTGTATATTCATACAGCGGCATACCGTCAAACAAATACAAGCCGTGGTCATCTTTGCAGAAATGGCCGGGAACCCAATCCATAATGACGCCGATCTCATGCTGATGGCACTGGTCGATAAAATACATCAAATCATGTGGTTCGCCATATCTGCTCGTCGGACTGTAGTACCCCGTTGTCTGATAGCCCCATGAACGGTCAAACGGGTGCTCTGTCAACGGCATCAGCTCGATATGTGTGAATCCGTGTTCTTTAACGTAAGGAATGACTGTTTCGCTCAGTTCCCGGTATGTGAAAAAACGCCCATCCGCTTTCTTTTTCCATGAACCGACATGAAGCTCGTAGATGGAAATCGGTTTTTCATATACGTTTTTTTGTTTCTTTTTCTTTTGCCACTTCCGGTCGCCCCATGGGTATCCGGCCAACTGATAAGTGATCGATGCCGTTTTCGGCCTGACTTCAGAAAAAAAAGCATAGGGATCGGCCTTCAATTTCGTTTCATTTGCGGCTGTAATCATTTCATATTTATACAGTTCCCCTTCTCCGATGCCGGGGATAAACAGTTCCCATATCCCTTCCTGATGACGCTTCTCCATTTGATGCCGAGCACCGGACCAGCCATTAAACGTTCCGGCGATTCGAACTTCCTTCGCATGAGGGGCCCAAACACAGAACCGGAAACCTTGGCGGCCGTCCTGTTCCGTCTGATGAGCGCCGAAAAATCTGTAGCATTCATAAAGCCGACCTTCATGAAAGAGATGCACTTTAATATCCGAGGCACTCACACCAGCCATTGATTTCATCCTTTCTGCCACTATATTTAAAGATTACTCTTTTATTCGCATATTATGGCTTGATCCCTTTAATGAAAGCGCTTCTATTTATTGACAAAGTTCAACAATTTCTTTTTGGAACATTGACTGAAGTCATAACTGGCATACAAAAAAAACTCCGCATCGCAATGATGCAGAGTTTAACATGATGACCCGTACGGGATTCGAACCCGTGTTACCGCCGTGAAAGGGCGGTGTCTTAACCACTTGACCAACGGGCCTTATTGAAAAATGGCGGAGAAGGAGGGATTTGAACCCTCGCGCCGCTTACGCGACCTACACCCTTAGCAGGGGCGCCTCTTCAGCCACTTGAGTACTTCTCCATGGCTCCGCAGGCAGGATTCGAACCTGCGACCGATCGGTTAACAGCCGATAGCTCTACCACTGAGCTACTGCGGAATATCATGGTGGGCCTGAATGGACTCGAACCATCGACCTCACGCTTATCAGGCGTGCGCTCTAACCAGCTGAGCTACAGGCCCATGATATGCAAATGAAGCGGGTGATGGGAATCGAACCCACGACATCAGCTTGGAAGGCTGAGGTTTTACCACTAAACTACACCCGCAAATTTTATTTGGGGCGATTGATGGGAATCGAACCCACGAATGCCAGAGCCACAATCTGGTGCGTTAACCACTTCGCCACAACCGCCGCAATATATAAAATTGTAAAATGGTGGCTCGGGACGGAATCGAACCGCCGACACACGGATTTTCAGTCCGTTGCTCTACCAACTGAGCTACCGAGCCTTTATTTAAAATGGCGGTCCGGACGGGACTCGAACCCGCGAC
>NZ_JALHKQ010000008.1:0-62374 GCF_022832475.1 Bacillus sp. B19-2
GATTTCCCATTCCGCAAGGAAGTAAGATCCCTGAAAGATGATCAGGTTGATAGGTCTGAGGTGGAAGTGTGGCGACACATGGAGCTGACAGATACTAATCGATCGAGGACTTAACCTAAATGTTTGTGAAATGTCTGACCGTTATCTAGTTTTGAGAGAACACCTCTCATACATAGTTTGGTGGCGATAGCGAAGAGGTCACACCCGTTCCCATGCCGAACACGGAAGTTAAGCTCTTCAGCGCCGATGGTAGTTGGGGGCTTCCCCCTGTGAGAGTAGGACGCCGCCAAGCGCTTAAGAAGACCAGCTTATATAAGCTGGTCTTTTTTCTATTCCTTAAGGTTTTATGATAGCCAAAAGTGGAAATAATAAAGGACGAAGAGCAATTAGTTGAAAAAAAAACGAAAACCACTTATAGTAAAGTTAAAGTCAAATATAGTCAAAGTCAAGTGAAGGAGGGGGCTGAGTGGGGAAAAATATTTCTGACATAATCGAACAGTATTTGAAACAAATATTAGAACAGAACGGGAAAGAAATATTAGAGATTAAACGGAGCGAAATAGCCGATAAATTTCAGTGTGTTCCTTCTCAGATCAATTACGTGATCAATACGCGTTTTACGAGTGAGCGCGGATACATCGTCGAAAGCAAAAGAGGCGGCGGCGGTTATATTCGAATTATTAAAATCAAAATGAACGATAAAATTGATTTGATTGATAACATTATGAATCAAATCTATACAAGGCTCTCCCAGGCTGCTTCGGACGATATCATTTTAAGGCTGTTAGAAAATGGTGTCATTACAAAAAGTGAAGCAAAATTGATGGTCAGTGTCATGGATCGTTCTGTATTATATATTGATTTGCCTGAACGAGACGAATTAAGAGCAAGAATGATGAAAGCCATGCTTACGTCACTTAAATTTAAGTAAAGCGGGTGAGAAGCGTGATATGTCAAGAGTGTAAAGAAAGACCAGCAACTTTTCACTTTACGAAAGTCATTAATGGCGAAAAAAAAGAAATGCATATCTGTGAACAATGTGCGAAAGAAAACAGTGAGTCATATTCTATGAATGAGAGCGGCGGATTTTCCATCCATAATTTGTTATCCGGACTGCTGAATTTTGACTCGTCTTTTACTAACAGCAGCGAGGCTCAGCTTTTTCAACAGCCGGATCAGGTTCTGAGATGCAAAAAATGCAATATGACGTTCCCGGAATTTCGAAAAACAGGCCGATTTGGATGTTCGGAATGTTATAAAACCTTCCATTCCTATATCACTCCGGTTTTAAGGAAAGTTCACAGCGGGAACACGGTCCATGCCGGTAAAATACCAAAGCGGATCGGCGGTAACCTGCATGTCAGAAGACAAATTGAAGCGTTGAAAAAAGAGCTGAAAGAATTAATTCAGCAGGAGGAATTTGAAAAAGCAGCCAACATTAGAGACCAGATCAGGTCGCTTGAACAAAACCTGAATGCAGACAAGGAGGAGGAGGACTGATGTCACTGCAGCATTTTATTCAGAATGCTTTAAGCAATTGGATGCGGCAGGAAGGCCCTGAAAGTGACATCGTGCTTAGCAGCCGGATCCGTCTTGCTCGCAATTTGGATAAAGTTCGTTTTCCAACACTTTTTTCAAACGAAGAGGCATCAGCGATTATTACATTGTTTGAAGAACAATTCACAGGCTATGAAGTGCCCGGTATCGGGAAATTTGAGCTTGTGAAAATGGATCAGGTGCAGCCTTTGGAAAAAAGGGTTCTTGTAGAAAAACATCTGATCAGTCCGCATTTGACGGAAGCTTCCTTTGGCGCATGCCTTCTTTCTGAAAATGAAGAAGTGAGTATTATGCTGAATGAGGAAGATCATATTCGCATTCAATGTCTGTTCCCGGGATTTCAGCTTTCAGAAGCATTGAAAGCAGCAAATCAGGTGGACGATTGGATTGAAGAACGGATTGACTATGCTTTTTCAGAACAAAGAGGCTACTTGACCAGCTGTCCTACAAATGTCGGAACCGGGCTTAGAGCTTCTGTCATGATGCACCTTCCTGCTTTAGTGTTAACTAGGCAAATAAACAGAATTATTCCGGCAATTAATCAATTGGGGCTTGTTGTTAGAGGAATTTACGGTGAAGGCAGCGAAGCATTAGGGAATATCTTTCAAATTTCCAACCAAATTACCCTCGGTAAATCGGAACACGACATTGTCGAAGATCTGAACAGCGTCGTTGCTCAGTTGATCGAACAAGAACGTTCAGCAAGAAAGGCGCTTTATCAGACTTCGCAAATCGAGCTTGAAGACCGCGTCTACAGATCTTACGGCGTACTGTCTAATTGCCGGATGATCGAATCGAAAGAAACAGCAAGGTGTCTTTCAGACGTTCGTCTTGGAATTGACCTGGGGATAATAAAAGGTCTTTCCAGCAATATACTTAATGAGCTGATGATCCTCACGCAGCCTGGATTTCTCCAGCAATATTCGGGAGGAGTCTTAAGGCCAAACGAGAGGGACATCAGGCGGGCTGCTCTTATCAGGGAACGCCTGAAATTAGAAAACAACGGCAATAGACAGGAGGATGAAACAATATGATGTTTGGAAGATTCACAGAAAGAGCACAAAAAGTATTGGCGCTTGCTCAAGAAGAAGCTCTGCGTCTGGGCCATAATAACATTGGAACAGAACATATTCTCCTCGGCCTTGTCCGCGAGGGAGAAGGAATTGCTGCAAAGGCGCTGCAGGCATTAGGACTCAGCCCTGACAAAATTCAAAAAGAAGTTGAAAGCCTCATCGGCCGCGGACAAGAGATGTCACAATCGATCCATTACACACCGAGAGCCAAAAAAGTGACTGAACTGGCGATGGATGAAGCAAGAAAGCTTGGTCACTCTTACGTTGGAACTGAACACATCCTCCTCGGCTTGATCCGAGAAGGGGAAGGTGTTGCGGCAAGGGTGCTGAATAATTTAGGCGTCAGCTTAAACAAGGCGAGACAGCAAGTATTGCAGCTGTTGGGCAGCAATGAGAGCGGTGGCGCTGCTTCAGGCGCCAACAGCAATGCCAACACACCAACCTTAGACAGTCTTGCCAGGGATCTCACGGCGATTGCAAAAGAAGACAGCCTTGACCCCGTAATCGGCAGAAGCAAAGAAATTCAGCGCGTAATTGAAGTGCTGAGCCGCAGAACGAAAAACAACCCTGTGTTAATCGGGGAGCCCGGTGTCGGTAAGACAGCAATTGCCGAAGGCCTGGCTCAACAGATCATCAATAACGAAGTACCGGAGATTCTCCGCGACAAGCGCGTCATGACGCTTGATATGGGAACGGTTGTCGCCGGTACGAAATACCGCGGTGAATTTGAAGACCGCCTGAAAAAAGTGATGGACGAAATTCGTCAAGCGGGAAATATCATCCTCTTTATCGATGAGCTGCATACTCTCATCGGAGCCGGGGGAGCGGAAGGGGCAATCGATGCCTCCAATATCCTTAAACCTTCGCTGGCGCGCGGAGAGCTGCAATGCATCGGAGCGACAACCCTTGATGAATACCGCAAATACATTGAAAAAGATGCAGCACTCGAACGGCGTTTTCAGCCGATTCAGGTTGACCAGCCGTCTCCTGAAGAGAGCATTCAAATATTGAGAGGTCTCAGAGACCGCTATGAAGCCCACCACCGCGTATCGATTACGGATGAAGCGATCGAAGCGGCTGTGAAGCTGTCAGACCGGTATATTTCGGACCGTTTTCTGCCTGACAAGGCGATCGACTTAATCGATGAAGCCGGTTCAAAGGTTCGCCTGCGTTCATTTACAACGCCTCCTAACTTAAAAGAGCTTGAACAAAAGCTTGATGAGGTAAGGAAAGAAAAAGATGCCGCTGTTCAAAGCCAGGAATTCGAAAAAGCAGCGTCATTACGGGATACGGAGCAGCGCCTGCGTGAACAGGTCGAAGAAACCAAGAAAACCTGGAAAGAAAAGCAGGGACAAGAAAATTCCGAAGTGACAGTCGACGATATTGCAATGGTTGTTTCAAGCTGGACCGGAGTGCCGGTTTCGAAAATTGCGCAGACTGAAACAGACAAATTGCTGAACATGGAGAGCATTCTTCATTCCCGCGTTATCGGCCAAGATGAGGCTGTCGTTGCGGTTGCCAAAGCAGTCAGACGAGCGCGTGCCGGCTTAAAAGATCCAAAACGTCCTATCGGTTCGTTTATTTTCCTCGGCCCTACAGGCGTAGGAAAAACGGAGCTTGCCCGTGCACTTGCCGAGTCCATTTTCGGCGATGAAGAAGCCATGATTCGCATCGATATGTCCGAGTACATGGAAAAACATTCAACATCAAGACTTGTCGGTTCCCCTCCGGGATATGTCGGCTATGATGAAGGCGGACAGCTTACTGAGAAAGTGAGAAGAAAACCGTATTCCGTCGTCTTGCTTGACGAAATCGAAAAAGCGCACCCTGATGTCTTCAATATTTTGCTGCAAGTGCTTGAAGACGGCCGCCTGACTGATTCAAAAGGGCGCACGGTCGACTTTAGAAATACGATTTTGATCATGACATCAAACGTCGGTGCGAGCGAACTGAGAAGAAATAAATACGTCGGGTTTAATGTGCAGGATGAAACCCAGAATTATAAAGATATGAAAGACAAAGTCATGGGCGAATTAAAACGCGCCTTCAGACCTGAATTTATCAACCGGATTGACGAGATTATCGTCTTCCACTCTTTGGAGAAAAAACATTTGAAAGATATTGTATCCCTCATGTCAGAACAATTAACCAAGCGTCTGAAAGAACAGGATCTATCAATTGAGCTGACTGAAGCGGCTAAAGAAAAAATTGCCGATGAAGGTGTGGATCTCGAATACGGGGCGCGCCCTCTCAGAAGAGCAATCCAAAAACACGTGGAGGACCGGCTGTCTGAAGAGCTCCTGAAAGGCCAAATTGAAAAAGGCCAGCATATTGTTTTGGATGTAGAAGACGGAGAATTTGTCGTAAAAACCGAAGCTAAAACGAACTAATATAGAGACAAAAGAAAGAGGCATACGATGTTCATCAGTATGCCTCACTTTCTTATAAAGGGAGCGTTTTGAAAAATCAATGGCTAAAACAAAGACTAAATTCATTTGTCACTCATGCGGTTACGAATCCGCCAAGTGGATGGGGAAGTGCCCCGGATGCGGCACATGGAATACCATGGTGGAAGAAACGATAAAAAAACCCGCCGCCAACAGAAGAACCGCTTTTTCACATTCCGTTCAAACGGTGCAAAAGCCTTCACCTCTCACTTCAATCAAAACAACAGAAGAGCCGCGAATTAAAACGAAATTGGGCGAATTCAACCGCGTCTTGGGAAACGGTATCGTCAAAGGTTCACTCGTTTTAATCGGAGGCGATCCCGGCATCGGGAAATCAACCTTGCTGCTTCAAGTATCTGCCCAGCTCGCTGATTCAAAAGAAAATGTCCTGTACATCTCAGGTGAAGAATCGGTCAAGCAGACAAAGCTGAGAGCAGACCGTCTAGGCATCAACAGTCCCACTCTTCACGTTTTATCTGAAACCGATATGGAGTATATTACGTCTTCTATAGAAGAGATGAATCCGTCATTCGTGGTGGTTGATTCGATTCAAACCGTTTACCAAAGTGATATCACATCAGCTCCGGGCAGCGTGTCACAGGTCAGGGAATGCACCGCTGAGCTGATGAGAATTGCAAAAACAAAAGGGATTCCGATATTTATCGTCGGGCATGTCACAAAAGAAGGTTCGATTGCCGGACCGAGACTTCTGGAACATATGGTCGACACCGTCCTTTACTTTGAAGGCGAGCGGCATCATACATTTCGGATTTTAAGAGCCGTCAAAAACCGGTTTGGATCAACAAATGAAATGGGAATCTTTGAAATGAGGGAAGAGGGCCTGACAGAAGTGCTGAATCCGTCGGAAATCTTTCTCGAAGAGCGATCGGCGGGAGCAGCCGGCTCGAGTGTCGTGGCTTCAATGGAAGGCACGAGGCCGGTCTTAGTAGAGATTCAGGCGCTGATTTCCCCCACGAGTTTTGGAAATCCGCGCAGGATGGCAACCGGAATTGATCATAACCGCGTCTCATTGCTGATGGCGGTTTTAGAAAAAAGGGTAGGGCTGCTGCTGCAAAATCAAGACGCCTATTTAAAAGTCGCCGGCGGCGTCAAGCTGGACGAGCCGGCGATCGACCTCGCCGTTGCGGTGAGCATCGCCTCAAGCTTCAGAGACACCCCGCCTCATCCGACGGATTGTTTTATCGGAGAAGTCGGCTTGACAGGGGAAGTCCGCAGAGTATCAAGGATAGAACAGAGGGTGCAGGAAGCGGCGAAGCTTGGTTTTAAAAGAATGATTATTCCTTCTGCAAATGTGGAAGGATGGACAAAGCCGAAAGGAATTGAAGTCGTCGGCGTTGAAAATGTAGCTGAGGCCCTTCGAGCTTCATTAGGAGGATCATAATATATGGAAAAAGACAAAAAAGGAGCGAAACAGGATCTTTCAGAAATATTGCAGTTTGTCGCCCCCGGCACACCTCTTCGCGAGGGAATCGAAAACGTCCTTCGGGCCAAAACAGGCGGATTAATCGTAGTCGGCTTCAATGATAAAGTGAAAGAAGTGGTTGATGGAGGGTTCCACATTAATTCTTCTTTCTCTCCGGCTCATCTGTACGAGCTGGCTAAAATGGACGGGGCGATTATTCTCAGCGATTCAGGGCAGAAAATTTTATATGCCAATACGCAGCTCATGCCTGAGGCGACGATACCATCTTCTGAGACGGGCATGAGGCACAGAACGGCCGAGCGTGTGGCCAAGCAGACCGGCTGTCTGATCATTGCGATTTCTGAAAGGCGGAATGTGATTACGCTCTATCAGGAAAATATGAAATATATACTCAAAGATATCGGCTTTATCTTAACAAAAGCCAATCAGGCGATTCAGACACTCGAAAAATACAAACTCATTTTGGACCATGCGATTTCCAATTTGAATGCGCTGGAGTTTGAAGAGCTTGTGACATTTGGGGATGTCATCTCTGTTCTGCATCGATATGAAATGGTGCTCAGAATCAAAAATGAAATTAATATGTATATTAAAGAACTTGGAACAGAAGGCCATCTCATCAGGCTCCAGGTTAGTGAACTGATCACTGATATGGAGCAGGAAGCGGCGCTGTTCGTTAAAGATTATGTGAAAGAAAAAATCAAAGACCCGTTTGTCCTGTTGAAGCAGCTTCAGGATATGTCGAGTTTCGAATTGCTGGATGACTCGATTCTCCTTAAGCTTTTAGGCTATTCAGCAACTACGAATATGGAGGAATACGTTTTCCCGAGAGGCTACAGGCTCCTTCATAAAATCCCCCGTCTCCCGATGCCGATCGTCGAAAATGTTGTAGAAGCATTCGGCCATTTAAAGCTCATTATCGAAGCGGATGTAAAAGAATTGGATGAAGTGGAAGGAATTGGGGCTGTCCGTGCCCAAAAGATAAAGAAAGGATTAAAGAGACTTCAGGAGAAACATTATACTGACAGGCAGCTGTGAGAAAAATTTCTAAAAGTGATTAAAATTTGCAATTTATGGGTATATTATTCTTACTTTTTGTTTTCCCTTTTTCCGATTGAAACAGCTGCATTCATAAAAATTAAAACGATTATTTTAAAGGAGGTGAAGGTATGTTGAAACGAATAGTTCAAGCGTTCTTTGCGATTTTGGGAGGCGTAATCGGTATTTTTCTCATACCGGAATTGTTTGTGCTGTTAAATGTACAGGACATACCTTTAGTAACAAACCCGTATGCGTCCGCTTGTTTAGGAGCTATCATCTTTTTTCTTCTGGGCATCTGGTGCGCGGATCATGTCATCAACTGGGTGAAACAAATTGAGGATTCCTTGATCAAAGCACCTGTCTCAGATTTATTGTTCGGCTCTTTGGGATTAATCTTCGGACTTATGCTCGCTTATCTTATCGTCAACGTCATTCCGTTAAAAGACATCCCTTATCAGTTGATCAGCACGGTCATTCCGATTGTGTTGGCCGCATTTCTCGGTTATCTCGGATTCCGTGTAGGTTTCAAGAAAAAGGATGAAATGCTGACACTTTTCACATCGAGAAAGAAAAAAGGTTCTGCTGAGGAAGAGCGTCCTGAAGAAGACAAAAAGCTGAAAATTTTAGACACAAGTGTTATTATAGATGGGAGAATTGCTGATATTTGTCAGACCGGATTTCTTGAAGGCGTCATTGTGATTCCTCAGTTTGTGCTTGAGGAGCTGCAGCATATCGCCGACTCTTCAGACGTCCTCAAACGAAACAGAGGACGGAGAGGACTGGATATTTTAAATCGGATCCAGAAAGAGCTCGATATCAAAGTTGAAATTTATGAAGGCGATTTTGAAGATATTCAAGAGGTCGACAGCAAACTTGTCAAACTGGCGAAATTGACCTCAGGCGTTGTCGTCACAAACGATTTCAATTTGAACAAAGTATGCGAGCTCCAAAAGGTTGCCGTATTGAACATCAACGACCTTGCCAACGCCGTCAAACCTGTCGTGCTTCCGGGAGAAGAAATGAAGGTGCAGGTCATCAAAGACGGGAAAGAACATAATCAGGGCGTGGCTTATCTGGACGACGGCACGATGATTGTCGTGGAAGAAGGGCGAAATTATATCGGCAAACATATCGACGTGCTCGTGACCAGCGTGCTGCAGACAGCGGCAGGCAGAATGATATTCGCCAAGCCGAAACTGCTGGAAAAGGCGCTTTGAAAAAGGGAGAAATAAAATGAATTACGAAGTCGTCATTCCTGCCGCCGGACAAGGTAAACGAATGAATGCCGGGAAAAACAAACTGTTTATCGAGGCGAAAGGAATACCTGTGATTATTCATACATTAAAGGTGTTTGAAAACCATGATGCCTGCAAAAGGATCATTCTTGTCATCAATGAACAGGAATTCGGTGAATTCAGCACCCTTTTAAAAACCTATCATTTTACAACTCCGATCGAGATGGTGCCGGGCGGAAGAGAACGCCAGCAAAGCGTATTTGCGGGCATTAAAGCCGCCGGCAAAGAGGAAACGGTCCTCGTCCATGACGGAGCAAGACCCTTTATTAAACGGGAATATATCGAACAGCTTGTCGAGAAAGCGAAGGAAACAGGGGCTGCTATCGTTGCCGTTCCTGTTAAAGACACGATCAAACGCGTTCAAGACGGTGAAGTAGCCGGAACGATTGAACGTTCAAGCTTGTGGGCCGCTCAAACCCCACAAGCTTTTCGTCTTTCTATTCTGATGAATGCTCACCTTGAGGCTGAAGCAAAGGGTTTCCTCGGTACGGACGACGCCAGTCTGGTCGAGGAAGCCGGAGGTGCGGTTGCAATCATTCAAGGGGATTATCAAAACATCAAACTGACGACCCCGGATGACTTGCTTGTCGCAGAAGCGATATTAGAAGCGGAAAAGAGGAATGAACATGTTTAGAATAGGCCAAGGATTTGACGTCCATCAACTAGTGGAAGGCAGGCCGCTCATTATCGGGGGAATTACGATTCCTTACGAAAAAGGCCTGCTCGGACATTCGGATGCCGATGTGCTTTTGCACACGATTGCGGATGCATGTCTCGGCGCCGTCGGCGAGGGCGATATCGGAAAACACTTTCCGGATACCGACCCTGAGTTCAAAGATGCCGACTCCTTCAAACTCCTTCGTCACGTCTGGATGATTGTGAAGGAAAAAGGCTATACGCTCGGGAATCTGGATTGTACAATCATCGCCCAAAAGCCTAAAATGGCGCCGTATATCGAAGACATGAGAGCCAGAATTGCCGAAGGGCTTGAGGCGGAAATGTCCCAAATTAACGTAAAAGCGACCACAACCGAAAAGCTCGGATTTACGGGAAGAGCCGAAGGAATTGCCGCCCAGGCTTCCGTTCTGCTCCAAAAGGCATAATTCATTTTGAAGACAGGTTCATTTGATGATAGAATAGGAAATAAATTTGAACTCTGCTAGAGACGAAAGGAAGTTAGACAGATGGGAAACGAAGTTCGGGTTCGTTATGCGCCGAGCCCAACAGGCCATTTACATATCGGAAATGCCAGAACCGCTCTCTTTAATTATTTGTTTGCCCGGAGCCAAGGCGGAAAATTCATCATCCGCATTGAAGATACGGACCGGAAGCGTAACATTGAAGGCGGAGAGCAAAGCCAGCTGAACTATTTAAAATGGCTGGGCATCGACTGGGATGAAAGCGTGGATGTCGGCGGAGAATACGGACCATACCGCCAATCTGAAAGAAACGACATTTACAAAACATATTACGAGGAGCTTCTTGAAAAAGGGCTTGCCTACAAATGTTACTGCACGGAAGAAGAGCTTGAGAAAGAGCGCGAAGAACAGGCTGCCCGCGGAGAAATGCCGCGTTACTCAGGCAAGTGCCGCAATTTAACTAAAGAAGAGCAGGAAAAGCTCGAAGCTGAAGGAAGACAGCCGAGCATCCGCTTTAAAGTTCCTCAAGGAGAAGTCATCAGCTTCAATGACATCGTCAAAGGAGAAATTTCTTTTGAAACAGACGGCATCGGCGACTTCGTTATCGTGAAGAAAGACGGAACGCCTACTTACAACTTTGCCGTAGCTGTCGATGACTATTTAATGAAAATGACGCATGTCCTGCGCGGGGAAGACCACATTTCCAATACGCCGAAGCAGATCATGATTTACAACGCCCTCGGCTGGGAAATCCCGGAATTTGGACATATGACATTAATCGTCAATGAAAATCGCAAAAAACTGAGCAAACGGGATGAGTCCATCATTCAGTTTATCGAACAGTACGAAGAGCTCGGCTATTTGCCGGAAGCATTGTTTAACTTCATCACTCTTCTCGGCTGGTCGCCGGTCGGAGAAGAAGAACTGTTTACAAAAGATCAGTTTATTGAGATATTTGATGTACACCGTTTGTCAAAATCACCAGCGGTGTTTGATACGCATAAACTGAAATGGGTCAACAACCAGTATGTGAAAAAACTTGATTTTGATCAGGTGATCGAATTGACCGTTCCGCATTTGCAAAAAGCGGGCAAGGTTTCAGAAGAGCTGACAGGCAGCGAACAGGAATGGGTTCGCAAGCTGATTTCTCTATATCAGGAACAGTTGAGCTACGGCGCTGAAATCGTCGAGTTAACAGAGTTGTTCTTTAAAGACGATATCCAGTATAATCGTGAAGCAAGAACAGTTTTAGAAGAAGAGCAGGTTCCGGAAGTGCTTCGCGTATTTGCCGAAAAGCTTGAGCAGCTTGAATCGTTTACGGCAGATGAGATCAAGGCATCCATCAAAGCCGTTCAAAAAGAAACAGGACATAAAGGGAAAAAGCTGTTTATGCCGATCCGCGTAGCGACGACAGGGCAGACCCACGGTCCTGAACTGCCTCAGTCCATTGAATTATTGGGGAAAGACACCGTTTTAAAACGGCTGAATAACATTATTCAATAAGATAAATCGTTGACAGGGATAAGTATAAAGCCAGGGCCTTTAAAGAGAGAGTCTTCATCGGCTGGAAAAGACTTAAGCGCCGGGCTTTAGAAATGCACCTCTTGAGACCTTTGAAGAACGTTTTTATAACAAGTATTCAAAGGCGGTATCCGCCGTTATGGATGAGAGTTGAGAAAACAGCTGTGCTGTTTTCTAAACAGAGTGGAACCGCGCGTCAAAAAGCGTCTCTGTCATTAGACAGAGGCGTTTTTTTATATGGTTTGACAATAGAGACAAAGGAAGCGGGGAACGGGGGGAATCATGTGTTCTTTAAAATGCTGAAAGAAGATGTAGACGTCGTATTTGATCAAGATCCAGCTGCGAGAAGCTACATTGAAGTCATCTTAACTTATTCAGGTTTGCATGCTATATGGGCGCATCGAATTGCACATGCTTTATATAAAAGAAAAAGGTTTTTCATCGCCAGAATGATCTCTCAAATCGCCCGCTTCTTTACAGGAATCGAAATTCACCCGGGCGCCAAGATCGGCAGGAGGTTTTTCATCGATCACGGCATGGGGGTTGTGATCGGGGAAACCTGTGAGATCGGAAACAATGTCACGGTTTTTCAGGGCGTGACGCTTGGGGGAACTGGGAAAGAAAAAGGCAAAAGGCATCCGACAATCGAGGATCATGCCCTGATCTCAACAGGGGCAAAAGTGCTTGGATCCATTACAATCGGAAGAGGCGCGAAAATCGGCGCCGGCTCCGTCGTCCTGCATGATGTGCCTGAATGCTCCACAGTTGTCGGCATCCCGGGCCGCGTCGTCGTTCAAAACGGAAAGAAAATCAGACGCGACTTGAACCACCAGGACTTGCCGGATCCGGTGGCTGACCGCTTCAGAGAATTGGAAAACGAAATCAGGCAGCTGAAACAAGAGCTCCGGAGAAAAGAAAGGGAAGATGAGCTGTGACACTAACACTGTATAATACTCTCACACGAAAAAAAGAGCCGTTTGTGCCTCTTGAAGAAGGCAAGGTCAAAATGTATGTGTGCGGGCCGACTGTATATAACTACATCCACATCGGAAATGCAAGGCCGGCGATCGTCTATGACACGGTCAGAAAGTATTTGGAGTACAAAGGCTATGACGTCCAATACGTCTCCAATTTTACAGATGTCGATGACAAATTAATTAAAGCGGCAAATGAGCTTGGAGAGGAAGTGCCTGTCATCGCCGAACGCTTTATTAAGGCATACTTCGAAGATGTCGGTTCACTGGGCTGCACAAAAGCGGACTGCCATCCGCGCGTCACTGAAAACATGGATGAAATCATCGATTTTATTCAGACGCTGATTAATAAGGGCTATGCTTATGAGGCAGACGGGGATGTTTATTATAAAACAAGATCGTTTGAAGGCTATGGAAAGCTGTCGCATCAATCGGTCGATGAGCTGAGATCAGGCGCCCGGATTCAAGTGGGCGAGAAAAAAGAAGATGCGCTCGATTTCGCATTATGGAAAGCGGCGAAAGATAACGAAATCTCCTGGGATAGCCCTTGGGGAAAAGGCCGTCCCGGCTGGCATATCGAGTGCTCTGCGATGGCGAAAAAATATTTGGGCGATTCGATCGATATTCATGCCGGCGGCCAGGATTTGACCTTCCCGCATCACGAAAACGAAATTGCCCAATCGGAAGCATTGACAGGGAAGCCTTTCGCGAAATATTGGCTTCATAACGGCTACATTAATATCGATAATGAGAAAATGTCAAAATCGCTCGGCAACTTTGTGCTTGTGCATGACATTATTAAAGAGCATGATCCCCAAGTGCTGCGGTTTTTCATGCTGTCTGTTCATTACAGACATCCGATCAACTATTCGGTCGAACTTCTCGAGAACACAAAAAACGCTTTTGGGCGTCTAAAAACGGCTTATAGCAATTTGCAGCATCGCCTGAAAAGCAGTACAAATTTAACAGAGGGCGATTCAGAATGGCTTGGAAAAATCGAAGAGCAGCGAAAAGCCTTCGAAACGGCAATGGATGATGATTTCAATACAGCGAATGCAATTTCCGTCCTGTTTGATCTGGCCAAACACGCCAACTACTATCTGCAGGAAAAGAATACTTCAGAACATGTCATTCAGGCGTTTCTGCAGCTGTTTGACGAGATCTGCTCAGTGCTCGGCTTCTCCCTCAAGGAACAGGAACTTTTGGATAAGGACATTGAAGAACTGATCGAGAAGCGGAATGAAGCCCGCAGAAACCGTGACTTTGCAACATCTGACCAGATTCGCGACCAGCTGAAAAGCATGAACATTATCCTGGAGGACACTCCACAGGGTACGCGCTGGAAAAGAGGAGAATCGTAAACATGAATTTGGAAACCATTAAAGACGCCAAACAGCTGAATGGTTTGGCGCTTGCTTACATGGGTGATGCCGTATTGGAGATATACGTCAGGCATCACCTCTTAAAGCAAGGCATGACAAGGCCCAATGATCTGCACAGGCAGTCGAGGCGCTATGTCTCCGCCAAGTCGCAGGCAAGCATGCTGTTTGCGCTTGAGGAGCAGGAATTTTTCACCGAGGAAGAACAAGCTGTGCTGAGAAGAGGACGGAATGCCAAATCCGGAACGGTACCGAAAAATACGGATGTTCAAACATATCGTTACAGTACGGCTTTTGAGGCGGTTATCGGGTATCTTTTTCTTGAGAACAGGGAAGATAGGCTTAATGAACTCATCAAAGCAGCGCTGGAAAAACGGGATGGCAGGGAGGAAGTCAAATGAGTCAGCAGCATGATTACGTCATAGGAAAAAACGCGGTCATCGAAACATTAAAGTCCGGCCGGGAATTGTATAAGCTGTGGATGGCGGAAAACACAGTGAAGGGACAGGCTCAGCAAGTCGTTGAACTCGCCGCCAAAAAAGGCATCACGATTCATTATGTCCCAAGAAAAAAACTCGATCAAATGGTTTCCGGACAGCATCAGGGCGTCGTCGCTCAGGTCGCGGCTTACGAGTATGCCGAGCTGGATGATCTGTATCAAAAGGCCGAAGGCCAAAATGAACAGCCGTTTATCCTCGTTTTAGACGAAATTGAGGATCCGCACAATCTGGGCTCTATTATGCGCACCGCAGATGCGGTAGGGGCTCATGGCATCATCATTCCGAAGAGGCGTGCGGTCGGCCTTACGACGACTGTCGCCAAAGCCTCGACAGGAGCCATCGAACATATTCCGGTCGTCAAAGTGACCAACCTGTCGCGAACCCTGGAAGAAATGAAGCAACGGGGCATTTGGGTAGTCGGTACCGATGCGTCTGGACAACAGGACTACAGGTCGCTCGATGGAAATATGCCGCTTGCGCTTGTCATCGGCAGCGAAGGAAAAGGCATGGGAAGGCTTGTTAAAGAGAAATGTGATTTTCTCATCCGCCTGCCGATGGCGGGAAAAGTCACGTCCCTGAACGCCTCAGTCGCAGCTGGTCTCCTGATGTATGAAGTGTACCGGAAACGAAGCCCTCTGGGAGAATAGACGGAATGGACATCCTGTTGGTCGACGGTTATAACATGATTGGGGCATGGCCTCAGTTGAAAGATTTAAAAGAAAACAGTTTTGAAGAAGCAAGGGATCTGTTGATACAGAAGATGGCGGAATATCAATCGTATACTGGGTTTCGGGTAATCGTTGTCTTTGATGCGCATCTCGTTAAAGGAATCGAGAAAAAGAAGGTCAATCATCGCGTAGAAGTGATATTCACAAGGGAAAATGAAACGGCTGATGAACGGATCGAGAAACTGGTGTCAGACTTGGATAATATTCAGACGCAACTCCATGTTGCCACATCCGACTACACAGAGCAATGGGCGATTTTCGGCCAAGGGGCCCTGCGCAAATCAGCCAGGGAGCTGCTCAGGGAAGTCGAAGCGATCGAAAGGCAAATCGAAAAAAGGGTGAAACAAATCACCTCAGAACGTCCCGCGGGGAAAATTCCATTGTCAGAAGACGTCTTGAAGATCTTCGAAAAATGGCGGCGTGGCGACTTGGATTAGGTTGACGCTTTTTTGTCCATTACTGTATAATATTTCTATCTACGTGCGGTCGGGGGGATCGGAGTGAACTTAGAAAACAACCAGGGAAAATTCAGCAAAGAACAGTTCAGCAAAGAACGTTTTTGCCAGTTGGAAGACGAGCAGGTCATTGAAATGGTTCATGTCGGAGACAGTGATGCGTTAGATTACTTGATTACAAAGTACCGTAATTTTGTAAGGGCAAAAGCAAGATCCTACTTCTTAATCGGGGCTGATCGGGAAGATATCGTTCAGGAAGGCATGATTGGACTCTACAAATCTATCCGTGATTTTAGAGAGGACAAGCTGACTTCATTCAAAGCTTTTGCAGAATTATGCATTACCCGCCAAATTATTACCGCTATCAAAACAGCTACTCGCCAGAAACATATTCCGCTCAATTCTTATGTGTCGCTGGACAAGCCCATTTATGACGAGGAATCAGACCGGACGCTTCTCGACGTGATTTCCGGAGCAAAGGTCATGAATCCTGAAGAGCTGATCATCAATCAGGAAGAATTCGATGATATCGAGCTGAAAATGGGAGAATTGCTTAGTGATTTAGAAAGAAAAGTTCTTGCGCTCTATCTCGACGGAAGATCCTATCAGGAAATATCCGAAGAACTAAACCGCCATGTAAAATCGATCGATAATGCGCTCCAGCGCGTCAAAAGAAAGCTTGAAAAGTACCTGGAGCTCCGCGAAATCAGCTTGTAGCCAATGCTTATGGCATATTGACAGTCATTTTATGACTGTGATATGTTACTTAGGAAATGATCGTCCAGAAAAAGGTGTAAACATGAAGAAAAAAGTAACGTTAGCCTGCAAAAATTGCGGAAATCGTAATTATACGACAATGAAAAGCTCCGCAGCTTTGGCTGAACGGCTCGAAGTAAAGAAATACTGCAATAACTGCAATTCACATACAGTACATCTGGAAACAAAATAGGCGTTTTTGTTTTTAGGTTGTGGAGGTTTCTTACCATGGGTATTATCAAATTTTTAAAGAATGTCGGAAAAGAAATGAAAAAGGTCACCTGGCCTAAAGGAAAAGAACTAACGCGCTATACGATCACTGTTATCACCACCGTTATCTTTTTCGCCATCTTTTTTGCACTCATCGATTCGGGTATTACGCAATTAATTCGTTTAATAGTTGAATAATGATCAGCATAACGTGTTATAATAGATCTAAATATGACTTGCCAAAAAACCCGTTTAACGGGTTTTTTCATTGTTTCAAAATATGAGGCTCGTATAAAAGAAAGTGTCAGTTTCCCGGTACGACCAAAAGGTACGGCCAAAAACTTTTAAGGTGTGGGGAGGGAAGGACTGAAAGGGTCCTGAATGAGAATGGAAAAGAAATGGTATGTGGTTCATACGTACTCCGGCTATGAAAATAAAGTAAAGGCGAACTTGGAAAAACGGGTGGAATCGATGGGGATGCAGGATAAGATATTCCGCGTCGTTGTACCTGAAGAGGAAGAAACAGATATTAAAAACGGCAAGAAAAAAGTCGTTAAAAAGAAAGTATTCCCTGGGTATGTACTTGTCGAACTAGTCATGACGGATGATTCCTGGTATGTTGTTCGAAATACGCCGGGCGTGACCGGGTTTGTCGGTTCAGCCGGATCAGGTTCAAAGCCGACTGCGCTGCTTCCGGGTGAAGCGGAAAAAATCCTGAAGCGGATGGGGCTTGAAGAAAGAAAAACAGAAATCGACTTTGAATTGAAAGAAACAGTCAAGGTGATCGATGGCCCGTTTGCTGATTTCACAGGGACGATTGAAGAGATCGACCATGACAAAAATAAAGTCAAAGTATTTGTTAATATGTTCGGAAGAGAGACCCCGGTTGAGCTCGAATTTACTCAAGTTGACAAATTGTAATGGAAAAGCGCTTGAAATCACTATATAAAAGTGATAATATACAAAGGTGCGTCTTGGCAAAAACGTCAAGGCAGCTAGCTTGATATTTTCATCATTCATATAAAGAATGAGACCTTGAGTGGGAGGGTTCACCCTATTACCACATCACGGACTTAAGGAGGTGTGTCTCGTGGCTAAAAAAGTAGTTAAAGTTGTAAAATTGCAAATTCCTGCTGGAAAAGCGAATCCAGCTCCGCCAGTTGGTCCTGCATTGGGTCAAGCCGGTGTTAACATCATGGGATTCTGTAAGGAGTTTAACGCTCGTACATCTGACCAAGCTGGTCTGATCATTCCTGTAGAAATTTCGGTTTACGAAGACCGTTCATTTACATTTATCACAAAAACTCCGCCTGCTGCTGTATTGCTTAAAAAAGCGGCTGGAATTGAGTCAGGTTCTGGTGAGCCTAACCGTAATAAAGTCGCAACCGTTAAACGCGATAAAGTACGTGAAATCGCCGAAACAAAAATGCCTGACTTAAATGCGGCAGATGTTGAAGCGGCTATGCGTATGGTTGAAGGAACTGCCCGCAGTATGGGTATTGTGATCGAAGACTAATTTTTGTCTCTTTGCTGGGTTGCGAGTTTGGATCAGACAAGTTCGCAACCCTTATTCGTGGGAGGTTATTCCGCTAAAACCACTAAGGAGGAAATTTTAAAATGGCTAAAAAAGGTAAAAAATACGTCGAAGCTGCCAAGCTTGTAGAGCGTACAAAAGCTTACGACGTAAACGAAGCGATTGAGCTTGTGAAAAAAACAAACACAGCTAAATTCGATGCCACTGTTGAAGCGGCATTCCGTTTAGGTGTTGACCCTCGTAAAAACGACCAGCAAATCCGCGGTGCAGTTGTACTTCCAAACGGAACAGGCAAAACTCAGCGCGTTCTTGTTTTCGCTAAGGGCGAAAAAGCGAAAGAAGCAGAAGCTGCTGGTGCAGACTACGTAGGCGATTCTGATTACATCAACAAAATTCAGCAAGGCTGGTTTGATTTTGATGTAATCGTTGCGACTCCTGACATGATGGGTGAAGTCGGTAAAATCGGACGCGTGCTTGGACCAAAAGGTCTTATGCCAAACCCTAAAACAGGAACGGTTACTTTCGAAGTTGAAAAAGCAGTCAACGAAATCAAAGCGGGTAAAGTTGAATACCGCGTTGATAAAGCAGGAAACATCCACGTTCCAATCGGAAAAGTGTCATTCGAAGAAGGCAAGCTTGTAGAAAACTTCGCGACAATGTACGACACAATTTTGAAAGCGAAACCTGCTGCTGCTAAAGGTGTATACGTGAAAAACGTTTCTGTTACATCTACAATGGGACCTGGAATCAAAGTGGACCCTTCAACTTTCAACGTAAAATAATATTGACTTTTGATAAGACGTTCTGATATAATTCAAAACGTTGTAAAAATAAAATATGTCCATTTATACCGTAGACAGTAGGTGCCGATAAGGCTTAATCTCCTACCGAGGTGTATATATATCACAGCTCTAGCGTTACGTATGCTTGTATATACAGCCTCCATGTCGAATGGAGGCTTTTTATATGGAACATGTCGTTAAAGAACGTGATCACCGAACGGTATAAGTGTTACACAGATGAATCTTACAGGAGGTGTAACCATGAGCAGCGCAATTGAAACAAAAAAAGTTGTTGTTGAAGAAATTACTTTTAAACTGAAAGAAAGTAAATCAACGATCATCGTTGACTATCGCGGCCTTAACGTAGCTGAAGTAACAGAACTTCGTAAACAGCTTCGCGAAGCTAACGTTGAGTTCAAAGTGTACAAAAACACGATGACTCGCCGTGCGGTTGAACAAGCTGAACTTGATGGTTTGAACGATTTCTTAACAGGACCGAATGCGATTGCATTCAGCACTGAAGATGTTGTCGCTCCAGCTAAAGTTCTTAACGAGTTTGCTAAAAAGCACGAAGCTCTTGAAATCAAAGCGGGCGTAATCGAAGGCAAAGTGTCTACAGTTGAAGAAGTGAAAGCTCTTGCTGAACTTCCATCTCGCGAAGGCTTGCTTTCTATGTTGCTTAGCGTACTTCAAGCTCCAGTTCGCAACCTTGCTCTTGCAACTAAAGCTGTTGCAGAACAAAAGGAAGAACAAGGCGCTTAATAGCATCAGTATCTAAAAAATAAAACAAAATGGAGGAATTACAAATGGCTTTAAATATCGAAGAAATCATTGCTTCCGTTAAAGAAGCAACTGTACTTGAACTGAACGACTTAGTAAAAGCAATCGAAGAAGAATTTGGCGTAACTGCTGCTGCTCCTGTAGCTGTAGCTGGCGGAGCTGCTGCAGGCGGTGCTGCTGAAGAAAAAACTGAATTTGATCTTGTTCTTGCTGGTGCAGGAGATCAAAAAATCAAAGTTATCAAAGTTGTTCGTGAAATCACTGGTCTTGGCTTGAAAGAAGCTAAAGAACTTGTTGACAACACTCCAAAACCTCTTAAAGAAGGTATTGCGAAAGAAGAAGCTGAAGAGCTTAAAGCTAAACTTGAAGAAGTTGGCGCTTCTGTAGAAGTTAAGTAATCTTCACCTAATCTTTAGGGGAAAGCTCGCTTTTAAAAGCGGGCTTTTTCTTTGCTAATTAATTGTAGTCCCTTCCGCATAAGATACGCCATCTTGTTTCAAGATATCTGGAGAGTTCACCAACTGAGGAGGTTCAGTGATGACTGACCATTATTATTCGGAAAAACCTTCAGCAAAAAGCAGCAGATCAACGTGGGCATTTCGCTTGAGAAACCGGGCGTTTACTTTTATCAGCGACAGCGGAGTTTTTTCAAAAAGAGAAGTGGACTTTGGCTCAAGACTGCTGATTGAAGCTTTCCGGGAACCGGATACAGAAGGTGATTTTTTGGATGTAGGCTGCGGCTATGGCCCGATTGGTCTTTCGCTTGCGGCGGATTTCGAAGATCGAATGGTTCACATGATCGATGTTAATGAAAGAGCTGTCGAACTTTCGAAGGAAAACGCGTTAAATAATCAGATCGACAACACAAAGATCTATCAGAGTGATCTGTTTGCCAACGTCGAACCTGCAAAAAAATTCGCTTCTATTATTACTAATCCCCCTATACGCGCCGGGAAAAAAACTGTGCACGCCATCTTTGAAAAAAGCGCTGAACATTTGCGGCCTTCAGGAGAGCTGTGGGTCGTCATTCAGAAAAAACAAGGCGGGCCTTCTGCCATTGAAAAATTAAAAGAACTTTTTGCGGACGTTGAAGTCGTTCACAAAAAGAAAGGGTACTATATCATCAAAGCAAAAAAAGTTTGACTCGGATTTTCAGCTATGTTAATATTATAAAATGCCAATGTATATATTTTGCTGCTGTTTTTAAGAAACGCCTAGGTTTGTATAAAATATACATTTTTGGGAACACTAATAAAATCGGTATTTTGTTTTTGGATGTGGTTTTCTAAATTAGAAACCCTTTTTTCTTTTGTCTTGTAAAAGTATTTCTTACATATTTGCGGAAGAAATGCTTGTTACACATATATTACGCATGATTTGAGGGGTGAATCAGTTGACAGGTCAACTAGTTCAGTATGGACGACACCGCCAGCGCAGAAGCTATGCACGCATTAGCGAAGTGTTAGAATTACCAAATCTCATTGAAATTCAAACCTCTTCTTATCAGTGGTTTCTTGATGAGGGTCTTAGAGAGATGTTTCAAGACATATCGCCAATTGAGGATTTCACTGGTAACCTCTCTCTGGAATTTATCGACTACAGCTTGGGCGAGCCTAAGTATCCGGTAGAAGAATCAAAAGAGCGCGACGTGACCTACTCAGCTCCGCTGCGTGTTAAAGTCCGCTTAATCAACAAAGAGACCGGTGAAGTAAAGGATCAGGATGTCTTCATGGGTGATTTCCCTATTATGACAGACACTGGAACCTTTATTATCAACGGTGCGGAACGGGTCATTGTATCTCAGCTCGTTCGTTCTCCAAGTGTATATTTTAGTGGTAAAGTAGACAAAAACGGTAAGAAAGGTTTTACCGCGACTGTCATTCCAAACCGTGGCGCATGGTTAGAATACGAGACTGATGCGAAAGATGTTGTTTATGTACGCATCGATCGCACACGTAAGTTGCCGGTTACGGTTCTTTTGCGTGCTCTTGGCTTCGGATCTGACCAAGAGATCATTGATCTCGTCGGTGAAAACGAGTATTTACGCAATACGCTTGATAAAGATAATACGGAAAACACCGATAAAGCGCTTCTTGAAATCTACGAGCGTCTTCGTCCAGGAGAGCCACCTACAGTAGAAAACGCAAAAAGCCTGCTTGATTCAAGGTTCTTTGATCCGAAAAGATATGACCTTGCAAGTGTAGGACGTTATAAAATTAATAAAAAGCTTCACATCAAAAACAGACTGTTTAATCAGCGGCTTGCTGAAACGCTGATCGATCCTGAAACAGGCGAAATCCTTGCCGAAAAAGGCGCGATTTTAGACAGAAGAACGCTTGACAAAGTCCTGCCGTACCTTGAAAACGGAATCGGTTTTAAAAAGCTGTATCCGAACGGCGGAGTTGTCGAAGATGAAGTGACGCTTCAGTCTATTAAAATTTATGCCCCGACAGATCAAGAAGGGGAGCAGACAATCAATGTGATTGGAAATGCTTATATTGAAGAAGGCGTTAAAAATATTACACCTTCTGATATTATCTCTTCCATCAGCTATTTCTTTAACCTGCTTCACGGAGTGGGCGATACCGACGATATCGACCATTTAGGAAACCGCCGTCTCCGTTCAGTGGGAGAGCTTCTGCAAAACCAATTCCGTATCGGTTTAAGCAGAATGGAGCGTGTTGTTCGTGAAAGAATGTCTATTCAAGATACAAACACGATCACGCCTCAGCAGCTGATTAATATTCGCCCTGTCATCGCATCAATCAAAGAGTTTTTCGGAAGTTCGCAGCTTTCTCAGTTTATGGATCAGACGAATCCGCTTGCTGAGCTGACGCATAAACGCCGTCTGTCAGCGCTCGGACCGGGCGGTTTGACCCGTGAGCGCGCCGGAATGGAAGTCCGTGACGTTCACTATTCCCACTACGGCCGGATGTGTCCGATTGAAACTCCTGAGGGTCCAAACATCGGCTTGATCAACTCGCTTTCTTCATTCGCGAAAGTGAACCGTTTCGGCTTCATCGAAACGCCGTATCGCCGCGTTGATCCTGAGACTGGAAAAGTAACGCCGAGAATCGATTACTTGACAGCTGATGAAGAAGACAACTATGTCGTTGCCCAGGCTAACGCACGTCTGAATGATGACGGATCTTTTGTGGATGACAGCATCGTCGCCCGTTTCAGAGGGGAGAACACTGTTGTTCCGAAAGACCGCGTCGACTATATGGACGTTTCGCCTAAACAGGTTGTCTCTGCCGCGACTGCATGTATTCCTTTCTTGGAAAACGATGACTCGAACCGCGCCCTTATGGGAGCGAACATGCAACGGCAGGCTGTACCTCTTATGCAGCCTGAATCTCCGATCGTCGGAACCGGAATGGAGTATGTATCTGCAAAAGACTCCGGTGCCGCTGTTATTTGCCGCCACCCTGGAATCGTTGAACGGGTGGAAGCGAAAAACATTTGGGTGCGCCGCTATGAAGAAGTCGACGGCCAGAAAGTCAAAGGGAACCTTGATAAATACAGCCTGCTGAAGTTTGTTCGTTCCAACCAGGGAACTTGCTACAACCAGCGTCCGATCGTAAGCGTCGGTGATGAGGTTGTAAAAGGTGAAATTTTAGCTGACGGTCCGTCTATGGAAAAAGGTGAGCTTGCCCTTGGACGCAACGTCATGGTCGGCTTTATGACATGGGATGGCTACAACTATGAGGATGCCATCATCATGAGCGAACGCCTTGTAAAAGACGACGTATACACGTCTATTCATATTGAGGAATACGAATCAGAGGCCCGGGATACAAAACTCGGACCTGAAGAAATCACACGCGATATTCCAAACGTCGGTGAAGACGCTCTTCGCAACCTCGATGAACGCGGAATTATCCGTGTCGGTGCTGAAGTAAAAGACGGAGATCTTCTTGTTGGTAAAGTAACGCCTAAAGGTGTTACAGAGCTTACAGCAGAAGAGCGCCTGCTTCACGCCATCTTCGGCGAAAAAGCGCGTGAAGTCCGCGATACGTCGCTGCGTGTACCTCACGGAGGCGGCGGTATCATCCTTGATGTAAAAGTGTTCAACCGCGAAGACGGAGACGAACTGCCTCCGGGCGTTAACCAGCTCGTCCGCGTTTACATCGTTCAGAAGCGTAAAATTTCTGAAGGGGACAAAATGGCCGGACGCCACGGTAACAAAGGTGTTATTTCGAAAATCCTTCCGGAGGAAGATATGCCGTATCTGCCTGACGGAACACCGATTGACATCATGTTAAACCCGCTGGGCGTACCATCGCGTATGAACATCGGGCAGGTGTTGGAGCTGCATCTTGGTATGGCTGCACGCCGTCTCGGCCTGCATGTCGCGTCGCCGGTATTTGACGGTGCCCGCGAAGAAGATGTGTGGGAAACGCTTGAAGAAGCCGGCATGTCAAGGGACGCAAAGACAGTCCTTTACGACGGCCGAACTGGGGAGCCGTTTGACAACCGGGTGTCTGTCGGTATCATGTACATGATCAAATTGGCTCACATGGTTGACGACAAATTGCACGCGCGTTCTACAGGTCCTTACTCACTCGTTACCCAGCAGCCTCTCGGAGGTAAAGCGCAGTTCGGTGGACAGCGTTTTGGAGAGATGGAAGTTTGGGCGCTTGAAGCTTACGGTGCAGCATATACACTTCAAGAAATCCTGACTGTTAAATCGGATGATGTCGTAGGCCGTGTGAAAACATACGAAGCCATCGTAAAAGGCGACAATGTTCCAGAACCTGGTGTTCCGGAATCGTTCAAAGTATTGATCAAAGAGCTTCAAAGCTTAGGTATGGACGTCAAAATCCTATCAAGCGACGAAGAAGAAATCGAAATGAGAGACTTGGAAGACGACGAAGACGCGAAACAAAACGAAGGGCTCTCTCTGCCGAATGATGAAGAGTCCGAAGAATTCGTTTCTGCTGACGCAGAACGCGATGTCGTCACTAAAGAATAAACGAATTTTATACGCAAGTGACAGGGTATAACCCGAAGATAAAAAGGGAGGTAGGCCCCTTGCTGGATGTGAACAATTTTGAGTATATGAACATCGGTCTCGCTTCACCTGACAAAATCCGTTCATGGTCTTACGGAGAAGTGAAAAAGCCTGAAACAATCAACTATCGTACTTTGAAACCTGAAAAAGATGGTCTATTCTGCGAGCGCATTTTCGGTCCTCAAAAGGACTGGGAATGCCACTGCGGAAAGTACAAGCGGGTTCGTTATAAAGGCGTAGTCTGCGACCGTTGTGGAGTTGAAGTAACCCGGGCTAAAGTCCGTCGTGAGAGAATGGGGCATATCGAGCTGGCAGCCCCTGTTTCTCACATCTGGTATTTTAAAGGAATCCCGAGCCGTATGGGTCTTGTGCTGGATATGTCTCCGCGGGCATTGGAAGAAGTCATTTACTTTGCTTCTTACGTCGTAACAGATCCGGCCAATACACCGCTTGAGAAAAAACAGCTTCTTTCTGAAAAAGAGTACCGGGCGTACCTTGATAAATACGGAAATAAATTTCAAGCATCAATGGGTGCTGAAGCGATTCATAAGCTCCTTCAAGATATCGACCTCGATAAAGAAGTGGATATGCTGAAAGAAGAGCTTAAAACGTCACAAGGACAGCGCCGCACACGTGCGATCAAACGCTTGGAAGTATTGGAAGCATTCCGCAACTCCGGAAATAAGCCGTCCTGGATGATCCTCGACGTTCTTCCGGTCATTCCGCCTGAGCTGAGACCGATGGTACAGCTTGACGGTGGACGTTTTGCAACTTCCGATCTGAACGATTTGTACCGCCGTGTCATCAACCGTAACAATCGATTAAAACGTCTTTTGGATCTTGGAGCGCCAAGCATTATCGTTCAAAACGAAAAGCGCATGCTTCAAGAAGCCGTGGACGCGCTGATCGATAACGGACGCAGAGGCCGTCCTGTTACAGGTCCGGGAAACAGACCGTTAAAATCCCTTTCTCACATGCTGAAAGGTAAACAAGGCCGTTTCCGTCAAAACCTTCTCGGTAAGCGTGTTGACTACTCAGGCCGTTCGGTTATCGTCGTAGGTCCGAACCTGAAAATGTATCAATGCGGTCTTCCGAAAGAAATGGCGCTGGAACTGTTCAAGCCATTCGTCATGAAAGAGCTTGTTGAAAAAGGTCTTGCCCACAACATTAAGAGTGCGAAGCGTAAAATTGAGCGCGTTCAGCCTGAAGTCTGGGATGTCCTTGAATCAGTTATCAAAGAACACCCTGTGCTTCTCAACCGTGCACCTACGCTTCACAGATTAGGTATTCAAGCGTTCGAACCAACGCTTGTCGAAGGCCGTGCCATCCGTCTTCATCCGCTTGTATGTACGGCATACAACGCCGACTTTGACGGTGACCAAATGGCGGTTCACGTTCCTTTATCAGCAGAAGCGCAAGCTGAGGCGCGCATCCTGATGCTTGCCGCGCAAAACATCCTGAACCCTAAAGACGGAAAACCGGTTGTTACGCCGTCTCAGGATATGGTGCTTGGAAACTACTATCTGACGCTAGAACGCTCAGGAGCAGTCGGCGAAGGTATGGTTTTCAAAGATACGGATGAAGCGATTCTTGCGTATCAAAACGGATATGTTCATTTGCATACGAGAGTAGCCGTTGCGGTTAACTCCCTGAAAAATGAAACATTTACCGAAGAACAGCGTTCCAAGCTGCTCGTTACAACTGTCGGAAAACTGATTTTCAACGAGATTCTTCCGCCGTCGTTCCCATACATGAACGAACCGACGAAGAGCAACATTGAAGAAAAAACACCTGACCGTTTCTTCTTGGATTACGGTGCAGATGTTAAAGAAGCCATTAAGAACCAGGAAATCAACCAGCCGTTCAAAAAAGGCATTTTGGGTAAAATCATTGCGGAGATCTTCAAAAGATTCCATATTACAGAAACATCAAAAATGCTTGACCGCATGAAAAACCTTGGATTTAAATATTCCACAAAAGCCGGAATTACGGTCGGTGTTTCCGATATCGTCGTATTGGACGACAAACAGGAAATCCTTGAAGAAGCGCAAGGAAAAGTTGATAACGTTATGAAGCAGTTCAGACGCGGTCTGATTACAGAAGAAGAGCGTTATGAGCGGGTCATTTCCATCTGGAGTGCAGCTAAAGATACGATCCAAGGCAAGCTGATGAAATCCTTGGATGAAATCAACCCGATCTACATGATGAGTGATTCCGGAGCCCGGGGTAACGCATCAAACTTTACGCAGCTTGCGGGTATGCGCGGTCTGATGGCCAACCCGGCTGGACGAATCATCGAACTTCCGATCAAGTCAAGTTTCCGCGAAGGTTTAACGGTACTCGAGTACTTTATCTCTACTCACGGTGCGCGTAAAGGTCTTGCGGATACGGCTCTGAAGACAGCCGACTCAGGTTACCTGACACGCCGTCTCGTAGACGTAGCCCAAGACGTCATCATTCGTGAGACTGACTGCGGCACAGACCGCGGCATACTTGCCGAATCGATCACAGAAGGCACAGAAGTGATCGAACGTCTTGAAGAGCGTCTTGTCGGCCGATTCGCGAGAAAACCTGTTAAACATCCGGAAACAGGGGAAGTGCTCGTGGATGAAAACGAGCTGATCGACGAAGATAAAGCGCTCGAAATTGTCGAAGCAGGCATTGAACAAGTGTGGATCCGCTCCGCATTTACATGTAATACGTCACATGGTGTATGTAAACGATGCTACGGCCGCAACCTGGCAACAGGAACCGACGTCGAAGTCGGGGAAGCAGTCGGAATCATCGCTGCCCAGTCCATTGGTGAGCCAGGTACACAGTTAACGATGCGTACCTTCCATACGGGCGGGGTTGCCGGAGACGATATTACACAAGGTTTGCCGCGTATCCAGGAATTGTTTGAAGCGCGAAACCCTAAAGGTCAAGCGACGATCTCTGAAATTGACGGTGTCGTAGCTGAAATCAATGAAGTGCGTGACAAACAGCAGGAAATCGTCGTTCAGGGCGAAGTCGAAAGCCGTTCATATACGGCGCCTTACAACGCGCGCCTGAAAGTCACTGAAGGAGAGAAAATTTCCCGTGGTCAGGTGCTGACAGAAGGTTCTGTCGATCCGAAAGAGCTTCTGAAAGTTACTGACATTACCACGGTGCAGGAATACCTCCTTCATGAAGTGCAGAAGGTTTATCGTATGCAAGGGGTTGAAATCGGGGATAAGCACGTCGAGGTTATGGTTCGCCAGATGCTTCGCAAAGTGCGTGTCATCGATGCCGGCGACACGGAAGTGCTGCCAGGCACGCTGCTCGATATTCACCAGTTTACCGAAGCGAACAAAAAAGTTCTGCTCGAAGGCAAACGCCCTGCAACAGGCCGTCCGGTGCTTCTCGGTATTACCAAAGCATCGCTTGAAACGGATTCCTTCCTGTCTGCCGCGTCATTCCAGGAAACAACACGTGTCCTGACAGATGCAGCAATTAAAGGAAAACGCGATGAGCTTCTCGGCCTGAAAGAGAATGTTATCATCGGTAAGCTTGTTCCTGCTGGAACGGGTATGCTGAACTACCGTAAAGTGAAGCCGGTATTGCAAGTCCAATCATCTGATGAAATGGTTCCGGCTGAATAAATAAAAAAATCCTAAAGAAGGATGTCACTAAAAATTGTCATCATATGTTGACATCCTTCTTTCAGGATGATAATATAACCAAGGTGCTCAATTTAAACCTGTTGCTTTGGAGGATATATGATGTCTTATGATAAAGTATCACAGGCTCAATCTATTATTATCGGTACGAAGCAGACAGTCAAAGCGCTGAAGCGCAATTCTGTTAAGGAAGTCGTCGTAGCAAAAGACGCTGATCCTTTTCTGACGTCAGATGTTATTAACCTGGCAAATGAACAAGGGATTCCCGTCTCAATGGCAGAGTCCATGAAAAAGCTCGGCAAAGCCTGCGGAATTGAAGTCGGAGCTGCAGCTGTTGCCATTATTCAATAACGTACTCGTTGTTTTTGCTTTTATGCAAAGGCATTGTTTTTTGCTTTTAAATGAACCACCTGGGTATGTGGGTTATAAAACATGATGAAGGGAGGAATTACAAAATGCCTACAATTAATCAGCTAGTCCGCAAAGGACGCGTAAGCAAAGTTGAAACTTCTAAGTCTCCAGCACTTAACAAAGGATACAACAGCTTCAAGAAAGAGCACACTAACGTATCTTCACCACAAAAACGCGGAGTATGTACCCGTGTCGGTACAATGACACCGAAGAAGCCGAACTCGGCGCTTCGTAAATATGCCCGTGTTCGCTTAACTAACGGAATCGAGGTTACGGCCTACATTCCTGGTATCGGACACAACCTGCAAGAGCACAGTGTCGTATTGATCCGCGGTGGACGTGTAAAAGACTTACCGGGGGTACGCTACCACATCGTGCGTGGCGCACTTGATACTGCCGGAGTTGAAAACCGTGCACAAGGCCGTTCTAAATACGGTACAAAACGTCCTAAGAAAAAATAATTCCGTTTAAATACAAATAAAAGGGTTTTTAAAAGCAAGGAGTTCTGGCAATGCTGTTAAGGGCATCAGGCTTACCGCGCCAAGCGTCAGTTTGATCCCGGCAGCTGAACCGTGAAATCCCTCTGCTTGCTGTAAACCCGTAACAAGAGAAGGGAGGATAATCAGATGCCACGTAAAGGTCCTGTAGCAAAAAGAGACGTTTTACCTGATCCGCTTTACAACTCTAAACTGGTTACTCGTTTGATCAACAAAATGATGATCGACGGTAAAAAAGGTAAAGCTCAAACAATCCTATACAAGTCATTCGATATTATTAAAGAACGTACCGGCAACGATGCAATGGAGGTTTTCGAACAAGCATTGAAGAACATCATGCCAGTGCTTGAAGTAAAAGCACGCCGCGTAGGTGGTGCGAACTACCAAGTACCTGTAGAGGTTCGTCCTGAACGCCGTACGACTCTTGGACTTCGCTGGTTAGTAAACTACGCTCGTCTTCGCGGAGAAAAAACGATGGAAGAGCGTTTAGCTAACGAAATCCTTGATGCAGCTAACAACACTGGTGCTGCTGTTAAGAAACGTGAAGATACTCATAAGATGGCTGAAGCAAACAAAGCGTTCGCTCACTATCGCTGGTAATCTCGAACGACAAAATATTATTCCCTAAGAAGGAAGGAGAAAAGACCCAATGGCAAGAGAGTTCTCCTTAGAAAAAACTCGTAATATCGGAATCATGGCTCACATCGATGCCGGTAAAACGACAACAACTGAACGTATCTTGTTCTACACAGGCCGTATCCATAAAATTGGTGAAACTCACGAAGGGGCTTCCCAAATGGACTGGATGGAGCAGGAACAAGAACGCGGTATCACAATCACATCCGCTGCAACAACTGCACAATGGAAAGGTTACCGCGTAAACATCATCGACACACCAGGACACGTAGACTTCACAGTTGAGGTTGAACGTTCCCTGCGCGTACTTGATGGTGCCGTTGCCGTTCTTGACGCACAATCAGGCGTTGAGCCGCAAACTGAAACAGTTTGGCGTCAGGCAACAACTTACGGAGTACCTCGCATCGTATTTGTCAACAAGATGGACAAAACGGGTGCGGACTTCCTTTACTCTGTAGGAACTCTTAAAGACCGTCTTGAGGCGAACGCTCACGCGATCCAATTACCGATTGGCGCCGAAGACAATTTCGAAGGGATCATCGACCTTGTAGAAAACGTTGCGTACTACTATGAAGATGATCTTGGAACACGCTCTGATGCGCGTGAAATCCCTGCTGAGTACAAAGACAAAGCTGAAGAGCTTCGCGCCAGCTTGATTGAAGCTGTTGCTGAGCTTGATGAAGAGCTTATGATGAAGTACTTGGAAGGCGAAGAAATCACAGTTGACGAACTGAAAGCAGCAATCCGCAAAGGAACTTGTAACGTTGAGTTCTATCCGGTTCTTTGTGGTTCAGCTTTCAAAAACAAAGGTGTTCAATTAGTGCTTGACGCAGTTCTTGACTACCTGCCAGCTCCAACTGACGTACCAGCAATCAAAGGTACTCTGCCTGATTCTGAGGAAGAGGTTACTCGTGAGTCTTCTGATGAAGCACCTTTCTCAGCACTTGCATTTAAAGTTATGACTGACCCTTACGTTGGTAAATTGACGTTCTTCCGTGTGTACTCAGGAACACTTGATTCCGGTTCATACGTAAGAAACTCAACAAAAGGCAAACGTGAGCGCGTCGGCCGTATCCTGCAAATGCACGCCAACAGCCGTGAAGAAATCTCTACTGTGTACGCAGGGGATATCGCTGCTGCTGTAGGTTTGAAAGACACGACTACAGGGGACACGCTTTGCGACGAGAAAAACCTTGTTATTCTTGAGTCTATGGAATTCCCTGAGCCTGTTATCCACGTTGCAATCGAGCCTAAATCTAAGGCTGACCAAGACAAAATGTCTACTGCACTGGCTAAATTGGCTGAAGAGGATCCAACATTCCGTGCGCATACTGACCCTGAAACAGGTCAAACGATCATCGGCGGTATGGGTGAGCTTCACCTTGATATCATCGTTGACCGTATGAAACGCGAATTTAAAGTTGAAGCCAACGTCGGTGCTCCTCAAGTTGCGTATCGTGAAACATTCCGTGCGAGCGCGCAAGTTGAAGGTAAATTCGTACGTCAGTCCGGTGGACGCGGACAGTTCGGACACGTTTGGATCGAATTCTCTCCAAACGAAGAAGGAAAAGGCTTTGAGTTCGAAAACGCAATCGTCGGTGGTGTCGTTCCTCGTGAATACATTCCGGCTGTTCAAGCAGGACTTGAAGATTCACTTCAAAACGGTGTCGTCGCAGGTTACCCTGTTATCGACATCAAAGCGAAGCTGTTTGACGGTTCTTACCATGACGTCGACTCAAACGAAATGGCGTTTAAAATCGCTGCTTCAATGGCGCTTAAAAACGCGGCAAGCAAGTGTAACCCGGTTATTCTTGAGCCGATCTCCAAAGTTGAAGTCGTTATCCCAGAAGAATACATGGGAGACATCATGGGTGATATTACATCACGCCGCGGTCGCGTAGAAGGTATGGAAGGACGCGGAAACGCTCAAGTTGTTCGCGCAATGGTTCCACTTTCTGAAATGTTCGGTTACGCTACGGCTCTCCGTTCAAACACACAAGGACGCGGTACGTTCACAATGGTCTTTGACCACTACGAAGAAGTGCCTAAGAGCATCGCTGATGAGATCATCAAAAAAAATCAAGGTGAATAATTGATTTTGCCTCTTCATTAAAGTATAAATACTATTGTAAGATGAGAAAGTGAAACATTGCTTTCACTTTCTATCACTCTATATAACAAAAACTAACCTTTTTAAGGAGGATTTTCAGAATGGCTAAAGAAAAATTCGACCGTTCCAAATCACATGCCAACATTGGTACAATTGGACACGTTGACCATGGTAAAACTACATTAACAGCTGCTATCACTACTGTGCTTCATAAGAAATCTGGTAAAGGTACTGCTATGGCATACGACCAAATCGACGGTGCTCCAGAAGAGCGTGAGCGCGGTATCACAATCTCTACTGCACACGTTGAGTACGAAACTGACAGCCGTCACTATGCACACGTTGACTGCCCAGGACACGCTGACTATGTTAAAAACATGATCACTGGTGCTGCGCAAATGGACGGTGCGATCCTTGTTGTTTCTGCTGCTGACGGCCCAATGCCACAAACTCGTGAGCACATCCTTCTTTCTCGTAACGTAGGTGTGCCATACATCGTAGTATTCTTGAACAAATGCGACATGGTAGACGACGAAGAGCTTCTTGAGCTAGTTGAAATGGAAGTTCGCGATCTTCTTTCTGAGTATGAGTTCCCTGGTGACGATGTACCAGTTATCAAAGGTTCAGCTCTTAAAGCTCTTGAAGGTGACGCTGATTACGAAGCTAAAATCTTCGAACTGATGGATGCGGTTGATGAATACATCCCAACTCCAGAGCGCGATACTGACAAACCGTTCATGATGCCTGTTGAGGACGTATTCTCAATCACAGGTCGTGGAACAGTTGCAACTGGACGCGTTGAGCGCGGACAAGTTAAAGTCGGTGACGAAGTTGAAATCATCGGTCTTCAAGAAGAAAACAGTAAAACAACTGTTACAGGTGTTGAAATGTTCCGTAAGCTTCTTGATTATGCTGAAGCTGGTGACAACATCGGTGCACTTCTTCGCGGTGTATCTCGTGAAGATATCCAACGCGGTCAAGTACTTGCTAAACCAGGTACAATCACTCCGCACAAAAAATTCAAAGCTGAAGTTTACGTTCTTTCTAAAGAAGAAGGCGGACGTCACACTCCATTCTTCTCTAACTACCGTCCTCAGTTCTACTTCCGTACAACTGACGTAACGGGTATCATTCAGCTTCCTGAAGGCGTAGAAATGGTTATGCCTGGAGACAACATCGAAATGACTGTTGAATTGATTTCAACAATCGCGATTGAAGACGGAACTCGCTTCTCTATCCGTGAAGGCGGACGTACAGTTGGTTCTGGCGTAGTTTCTTCTATCACTGAATAATACTTATAAAATAAAAAAACGAGATCCAGCCGGGTCTCGTTTTTTATTTACGTCGTTATTATAAAGGGATTTATTTTCCGCCTGTAAGCTCTTGATTAACACTGCTTGAATCTGTATAATAAAAAAAGTGTGCAAAAGCCGGTAATATTTAATATTACCTTGCATCATGCCTATAAATTTTGTATAATAGTGCATGTTGGTCTTTGACTGCGATGAAGTGAGAGGTTGCTGACACACCCGGCCGCTTTGCCATGGCAAGGTGATTCAGGTTTTTCTCACGGAGAATTGTCTAATGTAAGTAGGCGAAAAGGAGGGAAAATAATGGCAAAACAAAAAATTCGTATTCGTTTAAAAGCGTATGATCATAGAATCCTTGATCAATCTGCTGAGAAGATTGTTGAAACGGCTAAACGTTCCGGAGCCAGCGTTTCTGGTCCGATTCCGTTGCCAACTGAGAAATCAGTTTACACAATCCTTCGTGCGGTGCACAAATACAAAGATTCTCGTGAACAGTTTGAAATGCGTACACATAAACGTTTGATCGACATTGTGAACCCAACACCACAAACTGTCGACGCTTTAATGCGATTAGATTTACCATCTGGTGTCGATATCGAAATTAAACTTTAATCTAAAATATAGAATGATTTTTATAGGAGGTGTGACGAATGACCAAAGGAATCTTAGGAAGAAAAATTGGTATGACGCAAGTTTTCGCAGAAAACGGTGATCTTATTCCGGTAACTGTTATTGAAGCTGCTCCTAACGTTGTACTTCAGAAGAAAACTGCTGAAAACGACGGCTATGAAGCGATTCAAATCGGTTTTGACGACAAGCGTGAAAAGCTTGCCAACAAACCGGAAAAAGGACACGTCGCAAAAGCGGAAACTGCACCTAAGCGCTTCGTTAAAGAATTACGCGGAGTGGATATGGATGCGTATGAAGTTGGTCAGGAAGTCAAAGTTGATATTTTCTCTAACGGAGAAGTTATTGATGTAACAGGAACATCGAAAGGTAAAGGTTTCCAAGGTGCTATCAAACGCCACGGACAATCTCGCGGACCTATGTCTCACGGTTCCCGCTACCATCGTCGTCCTGGTTCAATGGGACCTGTAGACCCTAACCGTGTATTCAAAGGTAAACTGTTGCCTGGTCGTATGGGCGGAGAGCAAATCACCGTTCAAAACCTTGAAATCGTAAAAGTGGATGCAGAACGCAACCTTCTTTTAGTTAAAGGCAACGTTCCTGGTGCAAGAAAATCTCTAGTCACTGTTAAAAGTGCTGTTAAAACTAAATAATTCTCTTAGGAAAGGAGGAAATTGATCATGCCAAAAGTAGCTTTATATAACCAAAACGGTTCTACTGCTGGTGATATCGAATTAAACGACTCTGTATTTGGAATCGAGCCAAATGAGAGCGTAGTATTCGACGCTATTCTTATGCAAAGAGCTTCCTTACGTCAAGGAACTCATAAAGTAAAAAATCGTTCGGAAGTACGTGGCGGAGGTCGCAAACCTTGGCGTCAAAAAGGTACCGGCCGTGCTCGTCAAGGGTCTATCCGTTCACCGCAATGGCGCGGAGGTGGTATCGTATTCGGTCCTACACCACGCAGCTATGCATATAAATTACCGAAAAAAGTTCGCCGCTTGGCTATCAAATCAGCATTGTCTTCTAAAGTGAATGACAACAACTTGATCGTTCTTGAAGATCTTAATCTTGATGCGGTTAAAACAAAAGAAATGGCAGCTATCCTTAAAGGTCTGTCTATCGAGAAGAAAGCTTTAATCGTAACTGCGGATGCAAACGAGACAGTTGAACTATCTGCTCGCAACCTTCCAGGAGTTACTGTTGTTGAAGCTAACGGAATCAACGTCCTCGATGTTGTCGGTCACGAGAAGCTTGTGATGACGAAAGCAGCGGTTGAAAAAGTAGAGGAGGTGCTTGCATAATGAAAGATCCTCGTGATGTTCTAAAGCGCCCCGTCATTACTGAACGTTCTGCTGATTTAATGACTGAAAAAAAATACACGTTTGAAGTAGACGTAAAAGCTAACAAAACAGAAGTGAAAGACGCTGTTGAACAAATCTTTGGAGTGAAAGTTGAAAAAGTCAACATCATGAACTACAAAGGGAAATTCAAACGTGTCGGCCGCTACTCTGGTATGACGAACAAACGCAGAAAAGCGATTGTCAAGCTTACTGAAGAGAGCAAAGAAATCGAAATTTTTGAAGCTTAATTATTTGTGAAAAGAAGGAGGGAAATTCAAAATGGCGATTAAAAAGTACAAACCGACCTCTAACGGACGTCGCGGCATGACAACTTCTGATTTCGCAGAAATCACAACAGATCAGCCGGAAAAATCCTTGCTTTCTCCGCTTCACAAAAAAGGCGGACGTAACAACCAAGGTAAATTAACTGTACGTCATCAAGGCGGCGGACATAAACGCCAATACCGTATTATCGACTTCAAACGCGATAAAGATGGTATACCTGGACGCGTTGCTACAGTTGAGTACGATCCAAACCGTTCAGCTAACATTGCTCTAATTAACTATGTAGACGGAGAAAAACGCTACATCCTGGCTCCTAAGGGCCTTCAAGTAGGAACTGAAATCATGTCAGGACCAGAAGCTGACATTAAAGTAGGTAACGCACTTCCACTGATCAACATCCCTGTTGGTACAGTCGTGCACAACATTGAATTGAAACCTGGAAAAGGCGGACAGCTGGTACGTTCAGCTGGAACATCTGCTCAAGTTCTTGGTAAAGAAGGAAAATACGTTCTTGTACGTCTGAACTCCGGTGAAGTTCGCATGATCCTTTCTGCTTGCCGTGCTTCTATCGGTCAAGTGGGTAACGAACAACACGAACTGATCAACATCGGTAAAGCAGGACGTTCTCGCTGGAAAGGCATCCGCCCTACAGTTCGCGGTTCTGTTATGAACCCTAACGATCACCCGCACGGTGGTGGTGAAGGACGCGCTCCAATCGGACGTAAATCACCTATGTCTCCATGGGGTAAACCAACTCTTGGATTCAAAACTCGTAAGAAAAAGAACAAATCAGATAAATTCATCGTACGTCGTCGAAAAAATAAATAACGGGGTTGTCTACGGTTCATATCGGACCGTAGTGCAATCACGAAGGGAGGTTCCAAAATGGCTCGCAGCTTAAAAAAAGGACCATTTGTCGATGATCATCTAATGACAAAAATCGAGAAATTAAATGAAACGGATAAGAAACAAGTTGTGAAAACTTGGTCTCGCCGTTCTACTATTTTCCCGCAATTTATCGGTCACACAATCGCAGTCTATGACGGACGCAAACATGTGCCTGTTTACATCTCTGAAGATATGGTAGGTCACAAGTTGGGTGAATTCGCACCGACTCGTACTTACAAAGGTCATGCTAGTGATGACAAAAAAACAAGACGCTAATGAGAGGAGGCTTTTAAATGCAACAAGCTAAAGCTGTCGCAAGAACAGTCCGTATTGCTCCTCGTAAGGCACGTCTAGTAATGGACCTGATTCGAGGCAAGCAAGTAGGTGAAGCAGTATCGATCTTAAACCTTACGCCAAAAGCTGCTTCCCCGATTATTGAAAAAGTTTTAAAATCTGCTATCGCTAATGCTGAGCACAACTACGAAATGGATGCAAACAACCTGGTTGTTACTCAAGCTTACGTGAACGAAGGCCCGACGTTGAAAAGATTCCGTCCGCGCGCTATGGGACGTGCAAGCCAAATCAACAAACGTACGAGCCACATTACAATCGTTGTATCAGAAAAGAAGGAGGGATAACTCGTGGGTCAAAAGGTAAATCCAGTCGGTCTTCGTATTGGTGTTATACGTGATTGGGAATCTAAGTGGTACGCTGGCAAAGATTACGCTGACTTCCTTCACGAAGATCTAAAAATCCGTGAATTTATTAATCAACGCCTGTCTGACGCCTCTGTTTCTAAAGTGGAAATCGAGCGTGCGGCAAACCGTGTAAATATTACGATCCACACAGCTAAGCCTGGTATGGTTATCGGTAAAGGCGGTTCTGAAGTTGAAGCGCTTCGCAAAGCCCTTAACAGCCTTACTGGCAAGCGTGTACACATTAACATTCTTGAAATCAAAAGAGCTGATCTTGATGCTCAGCTAGTTGCTGATAACATTGCTCGTCAATTGGAAAACCGTATTTCATTCCGTCGTGCGCAAAAGCAACAAATCCAACGCACAATGCGCGCTGGTGCACAAGGTGTGAAAACAATGGTATCCGGTCGTCTTGGCGGCGCTGACATCGCTCGTTCTGAATACTACAGTGAAGGAACTGTTCCATTGCACACTTTGCGTGCAGACATCGACTATGCTACATCTGAAGCCGACACAACTTACGGCAAGCTTGGTGTAAAAGTCTGGATCTATCGTGGAGAGGTTCTTCCTACTAAGAAGAAAACTGAGGAAGGAGGAAAATAATATGTTAATGCCAAAACGCGTTAAATATCGCAGAGAGCATCGCGGAAAAATGCGCGGCCGTGCGAAAGGCGGCACTGAAGTGCATTTCGGTGAATACGGTATCCAGGCTCAAGAAGCTTCTTGGATCACAAACCGCCAAATCGAAGCAGCACGTATTGCGATGACTCGTTACATGAAACGTGGCGGTAAAGTTTGGATCAAAATTTTCCCTTCTAAGCCTTATACAGCTAAGCCTCTAGAGGTTCGGATGGGTTCCGGTAAAGGTGCTCCTGAAGGATGGGTAGCTGTTGTAAAACCGGGCAAAGTTTTATTTGAAATTTCTGGTGTGTCTGAGGAAGTCGCTCGTGAAGCTCTTCGTCTTGCATCTCACAAATTGCCAATTAAAACGAAGTTCGTAAAACGTGAAGAAATTGGTGGTGAATCAAATGAAAGCTAATGAAATTCGTGACCTTACCACTGCTGAAATTGAACAAAAAGTAAAGTCTCTTAAAGAAGAACTTTTCAATCTTCGCTTTCAATTAGCGACAGGACAACTTGAAAATACTGCTCGCATTCGTGAAGTGCGCAAGTCAATCGCGCGCATGAAAACTGTGATTCGGGAAAGAGAAATTGCTGCCAACAAATAATTCCGGAGGGAGGTTCTCTAAAACATGAGCGAACGCAATCAGCGCAAAGTCTACCAAGGACGTGTTGTTTCTGACAAAATGGATAAAACCATCACTGTCGTTGTAGAAACTTACAAAAAACATTCACTCTACGGTAAACGCGTAAAGTACTCTAAAAAATTCAAAGCACATGATGAAAATAATCAAGCTAAAATCGGTGACATCGTAAAGATCATGGAAACTCGTCCATTATCTGCGACTAAACGTTTTCGTCTAGTTGAAGTTGTCGAAGAAGCTGTTATTATCTAATAAAGTTCGGAAATCCTTTTTCCGAAGGGAGGTAACAAATAATGATTCAACAAGAGACTCGTTTAAAAGTAGCTGATAACTCTGGTGCCCGTGAAGTGTTAACAATCAAGGTGCTTGGTGGTTCTGGACGCAAAACAGCTAACATTGGTGATGTCATTGTTTGCACGGTTAAACAAGCAACACCAGGAGGCGTTGTCAAAAAAGGTGAAGTCGTGAGAGCTGTTATCGTTCGTTCTAAGAGCGGCGCACGCAGAAATGACGGATCTTACATCAAATTCGATGAGAATGCATGTGTTATTATCCGTGACGACAAAAGCCCGCGCGGAACTCGTATCTTCGGACCTGTAGCACGTGAACTTCGTGATAACAACTTCATGAAAATTGTTTCTCTAGCTCCAGAAGTACTTTAATGATATCAATGCCGGACTAAGGAGGTGCGATCAGGATGCATGTTAAAAAAGGCGATAAAGTAATGGTTATCTCTGGTAAAGACAAAGGGAAACAAGGAGTGATCCTTGCAGCTTTCCCTAAAAAAGACCGCGTAATCGTTGAGGGTGTCAACATGGTGAAGAAGCACGCAAAGCCGACTCAAGCAAATCCTCAAGGCGGAATTTTAAATCAAGAGGCGCCAATTCATGTGTCAAACGTAATGCCGCTCGATCCTAAAACAGGTGAAGTGACGCGCGTAGGATACAAAGTAGAAAATGGCAAAAAAGTTCGTGTTGCAAAAAAATCTGGGCAAGTTCTAGATAACTAGTAATAAAGGAAGGGAGGTCTATCTCATGAACCGCCTTAAAGAAAAGTACAATAAAGACATTACACCTGCATTAATGAAAAAGTTCGAATACAAATCTGTGATGCAAGTGCCTAAAATCGAAAAAATCGTAATCAACATGGGTGTTGGTGACGCTGTTCAAAACGCTAAAGCTATCGATAGCGCTGTAGAAGAACTAACGTTTATCGCTGGTCAGAAACCTGTCGTTACTCGTGCGAAGAAATCTATTGCTGGATTCCGTCTTCGTGAAGGAATGCCAATCGGTGCGAAAGTAACTCTTCGCGGAGAGCGCATGTACGATTTCCTTGATAAACTAATTTCTGTTTCTTTACCGCGTGTACGTGACTTCCGCGGAATTTCAAAAAAATCTTTTGACGGTCGTGGAAACTACACACTAGGAATCAAAGAACAGCTGATCTTCCCTGAAATTGACTATGATAAGGTAACTAAAGTTCGCGGTATGGACATCGTTATTGTAACGACTGCCAACACTGATGAAGAAGCTCGTGAACTGTTAACTCAATTAGGTATGCCATTCCAGAAATAATCAATGAAAGGGAGGCGAAATCGTGGCTAAAAAGTCAATGATTGCGAAACAAAAACGCACACCGAAGTTTAAAGTACAAGAGTACACTCGCTGCGAACGCTGCGGCCGTCCGCACTCTGTTATTCGTAAATTTAAACTTTGCCGTATTTGTTTCCGTGAACTTGCATATAAAGGACAAATTCCTGGCGTTAAAAAAGCCAGCTGGTAATCCCCGTTTATGGGAAGGAGGTTATTAAATAATGGTTATGACAGATCCGATTGCAGATATGCTGACTCGTATTCGTAATGCAAACATGGTGCGTCATGAGAAGCTTGAAATTCCTGCTTCTAAGTTGAAAAGAGAAATCGCTGAAATCTTGAAAAGAGAAGGTTTCATTCGTGACGTAGAATTCATTGAAGATAACAAACAAGGCATCATCCGTGTTTTCTTGAAATACGGACAAAACAACGAGCGTGTCATCACTGGCCTTAAAAGAATCAGCAAACCAGGTCTGCGCGTTTACGCTAAGTCAAACGAAGTGCCTCGCGTACTGAACGGACTTGGAATCGCAATTCTTTCTACATCACAAGGTGTGTTAACGGATAAAGAAGCCCGCGCTAAACAGGCTGGCGGAGAAGTATTAGCATACGTTTGGTAAGAAGTTTAACATGAATGGAGGTGTTTGGTATGTCTCGTGTAGGTAAGAAGCTACTTGAGATTCCTTCAGGCGTTACAGTTACTATGAACGACAACACTGTAACCGTGAAAGGACCAAAAGGAGAATTAACTCGTACGTTTCATCCTGATATGAAGATTAAAATTGAGGACAATGTACTTACTGTAGAACGTCCTTCTGATAATAAAGAACACCGTGCGCTGCATGGCACAACTCGCAGCATCATCGGAAACATGGTTGAAGGTGTATCTAAAGGTTTTGAAAGAGGTTTGGAATTAGTCGGTGTCGGTTACCGTGCTTCTAAATCCGGAAACAAACTTGTTTTGAACGTTGGATACTCTCACCCAGTAGAAATCGTTCCTGAAAACGGAATTGAAATCGAAGTTCCATCTCAAACAAAAGTAGTTGTAAAAGGTACAGATAAAGAGCGTGTTGGAGCTACTGCTGCAAACATTCGCGCTGTACGTTCTCCAGAGCCTTACAAAGGCAAAGGGATCCGCTATGAAGGAGAAATGGTTCGTCGTAAAGAAGGTAAATCTGCTAAGTAAAACCGCTTAATGTGAGAAAGGAGTGACCCAGATGATTACGAAAACAAGCAAGAATGCTGCACGTCTTAAAAGACACGGTCGTGTTCGCGCGAAGCTTTCAGGAACCCCTGAGAGACCTCGTCTAAATGTTTTCCGTTCAAACAAACATATTTACGCACAAGTGATCGATGACGTGAACGGTGTTACACTTGTGAGTGCATCTACTCTTGATAAAGACTTTAACGCTGAAAATGGCAGCGATACGTCTGCGGCTGCAAAAGTTGGCGAGCTTGTTGCAAAACGCGCTTCTGAAAAAGGTATCACAAATGTCGTGTTCGACCGTGGCGGTTACCTTTATCATGGACGTGTAAAAGCATTGGCTGATGCTGCACGCGAAGCTGGATTAGAATTTTAATAAAAGAAGGAGGGACATATGAATATGCGTCGTATTGACCCAAGCAAATTAGAGTTAGAAGAACGCTTAGTTACCGTTAACCGCGTAGCGAAAGTTGTTAAAGGTGGTCGTCGTTTCCGTTTCGCAGCTCTAGTCGTTGTCGGTGACAAAAACGGTCACGTTGGTTTCGGAACTGGTAAAGCACAAGAAGTTCCGGAAGCGATTCGCAAAGCTGTTGAAGATGCGAAAAAGAATTTGATCGAAGTACCAATGGTTGGAACTACAATTCCACACGAAATCATCGGACGTTTCGGTGCAGGAAACATCTTGTTAAAACCTGCTTCTGAAGGTACGGGAGTTATCGCTGGAGGCCCAGTACGTGCGGTACTTGAGCTTGCAGGTGTAGCTGATATCCTTTCTAAGTCTTTAGGTTCTAACACACCGATCAACATGATCCGTGCAACAGTCCAAGGTTTAAGCGAGCTGAAACGCGCTGAGGACGTTGCGAAGCTTCGTGGAAAATCTGTAGAAGAACTGTTAGGATAAGGAGGGAACATTAATGGCTAAATTAGAAATTACCCTCAAACGCAGTGTAATCGGACGCCCGGAAGATCAGCGCATTACTGTAAGAACGCTCGGTTTAAAGAAAACAAACCAAACTGTCGTTCATGAAGACAACGCTGCAATCCGCGGTATGATTAACAAAGTATCTCATTTAGTTTCTGTTAAAGAACTTTAAAAATAAACGATAGGCTAAGGAGGTGTCCAAATGAAACTTCATGAATTAAAGCCCGCAGAAGGTTCACGTAAAACGCGCAACCGCGTAGGTCGTGGTATTGGTTCTGGTAACGGTAAAACAGCAGGTAAAGGTCATAAAGGTCAAAACGCTCGTTCTGGCGGCGGTGTACGTCCTGGATTCGAGGGTGGACAAATGCCTTTATTCCAACGTCTTCCTAAACGCGGTTTCACAAACATCAACCGCAAGGATTTCGCTGTGGTCAACCTAGACAAACTCAACAGCTTTGCAGAAGGGACGGAAGTTACTCCTGAACTTCTTTTAGAAACAGGTGTAATCAGCAAGTTGAAATCTGGAGTGAAAATTCTTGGCGACGGTAAATTAGAAAAGAAATTAACTGTTAAAGCCAATAAATTCTCCGCTTCTGCTAAACAAGCAATTGAGGCTGCTGGCGGTACAGCTGAGGTGATCTAACTTGTTTAAGACAATCTCCAATTTTATGCGTGTGAAGGATATTCGGAATAAGATTATCTTCACTCTTTTAATGCTTATCGTCTTTCGTCTCGGTTCGTTCATTCCTGTGCCGCATGTAAACACAGAAGTTTTAAAGGCACAGGATCAAATGAGCGTATTTGGGATTCTAAACACATTTGGCGGCGGTGCATTGTTCAACTTCTCCATTCTTGCGATGGGAATCATGCCTTACATCACAGCTTCAATCATCATTCAGCTCCTGCAGATGGATGTTGTGCCGAAGTTTACCGAATGGTCTAAGCAAGGAGAAGTTGGTCGCCGAAAACTAGCTCAGTTCACAAGGTACTTCACAATCGTTCTTGGATTTATCCAGGCTTTAGGTATGTCTTACGGGTTTAACAACATGGCCGGCGGCGCGTTGATTACAAACCCTGGAGTCGGTACTTATTTGCTTATTGCGGTTGTACTAACTGCTGGAACTGCTTTTTTAATGTGGCTGGGAGAACAAATTACGTCTCATGGCGTTGGTAACGGAATATCCATTATCATCTTCGCCGGTATCGTTGCCGGCATTCCGCAGACGATTAATCAGATCTACGCTCAGCAGTTTGTAGATGCTGGAGATCAGTTATTCTTGCAAATCATAAAGGTTGTCGTTATATTGGTTGCGATTTTGGCGATTGTCGTTGGCGTTATTTTCATCCAACAGGCAGTTAGAAAAATTTCAATTCAATATGCGAAAGGTTCAGGCCGTTCACCGGTTCCTGGCGGCCAGTCTACACACTTGCCGCTGAAGGTTAACCCGGCGGGAGTTATTCCGGTTATCTTTGCAGTAGCGTTTATCACCACTCCGCGGACCGTGGCAACATTTTTTGGTACCAATGACGTCACGAATTGGATTCAAAAAACGTTTGATTACACGCATCCGGTCGGAATGGGAGTTTATGCGGCATTGATCATCGCCTTTACCTATTTCTATGCATTTGTGCAGGTAAACCCTGAGCAAATGGCCGATAATCTTAAAAAACAAGGTGGCTATATTCCGGGAGTTCGTCCAGGAAAAATGACTCAAGATAGAATTACGAGCATTTTGTATCGACTTACATTTGTAGGCTCCATATTCTTGGCCGTGATTGCCATTCTTCCTGTCTTGTTCGTTAATATTGCTGGGCTGCCTTCATCTGCACAAATTGGCGGAACAAGTTTGCTGATTGTCATCGGGGTTGCACTTGAAACAATGAAGCAGCTTGAAAGCCAGCTGGTAAAACGAAACTATCGTGGATTTATGAAGCACTAGAGGAAATGGGGCGCGCCCATTCCCTCTAAAATAGAGAGGACGGGGAATCCGAAATGAACTTAGTCTTAATGGGACTGCCTGGAGCCGGTAAAGGGACACAGGCTGAACGGATTGTTGAAGATTTTGGGATACCTCATATCTCAACAGGAGACATGTTCCGCGCTGCGATGAAAGAAGAAACGGATCTGGGACTCGAAGCCAAATCATACATTGATAAAGGTGAGCTTGTTCCGGATGAAGTGACAATTGGTATTGTCAGGGAGAGACTTGGCAAGAATGATTGTGACGGAGGTTTTCTTCTGGACGGATTTCCGAGAACAGTCGCTCAAGCTGAAGCACTTGAGGAAATTCTTAAAGGACTTGGCAAGTCGATTGACCATGTCATCAACATTCAAGTCGATAAAGATGCATTGATGGAACGTCTGACAGGACGCAGAATCTGCAAAAACTGCGGTGCAACTTATCATTTAGTCTTTAATCCGCCTGCGAAAGAAAATGTATGCGACAAGTGTGGAGGAGAGCTTTATCAGCGTGAAGACGATAATGAAGCTACCGTATCCACGCGGTTAGAGGTCAACATGAAGCAAACCCAGCCTTTACTCGATTTCTACGAGGATAAAGGATATCTCGTAAACATTGACGGGCAAAAGCACATCAATGAAGTTTACGCTGATATAAAGGAGCTTCTCGGAGGCCGGGACAAATGATTATTTGTAAAACTCCCCGAGAAATCGAAATCATGCGGGAAGCCGGAAGAATTGTCGCTTTAACTCATCAGGAGCTGAAAAAGCACATTAAACCCGGCATCTCGACAAAAGAACTGGATCAAATTGCCGAACGTTTTATTACAAAGCAAGGTGCAATCCCGTCTTTTAAAGGGTATAATGGTTTTCGCGGGAGCATTTGCGTTTCGGTCAACGAAGAACTCGTGCACGGTATTCCGGGAAAACGGGTCCTTCGCGACGGGGACATCATCAGCATCGATATCGGTGCGAAGCTGAACGGTTATCATGGTGACTCTGCATGGACTTATCCAGTGGGTACGATCAGCGATGATGATCAGAAGCTGCTGGATGTGACAGAGGAGTCTTTATATAGAGGCTTGAAGGAAGCAAAACCGGGAGAACGTTTGTCGAATATTTCCCACGCAATTCAAACGTATGTCGAAAGCGAACAATTTTCAGTCGTCAGGGAATATGTAGGACACGGGGTAGGGCAGGATCTGCATGAGGATCCGCAAATTCCTCACTACGGTCCGCCGAACAAAGGCCCGCGCTTAAAGCCTGGCATGGTCCTGGCCATTGAGCCGATGGTCAATGCAGGCACACGCTATGTCAAAACATTGGCTGACAACTGGACGGTTGTAACTGTGGACGGGAAGAAGTGTGCTCACTTTGAACACACGGTTGCCATAACGGAAGCCGGTTTTGAGATACTGACAAAAGCCTAGGTGAAATGAGATGTATCGGAAAACACCTGAAATTGGACAGTTCGTACGCATAATTAGAGGCCGCGAAATGAACCAATACGCAGTTGTTATTGATATAGTCGATCATCATCATGTGCTGGTAGCAGACGGAGAAAAGCGTAAATTTCATTCTCCTAAGAAAAAGAATATCAATCATTTAACCTTTTATGATTGCGTATCTCCGGAAGTTCAGAACAGTATAAACGAAACAGGGCGTGTGACAAACGGAAAATTGAGATTTTCTCTTTTGAAATTTGTCAGAGAGCAAGTTACTGATTTGAAGAAGGGAGAACACTTGAATGGCGAAAGACGATGTAATTGAAGTGGAAGGTACTGTAGTCGAAACGCTGCCAAACGCAATGTTCAAAGTTGAACTTGAGAATGGCCATACGGTTTTGGCTCACGTATCTGGTAAAATCCGCATGCACTTCATTCGCATTTTACCTGGAGACAAAGTTACGGTAGAATTATCTCCATATGACTTAACTCGTGGTAGAATTACGTACCGTTACAAATAAAGCACTCCGGAAATTGAAGGAGGTTGGAAACACATGAAAGTGAGACCATCAGTTAAACCGATCTGTGAAAAATGTAAGGTCATTCGCAGAAAAGGAAAAGTAATGGTGATCTGTGAAAATCCAAAGCATAAACAAAAACAAGGATAATTTTTAAGGAGGTGCGAGAGAGATGGCTCGTATTGCTGGTGTAGATATCCCACGTGATAAACGTGTTGTTATTTCATTAACATACATCTTTGGAATCGGTCGTACAACGGCTCAGCAAGTTCTAAAAGAAGCTGGAGTTTCTGAAGATACTCGCGTTCGTGATTTGACTGAAGAAGAACTTGGTAAAATCCGTGACGTGATTGACAAATTGAAAGTTGAAGGTGACCTTCGCCGTGAAGTGTCTCTTAACATCAAACGTCTGATCGAAATCGGAAGCTACCGCGGAATTCGTCATCGTCGCGGATTGCCTGTTCGCGGTCAAAATACTAAAAATAACGCGCGTACTCGTAAAGGTCCGCGTCGTACTGTAGCTAACAAGAAAAAATAAGCAAGGGAGGTAATTAAACAATGGCTGCTGCTCGTAAAACAAACACGCGTAAACGCCGCGTGAAAAAGAATATTGAATCTGGAATTGCTCATATCCGTTCAACTTTCAACAACACGATTGTTACTATCACAGATGTTCATGGCAATGCTCTTTCTTGGTCAAGTGCCGGATCTCTAGGATTTAAAGGTTCTAAAAAATCCACTCCATTCGCTGCACAAATGGCTGCTGAAACAGCTGCTAAAGGTTCTATCGAACATGGACTTAAAACTCTTGAAGTTACTGTAAAAGGACCAGGTTCCGGCCGTGAAGCTGCAATTCGTGCACTTCAAGCTGCTGGACTTGAAGTTACAGCAATCAGAGACGTAACGCCTGTTCCTCATAACGGATGCCGTCCGCCAAAACGTCGCCGCGTGTAATTTGTTTGTATAGATTTTGTGTCCCTGTCAATAATGGGTTATGATACAGTTAATTTATAAAACGAATGCACACTCGTTGCCTGAGCACATACGGGACTAAACAATGGGGAATTTCGGATAGAATCAGAGAAATTCTTTCCGGGGTTTCGACGTTTTGAAGGAGGGTTTTATGAAATGATCGAGATTGAAAAACCAAAAATCGAAACGGTTGAAATCAGCGACGATGCCAAGTATGGTAAATTTGTCGTAGAGCCACTTGAGCGTGGATATGGTACAACTTTGGGTAACTCCTTACGTCGTATCCTTTTATCCTCACTCCCTGGTGCCGCTGTAACATCGATCCAAATAGATGGTGTACTGCATGAATTCTCGACGATCGAAGGCGTAGTTGAAGATGTTACAACGATTATCTTAAACATTAAAAAACTTGCACTGAAAATCTACTCTGAAGAAGAGAAGACGCTTGAGATTGATGTTCAGGGTGAAGGAGTTGTAACAGCTGCTGATATTACCCACGACAGTGATGTTGAGATTTTGAATCCTGATCTTCACATTGCGACTCTTGGCCAAAATGCGAGTTTTCGAGTTCGCTTAACCGCTCAAAGAGGTCGCGGGTATACACCAGCTGACTCGAATAAAAGAGACGATCAGCCGATTGGCGTCATCCCGATTGATTCCATCTTTACACCTGTTTCTCGTGTATCTTATCAAGTTGAGAATACTCGTGTGGGTCAGATTACAAACTATGACAAACTTACGCTTGACGTATGGACAGATGGAAGCACTGGACCAAAAGAAGCGATTGCGCTTGGTTCAAAGATTTTGACTGAACACCTTAATATTTTTGTCGGTTTGACCGACGAAGCTCAGCATGCTGAAATCATGGTTGAAAAAGAAGAGGATCAAAAAGAAAAAGTTCTTGAAATGACTATTGAAGAGCTCGATCTTTCAGTCCGTTCTTACAACTGCTTGAAGCGTGCGGGAATCAATACAGTTCAAGAACTTGCGAACAAAACTGAAGAAGATATGATGAAAGTTCGCAACCTGGGTCGCAAGTCGCTTGAAGAAGTAAAAGCGAAACTTGAAGAACTTGGACTTGGCCTTCGCAAAGACGATTGACTAGTTTCCATGTGAACTAGGATTTTCGTGTGTTTTTTATTTCAGATAGAGTATTTCAATAAAGGAGGGGACACCACATGTCATACAGAAAACTAGGACGCACTAGTGCACAGCGTAAAGCAATGCTGCGTGATCTTACAACAGACTTGATCATCAACGAGAGAATTGAAACAACAGAAGCTCGCGCGAAAGAACTTCGCTCTGTTGTAGAAAAAATGATTACACTTGGCAAGCGCGGAGATTTACACGCACGCCGCCAAGCAGCTGCATACATCCGCAATGAGGTTGCAGATGCAGAGAAAGACCAAGATGCACTCCAAAAACTTTTCTCTGATGTAGCACCTCGTTATGAAGAGCGCCAAGGCGGATACACACGTATTATGAAGCTTGGTCCTCGCCGTGGTGACGGAGCACCAATGGCTATCATCGAATTGGTTTAATCACATATTTTGTGTGTCTAAAGAAGGGCGGGACAGTTTTTAACTGGATCTATGCCCTTTTTTTAGATACCGGGGAATTTTCTATGATAAAAGAATAGTCAGAAAAGCAGAGCTTTAGAGGAGAGGAGGCCGGACGGGCAAATGAATCAAGATCGATTAATCGCTGCAGAGGATATTACGTTTCGCTACCAGAAAGATGCGGACAGGCCTGCGCTTGATCATGTATCTTTCCATGTGTCGAAAGGAGAATGGCTTGCGATCGTAGGTCACAACGGCTCAGGGAAGTCGACGCTCGCCCGTGCTTTGAACGGTCTGATCCTGCCTGACGAAGGATCGATTGAAGTCGGCGGTATTCAGCTGACGGAAGAGACGGTCTGGGATGTCCGAAAAAAAGTCGGCATGGTGTTTCAAAATCCGGATAACCAATTTGTCGGGACAACCGTCCGCGATGATGTGGCTTTTGGTTTAGAAAACAACGGAGTTCCAAGAGAAGACATGGTGGAAAGGGTGGATTGGGCCGTTCAACAGGTGAACATGCAAGAATTTCTCGATCAAGAGCCGCACCATCTCTCTGGAGGGCAAAAGCAGCGTGTTGCGATTGCGGGAGTGCTTGCCGCCCGGCCTGACATCATGATTCTCGACGAGGCGACTTCCATGCTTGACCCGATGGGGCGGGAAGAAGTGCTGGATACGGTCAGAAGGCTGAAAGACCAAGGAATGGTTACGGTCATTTCGATTACACATGACTTAAACGAAGCTGCTAAGGCCGACCGGATCATCGTCATGAACGGCGGGAAAAAATTTGCCGAAGGCACGCCGCAGGAAGTCTTTCGTTTGAATCAAGACCTGATAAAAATCGGGCTTGATTTGCCGTTTTCTTTTCAGCTCAGCCAAATGCTGAAGGAAAGCGGTCTGGCTTTGAAAGGCGATCATCTGACACAAGAAGGATTGGTGAATGAGCTATGCACATTGAAATCAAAGATGTAGAGCACCGATACCAGATGAAAACGCCTTTTGAACGCCTGGCGATCTATGATGTCAACGCCGTGATTAACGAAGGAAGCTATGTCGCTGTGATCGGTCATACAGGATCGGGAAAATCGACATTGCTTCAGCACCTGAACGGGCTTTTAAAACCGACAAAAGGACAGATACGCCTCGGCGGGGACGTTCTTGAAGCAGGCAAAAAGAATAAACACTTAAAAGCTTTGCGGAAAAAGGTCGGGATTGTCTTTCAGTTTCCTGAACATCAGCTGTTTGAAGAAACAATTTTAAAGGACATCTCATTCGGCCCGATCAATTTCGGCATGAGCCGGGAGAAGGCGGAAGAAAAGGCGAGGGAAATGCTGAAGCTTGTAGGTTTGGATGAGGAGCTGTCCGACAGGTCTCCGTTTGAACTAAGCGGCGGGCAAATGCGCCGCGTGGCCATTGCGGGCGTGCTGGCGATGGAGCCGGAGGTTCTCGTCCTCGATGAACCGACGGCAGGGCTTGACCCAAGAGGCCGCAAAGAGATCATGGACATGTTCTACAGCCTCCATAAGCAGAGGAAGCTGACGACGATTCTCGTCACCCACAGTATGGAAGATGCGGCGGCGTATGCAGATGAACTGATTGTGATGCATAAAGGCACGGTCAAAGCAAAAGGGACGCCGCGGGAGCTTTTTTCAAGGAAAGACGATATCGCTGCCTTAGGGCTTGATTTGCCGGAAACGATTAAATTCCAAAAACGTCTTGAAGAAACGCTGGGCATTACGTTCAAAGCGCCGATCTTGACGATTGAAGAAGCAGCCTCCGAAATTAAAGCTCTGTTTCAGGAGGAAAATGCCCTATGATGGACAATATCATTATCGGCAAATATGTACCCGGGACATCGATCGTTCACCGGCTTGATCCGCGTACAAAGCTGTTAACCATTTTCCTTTTTGTCTTTATCGTTTTTTTCGCGAATAATACGGAAACATATGCACTGCTCGGTCTGTTTACGGTCGCAGCCGCAGCTTTGTCGGGCGTTCCGGTGCGATTCCTTTTAAAAGGGATGAAGCCCGTGTTCTGGATTGTGCTGTTTACGTTTCTGCTTCATATTTTTATGACAAGGGAAGGGCAGGTTCTCGCCGATTTCGGCTTGTTTAAAATTTATGAGCAGGGGCTTGTACAAGGGATTTTTATTTCGTTGCGCTTTGTTTACCTCATCATGATCACAACGATTTTAACATTGACGACGACTCCAATCGAAGTGACCGATGGTTTGGAGCATTTGCTCGGTCCGTTTAAAAAGTTGAAGCTTCCCGTTCATGAACTCGCTCTCATGATGTCCATCTCCCTCAGATTTATACCGACTCTGATCGAAGAGACGGATAAGATCATGAAAGCGCAAATGGCAAGAGGCGTCGATTTTACGAACGGCCCGGTCAAAGAACGTGTCAAAGCGATCGTTCCCCTTCTTGTTCCGCTGTTTGTCAGTGCCTTTAAAAGAGCCGAAGAGCTTGCAACCGCGATGGAGGCGCGAGGATACAGGGGAGGGGAAGGCCGTACAAAATACAGGCAGCTGACATGGAAATGGAAGGATACTTCCGTGCTCCTCATTTTAGCTGGTCTTGGCGTATTGCTAATTTTATTGCGGACTTAGGTGATAGACGATGAGAATGAAGTGCACGATTTCATATGACGGACACCTTTTTTACGGCTACCAAGTGCAGCCTGGTCAAAGAACGGTGCAGGATGAGCTTGAAAAAGCGCTGCAAACACTCCATAAAGCGAAAGAGCGTATTCCCGTCGTTTCATCCGGGCGTACCGACAGCGGCGTCCACGCGGTCGGACAGACGATTCATTTTGACAGTCCGCTATCCATCCCTGAGGCGAAATGGCCGTATGCTTTAAATGCCCTGCTGCCTGGTGATATATCGGTCCACAAGGCGGAAGCTGTCGATGACCAATTTCATGCGAGGTTTTCTGCAAAAAGTAAAGAATACCGGTATATGATTTACAGGGGCAGACATCCGGACGTTTTTAAACGCCACTATGCATACCATGTTCCGTATGACCTTGATATGGAAAAAGTCAAAGAAGCCTCCCGCTATCTGGTTGGAACCCATGATTTCACAAGCTTTTGTGCAACCAAAACCGAAGTGAAGGACAAAGTCAGAACGGTCTATGAACTGGAATGGTCTGACACAGGGGACGGCCTGCAGATGAGGATTGTGGGCAGCGGATTTTTGTATAACATGGTTAGAATCATTGCCGGCACGCTTCTGGATGTAGGAACCGGCAAATTTTCCCCTGGAGACATTGAAAAGATGATTCTTGCCAGAAGCCGCGATGCCGCAGGGCGCACTGCACCGGCGCACGGCTTGTATTTATGGCGTGTTATCTATGACAACTAAACCAGGTGTAACATTTTCTTGACAGAGAGTACAGAAAGTTATAAGATATCATATGGTATGTATTTCAACCCCACGATAAGCCCCGGAAACTTATTGTGTTTTGAAATAGAACGTAATTGAAGTTTATTGAAAATGGCAGATTTATTTAGGAGGGAAATTTAATGCGTACAACACCTATGGCTAACGCAAGTAATATTGAACGCAAGTGGTTAGTTGTTGATGCTGCTGGCAAGACGCTAGGCCGTCTTTCTACAGAAGTTGCATCTATCCTTCGCGGAAAACATAAACCAACTTACACACCGCACGTTGACACTGGAGATCATGTGATCATCATCAACGCTGAAAAAATCGAGTTAACTGGTAAAAAGTTAACGGACAAAATTTACTACCGTCACACTCAACATCCAGGCGGTTTAAAATCAAGAACTGCTCTTGAAATGCGTACAAACTACCCTGAGAAAATGCTTGAACTTGCGATCAAAGGCATGCTTCCAAAAGGTTCTCTAGGTCGTCAAATGTTCAAAAAATTGAACGTATACCGTGGTTCTGAGCATCCACACGAAGCACAAAAACCTGAAGTTTACGAACTTCGCGGTTAATTAAAAAGGAGGTTACCAATTTGGCACAGGTTCAATATTACGGTACTGGCCGTCGTAAAAGCTCTGTAGCGCGTGTGCGCTTAGTTCCAGGAGAAGGCCGTATCATCGTGAATAATCGTGAAATCAGCGAGCACATCCCATCTGCAGCTCTAATCGAAGATATCAAACAACCATTAAATTTGACTGAAACAGCTGGTACTTATGACGTTTTAGTAAACGTTCATGGAGGCGGCTTATCCGGTCAAGCCGGAGCAATCCGTCACGGTATCGCCCGCGCTTTGCTTGAAGCAGATCCGGAATACCGTTCAACTCTAAAACGTGCCGGTCTACTGACTCGTGACGCACGTATGAAAGAACGTAAAAAATACGGACTTAAAGGCGCACGCCGTGCACCTCAGTTCTCAAAACGTTAATATACCAACGTTCAAGCCCTCATCCGGTTACTCGGAAGAGGGCTTGTTTTTTGCTTAAAAATGATTTTTGACCACGTTTAAATGAATTTCTCATAATTCCATGTGCTTTTTAAATGTTTCGGCCGTTTTTTCTTTTGCGGTTTTCGTGACATGTGTATAGATGTTCATAGTCGTTTGAATTTCTTTGTGACCTAAACGGGCTTGTACTTCTTTAATGGATGCGCCTGCTTCAAAAAGGATCGATGCGTGAGAATGTCTAAAACCGTGAATCGTGATTCTGTGAAGCTTATTTTTAGCGATCATACGGTTTAAGAGGGAAAGCCTTAGAGGGCGCATATCACCCCGTATAAGCACGTATTTAGCTTCTGAGGTGATCCCATTAGATAAGAGTATTTCTTTTTGCTACGTACGCCATTTTGTAAGTATTTGGGCCGTATGATAATCAATCGTAATAATTCGCTTAGAATGATATTTTTTTGTTGTTTGGATGACTTCTTTACCGTCTTCAAAAAACATTGTTTGTTTGATGTTTATTGTTTTCTCTTTTAAGTCAACGTCCCTCCATTCCAAGGCAAGAAGTTCCCCTTTACGCATACCGGTAAAAATAAGAACATAAAACATAACATAATCTTGTTGTTCAAGTTGCGAATGCGCTTTTTCGAGAAAGGTTTTGATTTCGTCCTTTTCCCAAAAGTTCCGTTTCTCTTCTTCCTGCGGTAAAAACCAATATGAACGCCTCCTATGCTCAATTAGTAAATTGCACAAGTTGAAAAGAACGTTTGTTCTGTTTTTGGTGTTAAAGAAAAGCCCTAAAAAGGGCATTTCTTAATTATTGACTTCGATTGTGTGCTTGATGTCTTTTCCAAGAGGCTCGAAATTGTTATCTGTTGGAGCATCAACACGCAGTTCAATGGATTTCAAATCCTTAACAGATGACTTTTTTAAGATATATACATTATGCCCCTCGTTTTTAACTTTGCCTAAGTATTCACCCTCGATGTGTTCAGACAATAACATTTCAGGTTCCAGCTGCTCTTTAGTGTTTGTGACGATTGTGGCTTGTCCTAAATAGAAGTTAACATCTTTTTCTGATGTGTTTTCGCCAGATAGTTCAATTGTGACAGCATTCACTTTCTCACCTACTTTGACACCGAGCAGATCAGCAGTTTCTTCGTTTTTTGGCTCCATTTCTTTCAATTGTACAGCTTTGATTTCGTATTTAATAGGACCTGTAGTTCCGTTTATATTTAGTTTTTTATTAGTATAGACATTTTTCCCTTTGAGGTTTTCGTCTTCCTGTACATCTTCTTTTTTGTTGTCAGTGTCTTTATTTTCGCTTGCTGATGATTCTTTTTTGGTATCATCTTTTTTTGCGGTGTCTTTAGAACCGCACGCCCCTAAAATAATCCCTAAACAGAGCGCAAGGGATAAAATTAAAAATTTCTTCAAGTAAAGCCCCCCAGTTCATTTATATGGTACATCTTTTATCATAGGACAAAACTCCCGCAAATTCAACGGAACAATACCAATTTTGTAAAAAGTTACGTCAGTGATTAATCAGATTTCTTTTTCCCGCCTTCTTTCAGTTGCGCCGTCATGATTTCAAGAGCAGCATCTAAATCTCCTGTGTAAATTCTCCATCAAGGGTGGAAAGGAATGTTTTTGCATTAGATAATCCAAAAGGGGAATTTATAGTAAAAAACGGCAGTCATTTCGAAATGGATACAACGGGGCACACTTGGATCGATTCAACAGGAGTTATATCGATCAGCAGTGGCGAAAGGGTTTCGCTAGGATCAACTGTTCACTTGCCTGCTAAAACTATGTTAGGCGGAGGAGATACCTCAAGCCAATACGAGCAAGCAAGAACTTACAGAGATATATGGCGGATTACAGTATAACGGAATGATTCCGCTGATTATGTAGATGTTCATCTAGGCTCGGATTCTGCCGCCTACGGTTCCACGCAATACTTTTTTCAAGATGAAAACGCCAAAAAAGCTGAAAATATTTTTGCTGTTTTCGCCCAACCATACGGGGGCTATTCTAATGCTTGTACGGCAGGCGTTGAGGCCATGTCTAGCACAGGATTTAAGTGTATGTGCGAGGAACTGGAACATTAACAGGGGGCAGCGATAAGATTATGCGAGTGCTAGTCTGTATGTTTTACGAAGTACCGTAAAAAAAAGTGAGGTTTTAAAATGGCTATCGATTATAAAGGTTATTCCTATCACAAATATATGGACGGGGTCGAAATCACCGAAACCGATACGGGGATCATTATAAGCGAATTTTCCTGATCGACGGTGACACAAAACATCATTTTGACGCCGTTTCTATCAGTTTAAATAAAGACGATGAATTCCCCAGGCTTTTGTTCGGCTGCGCTGGAAAAATGAAAAACCACGCTCTCAACTTCGGGACGATACGCTTCAGAAAACCTGATAATGTGCTGAATCGACGGGTAGTCGGAAAACTCGGGAGTGAAGTCCGGCTTGTCTAAAATGGCATACATCCAGCTCACCTCAACATCGACAATATGAAACAAGTTTTTCAAAATGCTTTCCATACCGCCTGAACGCCTCTTTTCGAGTTCCTCCGGCGGCTGCTTCAGGCACCAGTCAAACCACTCATCACGAACTTGTCAATTATACTGAAACAAACCTTTCATCTCATGCTCACCTCTCCTAATATGTTCGGCTTTTCGCTCTGTTTCCCTTCCCGGATTGCCAAGGATACACATTCATGATGTAATGAGTCTTACAAAGCATGAAGGAGAGAAAAGATGATTCAAACAATAATGAAGCAGTTGCATACTGAATTAAAACAACATTTCCGTCCGTTTTTGAATCCTCCTGCGACAGAGGAAGACATTCAAAAAGCTGAAAATGAAATGGAAGTCACGTTTCCTGAAGAGCTCAGGGCGCTTTATCGTACCCATAATGGTGAAAAAGAATCGGGCCCCGGATTATTTTTCGGACTTCCTTTTCTTTCCTTGCAAGAAATGCTCACGGAGTGGCGAATATGGAAGGGGCTTGAAGGAGATGAAGAATTGGAAGAGATCGATGCATATTCGGTTCCGCCGTGTTGGATTAAAGAGAAATATGCGAACCGCCGATGGATTCCGATTAGCAGGGATTACGGAGGAAATCATATTGGCGTAGACCTTGACCCTGATGAGGAGGGGCAAGCCGGACAAGTGATCAATTTCGGACGCGACGAAGAAATAAAGTATGTGATTGCTCATCATGTGACAGATTTACTGATCCATATAACAAATACGCTCAAAAATGGTCATTATACGATTGATGAATATGATGATGCCGTCAGCTGGAGCTACGGCAAAGAGGAAGAGCTTCATTTCCTGGATGCCATCCGTTCCATGGAACTTCCGGTGCTGCATGCAAGACCGCAGGAAGCCGATCTTGAACATGCGGACCGATGGCTTCGTCAGCTGGACGATCGCTGGACTGCGATTGTGAAAACGATGGCTGAAAGTCCAAAAGCATTTTGTAACAAGATAAAGCTGCGTTTAGCTGGCAGGGAGCTGACACACATTAAACCGCTATCAATCTGTACGGATATGAGGGAATTGAATTTAAGTGCAAATCGTATTCATGATTTAACGCCTTTGCAAAGCATGATCTTTTTGAAAAAGCTTTACCTTGGAAATAACCCGGTAACAGATTTAACGCCAATCGCTCAATTGAAACATCTGCAGTATTTAAATGTGGAGAAAACATGCGTAACCGATTTGTCTCCGCTTGCGGATTTATCATCTTTGAGAGAATTGGATATGACGGATATTCAAGCTGCAGAATACACGCCGCTCATTCACTGTAAAAACCTTGAGTTTTTAAAGGTAAATGTTTGTAACGAAAAACAAATAAACGATATTTCTCAAATCAGCACGTTGAAACGATTACATATATGCGGAAGTGAACATGTATCCGAAGAAGAGATAAAAGCGATAGCAGGTTTGGAAACATTAAGGTCTTTAACGGTTGAAAATATTACGTTAAAAAACGTTGATTTCTTAGGCACGCTTCATACGCTTCAAACACTAACACTTATCAATTCGTCCGTTAAAGACGGAACCGTTCTTGCCGGCCTGGAACATCTGAAAAGACTGGAATTGGATGGTTCTGAAATCGCAAACCTTAAAGTGGTGGCGCAGTCGCCTTCGTTAGAGGAGTTTACCGGTTCTTTTGACCAATTTTATGTATTGAAGGACATATGCAAGAAAAAAGTGGATTTCTCTAAAGTAATTGGCGACATGTCTGAAGAGGAAGAGGAGATTTGGAGCAGCTATGTGAGTGAATAGTTTTTCATCTCGCGGCTCCTAATATTTTCGGCTTCTTCCTCCGTTTCCCTTCCTTAGAAAAGCATGATTTCCGGCTCCTGACTGCACAATACAAGGTAAAAAGGAGGCGGTTCTATGGGGACGGTCGTATCTTTTAACAATGAAAAACAAAAGAAGCAGATCAATTTGGAAAAAAAGCTTCTGCGCGAACTGTCTTTGGAAAAAATGCTGAATTCTGCGGAGGAATGCTTTGCTCCTCTTTTTCATTTTTTTTCTAAGCACATGGATATTTTGTATGACGGCTGCATCGATTTTGCCATTGAGGCCTATTTGCTGGGAGCCGAGTACGGAAAGTTCGGCTATCACGGAGAGCCCGTTCAACGAGCGATGGTCCGCTCAGAAAAAGAAGAAAAACAGCTTCTGCACGAGCTTTATGAATATGCGGTGAGCTGGTCTGAGGCTTTTAATATTCAAGCGGCTCATGAACCGCTTTATTATGCTTGCGAATACTTCATCCAAAGCTGGTGGAAGGAAGGCTTCAGCGAGCGGGAAAGACGCTTTAAGCTTCGGCTCAGATAATTTATGTAAAAGTGCGGCCAAGCTGAATCATATTTCCTTTCCTTGTCCCATATGTTGTAGTAAGGACGAGCGGGAGGGAAAGGGATGAAGAAAAAAATAAAATGGCTCGGGTTTTTACTCGGCTTTGTCGTTTTATTATGTTTATTTCAATATCAATTCCACAATGATGATTCTTGGCGGTCATGGAATCTTCCGTTGAGCGGCAAGATCATTTATATTGATCCTGGACACGGGGGCGCGGATGGAGGAGCATCAAGCGGTGAACTCCTTGAAAAAGACGTGGCACTTGAAGTATCCCTTAGAATCAGGGACTATCTCCAGGAACAGGGCGCCTTGGTGTTGCTGACGCGGGAGGACGATCATGATCTCGCTCCTGAAGAAACGAAGGGGCTCAGCAGAAGGAAAGCGGAAGACTTGCGGAAAAGGGTCGACGTGATCAACAATTCTGAAGCCGACCTTTACCTCAGCATCCATTTGAATGCGATTCCTTCCGCGCGATGGAGCGGTGCGCAAAGCTTCTTTTACGGGCAATATGAAGAAAACGAACGGGCCGCCAAGTTTATTCAGGATGAATTAAGACATAATCTTGAAAACACGACGCGGAAGGCAAAGAGGATACACGGCATTTATTTGATGCAAAATGTGAAAAAGCCGGGGGCCCTCGTCGAGATCGGGTTTTTGTCAAATCCGAAAGAGGCAAAACAGCTGGCCACGCCAAAATATCAGGACAAAATCGCGGCATCCGTATATAAAGGCGTATTGCGCTACTTTACAGAAGACAGAGACCCTCCTGAATAAGAGGGTTTCTTTTTGTGTCAAAGACACTATAAGGAAAGATATGCTATACTTATTTTGTAAACGAATACAACAAAGGGTGAGATCAATGTTGCGAGAAGACGATGTAAAAAAAATAGTCGGCGATTTGGACGAGCCATTTCTTCACAAGCCGCTCAGAGAGCTGGATGCCGTCAAGGAGATTAAAATAAAACCCGAAAAACGGCACGTCAGCGTAAAGGTGGCGCTCGCAAAAACGGGATCTGCCGAACAAATGCAGCTTCAGCAGGAAATCGTCATACGGTTGAAAGAAGCCGGTGCAGAGACGGTCGGCCTGCGTTTTGAAGAGCTGCCTGAAGAAGTCGTGATGAGTTATCAAGAGTCTGCCCAAGGGCAGGATCAATCTCTGCTGAATAGTGAAAAACAGCCTGTTTTTTTAGCGGTGGCAAGCGGTAAAGGCGGCGTCGGCAAGTCGACGGTGTCGGTCAATTTGGCTGTGTCTCTGGCGCGAATCGGAAAGAAAGTCGGATTAATCGACGCCGATATTTACGGATTCAGCGTTCCGGATATGATGGGAATCACTGTACGGCCGACGATTGAAGGAGAAAAGGTCGTGCCGGTTGAAAGATTCGGAGTCAAAGTAATTTCGATGGGATTTTTTGTTGAAGACAATGCCCCTGTCATTTGGAGAGGCCCTATGCTTGGAAAAATGCTGAATAACTTCTTCCATGAGGTTGAATGGGGAGATGTCGATTATATTATCTTAGACCTGCCGCCGGGAACAGGCGATGTAGCGCTTGATGTTCACTCAATGCTTCCAAGCTGCAAAGAGGTGATCGTGTCGACGCCGCACCCTACTGCCGCGTTTGTCGCTGCAAGAGCGGGAGCGATGGCTTTGAAGACCGATCATGAAATCTTGGGAATCGTTGAAAATATGGCTTATTACGAAAGTGTCAAAACAGGCGAAAAGGAATACGTATTCGGCAAAGGCGGAGGCGAGAAGCTCGCAGAAGAACTCGGCGTTCCGATTCTGGGCAAAATTCCGCTGAAGCAGCCGGATTGGGATGACAGCGAATTCGCGCCGTCCGTTTATGATGAAAACCACCCGACCGGCGCCATTTATTTGGATATCGCCAAAAAAATCGACGAAAGCATTGGCGTAAAAGCTTAAAGAGCATTAAAAGCTCCCTCCGCGGAAGAAGCTTTTAGTGAATGAAAAGCGGCTTAGCTTTGTTTTTCTTCGCCGCCTTTCATTTCTTCTTTCATGCTTTCAGAAGCAGCTTTTTTCAGTTCCTCTTCAAACTGCTTTCTGTAGAGCGGGCTTGACAGAGTGTCAGATATGACTTCCTGCAGGTGGGTTCGGAATTCCTGGCTTCTGACAAGTTCACCGTATTTTTTGGTCATTTCAGGATCCTGCATGACCTGCATCAGCATTTTTTGGTACTCAGGATCTTTCATCAGTTTTTTCAGCACTTTTTCATGTTCATTTTGAAGTGTTTTGGCAAAGCCTTCTGCGAATTTTGGATCTTCGAAGACTTTTTTCCAAAATTCAGCTCCTTTTTTGGAGGTCATTGTTTTTTCAACGGTTTCTTTGACGGTTTTTTCATCCATCACAAGTGTTTCATTTAATTTGTCATCATTTAATATTTCTTGAATCGCCTTTTTTCCGTCATCTGTCTTTAATATATCGACAACCATCTTTTTGGTTTGATCATAGTCCATCTCAGCTGCTTGGTCCGTGGGAGCACAAGCTGTTACAGATAGAAACAGAAAACAGCTTATCGATAGCATTGTGGTCTTGAACATGCTTAAGCTCCTTTCGAAAACTCGTCTTACCTTTAATATGAATGTCTTTTAAAAATTTATACATAACAAAATATCGCTGCTACAGCGGTGTACTTAGGGGTTGGGAAGTCTACAATGAAAAGCCGTAATCTCGTCCGATTTTTCTTTTCCGTGTTGGGTGTCGGAGCTTTGACTACAAGTATTGTCGGTTTTGCCATTGAGTGGGGAAGATATAAGGAGCTGTTTCTTTCCTTCGAGGTATTGGAGATTCTTTCTGTTCTGTTTTGGTTTATCGGGGTTGGCATGATCTTTAGCGTGATTGCTCAAATGGGGTTTGTGATTTTCTTAACGATTCACCGTTTTGCACTGGAAATCTTCAGATCTCATTCTTTGTGGAACTCGATTCAGCTGTTTTTGATTGTATTTGTCGCGTTTGATTTGGTTTACTTGCGTTTTCTGTTTTTTGAAAAAGAGGGAGGCTCCATCATTCCGTATATTTGGCTGCCGCTCTTTATTTTAGCGGTATGCATTGCGGCCGCATATGCAAAGCAAAAACAGTCCTCTAAAAAAACGTTCGTTTCCGCATTATTTCTAATGTTTGTTTTTACTGTGATGGAGTGGTTCCCGGCGTTAAGGGTCAATGAAGAGGACTGGCTCTATTTAATGCTGCTTCCTTTATTAGCCTGCAACGCTTTTCAACTTTTAATGCTCCCAAAATTTCAGGCCCGCGCTTAGACCGGTTGCTATTTTACTTCTGATGATTTTGCATCCGTATTTGCGATTAAATCGCTGACGGTTACATTTTTGAGTCCCTTGCTTCTGAGGTGGTGCACGATCTCAGGCAGGGCTTCTTTTGTTTGTTTGGCCGAATCTGAAGCGTGAAAGAGCACGATATCACCAGCGCTCACCGTTTCATTTACGTTTTGTACGATCTTTTGAACCCCCGGGTTCGTCCAGTCATCCGAATTAATACTGTAGTGAACGACGGTATAGCCGTACTGTTTAGCGACATCGAGTACGTCTTTATTAAACTGGCCGGTCGGCGGCCTTAAAAGCGTGAGATCCTCAAGACCGAGTTTTTGAAAAGAGTTTTGTGCTTTTGTTAAGTCTTTTTTGATTTCGCTTTTCTTCATTTGCGAATAGTTTTTATAAGCATAGCCCATGCTCCCGATCTGATGACCGTCTTTACGGATTCTTTCCACGACATCCGGATGGCGCTCCGCCCATGAAGCTGAAAGAAAAAAGGTCGCGTCTTTAATACCGTTTGCTTTTAATGTGTCTAAAATAGGCATGGCCTTTTGATCTCCCCAGCTGATATTAAAGGTAAGAGCGACTTCGTTTGTATCTGAGTCTCCTCTATATACCGCTTTTGCTCCGCTTTCTGTAGAAAACACAGGAAGAGGGAGCAGGTTTTGTACATAAAAAAAGCTTGCTGTCGCAAAAGCGGCTATCATAATAATGATTAACTGCTTAATCCGTTTCATATGCCACACATAAAAATGGTTCACAGAGAAACTCCTCCTTGTCCATGCTGCTTTGTATTCATCCTATGCTTGTTTAAAATAGAACATAACAATAATTCATCTTAATTAAAAAGAGGGTTGACCAGATTTGAATTAACATGTTATATTATTATTCGTCGCTGATAAACAGCTGACATGAAAAAGCTCCAACAAATAATTTTAAAAAAAGTTATTGACAAATATGTGGGCTTGATGTTATATTATTAAAGCCGCTGAACGAAGCGGAAATGATCTTTGAAAACTAAACAAGACAAACGTACCTGTTAATTCATTAAATAAATCGCACATTTGTTGTGCGTAGTCATTATCAAACTTCATGGAGAGTTTGATCCTGGCTCAGGACGAACGCTGGCGGCGTGCCTAATACATGCAAGTCGAGCGGACAGATGGGAGCTTGCTCCCTGATGTTAGCGGCGGACGGGTGAGTAACACGTGGGTAACCTGCCTGTAAGACTGGGATAACTCCGGGAAACCGGGGCTAATACCGGATGCTTGATTGAACCGCATGGTTCAATTATAAAAGGTGGCTT
>NZ_JALHKQ010000009.1:0-56261 GCF_022832475.1 Bacillus sp. B19-2
TCAGGTTGATAGGTCTGAGGTGGAAGTGTGGCGACACATGGAGCTGACAGATACTAATCGATCGAGGACTTAACCTAAATATTTTTGTGAATTGTCTGACCGTTATCTAGTTTTGAGAGAACACCTCTCAGAAAGCCAAAGGCAAGGACACTCGGCTAAAGGCCCTCACATCCTGTGAGGAACGCCCAGTACCTTCGTCCTGAAGGCAAATAGTTTGGTGGCGATAGCGAAGAGGTCACACCCGTTCCCATGCCGAACACGGAAGTTAAGCTCTTCAGCGCCGATGGTAGTTGGGGGCTTCCCCCTGTGAGAGTAGGACGCCGCCAAGCACTTAAAAAAGACCAGCTTATATAAGCTGGTCTTTTTTGTCGGAACTTCATTGATACAAACACCTAACACTTCCCGGCTACATATACTAATCTAACCTTCAAAAACATTCTTAATTTTGTATACAAATGTTGTTCTTTGGGAATACTGAAACCCATGGAGGTGGAATGGATGAGTAAGTCTAATCATGGGGAAACGTGTATCATTTGCGAGGAAAATAAAACCGAAGGCATTCACCTTTATACGAAATTTTTATGTTCGGATTGTGAGAAAAAGATTATATCTACATCAACATCAGACCCCGAGTACTCTGACTATGTCAAAAAATTAAAGAGTCTCCGGACGCCGCCATTATATTCTTAGACCGTTTCAGGTCTTTTTTTTTAGCCTTTTAGTCTGTATGGATGAAAGGTATAATGAAAGTGATGAAGACACGGTTAAGGTGTCTTTTTTGCTATACACACGATTTTCGAGCTGAAACTTTGTTTAGCTGATATCCGTATTAGAAAGTAGTATAAAGAAACGACCGCTTTATCATAAAAAAGAAATTTATATATTAGGAGTAGTGGTGTAATGAAACCGATTCTTCATTTTATGCTTCGTGCAACTGCTGCAAGTGCATTGTCCGTGCTCCTTTGGTTCACCAGCTTCTTCGCGCTTAACCAGACTTTTCTGCTATCTTCCGCTTATGCAGCAGGAACCTGGGTTGCCGTTTATCTTGGCGGGAAATGGTACGGAACCTATTTGTTTTTAAAAGAAAACCAGCTTACACGGCGGGAATATGCCTATATAAAGCAGAATCTGCGGGAAGCTAAGCTGAAAATCGCCCGGTTAAGGAAAGCCTTATTCGCAGTCAAAAACATTCAAACGATTAAACAAAATATAGAAATCCTTCGTATCGTCAGAAAAATTTACAGCATCACAAAGAACGAACCAAAGCGTTTTTACCAGGTTGAACGCTTTTATTATCAAAGTCTTGATTCAATTGTTGAACTGACGGAAAAGCATGCGTTTTTGGCGTCACAGCCAAAGCGTAATGCGAAGCTTGAAGTTTCTTTAAGCGAAACGCGTATGATGATCGATAAGCTTGCCAAGCAATTGGAAGACGACCTTTATGACTTGCTGAAAACAGACATTGATCACTTGGAGTTTGAACTGGACGTCGCGAAGCATTCAATGAAAAAAGGCTGATGGAGGAAAGCTGAAAATGAGCGAATATAAACCATCGTTACACAAAACTGGCGTACAGCTTGAAATTGATGATTTGCTTTCCGATCCTTTTGGACAAGGAGAAAAGTCTGTCACCGGCATGGAGGAAGAACACAGCGGCCAGCAAGTAAATCTGGTCGATACGTTATCCGAAGAAAAACGCCGGCAGGCATTCCAACTGGCCGAACAGATCGATCCAAAACAACATGACAGCATGACTCTGTATGGAACGCAAGCTCAATCCAAGCTCTTGAATTTTTCACACGAGATGCTTGAGCACGTCCAAAAAAAAGATATCGGTGAAATTGGGCAGGTCTTAAGCGACCTAATGAAAAAGCTTGAACAGGTCAGCCCTGATGAATTGAAAACTGAAAAAAGGAACTTCTTTTCCCGTTTTTTCGGAAGAGTATCCCATTCTGTTCAAGAAGTCTTATCAAGGTATCAAAAAACCGGCGCCCAAATAGACAGAATCAGCGTAAAACTTGAGCATTCCAAAAGCGCGCTGATCAATGATAATAAGATGCTCGAACGGCTGTATGAAAAAAATAAAGAATATTATGAAGCGCTGAATGTCTATATTGCAGCCGGCCAGCTGAAGCTTGAAGAGTTAAAACATCAAACCATTCCTGAATTAAAAGAGAAATCGAAAACAGAACATCATCATATGGCCGTGCAGGATGTAAACGATATGATTCAGTTTGCCGACCGGCTGGAAAAGCGGGTTTATGATTTAACATTGAGCAGACAAATTACGTTGCAGAGCGCCCCGCAAATCCGTTTGATCCAACATACAAATCAAGTGCTGGCGGAAAAGATCCAATCTTCGATTATGACAGCAATTCCCCTTTGGAAAAATCAGGTTGCTATTGCGCTCACTCTGTTGAGGCAGCGCCGAGCCGTAGAAGCTCAAAAACAGGTGTCAGCCACTACAAACGAACTGCTCTTGAAAAATGCCGAGATGCTGAAAGCCAACACGATCGAAACGGCCAAGGAAAATGAGCGCGGTTTTATCGATATCGAAACATTGAAACAAGTGCAGGACAATCTGATCGGAACACTTGAGGAGACGCTTAAAATTCAAGAAGAAGGCCGTTCCAAGCGCGTTCAGGCAGAAGAAGAAATAAGGGCAATGGAAGATGGTCTCAAGGCTAAGCTGCTGGACATGAAAGAAAACCAAAACCGTTTATCATAAGCAAGATAAACATTTACCAAAACGTCCGCCCTTTATGTAATCCGCCTTGAAGGGTATAATAAATGCAGAATGTCATACCGTCACGCAGGTGACGAAGAAAATAGAGAAGATGACTAAAGGATCGGTTTATATGAAGACACCTTTATATACAGCATTGGTGAACCATGCTGAAGGACATCATTATTCTTTTCACGTTCCGGGACATCACAATGGAGATGTCTTTTTTGATGAAGCGAAAACTTTTTTCAAAACGATTCTCAAAGTCGATCTGACTGAACTGACGGGTCTGGATGATTTGCATGAGCCATCAGGCGTCATCAAAGAAGCGCAGGATTTAGTTTCGCGGCTTTACGGCGCGGAAGAAAGTTTTTTTCTCGTCAATGGTTCGACCGTCGGGAATCTGGCGATGATCCTGGCTGTTTGTCAGCCGGGCGACACGATACTCGTTCAGCGGAACTGCCATAAGTCTGTATTTCATGCGATTGAACTTTCAGGCGCCCATCCGGTTTTTTTGACGCCGGAAATTGATGAGGCGATGGCCGTTCCCACACATATACTGTACGAAACGGCAAAAGATGCAATTTCACAATATCCGCACGCTAATGGAATCGTGTTGACATATCCCAATTACTACGGACATGCTGTTGATCTGAAGCCGATCATAGAAGAGGCCCATCAACATGACATTCCCGTTCTAGTCGACGAGGCTCACGGCGCTCATTTTGTGCTGGGCCATCCATTTCCCCAGTCGTCGCTGAAAGCGGGCGCCGATGTTGTCGTTCAGTCTGCGCATAAAACGCTCCCGGCGATGACGATGGGGTCTTATCTGCATCTTAACAGCGGCAGGATCAACAGGGACAGACTGGCATACTATCTCTCCGTGCTTCAAAGCAGCAGTCCTTCCTACCCAATCATGGCATCTTTGGATATAGCCAGGGCATACGCCGAAGATATCATGAAAACAAATCGAACAGCCGATATTGAGAAAGAGCTCATCAACACGAGAGAAGTCTTTTCTCAAATGAACGGAGCCGAGATCGTCGAGCCGGCTGATGCCGGTATCCAGCAAGATCCGCTTAAGCTGTCTGTCAGATCAGCGTATGGCCACTCCGGTTTTGAACTGAAATCCATATTTGAAGCAAACGGCATCCATCCTGAATTGGCAGATGAAAGGCAAGTCCTGCTGGTCCTGCCGCTTGAAGGAAAAAATAAGCCTGCGCCGGAACTGATCAGCACAATCGGCAAAGAAATCAAAGATACAGCTGTTCAACACGATCATCCTGCCGGAATCGGAATCCCTTCTGAAAAAGTCACAGCTTTGCCTTACCGGAAAAGCAAGTTGTCAGCCTTTAAAAAAGAATCGGTGCCTTTTGCGGAAGCCGCGGGCAGAATAAGCGCAGAACCGGTCATACCTTACCCTCCGGGTATTCCGTTGATCATGGCGGGTGAGAGAATAACAAAAGAGACGATCAGCCTGCTGACGCGGCTCGTCGATCTGAATGTACACATTCAGGGCAGCAATCAGCTCAAACAAAAGCAATTAACTGTATATATAGAAGAGGAGAAATCATGAACGGATTATTTATTACTTTTGAAGGGCCTGAAGGTGCGGGGAAAACGACAATCCTTCAGGCTGCGGCAGACCAATTGACGAAAAACGGCTATTCTGTTCTTGCGACAAGAGAACCGGGCGGCATTGAAATATCTGAACGAATTCGCGAGGTTATTTTAAATCCAAGTCATACGGCTATGGACCCGAAAACAGAAGCCTTATTATATGCAGCCGCCAGAAGGCAGCACCTTGTCGAAAAAGTAAAACCGGCGCTTGAAGAAGGAAAAATCGTCTTATGCGACCGGTTCATCGACAGCTCGCTTGCTTATCAGGGGTATGCCAGGGGACTTGGCATTGATGAAGTATTTTCTGTTAATCAATTTGCGATCGGCAGTATGATGCCGAATATGACGATTTATTTCGACATCGACCCGAAAGAGGGAATGAAGCGGATCAATTTAAATCATGCCAGAGAAAAGAACCGGCTTGATCTGGAAAAACTCCATTTTCATCAGCTTGTTCAAAAAGGCTATGAAGAAGTTATGAACCGGTTTCCGGGCCGATTTCGGATCGTGGATGCCAGTCAGAATGTTGAACATGTGTTAAAAAGGGTAAATAACATCATTGAGGAAGCATTAAAAGAAAATCAGTTGTGACCTGTTTACCATTCATTGTTATAATGGTAGCAAGAGTATCCTTAAGTGTTTCCATCCAAAAGGGGGCTTTTCAAATGAAGTTAATTATCGCTGTTGTTCAAGACCAAGACAGCAACCGGCTTTTAAAGGCTTTGACCGATCACAATTTTCGCGTGACTAAACTGGCGTCAACCGGCGGCTTTCTGAAATCGGGAAACACAACCTTCATGTTGGGTGTAGATGATATTCGAGTAGACAAAGCTTTAAGCTTGATAAAAGAAAACGGAAGCAAGCGCGATCAGCTGATTGCCCCTGTTTCTCCAATGGGCGGAAATGCCGATTCATATGTTCCTTATCCCGTTGAGGTTGAAGTGGGCGGAGCAACAGTTTTTGTACTGCCGATCGAGCAATTCCATCAATTTTAAGGGTTGAGGATATGAAAATAAGTCAAGAACTGCGTACAATGATAGAGAAACAACAGACTCCGCCTGCAAGAGGAGAAAACGTTTCTGCTTCATTTAAAGAGAAGATGAATATACAAAGCGGCAAGCTTCGAGTTGAACAGCTGACAATGCTTTTAACAGATATTGAAGCGTTCGGAAAACGCCTGTCAAAGTCGAGAAACTTCAAAGATTTGGCCAGGTTCAAAGGCTTGATCAAACGATTTGTAAAAGAGACCGTTGAAAACGGTCTGACGGTGGAGAATTCAAGAAGCTTCGATCTGTACGGAAACAGCAGGACATTGAGCATTGTAAAAGAACTGGACGAAAAGCTTGTGCAATTAACAGAGGATCTGATGGACCAAGAAAAATCCTCTATCGAACTTTTAGAACGCATTGGCGAAATCAAGGGTTTACTGATAAACCTTTACACATAGAGAGTGATGGTATGGCTACAACCTGGACAGAAATGCAGAAGCTTCAGCCACGTGTCATGAAGCTTTTGCAAAATAGTATAGAAAGAAACCGGCTCGCCCACGCCTATTTATTTGAAGGGCGCAAAGGGACGGGCAAATTAGACGCAGCAACCCTTCTCGCAAAAAGCTTTTTTTGCCTTGAAGACGGAGCGGAGCCATGTGAGTCGTGCAGGAACTGCCAGCGGATTGAATCAGGAAACCATCCGGACGTTCACGTTGTGCATCCGGACGGACTTTCCATTAAAAAGGGACAAATTCAGGCGCTTCAGGAAGAGTTTTCAAAGACCGGTTTGGAATCGCATAAAAAGCTGTACATTATCTCCCATGCGGATCAAATGACGGTCAATGCGGCGAACAGCCTTCTGAAGTTTTTAGAGGAGCCGAGCAGCGATACAATCGCTGTTCTTTTAACGGAACAGCCGCAAAAATTGCTCGATACGATCATATCGAGATGCCAGGTTTTATCCTTTCAGTCGTTGCAGCCCGAATCAATTGAAAAAGAACTGATCAAACAAGAGGTCTTACCGAATATGGCAGCCCTTTTGTCGAATATGACAAATAATTTATCGGAAGCGCTCGAATTGAGTCGAAATGATCAGTTTGCAGAGTCGCGAGCGAAAGTGATAAAATTGTATGAAGTCTTACACCAGCGAAAAGGACATGCTTTTTTCTATATTCAAGATCAGTGGATGCCCTTTTTCAAGGAGAAAGACCATCAAGAAATGGGTCTTGATATGCTTTTATTTATATATCGCGACGTGTTGTCCATTCAGTTGGGACATGAAGATAAAATACTATTTCAGGACTTATTCCAATCATTAAAACAGCATGCGCTGCAAACAACACAACAAAGAGTGACAAACCAGATACTTGCTGTTTTAGAAGCAAAAAAACGGCTTTATTCCAATGTGAATGCTCAAGGATTAATGGAGCACTTGGTTTTAATGCTGCAGGAGGGATAAGCTTGTACAACGTTATTGGTGTCCGCTTTAAAAAAGCGGGCAAAATATATTATTTCGATCCGAACGGATTTCAGATAGATAAAGACAGCTGTGTGATCGTCGAAACGGTTCGCGGTGTTGAATACGGGCAGGTTGTCATCGCCAACAAGAAAGTAGACGAGAACGATGTCGTGCTGCCTTTAAGAAAAGTGATCAGAGTTGCTGATGAGCGCGACCGCCTGATCGTTGAAGAAAATCAAGAAGCTGCGCTGTCCGCCTTTGATGTCTGCCAGAAAAAGGTTAACGAGCACGGCCTTGAGATGAAGCTGGTCGATGTGGAATTCACTTTTGACCGCAACAAAGTCATTTTTTATTTTACGGCTGACGGAAGAGTCGATTTTAGAGAACTCGTCAAAGATTTGGCATCTATCTTTAAAACGAGAATCGAACTGAGGCAAATCGGCGTCAGGGATGAAGCGAAGATGCTGGGCGGCATCGGACCGTGCGGAAGAATGCTTTGCTGTTCCACATTTTTAGGTGATTTTGAGCCTGTGTCTATTAAAATGGCAAAGGATCAAAATCTGTCGCTGAATCCGACGAAGATTTCCGGACTATGCGGACGGCTGATGTGCTGTCTGAAATATGAAAACGATGAATACGAAACAGCAAAAGAACAGCTTCCGGATATCGGGGAAGTGATCGCCACGTCCAGCGGCCCGGCAAAAGTCGTCGGCTTGAATATTCTCGAACGCATTCTTCAAGTCGAATTGACAGACTGTGACAAAGTCGTTGAATATACGTGGGATGAGCTGTTGCAAGAAGGTGTCGTATCTGCACAAACCACAGATTAACGAGGTGTGAAACCTTGGATAAAAAAGAATTGTTTGATACAGTGATAAGTTTAGAAGAACAAATCGGGTCTCTTTACCGCCAGCTTGGAGATCTCAAGCAGCATATTGGGGAAATGATTGAAGAAAACAATCATTTACAGCTTGAAAACGAGCATTTGCGCAAGAGGCTGGAAGAAACGGATCAGAGGCTAAAAAACGCAAAATCCGATGAAAAAGAGATAAAAGCAGAAAAGACAGGGCATGCTGATATTGGAGAAGGCCATGATAATTTGGCGCGCCTGTATCAGGAGGGCTTCCATATTTGCAATATCCATTACGGAAGTGTTCGCAAAGAAGGAGACTGCCTGTTCTGCCTCTCGTTCTTAAATAAAAAATAAGAAAGGCTTCCGGCGGAACGGAAGCCTTTTTAACGGTACAATGTGTTTAGGAAAGGGAAAAGACATGATTCAACTAAAAGACGATGAACGACTGGATTATTTACTTGCTGAAGATATGAAAATCGTGCAAAGCCCGACAGTTTTTGCATTTTCCTTAGACGCCGTTCTGCTGTCGAAATTTGCATATGTTCCGATACAAAAAGGAAACATCATTGATCTGTGCACAGGGAACGGGATTATTCCGCTGCTTCTCAGCACCCGCACAAAAGCCGCCATTACCGGGGTGGAAATTCAGGAAAGGCTGTATGACATGGCCCTCCGCAGCGTGGAATACAACAATCTGCAAAAACAGATTCATCTCATCAGGGACGACTTGAACAATATGCCGCAGGTGCTCGGATACAATAAGGCTGATGTCGTCACATGTAATCCTCCTTATTTCAAGACGCCGCAAAAAACAGAGCAAAACTTAAATGAACATCTGGCCATTGCCAGACATGAAATTTACTGCACGCTTGAAGACGTCATTCGCGTCAGCAGCAAGCTGTTAAAGCAGGGCGGCAAACTTGCTCTCGTTCACCGGCCGGGGAGGCTGCTCGAAATCTTTGAATTGATGAAAGCCTTCCAAATCGAGCCGAAACGCGTCCAATTTGTTTACCCGAAAAAAAGCAAAGAAGCCAACACCATTTTAGTGGAAGGAATAAAAGACGGACGGCCTGACCTGAAAATTCTGCCTCCTTTATTCGTGTATGATGAACAAGATCAATATACACCTGAAATAAGGAAGATTTTATATGGAGACGAGTAGCCATTACTTTTACGTGCTTTCGTGCCGGGACGGCAGCTTGTATGCCGGCTATACAAACAATATCGAGAAGCGCCTGAAAACCCACAATGACGGGAAAGGCGCGAAGTATACGAGGGCAAGGCTGCCGGTTCAACTCCATTATGCAGAATGCTTTTCAACGAAGCGAGAGGCGATGCAGGCCGAGTACTATTTTAAAAAATTATCGAGAAAGAACAAAGAACGTTATATAGAAGAAAAAAGACGGGAGGGTGTTGATTATCAACCGGCAAAAGAGCTTTGACCAAAAATCAGACATGGGTATGTTATATCTCGTTCCGACACCCATCGGCAATTTGGAGGATATGACATTTCGAGCGGTTTCTGTGTTAAAAGAGGCGGACATTATCGCTGCGGAGGATACGAGACAGACGAAGAAATTGTGCCATGTATACGAAATCGATACACAGCTTGTCAGCTACCATGAACACAATAAAGAAAGCAGCGGACACAAAATTTTGGAATGGCTGAAAGAAGGTAAAAATGTCGCGCTGGTCAGTGACGCCGGAATGCCGACAATATCTGACCCCGGGGCTGAAATCGTCCGCGATTTTATCGAAATGGGCGGCTATGTCGTGCCTTTGCCCGGTGCAAATGCCGCTTTGACCGCACTGATTGCCTCAGGCATTGCCCCGCAGCCGTTTTTCTTTTTCGGTTTTTTGGACCGTAACAAACGGGAAAGGAAAAAACAGCTCGAGGCTTTGAAGAACAGACAGGAGACGATGATTTTTTACGAGTCCCCGCATCGGCTGAAAGAAACCTTGTCAGCCATCAGAGAGGTATTCGGCAACCGGCAAATCGCATTGACAAGGGAACTCACGAAAAAATTCGAAGAATTTATCAGAGGTTCGATCGAAGAAGCGCTCACATGGGCTGAACAGGAACAGGTGCGCGGAGAGTTTTGCCTTGTAATCGAGGGAAGCCGTGAAGAAACGATCGAAGAATCGTTCTGGTGGGAGCACCTTTCAGAAAAAGAACATGTCGAGCATTATATCAGCGAAGGATATCATTCAAAAGAAGCCATTAAAAAAACCGCGGTAGACCGCGGCGTTCCGAAGCGGAAAATTTATGACGCTTATCATATTCAAAACTAAAAAAACCGCCCTTGCTTCGGCAAGAGCGGTTTTTGTATAATCAATATAATTATTTTTGAGATTGAAGTTGTGCTTGAATTTCGTTAATGATTTGCTCAGCGCCTTCAGGGCTAAGAACCAATTTACCGCCTGCAAGTTTAAGGTTGTCATCAGAAACTTCACCTGTAACTTGGCAAGTCATGTTTGGTTTATATTTTTTCAAGATGATTTTTTCGTCATCTACATAGATTTCAAGAGCGTCTTTTTCCGCGATTCCAAGCGTACGGCGAAGTTCGATCGGAATCACCACGCGTCCTAGCTCATCAACTTTACGTACAATACCTGTAGATTTCATATTCATTCTCCTCCCGAAAGATTGTTATTTTTATAGGTGTTTATTATCTTCGTCATTATTCGACAAAATCCTTACAGTCCTAGCATAACAAGGTTTCCAATAAACGTCAATCATTTTCTTTTCTATTGTTTGTAAAAATTAGATCATATAGTCAAAAGACCTTGGAAGAACTGATGTAACAAGGGAAATGAAGATGATAAAACAGTAGGATCAATCAAAAAAAAGCCCTTAAATCAAGACTTTCGAACTAAGGTTTTTTCTCATATCGATTATATACGACATTATTCGACAATGAAAGCATTTTTTTGTCGAAGTATAATATTTCTTTCTGTTAAAAAATTTGTAATCGACCGTATTCATGATGGATCGACAATGTATATTTTCTTGAACTTGAAGGCTAAGATGGTATCATATAAAGAGGGATTATATATTGAGTATATACTGAATGAATACACATGCCGCTCTCGTCCTTTGGGCGGGAGTTTTTTGACATTTTAATTGGGAGGTTCCATCATGCCGCAAGAAAAAAATACGTTTTACATCACTACACCCATTTATTACCCGAGTGGAAAGCTACATATAGGACATGCCTACACAACCGTTGCCGGTGATGCGATGGCTCGGTATAAAAGACTGAGAGGCTTTGATGTCAGATACTTAACAGGTACAGATGAGCACGGACAAAAAATCCAGCAAACAGCGGAGAAGGAAAATATCACTCCGCAGGAATTGGTCGATCGTGCGGCAGAAGACATTCAGCAGCTTTGGAAAAAGCTCGACATATCCAATGACGACTTCATTCGGACGACAGAGGAACGTCATAAAAACGTGATCGAAAAGGTTTTTCAGAAGCTGCTTGACAATGGTGATATATATCTTGACGAATATGAAGGCTGGTACAGCATACCTGACGAAACGTTTTACACCGAAACCCAGCTCGTTGATGTTGAGCGAAACGAGAAAGGCGAGGTGATCGGAGGAAAAAGTCCTGACAGCGGCCATCCCGTTGAGTTAATCAAAGAGGAATCTTACTTCTTCCGCATGGGAAAATACGCGGACCGGCTGCTCGCTTTCTATGAAGAAAATCCTGAATTCATCCAGCCTGAATCCCGCAAAAACGAAATGATCAACAACTTTATCAAACCGGGTCTTGAAGATTTGGCTGTTTCCCGGACGACGTTCGACTGGGGAATAAAAGTGCCCGGCAACCCAAAGCATGTCATCTATGTTTGGATAGACGCGCTGTTTAATTACATTACGGCACTTGGCTTTAATACGGCAAACGATGAAAATTATCAAAAATATTGGCCGGCAGACGTTCATCTTGTCGGTAAAGAGATCGTCCGTTTCCATACCATTTACTGGCCGATTATGCTGATGGCATTGGATCTTCCGCTGCCGAAAAAAGTTTTTGCCCACGGATGGCTGCTGATGAAAGATGGAAAAATGTCTAAATCAAAAGGAAATGTGGTCGATCCAGTCACATTAATCGACAAATACGGGCTTGATGCATTGCGTTATTATCTTCTTCGCGAAGTGCCGTTCGGTTCTGACGGCGTATTTACACCGGAAGGATTTGTCGAACGGATTAACTATGATTTAGCGAATGATTTAGGCAATCTGGTGAACAGAACGGTCGCCATGGTCAACAAATACTTTGACGGCCAGGTTCAGTCGTACGAAGGCCCGATTACCGCTTTTGACGAAACGTTGTCATCATTCTCGCAAAAGACAATTGAAGCGTACGAACAGGCGATCGAAAATATGGAGTTTTCTGTAGCGCTTTCTTCATTGTGGCAGTTTGTCAGCAGAACGAATAAATACATCGACGAGACGGCCCCATGGGTACTGGCAAAAGATAAGGACAAAGAAAAAGATCTTCAATCGGTCATGTACCATTTGGCAGAGTCATTGCGTATCACTGCTGTATTGCTGCAGCCGTTCTTAACGCAGACGCCTGAAAAGATTTTTGCACAGCTCGGGGTTACGGATGCGTCATTGAAAACCTGGGACAGCATTAAAAGCTTCGGCCAGCTGAAATCGGTAAAAGTTCAAAAAGGAGAACCGTTGTTCCCTCGTCTAGAGGCCGAAGACGAAGTCGCTTATATCAAATCGAAAATGCAGGGGACGGCTTCAAAAGAAGAACCGAAGCAAGAGGAAAAAGCAACTGAAAGGCTTCCGGAAATCACGATCGACGATTTTATGAGCACGGAACTGAGAGTGGCTGAAGTCATCCATGCCGAACCCGTCAAAAAAGCGGACCGTCTGTTAAAGCTTCAGCTTGATTTGGGTTTTGAAAAACGCCAGGTCGTTTCAGGAATTGCCAAGCACTACAAACCTGAAGAGCTTGTCGGCCGGAAAGTCATTTGTGTAACAAACTTAAAACCGGTCAAACTAAGAGGAGAACTTTCTCAAGGGATGATATTGGCTGGAGAAGACAACGGCGTTCTGTCGCTTGCAGCGGTAGACAGTTCATTATCAAACGGAACGCGAATCAAATAAATGTTGGCAAAGGGTGTTCCACGTGTAACATTTCGTCGAACACCTTTTGTTTTTTCGACAATATCTAAAAAAAGGTGGCATTTTGATGTTATTTGATACACATGCACATTTAAATGCCGAGCAATTTAATGAGGATTTGGAAGAAGTCATTGCTCGGGCAAAGGAAGAAAAAGTGGAGCACATTGTTGTTGTGGGGTTTGATCGTCCGACGATCAAGCGCGCAATGGAATTGATTGAAGCATACGATTTTATCTATGCTGCCATCGGGTGGCATCCGGTTGATGCAATTGATATGACCGATGAAGATTTGGCTTGGATCAAAGACCTCTCGGCCCATGAGAAAGTTGTGGCGATCGGTGAAATGGGACTTGATTATCATTGGGATAAGTCGCCGAAGGACGTTCAAAAAGAGGTGTTCAGAAAACAGATCGCTTTGGCAAAAGAAATCGGCTTGCCTATTGTGATCCACAACCGTGATGCAACAGAGGATGTCGTTTCCATTTTGCGGGAAGAAGGGGCCGAGGAAGTCGGCGGAATTATGCACTGTTATACCGGAAGCGCCGAAATTGCACAAGAGTGCATTAATATGAATTTCTACCTATCTTTCGGCGGACCCGTCACATTTAAAAATGCCAAAAAGCCGAAGGAAGTGGTCAAACAAATACCAAATGACCGACTTTTAATTGAGACGGACTGCCCGTATTTAGCGCCGCATCCATACAGAGGAAAGCGGAATGAACCAAGCTATGTCAAGCTTGTCGCCGAACAGATTGCTGAATTGAAAGGGATGACTTATGAAGAAATAGCGGCCGTCACCACAGAAAATGCAAAAAAACTTTTCGGCATCAGCTGACACGATTTGATATCGAGCCTTGTTTAAGCTTGTCTCTTCGGGGGACGGTTCTAAAAAGTTCTACATGTCTGTTTGCACTCATAGGATATCTTTGTCGACAAGTCTTTCTTTCTTTTATGAGGTGGTTTTCCCATAATAAAAGAGATGGCGGGCTTGCGGAGAAATAGAGAGGAGGGTTGACAGGCTTGTAGATACTCTATATAATCTCCCCGAGGAGAAGGAGGCGTTTTTCATCATACAAAAAATGAAAAAGCTGTTTTCCGTAAAGCTTAGCAAAAGCAGATGGATACTGATTGCTGCTGGACTGCTTGTCGCAGGAAGCGGAACTGCTTACGGAGCACATGAGCTCGCTAAACAGCAAGTCACCATTTCGATAAACGGGAAAAAGCAGGATGTTCGCACGAATGCTGAATCCGTAGGTGAACTGCTGAAAAGCTTAGACATCGAGACGAGGAAAGAAGATCACATCTCTCCCGCTGAAGATACAAAATTAACGGCGAACATGAATGTTGAGTATGTTGCCGCAAAACCTGTTCATTTCGCGGTCGACGGACAGGAAAAAGAAATATGGACAACAGCGGGTACTGTCGGCAAACTGCTGAAAGATTTAAATCTAGAGTTGGCGGAACACGATCAAATTGAACCCTCAGTTGATAAAGAAATAACGAAAGATATGAAGCTGACTTTGCAAAGGGCTTTTAAAGTAACCGTAAAGGATGCCGGAAAACATAAAGATATATGGACGACTTCGACTACGGTCGCTGACTTTTTAAAACATCATAAGATCAGCATAAAAGGCGATGATGAAGTTAAGCCTGCGCTTGATAAAAAGCTGACAAAAGATCAGGCGATTCACATTACTCGTATCAAAAAAGTCACCGATGTAGTGGAAGAGAACATCCCTTTTGAAGTCCGGAAAAAAGAGGACGATTCACTTGAAAAGGGGAAAGAAAAAGTTGTACAGGACGGTAAACATGGCAAGCTTAAAAAGCACTATGCCGTTGTTATGAAAAACGGCAAGGAAGTTTCCAGAGAACTGGTTAAAGAGGAAACAGCAGCTGAAAGCAAAGCCAAAATCATCGCTGTCGGTACAAAGCAAGCCGCAGTGGCTACAGTCAGCGCGAATGTATCGCGCGGAAATCAATCCTCAGGAAAAGAATTTTATGTATCCTCTACAGCTTATACGGCAAGCTGCAACGGATGCTCTGGCCACACTGCGACCGGCGTTAACTTAAAAAATAATCCGGGCGCTAAAGTGATCGCTGTCGATCCGAGCGTCATTCCGCTGGGTTCTAAAGTACATGTAGAAGGATATGGCTACGCGGTTGCAGCGGATACAGGCTCAGCCATCAAAGGCCGTAAAATCGATGTATTCTTTCCGAGTAAGTCTACAGCTTACCGCTGGGGCAACAAAAGAGTTAAAATCAAGGTGTTGAACTAAATATCATTTATTATGCTTCTTATATAAGCAGAGGGATTTTGCGCCCTCTGTTTTTTTGGTTATAATAGATCCATCTTGTTTTCTAATAAATTAGACGGTTTTATTACAAAAAGGTTTCAATCATTTTAAAAATGTAATAAAAGGTTTTTCACCATACGGAGGAAGAAATGAAGATTAAAGAAATCATTGTTGTCGAAGGCCGTGATGACACAGCAAAAATCAAATCGGCTGTTGATGCTGATACGATTGAAACAAACGGATCTGCCATAGGGGAAGATGTCATCAAACGGATTCGGCTTGCCCAGGAAACGCGTGGGGTCATTATTTTAACCGATCCTGATTTCCCGGGGGAAAAAATCAGAAAAACGATTGCAGAAAAAGTCCCCGGCTGCAAGCATGCATTTTTGCCCAAGCATTTGGCAAAGCCTAAAAATAAGCGCGGAATCGGTGTTGAACATGCTTCGCTTGAGGCAATCCGCGAATGCTTAAAAACCGTTCAGGAGGAAATGGAGGCGACGGAACCTGAGATTGAGGCTCGGGATTTAATCGAAGCCGGCCTGATCGGAGGCCCTCTGGCAAAACAAAGGCGGGAGCGGCTCGGCGAGATATTGAATATCGGCTATACAAATGGGAAACAGCTTCAAAAGCGGCTGCAAATGTTTCAGATCAAAAAGAGTGATTATTTAAGCGCACTGGATGTTGTGCTGCGGGAGGAAGAGCATGAATAAAGATATCGCCACCCCAATTAGAACGAAGGAAATTCTCAATAAATACGGATTTTCATTCAAAAAAAGCCTGGGGCAGAACTTCTTGATTGACACGAACATATTGGACAGAATTGTCGACCATGCCGGGGTGACGGAGCGTACCGGCGTGATTGAAATCGGTCCGGGGATCGGGGCATTAACCGAGCAGCTGGCAAAGCGTGCGAAGAAAGTGACGGCCTTCGAAATCGACCAAAGGCTCCTGCCGATTTTAAAAGATACGCTTTCTCCGTATGATAATGTGACTGTCATTCACCAGGATGTCCTGAAAGCCGATGTCCGGGCGGTAATGGACGAGCAGTTTCAAGACTGCGATGAGGTGATGGTTGTCGCCAACCTCCCGTATTACGTCACGACTCCCATCATTATGAAGCTTTTAGAAGAAAATCTGCCGCTGAAAGGGATCGTCGTCATGCTTCAAAAAGAGGTGGCGGACCGAATGGCTGCGAAACCTTCTACAAAGGAATACGGGTCACTTTCTATCGCGGTTCAGTTTTATACGGAAGCCAAAACGGTCATGAATGTGCCAAAGACTGTATTTGTCCCTCAGCCTAACGTGGATTCTGCGGTCATCAGGCTGACGCTGAGGGGGGAACCGGCTGTCGCGGTTCAAGATGAAGCCTTTTTCTTTCAAGTCGTAAAATCAAGCTTTGCACAGCGCCGAAAAACGCTTTTCAACAACCTTGTTAACAACCTGCCGAATGGCAAAGAGAAGAAATCAGAAATTGAAAGAGCGCTTCAGGATTCACAAATCGACGGAAAGCGACGCGGGGAATCGCTGAGCATTGAAGAGTTCGCCGTCATATCTGACCGCTTGAAAGCAGTCCTTCTTTAATGGAGGGCTTTTTTTATTTGAAGCCGGGCTTTAAGCCTGATCAGGCTTGTCATCCGTTCACCACTTGAAGGGCGGGCACATAGGCTAAAGAAGCACCTTTACTTTTCATTGCTTTATATTCATCAGGATGGGGCTTAGTCTATGTGTGGAGTGAAAAGCATGCAATTTAAAATAGGCGATATGGTCGTCAGAAAATCTTATCGAAGAGATATTTTATTTCGAATCATACGAATTGATCAATTGGCAAATGGAGAACCTGTGGCTGTTTTGCACGGAGATGAGGTCAGATTAATCGCTGACGCGCATTTAACGGACCTGGAGATCGTCCGCGAGGCTGAGCGGCAGATGAGAAAGCAGGAAGAAGAATCGAGAATGAAGGAATCCCTCGATCTTCTCCGCCAGGATTACAAACTCCTTCACAATAAACATGAGTACCGCGCCACAAACCAATATAACAATCAACAGCAATACTTTCATATGCCCGGAAGAGTCCTTCATTTAGACGGGGATTCGGCTTATTTAAAAAAATGTCTGGCGCTCTATGAAAAGATCGGGGTTCCTGTATACGGTATTCATTGTTATGAAAAGAAAATGTCATCGGTCATTGAGGAACTGATCGATGAGTACCGCCCGGATCTTCTCGTCATCACCGGACACGATGCCTATTCTAAGCAGAAGGGTGATATTAACAATCTGGATGCCTACAGGCATTCAAAAGATTTTATCGAAACCGTTCAAAAAGCGAGAAAAAAAATTCCCCATCTTGATCAGCTTGTCATTTTTGCCGGCGCATGCCAGTCCCATTTTGAATCACTGATCAGAGCCGGTGCAAATTTTGCAAGCTCTCCGTCAAGAGTCAACATCCATGCGCTTGATCCGGTCTATATCGTCGCGAAAATCAGCTTCACTCCGTTTATGGACCGCATTAACGTCTGGGAAGTGCTCAGAAACACACTGACGAGAGAAAAGGGACTCGGAGGCATTGAGACGCGCGGCGTATTGCGAATCGGAATGCCATATAAAACAAAAGAAAACGATTAAACGAGCCCGCCGGATGGCGGGTTTTTGCCATGCAGCCGAATGTTTTTTACCTTTTTTTTAAAAAACATACATAATGAAACGAAAAATGAGGAAAATAAGGGAAAGTCGGCGTATAATTTGTCACAAATATTTTATTGACAGAGGCTTATGAACGTTGATATAATTTAAATTTTATTTGACAAAAATGGGCTTCTGGTGTATACTGAATATAGTGAGGTGGATGCAATGGCGAAAACGTTGTCCGATATTAAAAGATCGCTTGATGGACATTTGGGAAAAAGGCTGACGTTAAAAGCAAACGGTGGCCGCCGAAAAACGATTGAGCGTTCGGGCATTTTAGCTGAGACGTACCCTTCTGTTTTTGTGATACAACTAGACCAAGACGAGAATTCGTTTGAAAGAGTTTCATACAGTTATGCGGATATTCTTACTGAGACGGTTGAATTGAGATTTTCTGATGATAAAACCAGCTCAGTAGCCCTTTAATAAGCAGTGGACTTTATGTTTGCTGCTTTTTGTTTTGCCTTTTTTTATCCAGAATTTTTCGGGGAAGTTCTGCACAAATCGAGCAAAGCTAATACATGTCACTTGTTTTATGATGAGTCAGACGGATGGTATGATACTTGAAAGGGGCTGTTTCGCATGGGCAGACGTCGAAGCATCATGTCAGAGGAATTCAAAAATGAATTGGCTAAGGATCTTGGATTTTACGACACGGTAAAAACCGAGGGCTGGGGCGGAATTCGGGCCAGAGACGCCGGTAACATGGTGAAGAGGGCCATTGAATTAGCCGAACAGCATATGGCTCAAAATCAGCAAAATCATTAAAACAGTGACATACGGAGGGCGCTTCTGTCCTCCGTTTTTTTCATTGATCCGTTTTCAGCCGACCAGGTGCTGCAAGCGCCTTGAGGATTCACGGCAGAGGGCAATCGCGATCTGCCGAAATGGCCGCATGCTAAAGCCGCGACGTCCTGCACGGGCGCATGCATTTGTACTTGCAGGGAAGGACCGCATGCTAAAGTCGCGACGTCCTGCACGGGCGCATGCATTTGTACTTGCGAGGGATGACCGCATGCTAAAGTCGCGGCGTCCTGCGCGGGCGCATGCATTTGTACTTGCAAGAAATGACCGCATGCTAAGATCGCGGCGTCCTGCCGCAACGCATGCATTTGTACTTGCGAGGGATGATCGCATGCTAAAGTCGCGGCGTCCTGCCGCAACGCATGCATTTGTACGTCCTGTACTTCAAAATATGTTACAATGTGGATACTTATGTTTAGATGGAGAAGTAGGTGAATGGATTGCGTATTTTAGAGAAGGCGCCGGCTAAAATTAATTTGTCGCTCGACGTTCGCCGCAAACGTCCAGATGGGTATCATGAAGTAGAGATGGTCATGACGACAATTGATTTGGCGGATCGGATTGAATTAACCGAGCTGGCAGAAGATAAAGTAACGGTTTCGTCGCATAACCGCTTTGTTCCCGACGATCAGCGAAACCTTGCTTATCAGGCTGCAATGCTCATGAAAGAACGATACGGCATTAAAAAAGGTGTTTCTATATTTATTACGAAAGTGATTCCCGTTGCTGCGGGGCTTGCGGGGGGAAGCAGCGATGCGGCTGCCGTGTTCAGAGGGCTGAACCGGCTGTGGGATTTGAAGCTTTCGATGAATGAACTGGCTGAGCTTGGCGCTGAGATCGGATCTGATGTCTCCTTTTGCGTACATGGAGGAACGGCTCTTGCAACGGGAAGGGGAGAGAAAATCCGTCATATCGAGACTCCGCCGCACTGCTGGGTTGTGCTGGCAAAGCCGACGATCGGCGTATCAACTGCAGAAGTGTACAGGCAGCTGAAAGTCGACGAGATTGAACATCCGGATGTTCAAGGTATGATTTCTGCGATCGAAGAGAAGAACTTTCAAAAAATGTGCGACAAACTCGGCAATGTTCTCGAATCTGTTACATTGAATATGCATCCCGAAGTCGCGATGATCAAAAATCAAATGAAGCGGTTCGGCGCCGATGCTGTGCTGATGAGCGGGAGCGGCCCCACCGTGTTCGGATTGGTTCAATACGAATCAAAAGTACAAAGAATCTATAACGGATTAAGAGGGTTTTGCGATCAAGTTTATGCGGTGCGGATGATCGGAGAACAAAATGAACTTGATTAAATCCGTATGTTAAGTTATATTATTTTTAAAAATATTCGGATTTTGGAGGTAAGTGCATGAAGTTTCGTCGAAGCGGCAGATTGGTGGATCTGACAAATTATTTGTTGACCCATCCGCATGTCTTAGTGCCATTAACCTTCTTTTCAGAACGGTATCAATCTGCTAAATCATCCATTAGTGAAGATTTAACCATTATTAAGCAGACCTTCGAGCAGCAGGGAATCGGGACGCTTCAGACCGTGCCGGGAGCAGCAGGCGGCGTTAAATACATTCCAAAGGTAAAACGCGATGAAGCGGAGGAATTTGTAAAGTCGCTCGGTGAGTCATTGATCGATTCGGAACGGATATTGCCCGGCGGATATTTGTATTTAACCGATATCCTTGGCAAGCCCTCTGTATTAACGAAGGCCGGCAAGATTTTTGCTTCAGCTTTTTCAGACAGGGAGATCGATGTCGTGATGACGGTGGCGACAAAAGGTATTCCTCTGGCATATGCAGTAGCCAGCTACCTTGATGTGCCGACGGTGGTCGTCAGAAAAGACAATAAGGTAACTGAAGGTTCAACGGTTAGCATTAACTATGTGTCTGGATCTTCCAACCGCATTCAGACGATGTCTCTTGCAAAACGCAACTTGCAGACGGGCTCGCGTGTTTTGATTATAGACGACTTTATGAAAGCGGGAGGAACGATCAACGGTATGATCAATCTTCTCGAGGAATTCAATGCCCATGTAGCGGGCATCGGTGTTCTTGTCGAGGCTCAGGGAGTCAAGGAGCGGCTGGTCGATGAGTATATGTCCCTTTTGACTCTTTCTGAAATTGATATGAAGGAAAAAAAGGTGGAAATACAAAACGGAAACTTTCAGCGTTTTTTTGCAGACAATGAATAGGAAATGGGGAGTTTGAGATGACAAAGGTTGTTCAGACAAAAGAAGCACCGGCGGCGATCGGACCGTATTCACAAGGAATTGTTGTCAATAATATGTTTTACAGTTCAGGGCAAATTCCGCTGACCCCGTCGGGTGAAATGGTGACTGGAGACATCACAGAACAGACGCATCAAGTTTTCCGCAATTTAAAAGCCGTGCTGAAAGAAGCGAACGCCTCTCTGGAGACTGTCGTCAAAGCAACCGTGTTTTTGGCGGACATGAATCAGTTTACAGAGGTGAATGAAGTTTACGGCCAGTACTTCGATACCCACAAACCGGCGAGATCATGCGTTGAGGTGGCAAGGCTGCCGAAAGACGCGCTCGTTGAAATAGAAGTCATCGCATTAGTGAAATAGAAAAAACGCCGAAAAGATGGTTTTGATCTCAAAATCATCTTTTTTGTTTGGAAAATTTGTCAATTCAGTGTTTTTTTATCCCAATATTACAAAAATATTTTTAATTATGCAGGAAAACAAAAAAAACCGTTGAATAGTTACACTAATGTTTTTATATTGGGAAAAGGTGGTGAACTACTGTGGAAGTTACCGACGTAAGATTACGCCGCGTGAATACCGATGGTCGCATGAGAGCGATTGCATCCATCACGCTGGATCACGAATTTGTAGTGCATGATATTCGTGTAATTGATGGAAACAATGGTCTTTTCGTTGCGATGCCAAGTAAGCGTACACCTGATGGAGAATTTCGTGATATCGCTCATCCAATCAACTCAAGCACCCGCGGAAAAATTCAGGACGCGGTGTTAAATGAATATCATCGTTTGGGTGACGTTGAGGAAATAGAATATGAAGAAGCTGGAGCTTCTTAAAAAAAGAAGGGCTTATGGATAAGCCCTTTTTGTTTTGAAAAAAATAATCTTATCATAATAAAATGACAATATATGGTTGGTGATTGCGTATAACAGTAACAGAAGGTAAAACATATGACGTTTTGAGAATCCCATCCCGAAGGAATCAATTTGTCTCCCTGATCAGTGAATCCTAAATATACTCTGAATATCCAGAATATGCTGTCTTGATTTCCCGATTTCTCATTTTGGCTTGCTTGAAATCAACTCATATTTAGGATATATTTTTCTATGGATAATAGGGATAATGGAGGCCAATACATGGATAAGCGGTTTGCAGTTGTGTTAGCAGCTGGTCAAGGAACAAGAATGAAATCAAAGCTTTATAAAGTTCTTCATCCGGTTTGCGGAAAACCTATGGTCGAGCATGTTGTCGATGAAGCTTGCAAGCTATCATTAGAAAAACTTGTCACAATAGTTGGACATGGTGCGGAAGATGTCAAAAAACAGCTCGGGGAAAAAAGCGAATATGCCCTGCAGGCTGAACAGCTCGGAACAGCCCATGCCGTTAAGCAGGCCAAGTCGATTCTTGGAAGCGAAAAAGGAACGACAATCGTCATTTGCGGAGATACCCCGCTTTTAACTGCCGAAACGATGGAAGCCATGCTCACGGAGCATCAGAAAAAAGCAGCAAAGGTGACGATTTTAACCGCTGTAGCGGAGGATCCGACAGGCTACGGACGGATTATTCGCAATGAAAACGGCGATGTTGCAAAAATTGTCGAACATAAAGATGCAACAGACGAGGAAAGACTTGTCAAAGAAATTAACACAGGAACTTATTGTTTTGACAACGAAGCTCTTTTTCAAACGATCGAGCAGGTTTCCAATGACAACGTACAAGGGGAATATTATCTTCCGGATGTCATTGAGATCTTGAAAAATCAAGGTGAAACTGTAGCCGCTTATCAGACTGGCAACTTCCAGGAAACGCTCGGAGTCAATGACAGAGTCGCCCTTTCACAAGCCGAAATCTATATGAAGCAGCGGATCAATAAACGCCACATGCGAAACGGCGTCAGCTTAATCGACCCCGACAACACATATATTTCACCGGAAGCCGTCATCGGCAGGGATACCGTGATTTATCCCGGCACCGTTATTAAAGGGCGGGTTGTCATCGGTGAGGATACGGTCATCGGACAGAACAGCGAACTGGAAAACAGTACGATCGGCAGCAGAACGGTTATTAAGCAGTCCGTTGTCGTGAACAGTGAAGTCGGTGACGATGTTACGATTGGACCGTTTGCTCATATCAGACCCGATTCAAAGATCGGCAATGAGGTAAGGATCGGGAATTTCGTCGAAGTGAAAAAATCGGAATTTGGTGATCGCAGCAAAGCATCTCATTTAAGCTACATAGGGGACGCGGAAATCGGAACGGATGTCAATCTTGGCTGCGGGTCGATTACCGTAAATTATGATGGGAAACATAAGTTCAAAACGAAGATTGAAAATGGGGCATTTATCGGCTGCAACTCCAATTTGGTCGCTCCGGTGACAATCGGCGAAGGCGCATACGTAGCTGCGGGTTCAACGATTACCGACGATGTACCAGGCAGGGCTTTGTCTATTGCCAGAGCAAGACAAGTCAACAAAGAAGACTACGCTGAGAACATACACAAAAAATAATCCTAAATCGGAGGTTTACCATGTCTAAATATGAAGACGACAATTTGAAGATTTTTTCTTTAAACTCAAATCCGGGTCTTGCGAAGGAAATCGCAGATGCCGTCGGAGTTGAGCTGGGAAAGAGTTCTGTTAAACGCTTTAGCGACGGTGAGGTCCAAATTAATATTGAAGAAAGCATCCGCGGCTGCGACTGCTATGTCATCCAATCGACAAGCGCACCGGTGAACGAGCATATTATGGAGCTTTTGATTATGGTGGATGCGCTGAAACGCGCGTCTGCGAAAACGATTAATATCGTGATGCCTTACTACGGCTATGCCCGTCAGGACCGTAAAGCCCGTTCCCGTGAGCCGATCACAGCAAAACTGGTGGCAAACCTGCTGGAAACCGCCGGAGCTACCCGTGTGATTGCACTTGATCTTCACGCGCCGCAAATCCAAGGTTTCTTTGATATACCGATCGATCATTTAATGGGTGTTCCGATTTTAGGTAATTATTTTGAAGAGAAAAATTTCAAGGATGTCGTGATCGTGTCCCCTGACCACGGCGGTGTGACGCGTGCCCGGAAATTGGCAGACCGCTTGAAAGCGCCGATTGCGATTATCGATAAACGCCGACCTAAGCCGAATGTAGCCGAGGTTATGAATATCATCGGACATATTGAAGGGAAAACTGCCATTTTAATTGATGATATTATTGATACGGCAGGAACGATTACGCTAGCGGCCAATGCGCTCGTCGAAAGCGGCGCAGAGGAAGTGTATGCATGCTGTACACACCCGGTTCTTTCCGGTCCGGCAATCGAAAGAATCGACAATTCGAAAATTAAAGAGCTCGTTGTGACCAACAGCATTGAGCTTCCTGAAGAAAAGAAAATCGCGAAGTTCAAGCAGCTTTCTGTTGCACCGCTTCTGGCAGAAGCGATTATTCGTGTGCATGAAAAACAATCTGTCAGCTTCCTGTTCGATTAATTTGCTGATTCTGGTTTAAAGTTTTGTCGTTATGGGTATGGTTTTAGAAAGACCAATCTAACGATAGGATGGTGCTGAACATGGCAATTTTAAAAGCGGAAGAAAGAACGGATTCCAGACGGTCTTCTTTAAGGAAGATCCGGCAATCCGGGTATGTGCCGGGTGTCATTTACGGAAGAAACCTGGAAAACAAATCCGTTGCGTTAGACAGTATCGAGCTTTTAAAAATCTTGCGCGCTGAGGGCAAAAATACGATTATCAACTTGGATGTAAACGGAGACCAGCACTCTGTTATGGTGACTGAGCTGCAGACGGATCCATTAAAAGATTCAATCGTACATGCTGATTTTAAAGTGGTTGATATGGAAGCGGAAATGGAGGCGACGGTTCCTGTAAACCTTACGGGTGAAGCAGAGGGCATTAAACAGGGCGGTGTTCTTCAGCAGCCGCTTTACGAGCTGTCTGTCACAGCGAAGCCGAAGAACATTCCGCAAACGATCGAGGTCGATATTTCCAGTCTCGAAGTCAACGATGTTCTAACCGTCGGCGATATTCCGTCTAAAGGCGATTATTCATACAACCATGAGCCTGATGAAGTTGTTGCATCCATTCTTCCTCCTCAAAAGCAGGAAGAAACGGAAGCCGAATCAGCCGCTCAAGACGTTGAGGAACCAGAAAAAGGAACTGAAGAGGAAAAAGAAGAATAAATACGCAAGACGTAATCCTCCCGCGGTTACGTCTTTTGTGCTAGAATGAGGGGAAATTAGGATGCTCCCCCTCAGTATGCTGAGGCAGGGTTTTGCTTAAGGGAGGATATAGAATAATGCTTGTGTTTGCAGGATTGGGCAATCCGGGTAAAACATATGAAAATACGAGACATAATGTAGGATTTATGACAATCGACGAGCTCTCAAAAGAGTGGAACATTCCGCTTGATAAAACAAAGTTCAACGGTCAATACGGAATCGGATTTGTTTCCGGCAAAAAGGTTCTACTTGTTAAGCCGCTTACATATATGAATTTATCGGGAGAATGTTTGAGGCCGCTTTTGGACTATTATGAGATCCCTGTTGACAATTTGAAAGTGATTTACGATGACTTGGATCTTCCAACCGGAAGAATCCGTTTGAGGACGAAAGGAAGCGCAGGAGGCCATAACGGCATCAAATCGATGATTCAGCATCTGGGAACAACGGAGTTTAACCGGATCAGAATCGGAATCGGACGTCCGGTCAACGGCATGAAAATCGTCGACTATGTGCTTGGCGCTTTTACAGATGAAGAAGAGCCGGCGATACAAGAGGCCGTCAGACAATCGGCCAAGGCCTGTGAAGCTTCTTTGGAAAAACCTTTTTTAGAAGTTATGAATGAATTTAATGCAAAGGTATAAGGCAAACGGGAACGGAACATACTAGTTTTAAAAAGACTCGGTATGGAGGTTCCTTTATGGCTTTACATTATTATTGCCGGCATTGCGGCGTTAAAGTCGGAAGTCTTGACCATTCTTATGTAAACAGTGAACAGTTAGGCTTTAACCACTTAACAAACGATGAAAGAAACGATATGATTTCTTATATGGATAATGGGGATTTACACGTAAAGACGATATGTGAAGATTGTCAAGAAGCGCTTGAGCGAAACCCGGATTATCACCAATATCATTCGTTTATTCAATAAATAGCTTTGGTGTAGAGACTAGACCAAAGCATTTTTCTATTTGAGGAAGAGAGGAGGGGCTCATTTGAACAATATTCAATCCTATATTACACAAAGCGATGATTTTAAATCCATCGTCAACGGCTTAAACGAAGGGCTGAAGGAACAGCTGCTTGCGGGGCTCTCCGGATCTGCCCGGTCGTTATTTACAGCCGCTCTTACAAAAGAAACGAGACGGCCGGTATTTTTAATTACGCATAACCTTTATCAGGCTCAAAAAATTACAGATGACTTGACAGGGCTGATAAAAGATCAGCCTGTCCTTTTATATCCTGTCAACGAATTGATTTCTTCTGAAATTGCGGTGGCAAGCCCTGAGCTGCGCTCGCAAAGGCTTGATGTCTTAAATCGGCTTGCAAGCGGTGAAACGCCAATTGTTATTGCTCCGGCAGCAGCCGTCAGAAGAATGCTGCCCCCTGTCGAAGTATGGCAAAACAGTCAGATTCGCATTGAGACGGGGCGCGACATCGACCCGGAACAGCTGCTTCAGAAGCTTGTTCAAATGGGGTATGAGCGTACGGATATGGTGGCGGCTCCAGGCGAATTCAGCATTCGCGGAGGGATTATCGATGTCTATTCATTGACCGAAGAAAACCCTGTCCGGATTGAATTGTTTGATACAGAAGTTGACTCGATTCGTATATTCAATACGGATGATCAGCGCTCATTGGAAACGCGCGATGAAGTAACGATCGGCCCTGCGAAGGAACTGATCGTGCGGGATGAAGATCGGCAAAGAGCGCTTGAACAAATCGATAAAGGCCTTGCCAACAGTCTTAAAAAGCTGAAGCTTGATAAACAAAAGGAAATTCTTGACCAAAATATCGCGGAAGATAAAGAGCGGCTCAAGGAAGGGCATATCGGCCAGGAAATGGTTAAATACCTTTCTTATTTCTATGAGAAGCCTGCTAGTTTACTAGATTATTTCCCGAAAAATACTTTGCTGATACTAGATGAGATCAGCCGTATTCATGAAATGGAAGACCAGCTGCAAAAGGAAGAGGCAGAATGGGTGACGAGCCTGCTGGAAGAAGGGAAAATCCTTCATGATACGGCAATGTCATTTCCTTTTCACAGCCTCATTTCAAAACAGTCCCGCCCAATTTTGTATTACTCGCTGTTTTTAAGGCATGTGCAGCACACCAGTCCGCAAAACATCGTCAATGTTTCAAGCAAGCAAATGCAGAGCTTTCACGGACAAATGAATGTGCTCAAAAATGAGATTGAACGGTTTAAGAAATCGAAATATACAACGGTTTTTCTAGGGGACAGCAAAGAGCGCGTCGAAAAACTTGCGTCAGTATTGTCCGATTATGACATCGAAGCCGCCCAGGCCGACCAGGATGCAGCGCTTGCCCAAGGCCAGATTTACATTATGGAAGGCGGTCTTCAATCCGGCTTTGAACTTCCGATGATCAAGCTGGCCGTCATTACCGAGGAAGAGCTGTTTAAAAAGCGTGTCAAAAAGCAGGCGCGCAAACAAAAACTGACCAATGCCGAACGGATCAAAAGCTACTCGGAGCTTCAGATCGGCGATTATGTCGTCCATGTGAACCACGGTATCGGAAAGTATTTAGGGATCGAAACGCTGGAGATCAACGGCATTCATAAGGATTACCTGAATATTCACTACCAGGGAAGCGACAAGCTTTACGTACCGGTTGACCAAATTGATCAGGTGCAAAAATACGTCGGTTCCGAAGGCAAAGAGCCGAAGCTTTATAAACTCGGGGGAAGCGAATGGAAACGGGTTAAGAAAAAGGTTGAAAGCTCTGTCCAGGATATCGCCGATGACTTGATCAAGCTTTATGCCGAAAGGGAAGCAAGCAAAGGTTACGCGTTTTCTCCCGACCATGAAATGCAGCGTGAGTTTGAAGCCGCATTTCCTTATCAGGAGACAGAGGATCAGCTGAGATCGATCCATGAGATTAAAAGAGACATGGAAAAAGAAAGACCGATGGACCGGCTCCTTTGCGGCGATGTGGGCTACGGCAAAACCGAAGTGGCGATCCGCGCCGCCTTTAAAGCGATTGCAGACGGAAAACAGGTCGCGCTCCTTGTGCCGACTACGATCCTCGCACAGCAGCACTATGAAACGATAATGGAACGCTTCCAGGACTACCCGATTAATATCGGTTTGCTCAGCCGGTTCCGGACGAGAAAAGAAGCAAATGAAACGATCAAGGGCTTAAAAAACGGAACGATTGACATCGTAATCGGCACTCACAGGCTGTTGTCCAAGGATGTCGTGTACAAAGATCTTGGACTGCTTATCATCGATGAAGAACAAAGGTTTGGTGTCACGCACAAGGAAAAGATTAAACGCATTAAAGCGAATGTCGACGTTTTGACATTAACGGCAACTCCGATACCTCGAACCCTTCATATGTCCATGCTCGGTGTCAGAGATTTGTCAGTCATTGAAACGCCTCCGGAAAACCGCTTCCCGGTACAGACGTACGTTGTCGAATACAACGGAGCCCTGGTCAGAGAAGCGATAGAACGCGAGCTGGCCAGAGGCGGTCAGGTTTACTTTTTGTACAATCGGGTGGAGGATATTGAAAGAAAAGCGGAAGAAATCTCGATGCTTGTGCCTGACGCCAAGGTGGCCTATGCCCATGGGAAGATGACAGAAAACGAACTCGAATCGGTCATGCTGAATTTCTTAGAGGGAGAATCGGATGTGCTCGTCAGCACAACGATTATTGAAACGGGCGTTGATATTCCAAACGTCAATACCCTGATCGTATTTGACGCAGATAAGATGGGGCTTTCCCAGCTGTACCAGCTGAGGGGCCGCGTCGGCCGCTCAAACCGTGTAGCTTACGCTTACTTTACGTACCGGAAGGACAAAGTCCTTACGGAAGTGGCCGAAAAAAGGCTTCAGGCGATTAAAGAATTTACAGAACTCGGATCAGGATTTAAAATCGCGATGCGCGATTTGACGATCCGCGGCGCCGGAAATCTTTTAGGTGCGCAGCAGCACGGGTTCATCGATTCTGTCGGTTTCGATTTATATTCGCAAATGCTTAAGGAAGCGATAGAAGCTCGTAAGGGAGATGTACCGCAAGCTGAAAAATTTGAGCCGGAAATCGATTTGGAACTTGACGCATATATTCCGCAGACTTATGTGACAGACGGCAAGCAAAAAATAGATATGTATAAACGGTTCAGAGCGATTTCAACCATTGAAGAAAAGAGCGAGCTTCAAGATGAGATGATCGACCGCTTCGCCGAATACCCGAAAGAAGTCGAATATTTATTCGCCATCGCAGAGGCGAAGGTATATGCCATCACAGAACGCGTCGAGCTGATCAAACAGGATAAAGACGCCGTCAGACTGACGATTGACGAAAAAGCGAGTGCCGAAATTGACGGCCAAAAACTGTTTGAACTCGGCAGCAAGTACGGCAGACAAATCGGCCTCGGGATGGAAGGAAAGAAATTGAAAATTTCGATTCAAGTGAAAAACCGACAACCGGAAGAGTGGCTTGAAACGCTTCTCGACATATTGAAAGGCCTTCAAAACGTTAAAAAGCAAACGATCGCTTCATCATAAAAATTTGTTGTTTCTCGCGTATATTACATTTGATGTGAAGGATACTAAAACCAATCAAGAGTGGAGAGTGTTACATAAGTACACAGCTCTATTTATATCCACCAGATATATCATCAAATGAAAGAGAGGCAGCAGAGATGAAAGCAACTGGTATCGTACGTCGAATTGATGATTTAGGCCGGGTCGTGATCCCGAAGGAAATCCGCAGAACTTTGCGCATTCGTGAAGGAGACCCTTTGGAAATATTTGTGGACCGGGATGGGGAGGTTATTTTAAAAAAATATTCTCCGATCAGCGAGCTCGGCGACTTTGCAAAGGAGTATGCTGATGCGCTTTATGACAGCATGGGCCATTCCGTGCTGATTTGCGACCGGGATGTGTATATCGCAGTATCCGGGGGGTCTAAAAAAGACTATTTAAACAAATCAATCAGCGACATGGTCGAAAAGGCGATGGATCAGCGCAGTTCTGTTTTGGAAGGAGACGCGAAGACAATTCAGCTTATTGATGGTATTGACGAAGAGGTTGCTTCTTATACCGTCGGTCCGATTGTTGCAAACGGTGATCCGATCGGAGCGGTTGTCATTTTTTCGAAAGACCAGTCAATCGGCGAAGTGGAACATAAAGCGGTTGAAACCGCCGCCGGTTTTTTGGCCCGTCAAATGGAACAATAGGTCTCATTCCTTTTATTTTGACATTCCTGCTCGAACGAGCTGGAATGCCGAAAGCGTTTTTCTCAGCTTGAATCAGCATCAGCAGTTGGAACAGCACCTTTTGGGCTGTTCTTTTTTAGTTCACAGTTGCAGGCGGGGTACGAGCCCTGAATATGGTATAATAAGCACGTTTCGTGCGCTTTTTAGAAAGCGGAGAGAAAGCGCATTGGAAGGAGCTTAAAGGAATGGGGTTTTTAAGAGGCCAAAGACAATGGATTTGGCAAGGTGCCTTTGTATTATCATTGGCGGGGATATTATCAAAGATATTAAGCGCTGTATATAGAGTGCCTTTTCAAAATATAGTTGGAGATGTCGGTTTTTATATTTTTCAGCAGGTGTATCCGATGATCGGAATATCTGTGATGCTTGCCACCTCCGGGTTCCCGGTCATCATTTCAAAGTTGTTGAATGATTACGGGGCGGCAAACCGGGCAAAAATTCTCCGGGTGTCTATGATTTTTTTATCGGCTGTGGGCCTTGGCTTTTTTCTTCTCTTGTTTGCCGGAGCCGGAGCCATCGCAGGATTTATGGGTGATCCCGACCTTGCCGGGGTGATCCGCGCCGTGTCGTTTTCTTATTTGCTGCTGCCGTTCGTGTCTTCGCTGAGAGGCTATTTTCAAGGAGGCGAACAGATGCTTCCGACGGCACTTTCTCAAATTGGAGAACAGACACTCCGGGTTGGGGCGATCCTCATTTTGACGTGGTGGCTCGTCAAAAACGGCTTTTCCTTATATGACGCCGGGGCAGGGGCTGCTTTTGGCTCCCTTGTCGGCGGCCTTGCGGCGTTTTCCATTCTCGCCGTGTTTTGGGCCAAGCGTGAAAAGCATCCCGCGGCCGCCGGGATAGAGGCCGGTACAGGCGATATTTTGAAACAGCTGTGTCTGTACTCGGTTACGATTTGCACCGCCGGCCTCATGCTGATTCTCATCCAGCTCGTCGACGCATTGAACTTGTATTCATTGCTGGCCGGACAAGGAATGGACGAACTTCAGGCGAAACATACAAAAGGGGTGTATGACAGGGGACAGCCGCTTTTGCAGCTGGGAACCGTTTTTGCTGCGAGCATTGCGACAGCTCTTGTCCCGTCCCTTACAAAAGCGAAGAAAAAGGGAGAAACGGCGGTTCTGGAGGAAAAGATCCGGTATTCACTAAAAATGAGCTTCGTCATAGGGACTGGAGCAGCCGCCGGTCTGATATGCATTTTGGAGCCGGTGAATGTCATGCTGTTTAAGAACAGCGATGGAACGGCTGCTCTTCAAATTTTCAGCGTGTCGATTCTGTTTGCATCGTTGGCGATCACGATGACTGCTGTTTTGCAAGGACTCGGCCATACATGTCTTCCAGCTGTTTCCGTCTGCTGCGGCTTTTTTGTGAAAGTCGTATTGAACGAGCTCCTGATCCCCGGTTTCGGCATTTCCGGCGCCGCTTTTGCGACTATGATGTCATTCGCCACTGTCGCAGGGCTCAATTTTTTTCAGCTGAAAAGGAAAGGCTGGATCAAGCTGCCTGAATACAGGATTGCCGGTGTTTTGCTGTCGGCTGTGATCATGTCGGCTGCTCTGGCTATGTGGCTTTTTGCTTTTGAAGCGGCCATACCTCATAAAAGCAGATGGATCGCGGCGGCGGAAAGTCTTAGCGCCGTTTTCGTCGGCGGCGTTGTCTTTTTGTCCGGTATCTTCACATTACGCGTGTTTTCAGAAAAAGAACTTGAGCTTGTACCTTTTGGCAGCAAGCTCCTGACATTAAAACGAGAAAGGGGCGGCAGGCATGGCCGGTAAAATCACGGTAGTCGGCCTGGGGGCAGGCGATATGAATCAATTAACCCTCGGTGTTTATCAACGGCTTACACAAGCGGAGGTTCTTTTTGTCAGGACGAAAGACCATCCATTAATAGAAGACCTGAAAAAAGAAATAGCGGAAATTCATTTTTTTGATGAGATCTATGAAAAGCATGATCAATTCGAAGATGTTTACGAGGAGATCGTAGATAGGCTGTTTGAGGAGGCGAAGCAGCGGGATGTGCTCTATGCCGTTCCGGGCCATCCGTTCGTCGCTGAAAAAACGGTCCAGCTTTTGCTTGAGAGGCGGGGCGCTCATCAGGCCGACGTCGTTGTCGAGGGAGGCCACAGCTTTATTGATGCGACGTTAAATGCTTTGCAGATCGATCCGATTGACGGGTTTCAGTTTGTCGACGCCGTCCGGTTTTCCGCTGACGAAGTCGAGCTCCGTCATCATTTGATTATTTGCCAGGTGTATGATCAAATGACGGCATCAGAGGTCAAACTGACGTTGATGGAAAAGCTTCCTGATGACTATGAAGTCGTCATTGTCACAGCGGCAGGAAGCAGCATGCAAGACATTCGGACGGTGCCTCTTTACGAATTAGACAGGAGTGTCGGCATCAACAACTTAACGAGTGTCTACGTTCCGCCTGTCAAAGACGAAGAGATTCTGTACCAGGAATTTTCGATGTTCCGCAGCATCATCAGGAGGCTGCGCGGACCGGACGGCTGCCCGTGGGATCAAAAACAAACCCATGAATCGCTCAAAAAATACTTAATTGAGGAATGCTATGAGGTGCTCGAGGCGATTGATGAAGAAGATCCGGACCACCTTGTGGAAGAGCTCGGCGATGTGATGCTCCAGGTTCTGCTGCATGCGCAGATCGGCGAGGATGACGGCCTTTTTGCAATTGACGATGTGATTCGCGGGATCACCGCAAAAATGATCAGAAGACATCCGCATGTCTTCGGAGAAGTATCTGTTCGTGATGAGGCCGACGTCATGGTAAACTGGGAAGAGATCAAGAAGCAGGAGAAACAAGCGGACGATCCATCCCTCCTCGACGACATTCCAAAGCCGCTTCCCGCTTTGTCAAAAGCGAACAAGCTTCAGAAAAAGGCGGCAAAGACCGGATTCGACTGGTCGAATGTCCAGGATATTTGGGATAAAGTCCACGAGGAAATGAAAGAGTTTTCTTCAGAAATTTCCGAAGCCGAACAGACCAGCAAAAAAATGAAAGAAGAGTTCGGCGACCTTTTATTCGCGCTCGTCAACATCGGCCGGTTTTATAAAATTGAACCGGAAGAGGCCCTTGCGATGACAAATGCCAAGTTTTACAGAAGGTTCAGGCATATTGAACAATCTGCAAAGCGCATGGGCAAGGATCTGGAAAGTATGACGCTTGAAGAGATGGACGAATTGTGGAATGAAGCGAAAGACATTGAAAGGAGCTGACAAGTGATGAGACTCGACAAATTTCTCAAAGTATCAAGGCTGATTAAAAGACGGACGCTTGCAAAAGAAGTGGCTGACCAGGGAAGAATTTCGATCAATGGCCAGCAGGCGAAAGCAAGCTCTGTTGTCAAAGCGGGAGACGAGCTTGCGGTGCGTTTCGGCCAAAAGCTTGTAACCGTCAAAGTCAATGAATTGAAGGATACGACAAAAAAAGAAGAAGCCGCTGATATGTATACCGTTCTCAAAGAAGAGAAGCTGGGAGGAGAATAGGCTTGTTCTAAAAAAATCCCCCGTCTCATACAATGCAGTATCGAATCTTTAGTATGAGGATATGGGGGATGAATCGATGAATGTATATTATGATCAGCACAACCCTTCCGGCGGGGCATCTGGTCCTGAACATAATGTGACGATGAAGGGCCGCAAGCTGCTGGATATATCCGGTGTCAAACAGGTCGAGAGCTTTGACAATGAGGAATTCTTACTTGAGACGGTCATGGGCATGCTGGCGGTCAGAGGCGAAAACCTGCAAATGAAGAATCTCGATGTGGAAAAAGGCGTTGTCTCCATCAAGGGAAGAGTGCTTGATCTCGTCTATTTGGATGAGCAGCAGGGGGAGAAAGCTAAAGGATTTTTTAGCAAGTTGTTTAAATGACGCTGACCACGCAGTTCTATACGATGCTGGCCATGGCCGGAATGGGGGCATGGCTTGGCGCTTCCCTTGACACCTACACCCGTTTTGTCGTTCGCTCGAAAACAGCAAGGTGGCTGTTGTTTCTCCATGACTTTTTGTTTTGGGTGGTACAAGGTCTCCTTTTTTTCTATGTTTTGCTGAGCGTGAATGAAGGGGAATTCCGAATTTATATCTTTCTGGCGGTCATGCTTGGATTTGCCGCTTATCAAAGCCTTTTTAAGCAGATCTATATCAAGCTTTTGGAATGGATGATTTCCTTTTTTATATTCATCTCCAGGCTGGTCTCAAAGATGATGCGGATGATGGTGTTTCGGCCTGTTGTATGGACGTTTCAAGCTATTTTAGCCATCATTCTCTTTACAATGAGAAATATCTATGTTCTTTTTCGTTTTTTTGCGGTATGTTTATATAAGATATTAAAATTTGCAGGATATCCGATTTATTTTATACTATATCAATGCTGCAGGCTTCTTCCCGCCCCGGTTCGGGGATTGTTGAGACGCTTTTTGCAAAAAGGAGCAGGATTTTTCGAAAAGGGGAAGAAACTATTCATAACCATTAAGGCAAAACTTTTAAAAAAATGAAGGGAGGCCGTCTGGAATGAATGATCCCACGAGACGCAACATATCGCAAATACAGAACGAATACAAAGAGCAGATGGAGCGAAAACAGCAGCAGCTGATAAGAAAAAGACGCGGTCTATACAGACGGTTGATTGTTTTCGGCGCCGTTGTGCTGCTGTCGGCGATTGTGATTGTCAGTTCGCTTTGGTCGCAGACTTCGGATATCAGCGCGAAGCAAGAGAAGAAAGCAGAGCTTTTGAAACAATTGGAACAACTGGAAGCAAAAAAATCGGATTTGAAAGATGAGATCGTGAAATTAAAGGATGAGGACTACGTTGCAGAGCTTGCCAGAAAGGATTATTACCTCTCAAAAGATGGCGAAATCATCTTCAAGTTTGAAGATAAGAGCAAGTAGCCTTGTTGACACTTAATTTTTTCTTTATGTATAATTAAACAAATGATCTTTTTTAAGTCTAAGGAGGAGCACTTTTTTTATGTCGATTGAAGTTGGCAGCAAGTTGCAAGGGAAAGTAACAGGTATTACAAATTTCGGAGCGTTTGTTGAACTGCCTGGAGGATCAACAGGTCTTGTTCATATTAGCGAAGTAGCCGATAACTACGTGAAGGACATTAATGATCATCTGAAGGTTGGTGATCAAGTAGAAGTTAAAGTCATCAATGTTGAGAAAGATGGGAAAATCGGCTTGTCGATCAAAAAGGCTGTAGACCGTCCTCAATCATCAAGACCTGCGAGACCTAAAAATGATTTCCGCTCTAAAGAAACGTTTGAACAGAAAATGAATAAGTTTTTAAAAGACAGTGAAGATCGCTTATCGTCTCTAAAACGCAACACGGAATCAAAACGTGGAGGGCGCGGAGCAAGAAGAGGTTAACTTGCTGCTTTCTATATATACGAAAGGCATTCGTCTTATCCCAACGGATGCCTTTTTATTTTCTCTCATAAAATTTTTATTAAAATTTCTATTGACGGATAGGACAATCCTTTGTATTATAGAACTTGTGCGTTAAAAGAAATCAACAACATGGCGGTGTAGCTCAGCTGGCTAGAGCGTACGGTTCATACCCGTGAGGTCGGGGGTTCGATCCCCTCCGCCGCTACTTATATGAAGGCCCGTTGGTCAAGTGGTTAAGACACCGCCCTTTCACGGCGGTAACACGGGTTCGAATCCCGTACGGGTCATTCCGGAAACCGGCTTCTTCTGAAGCCGGTTTTTTTGCTGCATAAAAATACGCAAAATAACGGGAATGGACTCGACTTATCAAGAGTGATTGAAGCATGCTACAAAAAGCGTCGAACAGTTCTTTGAATTCATTACCTTCTTTTGACAAAATCCTATTTCATCTTTCGCTATAATGGCAAGCAACGAATAAACGAGTGGGAGATGAGAGCATGGAAAAAGCGGAAAGAAGAGTGAACAGCCCAATAGCTGGACCTGCTGTTCAAAAATTGTATTCATGGTTTGGCAGCACGACGAAGCTTGTGATGCAGCATTTATATTCCCTCTTTTTTTATAAAGGGCTGATCTATATGATCATCGGTTTTTTATTGGGACGAGCCTTCATTCTGTCAGAGGTCATTCCCTTTGCTCTTCCATTTTTCGGAGCGATGCTTTTAATTAAAAAAGATAAAGCTTTTCTTGCGTGCCTGGCGCTTCTTGCCGGGGCTCTGAGCATATCGCCTCAGCATTCGCTGTTCGTGCTTGCGGCTCTGGTTGCATTTGCGATATGTTCCAAAATGACGTCTCTTATTATAAAAGACCGCGTCAGAACGCTGCCTGTCGTTGTCTTTTTGGCGATGGCTGTGACAAGATGCGGATTCGTATATGCCGAATACGGAACGGTTTCGGGTTATCACTATATTATGGCTTTTGTTGAAGCCGGGTTATCGTTTATCCTCACACTGATTTTTTTGCAAAGCCTGCCGATTGTCACCTCAAAGCGGGCGAAACAGTCGCTGAAAATCGAAGAGATCATTTGTTTTATGATTTTAATCGCTTCTGTTCTCACAGGTTTGACAGGCGTTTCTTTTCAAGGCATGCAGGCTGAACTGATATTGGCCCGTTATGTCGTGCTCGCTTTCGCGTTCATCGGGGGCGCGAGCATCGGCTGTACAGTCGGAGTTGTGACCGGGCTGATCCTCAGCCTCTCAAATATCGGCAATTTATATCAGATGAGCCTGCTGGCTTTTTCAGGTCTTCTCGGCGGTTTGTTAAAAGAAGGAAAAAAGTTCGGTGCAGCGGTCGGCTTATTGATCGGATCTCTATTGATTTCTCTGTACGGAGAAGGTTCAGCTGAACTTGTGCCGACACTTTATGAATCACTGATTGCAATCGGCCTGTTCCTTTTAACCCCTCAGTCGATTACGAAAAAAGTGGCTAAGTATATACCGGGAACGACTGAACACGCTCAGGAACAGCAGCAGTATGCAAGAAAAATCCGCGATGTCACCGCGCAGAAGGTCGATCAGTTTTCGAGTGTTTTTCACGCATTATCCGAAAGCTTCGCTACCTTTTATCATTCGATTCCAGATGATGAAGGAAAAGAAAAAGAGATCGATTTGTTTTTGAGCACGGTGACAGAACACTCCTGCCAGTCCTGTTATAAGAAAAACAAGTGCTGGGTTCAGAACTTTGATAAAACATATGACTTGATGAAACGAGTTATGCAGGAAACAGAAGAAAAGCAATATTTTAAAAACCGCAAGCTGAAAAAGGAGTTTCATCAGCACTGCTCCAAATCAAAGCAAGTAGAAGCGCTGATGGAAGACGAGCTGTCTCATTTTAGGGCAAATCAGACATTAAAACAAAAGGTGCATGACAGCAGGCGTCTCGTCGCAGAGCAGCTGCTCGGAGTTTCTCAGGTTATGGCGGACTTTTCTCGGGAAATAAAAAGGGAGAGGGAGCAGCATTTTATTCAAGAAGAACAAATTCGGGATGCGCTGCAGCATTTCGGCATTGAAATTCAACAAGTCGAAATTTACAGTCTTGAGCAGGGCAACATCGATATCGAAATGAGTATCCCGTATTGCAACGGCCACGGGGAGTGTGAAAAAATCATCGCTCCGATGCTGTCCGATATTTTGGAAGAACAAATTATCGTCAAAGCGGAACAGTGTGCCGGCCATCCGAATGGATATTGTCATGTTGCTTTCGGTTCGGCGAAGTCATACAGGGTGGTGACGGGAGCCGCGCATGCAGCAAAAGGAGGAGGGCTTGTCTCCGGCGACAGCTACAATATGATGGAGCTCGGCACCGGCAAATATGCGGCCGCCATCAGCGATGGTATGGGAAATGGCGCAAGGGCCCATTTTGAAAGCAATGAGACGATCAAGCTGCTGGAAAAGATTCTTCAGTCGGGCATCGACGAAAAAGTGGCGATTAAAACGATCAACAGCATTCTTTCATTAAGGACGACAGATGAAATATATTCGACATTGGATTTATCGGTCATCGATCTTCAGGATGCGAGCTGCAAGTTTTTGAAAATCGGCTCTACCCCGAGCTTTATTAAAAGAGGCGATCAGATTATCAAAGTGCAGGCCAGCAATCTGCCGATCGGCATCATTACAGAATTCGATGTTGATGTAGTCAGCGAGCAATTAAAAGCGGGAGACCTTTTGATCATGATGAGCGACGGAATCTTTGAAGGGCCTAGACATGTTGAAAATCATGATCTGTGGATGAAGCGGAAATTGAAATCTCTGAAAACCGAGGAGCCGCAGGAAATCGCCGACTTGATCATGGAAGAAGTGATTCGGACAAGGTCGGGTCTGATTGAGGACGATATGACGGTGATTGTTATCAAGCTGGATCATAATACGCCAAAGTGGGCCTCCATTCCGGCGCCGTCTTTTTTCCAAAAGAATCAAGAGATTTCTTAGCTTTCGTATAAATCAAATTTCTTCTGGCGATGATGGAACTAAATCAAGATATCTTTGTCCAGGAGGAATAAAAACGATGAAAAAGGGGCACTTGAATCAAATCCTGCTTTTGACGGACGGCTGTTCAAACCGCGGCGAAGACCCGCAGGCCATGGCCGCCTTTGCGAAGGAGCAGGGGATTACCGTGAATGTGATTGGGATTATGGACGAGCATGAAATGGATCAGGAAGCGATGAAAGAAGTTGAAGGGATCGCTCTCGCAGGCGGGGGAGTTCACCAGGTTGTTTACGCGTCGCAGCTGTCGCAGACCGTTCAAATGGTGACAAAAAAGGCGATGACGCAAACCCTTCAAGGCGTTGTTAATAGTGAGCTCAAACAAATTCTCGGCAAGCATACCGAAATGGATGAACTGCCTCCTGATAAACGCGGTGAAGTCATGGAAGTCGTAGACGAGCTCGGCGAGACCGTACATCTTCATGTATTGGTTCTTGTCGATACAAGCGCGAGCATGAATCCGAAGCTGCCGACCGTTAAAGAAGCATTGATAGACCTTTCCATCAGTCTCAATTCAAGAATCGGCGAAAACGAATTTGCGATGCTTATATTTCCCGGGAAAAAACAAGAGGTCGAGCTTGTGCTTGATTGGACCCCGAAGTTTGAATCTCTTTCTTCGATATTTTCCAAGCTTTCAGCCGGCGGCATTACGCCGACAGGACCCGCAATACGAGAGGCGATTCAGCATTTTAACAAAATCGGCTCAAGAAGGAGAATGTTAGAAGACAATGAAAAACGCTTCGACGAGTTTGGCGGCTAGTCTAAAGCCGGGTGCAGCCGTTGTTGGAAAGTGGAACAATCATTCCTACAAGATCATCAGACATCTTGGAAAAGGGGCGAATGGCGTTGTGTATCTGGCCGATTCAGGAAAGGGCCGCGTTGCATTAAAAGTGAGCGATGACAGCCTGTCCATTACCTCGGAAGTGAATGTTCTGAAATCTTTCTCAAAGGCCCAGGCAAAAGCAATGGGGCCTTCTTTTTTTGATGTGGATGACATGGTTGTTGCGGGCACGGGCAAAAAACTCTCATTTTATGTGATGGAATATATTGAAGGTCCGCTTCTTCTAAGATATGTAAACGAAAAAGGCGAGGAATGGATTCCGGTGCTGATCAGCCAGCTTCTCTCAAGTCTGTCGGCCATTCATCGCGAAGGATGGGTGTTTGGGGATTTAAAGCCCGAGAATTTAATCGTGACGGGCCCGCCGCCGCAAATCCGCTGCATTGATGTGGGCGGGACGACAAAAGAAGGCCGGGCAATCAAGGAATATACTGAGTTTTTTGACAGAGGCTATTGGGAATTCGGAACCCGTAAGGCTGAGCCGTCGTATGATCTGTTTTCAGTCGCCATGATTATGGTGAACTGTGCGGTGAAAAAAGAATTTAAAAAGACAGCAAGACCTCAGGAACAGCTTATGTCAGTCATCGACGGACAGCCGTTTTTAAAGCGGTATAAGCCGGTTCTTGCTTCTGCTTTAAAAGGAAGCTATCGAACAGCTGATGAAATGAAGGGAGACCTCCTGGAAATCGGCCGGCCTGCCCGAATGCAAAGCAGCCGCCAGTCGAGAACCGCCCGTTCTTCATCGGCATCCGCCCCGTCTCAAGGCCCGCGGCATAAGCGGGGGACGCCTCAGCAGCAAAGGTTAAGGAGCGGGCGTAGAAAGCAAAGAAACAGTTCTAAATCCGGCGGTGTTTTTGAAACGCTGCTAATCGTCGTAAGCGTTCTTGCCCTTTACTTTGCGTATATCGTTCTCTTTTTTATTTAGCTCTGCTTTGCCGGCGGATAGCTCTTCTTTGCAGGGACCGATTGAAAGTGTTAGGATATTTATATCTTTTGAAATACACCCTGCTCTTAGTGGGAGGACATTGTGAAAAGTATTGAAGATTTCATGAAAAAATACGAACTGTCATTTGATGGATCGACACTGGTTGCAGGTGTCTCCGGCGGGCCTGATTCGATGGCGCTGCTGCATGCTCTGCACCGTACGGTTCCTGCCTCGGCGACGCTGATTGCCGCACACGTCGATCATATGTTCAGAGGCGAAGAGTCTGAGCAGGATATGCGGTTCGTTCAGGACTACTGCGAGGCGGAAGGCATACAATGCGAGGCGGTGCAAATCGATGTCCTGACATTTGCCGCGGAAAACAATCTGAATAAACAGGCTGCTGCGAGAGAATGCCGGTATGCGTTTTTTCAAGAGTTAATGAAAAGGCGTCGGGCTGAATATCTGGTTCTGGCTCATCACGGAGATGATCAGGTGGAAACGATGCTGATGAAGATGGCAAAAGGCACTGTCGGGCTCGGGCTTGCGGGAATTCAGCCAAAGCGCCGTTTTGACAGCGGCTGGCTGCTCAGGCCGTTTCTAAGGCTGTCAAAGGATGATCTTTTGGCTTACTGCAAAGAGAATCGAATACCGTATAGAACCGATCCGAGCAACAGTGAGGATGATTACACCAGGAACCGGTTCAGGCACCATGTTCTCCCTTTTCTGAAGAAAGAGTCGGAAGATGTCCATAAAAGGTTTCAATCCGTCAGTGAATTCCTGACAGAAGACGAATTATACTTACAGGCATTAACGAAAGATAAAATGAATACAGTAATCACAAGCAAGTCAAGTTCCGGTGTCGAAATCAGCATCGATCGGCTTCTTGCACTCCCTATGCCTTTACAAAGAAGGGGAGTTCATCTAATATTAAACTATCTTTATGAAAACGTTCCATCAGCGTTTTCAGCCCATCTTATTCAAGTGTTTCTGGATTGGATTTCACAAGGTGGACCATCCGGTTCCCTTGATTTTCCGAATGGGTTAAAAGTTGCAAAATCTTATCATACATGTTTGTTTACATTTCAGCGTTTACAATGTGAAAATGTTTCCTATCATTATGAAATAAGCGGGGCAGACGAAGAAGAACTGATGCTTCCCGACGGCTCCTCCCTTCATGTGAGCGGACCCGGTTCAACCCGGAAGCTGCAAGGAAACGATGTTTTTGCAACAAGTCCCAAGCAGGTTCAATTTCCCCTTTATGTACGGACAAGGCAAAATGGAGACCGAGTCAAACTTAAAGGGATGAACGGCTCAAAAAAGGTTAAAGATATATTTATTGATGAAAAAGTGCCTCTTGCGAAAAGAGACAGCTGGCCCATTGTAACAGACGCGGTTGGAAACATTATTTGGATACCTGGTCTGAAAAAAACCATTTTTGAGGAACTTGATGTTACAAACAATGATCGCATTGTATTACAATATAGACAGCATGAAAAGTGTAGGGGGCTAGCAAAGAATGAAACATGATATTGAAAATATCTTGATCTCAGAAGAAGAGATCCAAAAGAAAGTCAAGGAGCTGGGCGCGACTCTGACAGAAGAGTACAGCGGCAAGTTTCCGCTGGCAATCGGTGTGTTAAAGGGAGCCATGCCGTTTATGGCTGATCTTTTGAAGCATATTGATACATATTTGGAAATGGATTTCATGGATGTATCAAGCTACGGCAGTTCAACGGTTTCTTCCGGAGAGGTAAAAATCATTAAGGATTTGGACACATCTGTAGAGGGCCGTGACATCTTAATTATTGAGGATATCATCGACAGTGGGCTGACCTTGAGTTATCTTGTAGAGCTTTTCCGATACCGCAAAGCTAAATCGATTAAGATTGTAACCCTTCTTGATAAACCAAGCGGACGAAAAGCGGATATCAAAGCGGATTACGTCGGCTTTGAAGTTCCCGATGCTTTCGTTGTCGGATACGGTCTCGATTATGCTGAACGCTATCGTAACCTTCCGTACATCGGAGTGCTGAAACCTGCGGTTTATGAGAGCTGATTCGGGCTTGTTAGCGAAAGGGATATCTGTTGTATTGGAACGATTTTCTATGATACTATTGAACATAGTTGTGCTTACTGTGGGAGGAGGTAAGGAATGAATCGGGTCTTCCGTAATACCATTTTTTATTTACTTATTTTATTAGTTGTGATCGGAGTTGTGAGCTACTTCCAAACCGCAAATCCGAAAACAGAAAATATGACGTATAGTGACTTTGTTTCAAACCTAGATAACGGGAAGGTTGAAAATGTCTCCATCCAGCCTGTCAGGGGTGTGTACGAGGTTCGGGGGCAGCTGACGACCTATGAGAAAGATCAATATTTCCTGACCCATGTTCCTGAAGGAAAAGGGGCAGATCAAATCATTGATCAAGTGAAAAAAACGAAGATACAAGTAGAACCTGCACAGGAAGCAAATGGATGGATGACGTTCTTTACCACCATCATCCCTTTTGTTATTATCTTCATTCTTTTCTTCTTCCTGCTTAATCAGGCTCAAGGCGGCGGAAGCCGTGTTATGAACTTTGGAAAAAGCAAGGCGAAGCTCTATACAGAAGAAAAGAAACGCGTCAAATTCAAAGATGTGGCAGGAGCGGATGAAGAAAAGCAAGAGCTTGTGGAAGTCGTTGATTTCCTCAAGGATCCCCGCAAATTCGCCGAACTCGGAGCAAGGATTCCGAAAGGCGTGCTTTTGGTCGGACCTCCGGGTACCGGTAAAACATTGCTGGCGAAAGCTTGTGCCGGTGAAGCAGGGGTGCCTTTCTTCAGCATCAGCGGATCTGACTTCGTTGAAATGTTCGTCGGGGTTGGTGCATCACGTGTTCGCGACTTGTTCGAAAACGCCAAGAAAAATGCGCCTTGTCTGATTTTCATCGATGAAATTGATGCTGTCGGACGCCAGCGGGGAGCAGGCCTTGGCGGAGGGCACGATGAACGTGAACAGACGCTCAACCAGCTTCTTGTTGAAATGGACGGATTCAGCGCCAATGAAGGAATCATCATTATCGCTGCGACAAACCGCGCCGATATTTTAGACCCTGCATTGCTGCGTCCGGGACGTTTTGACCGTCAAATTACAGTTGACCGCCCAGATGTCAAAGGTCGTGAAGCTGTACTTCAAGTACACGCAAGAAACAAGCCGCTTGATGAATCCGTAAACTTAAAAGCGATCGCGATGCGGACGCCTGGTTTCTCAGGTGCGGATCTTGAAAACCTTCTAAATGAAGCGGCTCTCGTAGCGGCGCGTCAAGATAAGAAAAAGATCGATATGCGAGACATCGATGAAGCGACAGACCGCGTCATCGCCGGACCTGCAAAGAAAAGCAGGGTAATTTCGAAAAAAGAACGCAATATCGTGGCTTATCACGAGGCGGGACACACCGTAATTGGACTTGTCTTGGATGAAGCGGATATGGTGCATAAAGTAACGATCGTACCGCGCGGCCAAGCGGGCGGATATGCCGTCATGCTTCCTAAGGAAGACCGTTATTTCCAAACCAAACCCGAACTTCTTGATAAGATCGTCGGCTTGCTTGGAGGCCGTGTAGCTGAAGAAATCATCTTCGGTGAGGTCAGCACGGGTGCCCATAACGACTTCCAGCGCGCTACAGGCATTGCCAGACGAATGGTAACCGAATTCGGTATGTCTGAAAAGCTCGGTCCTCTTCAATTCGGACAATCGCAAGGCGGGCAAGTGTTCTTAGGACGCGATTTCAACAATGACCAGAACTACAGCGACGCGATTGCGTATGAAATCGATAAAGAAATTCAGCGCTTCATTAAGGAATGTTATGAACGTGCAAAAACAATCCTTACTGAAAATCGCGACAAACTTGAGCTGATCGCTCAAACGTTGCTGGAAGTTGAAACGCTCGACGCTGAGCAAATCAAACATTTGTCTGAGCACGGAAGACTTCCTGATCGCACATATTCTGATGATCAGGAAAAGACAGACGATGTGAAAGTTAACATCAATAAACGAGATGACGAAGAGAAAAACGAGGATGAAAAAGAGTAACGACTCTATTCCGTCTCTTCAAGAAAACTGCCAAGCGCTGCTTTTGGCAGTTTTCTTTTTTATGGTTGAAAAACCTCTTTGGAAAATCTTTGTTCACTACGATTTGATTCGTTTACAAACAGAATCGGCATCGTGTATTGTATGATGGTAGAATGTTTTATGCCCAAGTAAGAGAAACTAGTCAAAAGTGGTGATCAGAATGTTGCTTGTTATAGATGTGGGAAATACAAACACCGTCCTCGGCATCTACCACGAGGGAGAGCTCGAATATCATTGGCGGATTGAGACAAGCCGTCATAAAACGGAAGATGAATTCGGCATGCTTCTTCGTTCTTTATTTGATTATGTCGGACTGATGTTTGACCAGATCGAAGGAATTATTATTTCATCAGTTGTACCTCCGATCATGTTCTCCCTCGAAAGAATGTGTATTAAATATTTTCAGATCGAGCCTCAGATTGTCGGTCCGGGAATGAAAACAGGATTAAACATAAAATACGATAATCCGAAAGAAGTCGGAGCAGACCGCATTGTAAATGCAGTGGCGGCTATTCATCTCTATGGAAGCCCCCTGATTGTCGTTGATTTTGGAACCGCTACAACGTACTGTTATATTAACGAGCGCAAGGAGTACATGGGCGGTGCGATCGCGCCGGGCATCACGATTTCAACTGAAGCGCTTTATTCGAGAGCTGCCAAGCTTCCCAGAATTGAAATTGCACGGCCAGATCATATTGTCGGCAAAAGTACGGTCAGCGCGATGCAGTCCGGAATCCTTTACGGTTATGTCGGACAGGTTGAAGGCATTGTCAAACGGATGAAGTGGCAGTCCAAGAAAAATCCGAAAGTCATTGCGACGGGCGGTCTTGCTTCATTGATAGCAGACGAATCGGACTGCATCGATATCGTTGACCCGTTCCTTACGTTGAAGGGACTAGAGCTTATTTATGAACGGAATCGTGTTGAAAGTGTATAGGAGGATGAGGTATGGATTATTTAGTGAAAGCCATCGCATATGACGGCAAAGTGAGAGCATATGCAGCGAATACAACAGAAACGATTCATGAAGCCCAAAGAAGGCATAACACATGGCCTACCGCTTCCGCCGCTTTAGGAAGAACGATGACGGCGGCTGTCATGCTCGGTGCCATGCTGAAAGGCGAAGACAAGCTTACCGTCAAGATTGAAGGAGGCGGACCGATCGGCGCGATTGTTGCTGACGGAAATGCAAAAGGAGATGTCAGGGGCTACGTGTCCAATCCGCACGTTCATTTCGACTTAAATGAACACGGCAAACTGGACGTCAGAAGAGCCGTCGGTACGTCCGGCACACTAAGCGTAGTAAAAGATCTCGGTCTCCGCGATTTATTTACAGGCCAGGTTGAGATCGTTTCCGGAGAAATCGGCGAGGATTTTACATATTATCTTGTATCTTCTGAACAGGTTCCTTCTTCGGTGGGTGTAGGGGTGCTCGTCAATCCCGACAATACGATTTTAGCTGCAGGCGGATTTATCCTTCAGTTGCTGCCGGGCACGGACGATGAAACCATCACGAAGCTTGAAACAAACCTTTCTCAAGTGGAGCCCATTTCAAAGCTGATACAGAAAGGTCTGACACCTGAGGAAGTGCTGGCTGCGGTATTAGGAGAAAAACCGGAAGTACTGGAAACCGTTCCTGTCCGGTTTGCATGCAATTGTTCAAAAGAGCGTTTCGCAAGAGGCATCATCGGTCTTGGCAAAGATGAAATTCAACAGATGATTGATGAAGATGGCCATGCTGAGGCTCAATGCCATTTTTGCAATGAAACGTATCTGTTTACAAAGGAAGAGCTAGAAGCGATTCGAGATGAAATATAAGCCCGCTATGCAATAGCGGGTCTTTTACAATGGGGAAAGGGGAGACACCATATTGAAATCAAGAACACTTTGGCCGATTATTTTAGGTGCGATTTTTGTCAATTGTATCGTGATCGCGTATGTTTTGACGAAATCGCAGACAGCTTCTTCACCGTCCGCTCAAGAAGTCATTGCACATATCGGAAAAAACGGCATCACTCGTGAAGAATGGCTGAGCGAAATGGAAGAGCGCTACGGAAAATCAACGCTTGAAGATATGATCAACGACCGCGTTGTCACCCAAATGGCCGAAAAAAATAAGATCAAAGTGTCTGATGAAGACATTGAAAGAGAATTTCTGCTGATTAAAGCTGTATACAATTCCTTCTACGAAGACGAAGGCACGACAGAAAAAGAATGGAAAGAGCAGATTAAGCATAATATTCTTCTTGAAGAGCTTCTGACAAAAGATATTGTGATTTCTGACAGCGAATTAAAGTCATTCTATAACAAAAATAAGGACTTATATAAATTCGATGATTCTTATCGCCTCAAGCATATCGTTGTCAAAGATAAAGACGAAGCAGAACAAGTTCTTAAAGAGCTGAAAGAAGGATCCAGCTTTGAAGCGGCCGCGGCTGAACACTCGACTGACCGGTACACGGCTCCTTACGGCGGCGACCTCGGGTTCGTCAATGATCAGCACGAAAACATTCCGGCCGAATATTTAGAGAAAGCTCAGCAGCTAAAGGAAAATCAATGGGTGGATGAACCGATAAAAACGAGCCAGGGCTATGCAATCATCCAGCTCAAAGAGAAGCTCCCGGGGCAAGCTTTCACTTACAGCGAAGTGAAAGATCAAATCAGAAGACAGATCGCGATGGATCAATTAGGCGACAAAGCTTCGGTGAAGACGCTTTGGAAAGATGCGAAAGTATCTTGGTTTTATGACGATAAAAAATAAAGATTGACAAAATATTTTGATATTGATAAATTAGATATAATCCCAATAAAATTACTCGGAAATTGAGGTGTTCAAATGGTTCGCGTTGCAAACTCTGTTTATGACTTAATCGGAAATACACCTGTCGTTAAATTAAATCGACTAGTTGATGAAGACAGTGCTGAAGTATATGTGAAACTGGAGTATATGAACCCTGGAAGCAGCGTAAAAGACCGGATTGCGCTTGCCATGATAGAAGACGCTGAAGAGAAAGGCCTTCTGAAAGAAGGAGATACACTGATTGAACCGACCAGCGGAAATACGGGAATCGGACTTGCCATGGTCGCTGCAGCGAAGGGCATCAAAGCGATTCTTGTTATGCCTGATACAATGAGTTCTGAGCGCCGCAACCTTCTGCGTGCATATGGAGCTGAGCTTGTGCTGACTCCGGGTGCAGAAGGAATGAAAGGCGCGATTAAAAAAGCGGAAGAACTGGCTGAGGAACACGGCTATTTTATGCCTCAGCAATTTAACAATCCTGCGAACGCAGAAGTTCACCGCCGCACGACGGGAAAAGAAATCGCCGAACAATTCGGAGACGGTTTAGATGCATTCATTGCAGGTATCGGAACCGGCGGAACGATAACAGGTGCCGGAGAAGTCCTGAAAGAAAAAAATCCGTCCATCAAGATTTTCGCGGTGGAACCGACTGATTCTCCTGTTCTTTCCGGTGGAAAACCAGGTCCGCACAAAATTCAGGGAATCGGAGCGGGATTCGTTCCGGAAATCTTGAATACGGAAATTTACGATGAAATCATCACAGTGAAAAACGAAGAAGCCTTTGAATTTGCCCGTAAAGCGGCGAGAGAAGAAGGTATTCTCGGAGGAATTTCTTCGGGCGCGGCGATTTATGCTGCTCTTCAAGTCGCTAAAAAGCTTGGGAAAGGCAAAAAAGTTCTCGCTGTGCTTCCTAGTAACGGAGAGAGATACTTAAGCACGCCTCTTTATCAATTTGAATAGGCTCCAGCTGAAACGGGAGGCTGCCGACGATGTCGGCGGCCTTTTGTTATTCACGGGCGAGGCCATTTTAAAAGCTCGGTGTCCTTGAGTGAACATGCTCAAGGACTTTTTTCTATATTGGAAATGAAATTCTCTTTTCCTAGAAAAAAGATATGCATTACAATAAGGACATTAGACTAACGGCAGAGGAATGATATGATGAGACAACGAAGGCCTGTAGCCAGAGCGTTCCCATTTTCCAATCAAAGGTTTTTAGAGCAATTTGAAAGCCTGTCGAAAGGAAAGCAATACCGCGTTCTGCTCGAAAGCGCGAGAGGCGGAGAATACAGCATAGCCGGGCTCGACCCTGTCGCAATAGCAAAAGGGAAAGACGGCATCACGACGATTCAATACAAAGGGGACATCATATTCAAAGAGGGGGATCCGTTTCTGCAGTTTTCTCAGTGGTTTGAAACGCTGAAAACGGAGACGGTTGCAGATTTTCCCGACTTTCAGGGCGGGGCTGTCGGTTTTCTAAGCTATGACTATGCCCGATATATTGAGAAATTCAAAATCCTGTCTATCGATGATCTGCAAACGCCGGATTTATTCTTTCTCGTATTTGATGATATAGCCGTCTATGACCATAAGCAGCAGCAGCTTTGGGTGATTACCCACACCGATGAAGAAACGCCGGCCGCTGCGGAAGAGAAATTGGACAGGCTTGAGCAAATATGGAAGGCGGAACATCCGAAGACCGCTGGCGGTCATCAACCAAATGATAATAAAAGCCTGTCATTCGCGGCCTCATTTACAGAAGCCGGATTTTCACAGGCCGTTGAGAAAGTGAAGCAATACATTGCAAGCGGCGACGTATTTCAGGTGAACCTTTCTGTTCGCCAGTCGGAGCGCCTGTCTGCGCCTCCTTATGAGGTGTATAAGATGTTAAGAGAAATCAATCCTTCTCCGTACATGTCCTACTTGGAAACCCCGGATTTTCAAATCATCTGCGGGTCGCCCGAACTGCTCATTAAGAAAAAGGGCACCAGGCTTGAAACAAGACCGATTGCCGGGACGAGATCCCGCGGGGCGAATGAAGCGGAGGATGAAGCGCTCGCGAACGAACTGATCATGAATGAAAAAGAGCGCGCCGAACATGTAATGCTCGTTGATTTAGAGCGTAATGACCTCGGCAGGGTCTCCAAGTACGGTTCGGTCAGGGTCGATGAATTCATGCTGATTGAGAAGTATTCCCACGTTATGCATATCGTCTCTAACGTGTGCGGTGAACTAAGGGACGAATGCGATGCCGTGGATGTCATCCATGCCGTGTTTCCCGGCGGTACGATTACAGGAGCGCCGAAAGTCAGAACGATGGAAATTATAGAGGAGCTTGAGCCGACGAGACGGGGGCTTTATACTGGTTCTATAGGATGGTTCGGATATAATCAGGATATGCACTTTAATATCGTTATCCGAACGATTTATGTGAAAGCGGGCCAGGCGTTCATGCAGTCCGGAGCTGGAATCGTCATCGATTCCAACCCTAAGCATGAATATAAAGAGTCAATTAAAAAGGCCCTGGCGATGAAAAAGGCGCTGCAGTTGAGTGAAGAAGAGAAAAAAGAGCAGAGGAGAGCTGAGATATGATTCTAATGATCGACAATTACGATTCATTTACGTACAATTTGGTTCAGTATTTAGGCGAGCTTGGCGAGGAGTTAGTCGTCAAGCGGAACGATGAGATCACGCTTCAGGAAATAGAGGATATGTCGCCTGACTTTTTGATGATATCTCCCGGTCCTTGCAGTCCGGATGAGGCCGGGATCAGCCTTGAAGCGATCCGCCATTTTGCCGGGAAGATACCGATTTTCGGAGTCTGTCTCGGACATCAGTCGATCGCCCAGGTTTTCGGCGGCGATGTTGTCAGGGCGGAACGGTTAATGCATGGGAAAACTTCCGAGATTTTGCACGACGGGTTGACGGTCTTTAAAGACTTGGAACATCCGCTCACGGCCACGAGGTATCATTCGTTGATCGTAAAACCGGATACGCTGCCCGGTTGTTTTGTGACATCGGCTTGGACGGAAGAAGGGGAGATTATGGCCATCAGGCATAAAGAACTGCCCATTGAAGGCGTTCAGTTCCATCCGGAGTCGATTATGACTGCCTCCGGAAAAGAAATGCTGAAGAATTTTATTGAGACTTACCGAAAGAAAGTGAACACATGATCATTTACATGAACGGTCAATATGTGAAGGAGGAGGAAGCAAGACTTTCTCCTTTTGACCATGGTTTTTTATACGGAATCGGGGTATTTGAAACGTTCCGCCTTTATGAAGGGGAGCCCTTCCTTTTAGACCGTCATATGGACAGACTGAACAACGCTTTGGAACAGCTGAGAATTGAGCTGGAGCTGACAAAAAGCGAAGTGCTTGCCATTCTTGACAGGCTGCTTCAGTTGAATCAGCCCCCGAATCTGGATGCCAAGGTCCGGTTAAATATATCTGCCGGTCCCGGCGGCTCAGGCCTTTTTCCTGATTCATACAAAAAACCCGGTGTTATGGTGATGATGAATCCTTTTCATCCTGCATCGGTTCCGGTTGAAAAGGAAGGCGTCATCTTACAGGTCCGCCGCAATACGCCAGAAGGTCCGTTCCGCTTGAAATCACATCACTTTTTAAATAATTTGTTCGGAAAAAGGGAGCTCGGACCCGACCCTGCCAAAGAAGGGATTTTTCTTACCGAAGGCGGAGCTGTAGCCGAAGGGATCATTTCCAACATTTTTTGGCAAAAAGACGGTTGTGTATATACACCTTCTCTTGATACCGGCATATTAGGCGGCGTCACCCGGCGTTATGTCATCGAGCGCCTTGAAGATATGGGAATCGAAGTCATGCAGGGAGTATACCCTTTAAAGGAGCTTCTCTTTGCGGACGAAGCATGGATGACCAATTCCGTACAGGAAATCGTTCCATTCCGGAGAATCGGCAGCACTGAATTTCCGGGAAAGGATGGAAATTTGTCGAAACGTCTGCAAGAGGCATACACTAACGATAGAAAAGCAGCAAAAGACTATATTTCAATTAAAGGGTGAAGGATATGGCGCTTCAAACAGCGGTGCGTTCAAAGAAGCTGATCGCAAAGCAATACACATTGTCTTATGAAGATAAAACATTGATCATGGGGATTTTAAATGTGACGCCCGATTCTTTCTCAGACGGCGGAAAATATAACAGCATCGACCGCGCCGTCATTCATGCAAAGCAAATGATCGAAGACGGCGCCCATATCCTTGATATCGGAGGAGAATCGACAAGGCCGGGAGCGGAAAAGGTTTCTCTCGATGAGGAGCTGTCAAGGGTCATACCTGTAATTGAAAAACTTGTTCAGGAAATCGACGTGCCGATTTCCGTTGACACTTATAAAGCAAAAGTGGCGGATGAAGCGCTTAATGCCGGTGCAGCGATTATCAATGATGTCTGGGGAGCGAAAGCAGACCCTGACATGGCCCGGGTTGCGGCCGCTCATAATGTGCCGATTGTCTTGATGCATAACCGCGAGGAACGGAATTATAACGACTTGATCCCGGACATGCTGTCTGATTTGATGGAATGTGTGAGCATCGCAAAATCAGCAGGCGTTCAAGATCATCACATCGTCCTTGATCCCGGTATCGGCTTTGTCAAAACGTATCATGACAATCTGGCGGTCATGAACCAGCTTGAGAAATTCAGCGAACTCGGATACCCGGTTTTATTGGGGACGTCACGCAAAAAATTTATCGGCCGCGTCCTGGATCTTCCGCCTGAGGAGAGGGCGGAAGGCACGGGCGCGACGGTATGCCTCGGTATTCAAAAAGGGTGCGATATCGTCAGGGTGCATGACGTCAAGCAAATTTCCAGGATGGCAAAAATGATGGATGCCATGATTGATAAAGGAGGCGTTTATCATCGATAAAGTGTATGTAGAGGGCATGGAGTTTTATGGATATCACGGTGTTTTCAAAGAAGAAAACAAACTTGGCCAAAGATTCCGCGTTGATCTGACAGCTTTTCTAGACTTAAGCGAAGCCGGAAAAACGGATCGTATTGATGCCACCATTAACTATGCAGATCTGTATAAGCTGTGCAAAGAGGTTGTGGAGGGAGAGCCGGTTAACCTTGTCGAGACCCTCGCAGAAACGATTGCCGCAAAGGTGCTGAAGCATTTTGAAGCGGTTCAGGAATGTACGGTCAAAGTCGTCAAGCCTGATCCGCCTATACCGGGACACTATAAATCGGTGGCCATCGAGATGACGAGGAAACGACAATGAACAACACGGCATATATAGCGCTCGGCTCGAATATCGGCCAGCGGGAAGAATATTTAAAAAAAGCTGTCTCTCTCCTCCATCAACATCCGTCTGTACAGGTGACGGACATCTCGTCGATTTATGAAACAGATCCTGTCGGGTATACAGAACAAGATCTATTTTTAAACATGGCTGCAGCTGTTAAAACATCTCTTTCACCGTTTGAATTGCTTGAGTTGACTCAGCGTATTGAAAAAGAACTCGGCCGCAAACGCGACATCAGATGGGGGCCGAGGACTGCAGACCTTGACATTTTGTTGTATAATCGTGAAAATATTGAGACAGAGCAACTTATCGTTCCTCATCCTAGAATGCATGAACGTTTGTTTGTGCTCATCCCGCTGCTGGAGATTTATCCGGAGCTTGAGGGAGCTGTCAATCATGCGAAAAATCAAGAAGGTGTAAGAGTATGGAAGCAGAAATCTGGGGTAGACGAATTCGTGCATATCGAAAGCTGAAGGGTTATACTCAAGAAGGGTTTGCAAAAGCATTGGGTATATCCGTTTCTGTGCTTGGTGAAGTAGAACGCGGGAATCGTTTGCCGTCGGAAAGCATGCTCAGGGATGTAGCCAATACTTTAAATATAACAGTGGAGGAATTATCTCCATCAGAAGAATAAGAAAGGAGGACTAGAAATGTTTAAAATCGGTGATATAGAATTAAAAAACAGGGTTGTGCTTGCGCCGATGGCCGGTGTCTGCAACTCCGCCTTCCGCTTGACGGTTAAGGAATTCGGAGCGGGGTTAGTCTGCGCCGAAATGGTCAGCGATAAAGCGATCCTTTACAATAATGCAAAAACGATGGGAATGCTTTATATCGATGAACGTGAAAAACCGCTCAGCCTGCAGATCTTCGGCGGCGAAAAAGAAACGCTTGTCGAAGCGGCGAGGTTTGTTGATCAAAACACAACTGCGGATATTATTGATATAAACATGGGATGTCCGGTGCCAAAGATCACAAAATGTGATGCAGGAGCCAAATGGCTGCTTGATCCGAATAAAATTTATGAAATGGTTTCAGCAGTAGTGGAGGCCGTTGACAAGCCGGTGACCGTCAAAATGAGAATGGGCTGGGATGAAGACCATATCTTTGCCGTTGAGAATGCGAAAGCTGTAGAGCGCGCCGGCGGAAAAGCCGTCGCTCTTCACGGACGGACCCGCGTGCAAATGTACGAAGGAACGGCGAACTGGGATATTATCAAAGAAGTGAAGCAGTCCGTTTCAATACCGGTAATCGGAAACGGTGATGTCAAAACTCCGCAAGATGCAAAACGCATGCTTGATGAAACAGGGGTTGACGGTGTCATGATCGGCCGTGCAGCGCTGGGTAACCCGTGGATGATTTACCGTACGGTTCACTATTTGGAAACAGGCGAATTGAAAGATGAGCCAAAAGTGCGTGAGAAAATGTCTGTCTGCAAACTTCACCTTGACCGATTAATCGGGCTGAAAGGAGAAAATGTTGCGGTCCGCGAAATGAGAAAGCACGCAGCCTGGTATCTAAAAGGCATAAGAGGAAACGCAAAGGTCCGGAATGAAATCAACCATTGCGAAACGAGGGATGAGCTCGTTCAGCTTTTAGACGCGTTTACGATTGAAGCCGAGGCAAAAGAGCTTCAGGATGCAAAAGTAGGATAAATCCGACCTCTGCTCACTGCCAGTTTTCACTGGCAGTTTTTCTGCTTTTTTCCTGAAAGACTAAAAGTAACGGAGTGATATATGATGAGTCATGAAGAGCATAACCATGAAGAATTAAACGACCAGCTGCAAGTCAGGCGCGATAAAATGAATCAATTGAGAGAAAACGGGAAAGATCCTTTCGGGCAGCGTTTTGACCGCACCCATCAATCAACTGATCTCATTGAATCGTATAATGAATTCTCAAAAGAAGAATTAGAGGAAAAAGCAATTGAAGTGACGATTGCCGGCCGGATGATGACAAAGCGCGGAAAAGGAAAAGCGGGATTCGCGCACATTCAGGATTTAAAGGGCCAGATTCAGATCTATGTCAGAAAAGACAGTGTCGGTGAAGAGCAGTACGAATGGTTTAAAAGCTCTGACCTCGGGGACATCGTCGGCGTTACAGGCGTTATGTTTAAGACGAATGTAGGCGAATTGTCTGTAAAAGCTACATCTTTTGATTTATTAACAAAAGCACTTCGTCCGCTTCCGGACAAATATCACGGATTAAAAGACATCGAACAGCGTTACCGTCAGCGTTATTTGGACTTGATCGTAAATCCGGAAAGCAAAAATACGTTTATTACGCGCAGCAAAATCATTCAATCGATGAGAAGATACTTAGATGACCACGGATACTTAGAAGTTGAGACGCCTACGATGCACGCGATTCCGGGCGGAGCGTCTGCCCGTCCGTTCATTACGCATCATAATGCGCTTGATATGCCGCTTTACATGAGGATCGCTATCGAGCTCCATTTGAAAAGGCTGATTGTCGGCGGATTGGAAAAAGTCTATGAAATCGGACGTGTATTCCGAAATGAAGGTGTTTCCACACGGCACAATCCTGAATTTACGATGATCGAACTTTACGAAGCTTATGCTGACTATAAAGATATTATGAGCTTGACGGAAAACCTTATCGCTCATATTGCACAAGAAGTGCTTGGCACTACAACCGTTCAATACGGAGATTATGAAGTTGACCTCAAGCCTGAATGGAAGAGACTTCATATGGTCGATGCTGTTAAAGAAGCCACCGGTGTGGACTTCTGGAAGGAAGTATCGGTTGAAGAAGCAAGAGCATTCGCGAAAGAACACGGAATTGAAATTTCTGAAAGCATGTCAGTAGGACATATCATTAATGAGTTCTTCGAGCAAAAAGTTGAAGAAACGTTGATTCAGCCTACTTTTATATACGGACACCCTGTGGAGATTTCTCCACTCGCTAAGAAAAACCCTGAAGACCCTCGATTTACAGACCGTTTTGAGCTGTTTATCGTAGGCCGTGAACACGCGAATGCATTTACTGAATTAAATGATCCTATCGACCAAAAAGAACGCTTTGAAGCGCAATTAAAAGAACGTGAAGAAGGAAACGATGAAGCGCATATGATGGATGAAGACTTTGTCGAAGCACTGGAGTACGGAATGCCTCCTACCGGCGGTCTTGGAATCGGCATTGACAGACTGATTATGCTTTTGACGAATTCTCCTTCAATCAGGGACGTTTTACTATTCCCGCAAATGAGACATCGTTAATTGACGTTTGGGCAGCAGCCGCGTAACAAGCGGCGGCTGCCCATTTAAAACAAATTAAATTTTTTCTCAAAAAAGTATTGCACAATCATAAATACGGTGGTATATTATTATTCGTTGCCGCAAAACGGCGGCGAAAGAAAAAAAGAACTTAAAAAAAGTTCTTGACTTAATATACGAGATTGGATATAATATAAAAGTCGCTTTAATAATGATCTTTGAAAACTAAACAAGACAAACGTACCTGTTAATTCATTAAATAAATCGCACATGCGAATGTGCGTAGTCATTATCAAACTTCATGGAGAGTTTGATCCTGGCTCAGGACGAACGCTGGCGGCGTGCCTAATACATGCA